>NZ_JBEFTW010000001.1:0-546108 GCF_040196095.1 Actinopolymorpha sp. B17G11
GCCTGGCGTCGTTCCAGAGCGTCTACACCGCGCAGTGGGGCTACCTGATGGCCGCATCCGCGGCGGTGATCGCACCCATCATCGCCCTGTTCTTCTTCCTCCAACGCTACTTCATCGAAGGCGTCACGCTGACCGGTATCAAGGGTTGACGCTGTCGCCAAGGACCGGACGCCGGGATCAGAAGCCGATCGAAGGGCGAACCACGTGGGCGACACGCAGGCCGACCTTGCCGCACAGGAACTGGATCGACTGGCGGAGGAGATGTTCCGAGGCCAGCTGGCGTGGTCACCGCTCTACGCCAGCCAGGTGGGCTATCCGGGATACTCCGGCCTGCTACCCGACCTCACGATGGCCGGTGAGGAACGGCGCCGAAGCGAGCTGGAACGCCTTCACCAGCAGGCCTCCGCGGTCGCGGCCGACCTGCTCGACGCCGACCGCCGGATCACCCGTGAGGTGATGCTGCGGACGATCTCGGACGCTCTGGTGGGTCTCGCGGCCGCGGCACCTGACTACACGGTGACCCCGTTGCCACACACGGGTTCGGCGGCGACGGTGATGATCAGCCTCCCGAAGTCCACGCTGCGTACGGCCCAGGATGCAGACGGATATCTCGCCCGCTGCGCGAAGGTGCCGGCCTGGTTGGCGGCTGCGCAAGGGCGGCTTGACAACGGTCGCGCGGCTGGCCGGTTGCCCGTGCGCCGGTTGGTTCTCGCCGCCGTGGAGCAGGTCGACGCCTATCTCGCGACGTCGCTCGCCGACGACCCGCTGACCAAGGTGGCGGCGCCGGCGGAGGGCGACCCGCCGGGATTTCGGGACCGGGTGGCGGCGGTCGTCGCCGAGCAGGTGCGGCCGGCGCTCGCGGACTACCGGCACCATCTGGTGGGCGAGGTCCTACCGACGGCGCGCTCGGACGAGGAGCCCGGGCTTGCGCACCTGCCGGGCGGCGTCGCGCTCTACCAGCAACTGGCCGCGGGGCACACGACGACCGACCACAGCGTCGACGAACTCCACGAACTCGGCCTCTCGCTGGTCGCGGACCTGACCGAGGAGATGCGCGAACGCGGATCCCGCACGCTCGGCACGGCCGACTTCGCCGAGATCACCCATCGCCTGCGTACGGACCCCGATCTCTGCTTCGACAACGCCGAAGAGATGCTCGCCGAGGCACGGGCGACGCTGGCGAGAGCCCAGGAGGCGCTGCCGCGTTGGTTGGGCAGGGTTCCTGAGGTGGACTGCGAGGTTCTCGAGCAGTCGGTGTACGAAGCGGAGAACGGGAACCTGGGCTACTACCAGTGGCCGAGCATCGACGGCGCGCGGCCGGGTCGGTTCTGGCTCAACACGTACAAACCTGCGACGAGACCACGGTTCGAACTGCAGGGGTTGACGTTCCACGAGTCGGTGCCGGGCCACCACACGCAGCTCGCGTTGCTGTGGGAGCTGCCGGACCTCTGCGACTTCCGCCGCCATGCCCGTGCGACCGCGTTCACCGAAGGGTGGGCGCTCTACACCGAACGGCTTGCCGACGAGATGGGCCTCTACACCGGCGATGTGGCGAAGCTGGGCATGGTGTCGTTCGACTTCTGGCGCGCCTGCCGGCTGGTCGTCGACACCGGGATGCACGCGCGCGGGTGGAGTCGGGATCGGGCGGTGAGGTTCATGATGGAGCACAGCGCCCTCACCCGAAAGAACGTCGAGAACGAGATCGACCGCTACATCGCCTGGCCGGGTCAGGCGCTCGGTTACATGGTGGGACGGCTGGAGATCGTGCGGTTGCGGGCGGAGGCCGAGCAGCGGCTTGGCGCGTCGTTCGACATCAGGGCCTTCCACGACGCGCTGTTGGGGCATGGCAACCTCCCCTTGACAGTGCTCGGCCGGGTCGCGGGCGAGTTCGCGGCGAGTCACGGCCCAGGATCCGCGTGACCGTGATCATGAGGGTTTTCGGGGCCCATCTGCCGATTTTCCTTCATGATCACGATCATGATCACGGGCGAACCGACGGGCGAACCGACGGGCGAACCGACGGGCGAACCGACGGGCGAACCGACGGGCGAACCGACGGGCGAACCGACGGCGCGAGCAGGCTGGAGTGGGGCGGCGCGAGGGTGGCTACCGAGCCGGGGTCAGGTCGTACGCCTGACCGGGAGGGCAAGTCCGGCGGCGCCGGGCTTGGACGTGGGCTCGTCGACGCCGTACCGCTCCAGCAGGTCCAGCCCGAGCCGGGCCCGGCGTACCCGCTCCCGGGTCAGCGCGACCGTCGTCGCCTCGAGATGCGTACCAGCCGGGTAGACGTCGGGTGCGTTGCGCAAGCCGAACTTCACATAGACCGGCGCCGCGACCTCGATGAGCGCGGGCAGTTCGTGGTGGCGTACGTATCCACCGAGGTTGTCCGGCGCCTCGACGTAGACATCGAGCGGGACGTCCACGGCCGCCCGGATCGCCGCGATCTGAGCGAGACTCAGGTCGGTCGCGACGTTGAGCGTGTCCGCGCCGAGGTCCTCCAGGACGCGGGCGTTCGCGGCGTTGGTGATCGGCAGCATCACCGAGACCTTCGCCTGCATCTCGGCCGGCAGGTCACCGGCCGCGCGCAGCTTTCCGAACGCCGCCAACACGCCCAGGTCGGAGATCAGCACGCTGCGGATGCCGTGCTCGGCAGCCCGGAGGATGTCGTCGAGGACCGCGGCCACCTGGTCCTGGCCGTGTGCGGTCGCGGCGAACCCGCCGCCCGCGGCCGACCGGGCAGTCGCCGAGACACCCCAGCCCGCGCAGGGCCGGGCGAACAGGCTGACCTCCACGCCGGCCGCGTCGGCCTGCTCGACCATGGTGTCGAGTTCGACGTCGGTCAGCAGGAAGACGCCGGTGCCCTGGGAGATCCGGCGGACCGGCACCTTCAACCGCTCCGCCTCTTCCAGCGCCGCCGCGAGGCAGCGTGGGCCTTCGGTGCTCGGGATCTCGACGCGGTACCGAACCCCGTCGGGGAACCGCTTGTCCGAAGCCGGAAGCTCCCCGAGGTCGCGGGGAGGGAGATCGAGCTTCTCCAGCAGTTGGCTTCCGCGCGTGCGAACCACGACGATTCCACCCTCCGATCGTTCGGGACCCGAGTGTTCAGGACCCGATTCTCCAGTGACCCGACTGTTCAGGACTCGAGTGTCCAGGACCTGAGTGTCTGGTTGCCATTGTCGGTGGCGATCGTGGGAAAGCCGTCGTACGGTAGCCGTCGCCCGCATGTCCGGTATCTCGAACGCCATTCGTATACTCGGACATCGTGTGCGGGCGGAGCCAGTCGCGTCAAGCGTTCCCCGCTCACGGGAACTGAAGGAGCGCCGACCTATGGGCCGATCCGTCCCCGCGGTCATGCGGGCACTGGACATCCTCGAGCTGTTCGGCACGGCCGAGGACCTGTCCATCCCGGAGATCCACGCCCGGCTCGACCTGCCGCGTACGTCGGTCCACGAACTCGTCGGCACCCTGGTCGAACGCTCCTACCTCACCCCGGTGCCGGGCCAGCCGCACCGGTTCCGCCTGGGGGTGGGCGTGTTCCACCTCGGCGCGACGTACGCCGAAAGGCTCGACCTTGCCCGCGAGGGCCAGGTGGCGGCGACGGAGGTGGCGGTGGCGTGCGACGAGACCGTCCACGTCGCGGTCCTCGACGGCCGGCACGTGATCTATGTCGCCAAGGCCGACTGCACCCATCCGGTACGCATGGTGTCCGCGGTCGGCCGGCGCCTACCCGCCCACTGCACCGCCGTCGGCCTCATGCTGCTGGCCCGACTCGACTCCAGCCGGCTCGACGAGCTGTATCCGATCGGCGACAGCCTGCCCGCTCTGACCAAGCGGAGCATCACCTCAACCACGCAGCTGCGTACCAGGCTCACCGAGATCCGCGCCTGCGGGATCGCGGAGGAGTACTGCGAGTCGAACGAGGCTGTCGCCTGCGTCGCCGCGCCGGTGACCGACCGTGCCGGCACCACCGTCGCGGCCATCAGCATCTCGGTCCCGACCGTGCGGTGGACTCCGGAGCGCAAGGACGGCCTCGGCCGGCTGGTCAGCGACGGCGCAGCGGCGCTGTCCGCCCGGCTGGGTCATGTCGGCTAGCCTCGGGCCCGTCGGCAAAACCGGTCAGACCACCAGGTGTCAACCAACTGCGGCGCACGAACGATGGCGTACGAACGATCGCGTACGAACGATGGCGTGGGCAACGAACCACGGCGAGGAGGCGGTGGCGTGCGGATCACGGCGGTGGAAACGCTGAGACCCTCCATCCAGCCCAATGTCTGTCTGCTCCAACTCCACACAGACGTTGGCCAGACCGGCATCGGCGAGGCGTTCTTCGCCGCGAGCGCGGTCGAGGCCTACCTCCACGACACGGTGGCCCCGGTGATCCTCGGCACCGACGATCTGCTGCCCCAGCAGGCTGCCAGCCGGCTCGCGCCGTACACCGGCTACCAGGGCGGCGGCGTGGAGACCCGCGCGATCGGGGCCGTGGACCTCGCTCTGTGGGACCTGCTCGGTAAGCGCGCCGGTCTGCCGGTCGCGGACCTCCTCGGCGGCGCTGTCCGGCCCGAGCTGCGGGTCTACAACACCTGCGCCGGCCCCGGCTACGTACGCACCTCCACCCGGCAGGAGATGGACAACTGGGGAATCGGCGCCGGGCCGGGCGCGGCAGCGGGCCGGCAGTACGAAGACCTCGACGCCTTCCTGAACCGACCAGGCGAACTGGCGAAGGACCTCCGCGCGGACGGCGTCACCGCGATGAAGGTGTGGCCGTTCGACTCCTACGCCGAACGCAGTAACGGCACCGCGATCACCGACGCCGAACTCGCGCGGGGGCTCTCGGTCCTCGAGCAGATCCGTTCGGCCGCCGGCGCCCCAGACATGGACGTCATGGTCGAGTTGCACGGCCTCTGGAACCGCCCCTGCGCCGAACGCATCTGCACCGCGCTCGCGCCCTACCGTCCGCTCTGGGTCGAGGATCCGATCCGCCCGGACGCGGTGGATGCCCTCGCCGCCCTGCGCCGCGCCGTCGACGTGCCGATCGCCACCGGAGAGACCGTCACCGGCCGGCGCGGGTTCCTCCCGCTGCTCCAGCAGGGCGCGATCGACGTCGTCACCGTCGACATCGGCTGGACCGGTGGGATCACCGAGGCTCGCAAGATCGCGACGCTCGCCGACACGTTCGGAGTACCGGTGGCGCCGCACGACTGCACCGGGCCGGTGGCGTTTGCCGCCTGCTGTCACGTGGTACTCAGCCAGCCGAACGGCATGATCCAGGAGACGGTCCGCGCCTTCCTGCGGACGTGGTACGCCGAACTGGTCGAAGGCTTGCCGGAGGTGGCCGACGGCGTGGTCCGGTTGGGTTCCGAAGCCGGTCTCGGCGTACGACTGGTCGAAAATCTCGCTGGTCGGCCCGGGGTGTCGCGTCGGGTGACCGGTTTGGAAGACTGAACGCCGACCGCCATACATCAGATGACTGCCCTCAGATGACCGCGTGAGGCCCGTGGGATTGTGCGGCCCGCCGAAGGAGGCACCTCGTGGAGATCGTCCGTTACGCCGACCGGTCCGATCGCGCCGTCCGGGTGGGTGTGCGCCAGGCGGGGCGGATCTCGCCCGTCGCGGGAGTGGGCCAGGTCGCGGAGCTGCTTCGGCTTCCGTACAAGGAGGTTCGCGGGCTGGTCGAGGCCGCCGCGGGCACGGGCGACGGCGTCCTCGACGAGGCCGACGTCCTCCTGCTCCCACCCGTCGACGGGCGTACGGAGGTGTGGGCGTCCGGTGTGACCTACGAACGCTCCAAGGACGCCCGCGTCGAGGAGAGCAGCGAGAAGACGGTCTATGAGAAGGTCTACGACGCGCAGCGGCCGGAGCTGTTCTTCAAGGCCCTACCCTGGCGGGTCGTCACCGATGGTGAGCCGATCGGCATCCGGGCCGATTCCGGACTCGACGTGCCGGAGCCTGAGCTGGGCCTCGTCTCCAACACCTTCGGCGAGATCATCGGCTACGTCGTGTGCAACGACGTCAGCTCCCGTGTCATCGAGGGCGAGAACCCGCTCTATCTCCCCCAGGCGAAGGTCTACGCCGGGAGTTGCGCGCTCTCGACCGGCATCCGGCCGGCGTGGGAAATCCCCGACGCCACCGCGCTGGACGTCGCGCTGACGGTGCGCCGTGACGGCGCGCCGGTCTGGCGGGGCGAGACGTCGACCGCGCGGATGAAGCGGACGCTCGACGAGTTGGTCGCCTACGTCCTCGCCGGTGACGCGTTCCCGGACGGGTTCTTCCTCGCCACCGGGACCGGCGTGATCCCGGAGATGTCGTTCACGTTGGCCGGCGGCGATGTCGTGGAGATCGCGATCGCCGATGTCGGCGTACTCTCCAATCCTGTCGTGGTCGGCAAGGAGCCGCTGTCGTGGCTCGTCGACGCATTGACCGATCCGTTTGCCCGGGAGGCTGTCCGATGACCGTGCCCACCTCGACCCGAGTCGCCAACCCGACGAGTGTGCCGCACACCGAACCCGCGGAGCTCGAGGCGATCCTCGCCGCAGCGGCGGCCGCTGCTGGACCGCTCGCCGCGCTCGCGCCCGCCGCGCGCGCACGCCTGCTGCGGGCCGTGGCCGATGCCCTCGACGCCGCGGCCGACGAGCTCGTGCCGCTGGCGATGGAGGAGTCCCACCTGCTCGAGGCGCGGCTGCGCGGAGAGTTGGTGCGTACGACCTTCCAACTGCGACTCTTCGGCGAGGTCCTGGAAGAAGGGTCGTACCTCGAGGCGACGATCGACCCGGCCGACCCGGACTGGGGCATGGGCCCAAGGCCGGACCTGCGCCGGATGTTGGTGCCGCTGGGTCCCGTGGTGGTGTACGCGGCGAGCAACTTCCCGTTCGCGTTCAGTGTGGCGGGCGGCGACACGGCATCGGCGCTGGCGGCCGGGTGTCCGGTCATCCTCAAGGCGCACTCGGGGCATCCCGCGCTGTCGCAGCGTACGGGTGAGATCGTGGCGCAGGCGCTGTCGGCCGCTGGCGCGCCGGACGGCGCGTTCGCCGTGGTCGTGGGGTACGAACGCGGGATCGAGGCGCTGCAGGACCCGCGGGTGAAGGCGGGCTCGTTCACCGGTTCCATCCCTGCCGGGCGGGCGCTCTTCGACATCGCGTCGGGGCGGCCGGAGCCGATTCCGTTCTACGGCGAGCTGGGCAGCCTCAACCCGGTGTTCGTCACGCCCGGCGCGGCGAAGGCGCGTGGTGAGGAGATCGCGACGGGCTTCGCAGGGTCCTTCACCCTTGGGGTGGGGCAGTTCTGCACCAAGCCGGGATTGTTGTTCGTACCCGCGGGGCACGGGCTCGACGAGCAGATCGCCGCCGCCGCCCGCGAGGTGGGTGCCGCCGAGCTGCTGAACAAGCGGATCGCGGAGGGGTACGCCGAGGGCATCACCAGGCTGACCGGCGCACCGGGCATCTCGGTCCTCGTCGAGGGGGCCGCCGTCGACGGGCTCGTCGTCGCGCCGACCGTGGTGAAGACCACTGTTCCGGCGCTGCTCGAGCACGCCGACGCACTGCTGGAGGAGTGCTTCGGACCGGCGTCGCTGGTCGTGGAGTACGAAGACGTCGAACAGCTTGCCGACGCGGCCGCCGCGTTCAGCGGCAACCTCACGGCGACCGTGCACGCCGAGGAGACCGAGGCCGACCAGGTGGCGCCGCTCCTCTCGCTGCTGCGGGACCGGGCCGGACGCCTGCTGTGGAACGGCTGGCCGACCGGTGTGTCGGTGACCTACGCCATGCAGCACGGTGGCCCGTGGCCCGCCACCACGTCGTCGATCCACACGTCGGTGGGGACGACCGCGATCCGGCGGTTCCTGCGTCCGGTGAGCTACCAGGGGATGCCGGAGGCGCTGCTGCCCGAGGTGCTCCGCGACAAGAACGTCCTCGGCGTCCCACGCCGTGTCAACGGCACCTTGACGACCGACGACGTGTAAGGCCCGCAGGTCCGGCGCCAGTGCCCGTGTGTCGGCCACCCGTGACCGGCGCCCGTGACCGGCGCCCGTGTGCCGGCCACCCGTGATCATGATCTCGGTCATGAAGATTTTCGGGGTCCATGTGTCGGATCGCGTTCATGGTCCCGGATCGCTTCATGATCTCTGCAGTGATCATGAAGGGGCAGGGGGACGTGAAGGCGAACGGGGCTATACGTACGTAGAACATTCATGATCACGATCATGATCACCGGGCGGAGGCCCTGACCCGGCACGGGCACTCGGCCTAGTGGTGGGCGGCATGGGTGCGTGGGGTAGCGGCGAGCTGTCGACTGTGTTCGACGAGAGCCGGGTAGTCGGTGGCGATTCCGCGAAGCAGCGACTCCACGGCGCGTTCGACGTCGGCCTCGCCGATCGGTGCGTGGCCGAACAGTGCGCGGTAGTGAACGAGCGAACCCAGCATGTCGACGACGAGGCCGGTGTCGAGGTCGTCGCGAAGGTCGCCGCGCGCCACCGCCTTGTCGAGCATCTGGAACACCGCGCGGCGCGGAGGTTCGAACAGCGTCGTGAGCAGGGCCTGGCGCAGCTCCGGCTTCGACGCACATTCGGCGAGCAGCGGACCGAGCACGTCCGGACGGATCTGGCGGAACGCCGCGACGAAGACGTTGATCCCCTCGTTGAGGTCGCACAGCGTGCATCCGGTGTCCGGGGCCCGTACCTCCTGGAGCCCTATCGCGAGTGCGGCGATCACCAGGTGCTGACGCGTCGGCCAGCGCCGGTAGATCGCGGGCTTGGTCGTGCCCGCCCGGCGGGCGACCTCCTCGAGGGTGAGGCTGGTGTAGCCCGAGTCCTCGAGAAGCGTCCGCGTCGTCCGCAGCACCGCGGCGTCGATCTGGGTGTCGCGCGGGCGGCCCGCCGGCGCCCGCAGCTCTCGCCGGGCGCCCGAGGGACGGCTTCCTGACTGCATGACAGCGAGTGTAGTCACCTCTGTTACGATCCGTACCGTAACGAAACTTCCCCAGCAGCTCCCCCTGAGGAGGACTCGCATGAACCATCCACCGGTGACCGTGCTCGGGCTCGGCGCGATGGGGAGCGCCCTGGCCGCCGCTCTGCTACGCGGCGGGCATCCGACCACCGTCTGGAACCGCACCGCCGGCAGGGCGGACCCGCTGGTCGCGGGCGGAGCCGTGGCGGCGCCTACCGCCGCCGCGGCCGCGGCGGCCAGCCCGCTCGTCCTCCTGAGCGTCACGGACTACGACGCGAGCGAGGCGGTTCTCGACGCGATCGGCGCGGCCGCGGGCGGGTGTGCGCTGCTGAACCTCAGTACGGGTACGCCGGACGAGGCGCGCGCCATGGCCACGCGGGCGGCGAAGGTCGGTCTGGACTATCTCGACGGTGTGATCCAGGCCGGGCCCAGCCAGATCGGAACGCCCGCGGCCACCATGTTCTACGCCGGAGCCGAACGAACCTTCGCAGAGCACGCCGCGACGCTTGCCGAACTCGGTACGCCCACCCACGTCGGCACTGACCTTGGTCAGGCGTGCCGGTGGGACCTCGCGCTCCTCGGTCTGTGGTACGAGACCGAGGCGGCCTATCTCAACGCACTCGCCCTCGTGGGGGCGCCCGACACCGACCCGGAGACCTTCGTTCCGTTCGTACGCCGGCAACTCGGCTACGTCGTCGACGCCCTTCCCGACGTGGCGAAGGAGATCCGCGAAGGCCGGTACCCCGTGGGTCCCGCGACCCTCACCGAACACGCACGCGTGCTCGACCAGTTGGTACGGGTCAGGCGGGCCGAAGGGCTGGACACCAGCCACGCCGCGTTCCTTCGTGACTCCGTGCAACGGCTGGTGGCGCGCGGTGGTGGAGGCGACGGCTTCACCAGGCTCATCGAGGAGGTCGCGGACGCGGCACGCCGCTGAACCGGCGTACGTGGAGGGCGGACCACCTGCTTCGCTCGCACGCTTCCCCGGGCGCGGGAGGCGAACCGATCCGGACTCGCGGTCGTACCAGGTCGCCAGATCGAGGCCGTCGAACGGATCGAGGGGAAGTCGCGCATGAGTGTGCAGTCGAAACGGTGGGGAGCGCTGGCGGGTGTCGCGGTCGCGATGGTCGCCACCACGGGCATGGCGCACCCGGTCCCGGACGCGGGACGGCAGGCAGCAGGGCCGCCGCCCCCGCCGGGCATGGAGTTGCAGCACAAGTCCGGCACGCTCGCCACCGCCGACCACAGGTTCGGACAGCTCGCGTGCTCGACCGGCAAGGTGATCCTCGGCGGGGGAGCGAGTGTCCGCACCGAGGACGGCGCCGGCGGTGACGGCGACCTCAAGTTCGCCGCCCTCCAGCCGTTCGACATCGGAGACAGCGGCAACTACATCTACTCCGCCAACGTCTACGCGAAGCCGGGTTACACCAAACCGTGGGCGCTCGAGATGTGGGCGTTGTGCGGGCCGAAACCACCGGGATACGAACACGTGAGGGCTGCGCCGGCGACGGGCGACGCGCACCAGCTCTCGCGGACGGTGACCTGTCCAGCGGGCAAGAAGCTGCTCGCTGCGGGCGGCATGCTGACGGCGGCGTCGTTCGAGCAGCGCGGCCGCATCGCGCTGGGTGCCGTCCGGCCGGCCGCGAACGGAACGTCCGCTCTGGTCACCGGCTTCGACGATGCCACCGATGGGGACCCGACCTCACAGTTCACTCTTCATGCGCGGGGCGTCTGCGTCACCAGTCCGGCCGGCCATCAGGTCGTCGCGGGGGCTGCGTCGCCGCTGGACTCCACGGCGGCGAAGGTCCGTCGTGCCACCTGCTCGAACGGCAGGCTGGCGTACAGCTTCGGGCTCGCCAAGGTGGACCCCGCCGGCCATGCGTACGTCGACGGAGCCACGCCGGAGCAACTCGATACCAAGGGCTTTCCACGCCGGTACGCCGTCCGGGCCGAGCAGAAGGCACCCTTGCAGGACTGGAGTCTCCAGGCCCACGTGATCTGTGCGAACCCGTTGGACTAGGAGGCGCTGGTCGGGAAGAAGGGCACGCCGCTGAACCAGCGTGCGTGGCGGACGGACCGTCTGCTTCGCGCTGCCTTTCCAGTTCCGGACGCTCGCTGGGGAAACTGGTTGGTGCATCGTTACATTGGTGCATCGTTACACCACTTCTGAAGGGCGGGTGGCATGCCGCGCGGACGTACGCCCACACGCGTCTCCGCTCCTCCCGCCACCCGTCCTTCCGGGTCCGCCCGACGTGTCTCCACGTCCGGCGGCGCCAGTGTCTCCGCGTCCGGCGGCGCCAGTGTCTCCGCGTCCGGCGGCGCCAGTGTCTCCGCGTCCGGCGGCGCCAGTGTCTCCGCGTCCGGCGGCGCCAGTGTCTCCACGTCCGGCGGGGCCAATGTCACCATCCGCGACGTCGCCTCGGCCGCGAAGGTCTCGCCGAGCACGGTCTCCAACCTCCTCAACGGCCGAGACGCCCGGATGCACCCGCGGACGAGGGAACGGGTTGCGCGCGCGATCAACGAGCTCGGCTACCGGCCCAGCCGGGTCGCCCGCCAGTTGCGTACCGGGCGTGCCCAGGTCATCGGTCTCGTCGTACCGTCGGTGGCCAACCCGTTCTGGGGGAGTTTCGCGCGGACCGTGGAGGCCGAGGCGCTCCGCGACCAGCACCAGGTCCTGCTCTGCAACAGCGAACGCGACCCCGCCCGCGAACACGACTACATCGAGGAGTTGTGGGCGGGCGGCGTCCGGTCCGTCATCCTCGGGTCCTCGCTCCCGTCGCTGGACCATGTACGGCCGTTTACCGAACGCGGTCTTCGGTTGGTGGCGTTCGACCGCGAACGCCAGGCCGGCGATCCGCCCGGCCTCGTCAGCGTCAGCGTGGACAACCATCGCGGTGGCTACCTCGCCACCCAGCACCTGCTTGATCTCGGCCATCGCCGGATCGGCTTCATCTCAGGAGCGATCGCCACGGTGAGCCGGCGACGTCGCCTCGCGGGTTATCGAGCCGCGCTGGCCGATGCCGGCGTCCGCTACCGCAAGCAACTCGTATGGACCAACCCTGGCAGGGGATTCGGCGACGGTGAGAGCGCGAAGCTCGGCCGCCAGGGGCTGACAGCCCTTCTCCAGTTGGCAGAACCCCCCACCGCTGTCGTCACGATCAACGACATGTACGCGATCGGCGCTTGCGCGGCGGTGCGCGACGCTGGCCGCGAGATTCCCGACCAGGGCCGTGGCATCTCGATCGTGGGGTTCGACGACATCACCATCGCCGAGCTGTACAACCCTTCGCTGACAACCATCCGACAACCACTGGCGGAGATGGCGCGCTTCGCGCTCGACGCCATCCGCACGCAGTCCGGCGACGGCCCGAGATCAACGGTGATGGCCCCGCAACTCGTCGCCCGGGCGTCCACCGCAAGGCTCAGTATTCGAGAAGAAAAGAAGGTGCCCTGAATGCGGACGGTGCTGTTCACCAAACTGTTCCAGAGTAGCTCGGTCGGCGAGATCGGAGCGGCGGCGGCCGACCTCGGTTTCGATGGAATCGACCTGCTCGTCCGGCCGGGAACCACCATCGATCCCGCCGACGCCCGCGACATCCCGGCTGCCGTCAAACACCTGGAGAGCGATGGCCTGTCGGTGCCGATGGCGACCACGGACCTCACCGATCCCGACCGCTTCCCCGCCGACGCTGTGCTGGGTGCGTGTGCCGACGCGGGCATCGACCTGATCCGCCTCGGCTACTGGGCGTACAAACCTGACGTCAGGTCGTACGCCGACACGCTGGCCGAGGCGCAGCGGCACCTCGCCCGGCTCGAGGAGATGGCCGCCCACCATGGCGTACGTCTTGCGATCCAGCTGCACGGCGACACGATCCACGCCTCCGGCGCCCTGACGCGAGCGATGCTCGAGGGCCACTCACCCGAGTGGCTGTGCGCCTACCCCGATCCCGGTAACCAGGTGGTGCAGGACGGACGGGAGGACTGGCGGCTGACCTTCGAGATCCTGCAACCGTGGTTGGCGTGCGTCGGCGTCAAGAACGGCGGCTGGTTCCCCGCCGGAACGACGGGCGCCGGGCAGCGGGAGTGGCGTTCGGACTGGTTCGGACTCGCGGACGGCATGGTGCCCTGGGCGGAGATCCTCCCGCACCTGCAGGCGATCGGGTTCGACGGGCCACTGACGCTGCACAGCCACTACGAGCTTCCGTACGACCAGGTGCTCGACCAGACCCGTACCGATCTCCGCTATGTCAAGCGCCTCTTGACGGCGGGATCCGATGCGGTCGAGGTGAGTGCGTGATGGCGGTGGGAGCCGACGCCGCGCTGGCAGGCAAGGTCGTCATGGTGGCTGGCGCGAGCAGTGGCATGGGTCGGGCCACGGCGGTCGCGGCGGCCGCGGAGGGCGCCAGTGTCGTCCTCTTCGCGCGGCGCGCGGATTCCCTTGCGGAGCTGGAGAAGACGATCACCGCCGAGGGTGGCTCCGCTATCGCGTACGCCGGTGACGCGACGGACCGGCAGGCGGTCGAAGCGGCGGTCGCTGCGGGCGTCGAAGCGTACGGACGGATCGATGTTCTCGTCAACAGTGTGGGCACCAACATCAGGAACCGCGCTCTCACGACGCTCACGCCCGAAGGCTGGCGGGAGCTGATGAGCGCCAACCTCGATGCGGCGTTCGTGCTCACGCAGGCGGTGCTTCCGGTCTTCCGCCAGCAGGGCGACGGACTGCTCGTGCACATCACTTCTTCGGCGGCCAGGAAGCCGGACGTCTCCGGGGTCGGATACCAGGCCAGTAAGGCGGGAGTGACCGCGCTCGCGCACGCGACGATGGAGGAGGAACGCGCCAACGGGATCCGCGTGTCGGTGCTCTTCCCAGGATTCACCGACACGCCCATGGTCGAGCACCGACCGACGCCGCCAACGGCGGAGATGCTGGCTAACGCCCTGCAACCCGACGATGTGGCCCGGATGTGCCTCGCAGTGATGTCGTTGCCCGCCCGGGCGCACGTGCCCGAGCTGGTGCTCTATCCCACCCGATCCTGAGAACCGACCAGTCCTTGGAGGACGACATGACGCGCGAGACCCCTTCAGGCGTGGCGGTTCTACTCACGGCGGCCACCAGGTCGATGGTGCTCACGAGCGAGACGGAGCGCCGCCTCGACGCGCTCGGGAACGTGCGATGGGCCGACGGTTCGCCGGACGCCTGGGACCTTCCGGAGCTGCTGGACGGAGTGGTCGCGTGCCTGACCGGCTGGGGCACGCCACGTCTGGGCGACGACATCCTCACGAAGTGCCCCGACCTCGCCCTCGTCGCGCACTCCGCCGGAAGCATCCGTAACCTTCTTCCCCAGGAGGCGGTCGGCACCCGGGTGACGGTCTGTCAGGCAGCCGCGTTGATTGCCGACTCCGTTGCCGAGTTCGTGATCGCGCAGATCCTCGCCTGGCTTCGCGAACTCCACCTGCTCGACGCCGGACTACGCGAGGGAGCCGGCTGGAGCGACCTGCGGCACCGCCACCCCGGCCGGCTGCTGGGCGCGCAGACCGTCGGTGTGGTCGGAGCGAGCCGGACCGGACGGGCGGTGATCCGGCTGCTGAAGGCGTTCGGATCGGCCGTTCTCGTGAGCGATCCCTTGCTGGACGCGGACGAGGCGAGCACGCTCGGCGTCACGCAAGCCGACCTTGACACCCTCCTCGCCCGCAGTGACATCGTGACCCTGCACGTGCCCCTGCTACCGTCGACCCGCAATCTGCTCGGGGCGCGCGAGCTCGGCGGCCTCCGTGACGGTGCCCTCCTGGTCAACAGCGCCCGCGGTGGACTGATCGATCCTGCTGCCCTGCAGGCGGAACTGCGGACAGGGCGGATCCGGGCGGCGCTCGACGTGTTCCCGGCCGAACCGTTGGAGGTCGACAGCGAGTGGCGGGAGATGCCGCACACGATCAGATCCCCGCACAGCGCCGGCCACACGCTCGACTCACACCGCCGGCAGGGTGCGGCGATGGTGTCCGAGATCGAACGGTTCCTGCGCAAGGAACCCTTGCACTACGCCGTCGCCGCCGGACAGGTGGACAACCTCGCCTGAGATGCGTGCAGCCGTTGGGCAGGCCAGACGTAGCACGACCCAGACCTAGCACGACCCAGGCGTAGGAAGACCCAGACCGTAGGAAGACAAAGGGAGTACGCATGCAGATCGACCTGAGCGGCAAGGCCGCCCTCGTCACCGGCGGAGCCGTCGGGATCGGCCGGGGAGTCGCCCTCGCGCTCGCCCAGGCCGGCGCCGACGTCGCGCTCACCCACCGCAGCCATGACGGCGCACCGGTGGCAGCGGAGATCGCCGCGCTGGGCCGGCGTTCTGCTGCGTACGCACTGGATGCGGCGGACAGCGCGGCGGTCGACGCCGTGGTCGACCAGGCGGCGGGCGCGCTCGGCGGGCCGATCAGCATTCTCGTCAACAACGCCGGGGGGCTGCTCGGTCGGCTGCCGATCGCCGACATGTCCGACGAACACTGGCACCAGGTGATCGACGTCAACCTGTTCAGCGCGTTCTGCTGTACGCGCGCGGTGCTGCGGTCGATGCCGGACGGCGGCCGGATCATCAACATCTCCTCGGTCGCCGGCCGCAACGGCGGCGGCCGGGGCGCGGTCGCCTACGCCGCCGCCAAAGCGGGGATGCACGGGTTCACCCGCGGGCTCGCCAAGGAGGTCGGCCCGCGCGGAATCACCGTCAACGCGGTCGCGCCCGGCCTCATCCTCGACACGCCTTTCCACGAGGAGTTCACCCCACCGAACGAACAGCAGGCGACGATCGACGGCACGCCGTTGCGGCGGGCGGGCTTCCCCGCCGACTGCGCCGGAGCGGTGCTGTATCTCGCCTCGGACCTCGGCTCGTTCTGCACGGGTTCGGTCATCGACCTCAACGGCGGTACGTACTTCAGCTGATCAGGACCTCCCGCCTCGCCGCTCGGTGCTCCGCGGGTCCGCCATTCGAGAAGGCGGGCATCGCTGCGGCCTGGGCCGGCGGGCGTCGCCGCGGCCCGGTTCGGCGGTAACCCCTTCTCCGGTGAGCGCCCGAACCGGTGATCATGATCGTGATCATGAAGAGAAGTAGGACCTATTGCCCTGTTACGCTTCACAGCCCGGTTTACCTTCATGATCACAGGGCTGACTCAGGCCGGCAATCATGAAGGCAAACCGGATTGTGAAGGGGGACGGGGCTGTGTGTACGCAGCGCTTTCAGGATCACGATCATGATCACGGGGCCGCTGGCCCTGGCACAGGTCCGGGGGCTGTCACCAGCGCCGCGTGGCGGCGTGCCACATCCTCGAGTATCCCCTCCAGCGACGCGGACGGGCCGAGCATCCGTTGCAACTCCCGCTGGGCCACCTGGTCGACGCTGGCCTCGAAGTCCTTGCCGTAAAGCCGTCTCGCCACCTCGAGGTGTTCCTGCATCGCCTCGGCCGCCCGGTCGGGGTCGCGGTCGACGATTGCCTGCAGGACGTTCTCGTGCAGCGGTACGCCGGCCTGGTGTACCTGCCGGTCGGACAAACTCCGCAGCATCAACTCGAACGTCAGGCTGGTGATCGACGCGTACATCGTCTCGATCACGGTGTTGTGACTCGCCCGCACGACGAGCGCGTGGAACGCCAGGTCGAGCCGGGCCTGCTCCAGCACGTGTCCGGCCCGCTCGAAGTCGTCGAGGCAGCGCCGCATCGCCGCGATCTCCACATCGGTCGCGTTGCTGGCGGCGAGCCGGGCGGCATAGGTCTCCAGCATCAGCCGCGCTTCGGTGAGTTCGCGAATGGTGGCGTTACGCCGGCGGTACGACGTGTCGAGCGACCGCGCGCCGTCACTGGACCGGGCCTCCCGGACGTACGTGCCACGTGACGGAAGGATCTCCACGAACCCGCGCTCGGCGAGGCTCCGCAGCACCTCGCGCACGATCGGCCGCGACACGCCGAACCGCTCAGCCAGGCTGCGTTCCGGCGGCAGCTTCGCACCCGACGGGATCCGCCCGGCGAGAATCTCCTCGAGGAGATACGCCGACAGGCTGTCGCGGGAGTGGGGCGGGCTCACCTTGCGTACACACGTCCTTCGTCAGGCACCAAGGGCAAGGCCCTCGATGGCGGCGAGCCCGAACCCACCCGAAACTCCACTATTCGAACAGCTGCGAGCCCTGCTGGATGATGGTGATGATTCCAAGTGTCCCGTAGAACACCACCGCCAGGGCGATGACGACCGTACGGAACGTCTTGATCCTGATCGCCGGCGGCAGCGCCCGCTTGTTCATGAGAATCAGCAGGACGCCGTAGATCGCCATCATCACTCCGGCCACACAGGACGAGATGACCAGCAGCACCAGCGGCTGGTCCAGGCCGGCCAGCAGCACCAGGCAGCCGAACGCCACGAGCCCCCACACCAGCCAGAAGTAGACCCGGCTCTCCGAGACACCCGACCCGCGCAGGTAGACCGTCGCCACCAGGTCGGCTGCCAGCCGGCTGGTGTAGTCGATGATCCCCATCGCCCCGGCGAACAGGGCGTACGCACCGATGACCCAGAAGAAGTAGCCGAACCATGGTCCGACGCTCTCCTTCAGCGCGTTGCCCTCCACCTGCAGGAAGGCGATGTCGTCGGGCAGGCCCTCGCGCCCGAACACCGTCGAGAACGCCAGCATCGACATGAACCCGATCGTGAACGCGGTGATGAGCACGAACGTCGCCGCCTGCTCGAGGTTGGCGAACCGCCACCAGGCGCGCCACCTGGTGAGGTTGTCACCGACCGGCGCGAAGACGTAGCCGGTCGACGGCGCCGCCTCCTCCTGGCCGGTCACCGGGCTCACGAGGCGTGGGACGTACGCACCCATGCCGAACCGCTTGTCCCGGATCCAGTTGCTCTGGCAGAGGTTCTGCCCGCCACCGGCTCCGGCGTACGCGATCGCCCCCAGCATCAGGGCGAACTGCAGGTCGGGGAACTGCCCGATGTGCGTGACCGCCTGGCCGAGGTTGCGCCAGGCGTCGCCGGTGATGGCGAAGATGATCGCCACCAGGATGAAGACGCCGATCGCCGCGACCTTCACGACGATGACGCGTTCGAGTGCGGTGTAGACCACCGGTGCCAGCGTGAGGACCGCGCCGCAGATCAGCAGGATCGCGATCGCGATGGCCGTGACGTTCCCACCGAAGATGTACGACACGAGGGTCGCCGAACTCGTGGCCCATCCCGGCCACATGTTCGCGAAGTACGTCATCACCGCGAAGACCAGGCCCCAGTGCTTCCACAGCCGGCTGAAACCGGTCAACGCTGTCTCGCCGGTCGCCAGTGTGTAGCGCTCGATCTCCATGTTGAGGAACCACTGCGTCATCACGCCGATGACCGCGCCCCACAGGAAGACGAGCCCTACCTGTGAAGCGATGTAGGGCCACAGGATGAACTCACCGGACGCCAGGCCGACGCCCGCGCCCACCAGACCGGGTCCGAGGATGCGCCAGGTGTCGGTCGGTGCCGCCGGCAGGTCGCGGACCTCCACTCCTGGCAGATGCCGGGTGGAGAGAGTTGACGTGTACGCACCGCCGCCAGGCGGCGCGTCGTCGCTCGGAGTGCCTGGTGGGCCGCTGCTCGGCGGTCCGGGATCGGTCGAACCGTGCTCGCTCGCCATGGTGCGTCGTCCCTTCTTTGCCGTCAAAAGCGCCGATACTTGGACGAAACGCTCAGCCCACCAGTGAAGTGGCCTTCACCTGCCGAGGTCAAGGCACCCCGGATGCCGCCCCCGCTCCCGGGTGGATCAGGCGTCCGATCGCGACCGGCGGTCCCCTTTACCCCGCACGTCACGACTTAGACTCAGGACTCGGCGCGGGAGCGCGAGCCTGGAGCTTCGGCGTACGGCCGGACCGGTGGGATCGACGACCATGGAGGTGCACGGGTGAGCCTGGCGGAAGCGATGAAGGCGTGCCCGGCGATCGCGATTCTGCGGTCGTCGTCCGCCGCGCGGTATGGCGAGGTCAGCGACGTCGTCGTGGCGGCGGGGTTCCGCGCGGTGGAGTTCACGTTCAGCGCTCCCGATGTCACCGACGCGCTCCGCGCCTACGCCGCGCGGAAGCAGGACGACGTCGCGCTCGGTGCCGGCACCGTGACGACGGTCGAGCAGGCGCGCCGCGCGGTCGACGCCGGGGCGACGTACCTCATCTCACCGGCCGTCTGCGTCGAGGTGATCGAGGAAGGCGCCCGACTCGGCGTCCCGGTGTTGCCTGGAGCGCTGACCCCGACCGAGATCCTCCAGGCGTGGCGGGCCGGCGCCACGATGGTCAAGGTTTTTCCGGCGTCGGCGATGGGCGGGCCGGCGTACCTCAAGGCGGTCCGCGGCCCGCTGCCGGAGATCCCCCTGGTGCCGACCGGCGGCATCGACGCCGACAACGCCGGCGCCTACCTCGCGGCCGGGGCGGTCGGTGTCGGGGTGGGTAGTCCGCTGGTGGCGGACGCGTGCGAGCCGGGTGGTGACCTCGACGCGCTGGCAGAGCGAGCGCGTGCGCTGGTGGCCGCGGTGAACACGGCGGGAGGTACGCCGTGACCGAGCCGCTGGACCGCGCCGTGGCGGCGGCGCTGACGGATCCCCTCGGCTCGGACGGCGCGGACGGCGCTGGCGCTCCGGACGGCGGGGCCGACGTGGCTGCGGTGGATGTCGTCACGCTTGGCGAGACGATGGGGCTGGTCGCCGCCACCCGTACCGGCTCCTTCAGCGTCGGAGCGCCTGCCACGATCTCCTTCGGCGGCGCGGAGACCAATGTCGCGATCGGGCTCAGCCGGCTCGGCCACTCCACCGCGTGGATCGGGCGACTCGGTGCGGACCCGGTGGGCACGCTTGTCAACGACGCCTTGCGCGCCGAGGGGATCGACGTCTCGCGCGTACGCCGGGAGGATGCTGTAGCCACCGGTCTGATGCTGCGCGAGCACCGAACCGCCGACCGGGTACGCGTGAGCTACTACCGGCGCGACCTCGCCGGATCGCGGGTCGGGCCCGACGATGTGGACGCGGGGTTGGTCCGGTCGGCGCGGGTTCTGCACCTGTCCGGCATCACACCCGCGCTGTCCGACTCGGCCCGCGCCGCGGTGTTTCGGGCGGTGGAGCTGGCCCGCGAGACCGGCGTCCTCGTGTCGTTCGACTTCAACTACCGTGCGGCTCTGTGGTCCCCGGCCGAGGCCGGTGCCGTGCTCCGGCAGCTCGTGGAGCGGGCCGACGTCGTCTTCGCGGGCGAGGACGAGGCGGCGCTGGTGGTCGGGGAGGGGACGACCGAGAACCTCGCCAAGCAGCTCGCCGCGCTCGGCCCGGGCGAGGTGATCCTCAAGCTGGGATCGGCCGGTGCGTACGCCCTGATCGGCGCGGAGCCGGTGACCTCGCGCGCTCTCGACGTGAGCGCGGTCGATCCGGTGGGGGCGGGGGACGCGTTCGTCGCCGGATACCTGTCCGGGCTCCTCGACGGTGTCGCTCCGGCCGATCGGCTGCGGCGCGGCAACGTCTGTGGCGCCTTCTCGGTCTCGGTCGCCGGTGACTGGGAAGGGCTGCCCCGCCGGCACGAGCTCGCGATGCTCGACGGGCGCGAGAACGTCACCCGCTGAACGGATCCTGATCCCGTCATATGAGGGATGCCCCTCATCCAACACGCCTATGCATCACGGGGCGTGATCATGCGAAGTCGGAGTGGGCTGCACGGGCGAGGAGGAGAGCCACGTCGTCGTCGTAGCCCGCGGGCGGGCGGAGCGCGTCGATCACCTGGTCGCACATGCCTTCCAGCGTGCCTGTCGCCAGCGCGAGAGCGTCGACGAGCTGGTCGATGCCGGCGTCGACGTCACGCTGGCGGTGTTCGACGAGCCCGTCGGTGTAGAACGCGACCACGGTGTCGTCCGGTACGGCGATCGCATGTTCGGGCGCGGCGCACACGCCGACCCCCAGCGGGATCCCGGACTCGTGGTCGAGCCGCCGTGCCCGGCCACGTTCGTCGACGACCAGCAGGGGCAGATGCCCGGCGGACGCGTACGTCAGGTTGCTCTGTGCCCGGTCGAAGACGGCGTAGATGCAGGTGACGATCTCCGCCTCGCCGAGGTCGGCCACGATGCCGTCGAGCAGGTCGAGGATCTCCTTCGGCGGAAGGTCCAGCCGGCCGTAGGCGCGGACGGCGGTGCGTACCTGCCCCATCAACGTGGCGGCCCGGAGCCCGCGTCCCATGACGTCGCCGATCACCAGCGCGGTGCGCCCGGCGGACAGTGGGATCACGTCGTACCAGTCGCCGCCGACCTCGGTCTCCTCCGTACCCGGAAAGTACCGCGTCGCGACGTCGACCTCTCCCGGATGGTGCGGCCACGCCGGGAGCAGGCTCCGCTGCAGGGTCAGGGCGGCCCGGCGCTGCCGGCGTTCGCTCTCCTGCAGGTTGCGGGCGAGGCGTCGTTCGGCGTTGAAGAGCCGTGCGTTCTCGATGCTCTGCGCCGCCCGCGTCGCCACCTGTTCGATGAGCGGGAGGTCCTCGCCCGCTCCGAGCTTGCGTCCGTAGGCACGCCCAGGGCCGAAGAGGGTCAGCACGCCGATCACTCGGCCGCGGGTGATCAGCGGCACCGTCACGAGTCCCTGCCCCTTCGTGGTACGCACGATGACGTCCTGCGCGTGGGGGTCGTCGTACATCGAGGCGACCACGTCGGGCGTGGTGGCCTGGACGACGACCGGTCGCGCGGTGAGCGCGGCCCGGATCCCGGGATGGTCCTCCAGCTGGGACCCACCCAGCTTGCGGACCTCCTCGACCAGCGACTGGCGGGACGGGTCGGCGTCGGCGTCGGCGTCGTGGACGAACGCCCGGTCGAGCCGGCGCCCGTCCCAGAGGTCGATGACGCAGAGCTGGCCGAAGCGGGGTACGGCGAGCGCGCCGACCGTTTCGTAGGTCATCCCCACGTCGAGCGACGAGGCGAGCCGGCTGCCGGCGCTGGCGACGAACGCGAGTCGGTCACGGACGTGCTCGAGTTCTGACCGGGCGGCCCGCTCCGCCCTCAGCAGCGCGGCGCGCTCGGCCTCTCCGGCGGGTTGGCTGGCGAGCGGCGCGAAGACGACGAGCACCTCGCCGCCGACCGCGGCCGCTTCCTCGGTGGCCCGGCCGGTCGCGTGGACCGTGGGCTGGTTCACCACCCGCGCGCGGACCGCGCACCGGAGGGTGTCGCCGTTGCTCCGGCGCAGCGGCACGCTGCCTTCCCAGGAGCCGTCCGTACGAATGAGCGCCAGCCGTTCGCGTGCGGACAGGTGGTAGCGCGGCATCACGGCGATGTCGATGGCATCGTGTCCGACCAGATCCTCGGACTTCCAGTGCAGGATCGCTTCGGCCGCCGCGTTGACAGCGGTGATGGTGCCGCAGAAGTCCACCAGCACCACGCCACTGGCGACCAGATCGCGCAGAGCATCGAAGCGTGCGTCGGAACGGGTGTGCAGACCGCTCTGCCCGTTGCCGACGCCCGCGTCGGGCTTCCGCTCGACTGGTCGTGTCACTCTTGGTGCTCCTTCCGCTTCGGAGCATCATCTTGCCTGCTCGGACGGTGGCGCGGGAACGGACCCTGAACTACGAACGGGTCACAGCGTCAAAGAGCTCGCTCATGCACGACCTCGCGCCACTTCGAGTACCGCGTGCGGAGCGCGGCCATCCGTACGACGTCCTCATGGGCCGGCTCGACCGTCTCGGTCGGTCGGTCGAGATCGAATCCGCCCGCCCACGCTGCCGCACCACGGGCACCCACCTCCGGATCGCCGGCGAGCCGTACGGGCCGGTCGAAGGTCGCGGCGAGCGCGCGCCGGAACCACGCCGAGGCGTGCACCGCGCCACCACCGAGGACGACGTCGAGGCGCGCCCCGGACGCCAGCTCGAAAAGATCCAGCTCCAACACCTCCAGCGCTCGGGCGGCCTCCAGGGCCACGCCTTCCAGCGTCGCGGCGAGGAACTCGTCGGCGGAGGTGTCGAGCGAAAGCCCCGCGACCAGTCCCGAGCCGGGTGGCGCCGTGCCCGGCGGCCGGCTTCCCGCGTGCAGCGGAACCGACACCAGGCCGGACGTACCGGGTGGCCGGCTCGGCTCGGCGTCGGATTCGAGCCCGAGCATGCGGACCGCCCAGGCGCGCAGGACTCCGCCTCCGGAGAAAGCGATGCCGCTGACCAGCCGGGACGCGTCGACGCGGTAACGCCAGACCGTCGGCGGCGGTGGCGGGGCGTCGGGGCCGTGCACGACCCGGAGGGCAGCCGACGTGCCGACCGTGACGGCGACGGCGTCGTCGGTGGCGCACCCGCTGCCCAGGTTGGACGCCGCACCGTCGCCGAGCACGGCATGCCATTCCGCGTCGGCGAGTGCGGGCCAACGCGACCGCCACGGCTCCGCGAGCTGACGAGGGGTGTCGTCGATCTCGGGGACCTCGGCGGCCGAGAGCCCTGCGAGCGCGAGGGCCTCGTCGTCCCAACGCATCTTGGCGAGGTCGAGCAGGCCGGTGCCCGACGCCACGGAGACGGAGGTGGTGACGTCGCCGAGGAGTACGCCGAGCACGTAGTCAGGCAGGCCGACGAACCGGGCGCCCGTCAGGTCGTCGAGGGTACGCAGGAACGGCACCTTGGTCGTCCAGTACAGCGGATGGACCCAGGTGCCGGTGCGTTCGTGGAACGCGTCGGCGTCGGCCGGTAGCCGCGGTTCCACGGCGTGCGCGCGGGTGTCGAGCCAGGTCAGGACGGCCGAGCGCGGCTCCCGGTCGGGGCCGAGGGCGAGCACCGAGTGCCATTGCGACGCACCGGCGACCCGGCTCACGCCGTCCAGTGCGCCCGCGTCGGACAGCTCGTCGACGCAGGCGACGAGTCCGTCGAGGTAGGCCTTGGGATCGAGTTCGGCGCGGCCGTCGTCGTCCTGTTCCGGCTCGAGGGGTCGCCGCGCCCGCGCGTCCTGCACCGGTTCGGCGCGCTCGTCGTAGACGACCGCACGCACTCCGGACGAGCCGAGGTCGAGGGCGAGGATCCTTCCCGCTGCACTCATCCGGGGCCCCCGCTTCGCCGCGAAACCTGACGGAGGCACCATCCGCGATGTCCCGACCGAGTCGCTCATGTGCGCTGGGTTCCACCCAGCTCGTTGAGGAAGGAGCTGGCCCACCGGTCGACGTCGTGCTCGGCCAGGTGGCGGCGCATCGACCGCATCTTGCGGGTCGCCTCCCGAGGCTCGAGCCGGATCGCCTCGAGCAGCCGGCGTTTGAGCCCGTCGACGTCGTACGGATTGACCAGGAGGGCCTGGCGGAACTCGTCCGCGGCGCCCGCGAACTCGCTCAGCACCATGACCCCGGTGTGGTCGTAGCGGCAGGCGACGTACTCCTTGGCGACGAGGTTCATGCCGTCCCGCAACGGCGTCACCACCATGACGTCGGCGGCGCGGAAGAGCGCGACCAGCTCGGCTCGTTCGTGCGACGAGTGCAGGTAGGTGACCGCGGGCCGACCGATCCGGCCGTGCACGCCGTTGACCCGGCCGACCATGAGCTCGACGTCGTCGCGCAGCAGCTGGTACTGCTCCACCCGTTCCCGGCTCGGCGTGGCCACCTGGATGAACGTCGCCTCGTCCGGCGTCAGCGTTCCGTCGGCCAGCAGTTCGGTGAACGCATGGATGCGTTCGCCGATGCCCTTGGTGTAGTCGAGCCGGTCGATGCCGAGCAGGATCTTGTTCGGGGCGCCGATCTCCTCCCGGATCTCCCACGCCCGCCGCTCGGTCTCGGGACGCCGGGCGATCTCCTCCAGCTCACCGACGTCGATCGAGATCGGGAACGAACGGGCCCGTACGACCCGGCCGTCGGGGAGGAACGCCCGGTCGCGTTGGGTCTGGTAGCCGAGCAGGCGGCGGGTGAGGCGCAGGAAGTTCGACGCCGCACCGGGACGCTGGAAGCCGATCAGGTCCGCGCCCAGCAGGCCGCGCAGGATCTGCTGGCGCCAGGGCAGCCGCGCGTACAGCTCGACCGGGGGGAACGGGATGTGCAGGAAGTAGCCGATCCGCAGGTCGGGCCGCAGCTCCCGCAGCATCTCGGGCACCAGCTGCAGTTGGTAGTCGTGGATCCACACCAGCGCGCCCTGACCGGCGACGCGGGCGGCCGCCTCGGCGAACCGCTGGTTGACCTTGACGTAGGCCTCCCACCACTCCCGCCGGTAGGCAGGCGGTGCGATGACGTCGTGGTAGAGCGGCCAGAGAGTGGCGTTGGAGAAGCCTTCGTAGTACTCCTCGACCTCCTTCGCCGACAGCGGCACGGAAACGAGGTGCATGCCGGCCTCGTCGAAGGGTTCCGGCGCCTCGCCGGTCGCGCCGGCCCAGCCGATCCAGGCTCCCTTGTTGGCCCGCATCACCGGGTCGAGCGCGGTGACAAGTCCGCCGGGGCTGCGGCGCCACGAGGCACTGCCGTCCGGTTCCTCCACCCGGTCGACCGGGAGCCGGTTGGCGACGACGACGAACGCGGCCCGTGCCGAGGACTTCGCGGCCTGCGGGTGCGGCTGGGAGCTGGCCGCCGTGTCCGCACCGGCCGGCGCGGGGGGCGCCGCCGGATTGCTGCGCTGTGCCGGTGCCGTGGGGGACTGCGCGACCGGTGTGGTCGACCCGGTGGCGTCGGCGGGAGCGGCGGACCCGGGTCCTTCGGAGTTTTCCGGCGTACGTGGTGAGTGTGACATCGAGGACGGACCTGGGTCGATCGGGCGTGAAGCGGGTGTGGACGGCATGGCCGGGCCGTTGGTGCTCACGGTGGCGGGCACAGGGACTCAACCCCCTCGGTCGGTGCCAGAACTCCTACTTGACCCTACGTGTGCGGAGTTTCGTTGCGGCAACGTCGCACGTCAGACGCGCCTTCGGCGAAAATCGCACCCGCGGGCCGGGTGAGGCGTGGGGTCCGCCTCAGGGTGGTGTCTCGTCGTCGGAGTGGACGTCGTTCGGGTACTGGACACCGATCTGCTCCCGCACTCCGTCGAGGACGTCCATGACGGCCAGGCTGTCCGCCCACGAGACGAGTGGACTCTCGACCAGGCCCTCCCGCAGGCAGCGGGCGACCTCGATGGCTTCGTAGGTGTAGCCGATGCCGTGCTTCTCCACCGCGTAGGTCTCAGGGTCCTTTCCTTCCCGGTGCACGGTCAGGGACGTGGTGTCGTGGAAGTTGCGGGGGATGTCGATCCACCCCTCGGTCCCGCCGATCGCGGCGTCGTTGGGCAGGATGCCGGCAATGGAGCCGGTGAGGGTGGCGACCACGCCGCTGGCGTAGCCGAACACCATGCCGACGCTGGCGTCGACGCCTGTGGGCGCGAGGGTGGCGGTGGCCCGGACGGTCGCGGGCGGCCCGAGCAGGTGGTGGGCGAGGCTGACGGGGTAGACGCCGATGTCGAGGAGGGCCCCGCCCGCGAGTTCGGGGGCGAAGAGCCGGCCCTCGGGGTCGTACTCGGCGAGGAATCCCATGCTGGCGTGGAGTGTCTGCGGTTGGCCGATGGAGCCGCCGGCGATGAGGTCGCGCAGCTGGAGGTGGAGTGGGTTGCAGCGCATCCACATCGCTTCCATGAAGAACAGCCGCTTCTCCTGCGCGAGGGAGACGAGTTCGCGGGCCTCACGCGCGTTGGCGGTGAGCGCCTTCTCGCAGAGCACGGCCTTGCCGGCCTCCAGCGCGAGGCGGGCGGTGGCCAGGTGGTCCGAGTGCGGGGTCGCGACGTAGACGACGTCGACGTCGAGGTCGGACACGAGATCGGTGTAGGACCCGTAGGCCCGGCGGACACCGAACTCCTCGGCGTAGGCCTGGGCGCGGGCGAGGCTCCGGGAGCCGACCGCGACGACCTCGTGGTCGGGCAGGAGTGCGAGGTCTCTGGCGAACTGCCCGGCGATGTTGCCCGTCGCGATGATGCCCCAGCGGATCCGCGGGTGCATGCGGTGTCCCTCCCGTCGTCGCGGCTGGTGCCAGGCCTGGTGTGAGGCCCGGGGTCAACTGACGTACGACGCTACTTGCCGGGGGAGTGCGGCCCGGGGGGAGCCTTCAAGACTTGGTACCAAGCGTCCGGTACCGGTCCGGCGTGACACCGGCAAACGCGCGATACCGGTTTGCGTGGGCCATGCGTAACCGCCATAATCAGTACGCAGGTTTCGCGCGGGACTCTCCCGCACACTCACCGGAGGTGCTTCTCAGATGAGCACGACAGCTGTCGGCAGGCTCGGAGTGGTCGCCATCGACTGCCCCGAGCCGCGGGTCCTGGCCGAGTTCTACCGAGGTGTTGTGGGCGGTGAACCCAAGGGGGACGACGACTGGGTGACACTCCACAACGGAGGGAACGTTTCCGTGGCGTTCCAGCGAGCGGAGGAGTGGACGCCTCCGGTGTGGCCCGGTGCCGAACGTCCCCAGCAGGCGCATCTCGACGTCTACGTTCCCGACCTCGACGAGGGGGAGCGGCGGGTTCTGGCGTTGGGCGCACGCAAGGCGGAGGTCCAGCCAGGCACGACGTTCCGGGTGTACCTCGACCCGGTAGGCCATCCGTTCTGCCTCTGCGCGGAGTAGTGCCCGACCGCGGTGGCAACCGCCATGCCGCCGCCGGGACACGGCGTACCATGAGCATGTGAATGGTGTGACGTGCGCCCGTTTCGTCTCACCCGTCGACGCGGCGGCGACGGTTCACGTGTGTACGCCATGGGGTATGTCCCGGTTCACTCCCTGTTCGCCGGGATGAGCAGATGTCGTCCCCGGGTCAGGGAGACCAGCTTGGCGCCCCCGCGTACGCCATCCTGGCGATCGCGTCCTCGGCTGGTGGCATCAGCGCCCTGCGGGCGGTTCTCAGCTCGTTCACCGGGGACTTTCCCGCGCCGGTGCTGCTGGTCCAGCACCTGGATCCGCGCCACGAGACCATTCTCCCGAGCGTTCTGTCCCGCAAGACTTCGCTCAAGGTGAAGCTGGCCGAGGATCGCGAGGAGATCCTCCCCGGCGTCGCCTACGTCGCACCGCCCAACCGCCATCTGCTGGTAGGGCGCGGCGGGGTTTTGTCGTTGACCGAGACCGAGCTGGTCCACTTCGTCCGCCCGTCCGCAGATCTGCTGTTCGAGTCGGTGGCCGCCAGCTTTGCCGACCGTGCCGTCGCCGTGGTCCTCACCGGGAGCGGCACCGACGGTGCCATGGGCGTCCGGGCGGTGAAGGACCGCAACGGTACCGTTATCGTGCAAGATCCCGACGACGCGGAGTTCACCGGAATGCCGCGTGCGGCCATGGAGACCAACGCAGCCGACTTCGTCCTCACGTTGGCCGAGATCGGGCCCGTCATCCAGCGCCTGTTCGAGACTGAGGACCACCGATGACGGAGACCGACAAGGAACTCACGGAGCTGCTCGAGTTCATCCGGGACCTGCGCGGATTCGACTTCAGTACGTACAAACCGTCGACGCTGGGCCGGCGCATCCGCAAGCGGATGCAGGACGTCGACAAGACGTCCTTCGCGGACTACCGCGACCTCCTCGAGGCCGACGCCGACGAGTTCACCCAGCTGTTCAACACGGTGCTCATCAACGTGACGTCGTTCTTCCGCGACCTCGACGCGTGGGACTACCTCCGTGCCGACGTCGTTCCGTCGGTCCTGGAGGCGGCCGGACCCGACGAGGTGCGGGTCTGGAGCGCTGGCTGTTCGTCCGGCGAGGAGGCGTACTCCCTCGCCATGACCTTCGCCGAGGCGATGGGGGTCGAGGCGTTCAGCGAACGGGTCAAGATCTATGCCACGGACATCGACGACAACGCCCTGGCCACTGCTCGCCGGGGAGTGTTCTCGGCCAGGTCGATGGAGGCGGTGCCCGAACCGCTGCAGCAGAAGTACTTCGAGCCCAACGGTCACGGCATGGCGTTCCGTCCTGACCTTCGACGCCGGGTGATCTTCGGCCGACTCGACCTGATCAGCGACGCCCCGATCTCCCGCCTGCACCTGCTGGCGTGCCGCAACACGTTGATGTACTTCAACGCCGAGGCGCAGAACCAGCTGATGAGGCGCCTGCACTTCGCCCTCCGCGACAGCGGCGTGCTGTTCCTCGGCAAGGCCGAGATGCTGATGACCAACGGCTCCCGTTTCGTCCCGATGAACATGCCATACCGGATCTTCCGGTGCCGTCCTGGAAGTCATGTCATGACCGGGCCTCTCACGCCACTCGAGGTGACGCGGGGCCTTTCCAGCGAGGCTCTCCGCAGCCGGCAGCTCCGTGATCTGACCCTCGAGACCGACCCGACGGCACGGCTGGTCGTCGACGTCTCCGGCTCCACTGTGCTGATCAACTCCCAGGCGCGGGTGATGTTCGGTCTGACCGAGCGGGACGAGGGTCGGCCGTTGCGCGACCTGGAGGTGTCCTACCGGCCCGCGGAGTTGCGGTCGCTC
The DNA here is from genome assembly GCF_040196095.1 of Actinopolymorpha sp. B17G11. Lineage (NCBI taxonomy): Bacteria > Bacillati > Actinomycetota > Actinomycetes > Propionibacteriales > Actinopolymorphaceae > Actinopolymorpha > Actinopolymorpha sp. B17G11. Next base: position 29,316 of record NZ_JBEFTW010000001.1, read on the forward strand.
ATCGAGCAGGCCCAGTCCGAGCGGCGCGTCGTCCGCAAGAACGCCGTCGAACGCTCGCTCGGCCCTCACGAGCTGCAGTACCTCGACGTGCGCGTCAACCCGATCGTGGCTCCCGACGGACAGGTCATCGGTAGCGCGGTGACGTTCGTGGACGCGACGGCCTTCGTGCGGCTCCAGCAGGAGGTCAAGACCTCGCGCGAGGAGCTTGAAACCGCCTACGAGGAGCTGCAGTCCACCAACGAAGAACTCGAGACGACCAACGAGGAACTCCAGTCCACCAACGAAGAACTCGAGACGACCAACGAGGAGCTGCAGTCCACCAACGAGGAACTCGAGACCACGAACGAAGAGCTGCAGTCCACCAACGAAGAACTCGAGACGATGAACGAGGAGCTGCGGATCCGTTCGACGGAGTTGGACGAGGTCAACAGCTACCTCGGCGGTGTGCTCTCCAATGTCCCGGTCGGTGTGGTCGTGCTCGATGGCGACCTGCGCGTGCGCACCTGGAACCTGGTCTGCGAGGAGCTTTGGGGCGTCCGCAGCGACGAGGTACTCGGCGAGTCGTTCTTCAGCCTCGATCTCGGCCTGCCGACGGGCGCGCTCCGCCATCCGGTTCGCGCCTGCCTCGACGGCTCCGCCCGCGAGCGCATCGAGCTGGAGGCCGTCAACCGCCGTGGCCAGCCGATCACTTGTGAGGTGACCTGCAGCCCACTCAGCGACCGGACCAGCGGGGTGATCCTCCTCCTTGCGGCGAGGTCGCGGTGAGCGACACGGATGCGCATGCCTGGCGTTCGCGGCTCTCCCAACGGATGTGGGAGATTCGTCGGCGGTTGCCGGATGACGTGGTTGTCCAGGAGGCGTCGGCGGATCTGGAGACCGCGCTGGAGGAGCTCAGCGCGGCCACGGAACAGCTTGCCCAGCAGGCCAACGAACTCGCCGCGAAGCAGACGGAGCTCGCCGAGGAACGGGAGCGCTGGCAGCATCTGTTCGACGTCGCACCCGACGCCATGGTGGTGACGGACAGGGCAGGCATGATCCTCGAGCTCAACCGCCGGGCGAAGCAGCTCTTCCAGCTCGACCTGGCCGGCGCACGTTCCATGACGCTGGCGCTGCGGCTGGCCCCGCCCGTGCGGCACGCGTTCCAGCGGATGCTCCGGGACCCCACCGCTCAGCGCGCCGAACCGCTCACCGTCACTCTCGTGGGAGATCCGGCCGCGGCGTTCCGCGGCGAGTTGCGGTGTGCCGTCGTCGCCACCAACTGGCTGCTGTGGCTCCTGCACGACGTGTCTGCCGCAGAGCACGCCCGGGAGCTGCTCGTGTCCGCCAACGCGAAGGAGAAGGCGGCAGTGGAGCAGCTGCGGAGGGTCGACGCGATGCGTCGTGCGTTCCTGCTCGACGTGTCGCACGACCTGCAGGCGCCCATCGCGGCGATCGTCGGCCTCGCGGAACTTCTGCGTACCCAGGAACTAGACACCCAGGAACGCGACCGGGTGGTCGCGCAGCTCGAGACGTCAGCCCGCGACACCGGGGCGATGCTGCGGGACCTGCTCGACTACCAACGCATCGAGGACGCGGCAACGCCTGCCCAGCGGGGCGGAGTCGACGTGGGCGTGATCGTGAAGCGAGCGGCGAGCACGGTGGACGCGCAGAGTCATCCCGTCCAACTCGACCTCTCCGCGGCCGTCGCCAACGTGGATGCCGCCATCATCGAACGCATCATCACCAACCTGGTCCGTAACGCCGTCCAGCACACGCCGTCCGGAACGACGATCTGGGTACGCTGCCGGCGGGAACCCGACGGAGTGCTGCTGGTGGTCGAGGACGACGGACCGGGGGTTCCGGTCGATCGCCGGTCGAGCGTGTTCGATCTGTTCCAGCGTGGTCAGCCACGCAACCATACGAGCGGTCTCGGTGTGGGTCTCGCACTCGTCCGGCGCTTCGCCCAGCTGCATGGTGGCTACGCGCGGGTCGAGGAGCGGCCGGGCGGTGGCGCCAGCTTCCATGTGCTGCTCAGCGGATGACGTCAGGACGAGGACAAGGGGGGCCCGCGATGATCCACGTGCTCGTGGTCGAGGACGAACGCGCCCTGGCCGGTGCGCTGGAGGTCGCGATCGACGTCCAGCCCGACCTGGAGTGCGTCGGCGCCGTCGGGACGGTGGAGGAGGCCGTCCAGATCGCGACCGAGAAGGCGCCGGGCGTTGTCCTCATGGACATCCATCTCCCTGGCACCGACGGCATCGAGGGCACCTGGAAGATCAAGGCCATCCACCCGACTACACGGGTACTCATCCTCACCGCGGACGCCACTGTCGACCTCCTGACAGCCGCCGCGGCGGCGGGGGCGGCCGGATTCCTGGCGAAGGACAGCTCGTTCGCTGACATCCTGGCGGCGATTCGTACACCCGTCGGCGAGAAGATCCTGGTCGAGGCCAGCACGCTGGCGGCGCTCGTGGAGGGGGAGTCCTCCGGCGGGGGGCGGTCCGGCCAGCCGGTGGACAACTGGGCGGGACTCACGGCGCGCGAGCAGGAAGTCCTGGCGCTGATGGCGGAAGGTCTCGATCCACGGGCGATCGCCGGGCGACTCGTCCTGAGCGTCCACACGGTACGTGGGCATGTCAAGAACGTCATGACCAAGGTCGGGGCGCACAGCCAGCTGGAGACCGTCGTCGTGGCCACCAGGACCGGGCTGCTGGCCGCGCGGCGTCCGGCGTGACCGGCCGCCCCACCGCTGATCAGATCCTCGACTCGAGCCGGACCTGACCCACTAATCTCCCGGATCCGACCCATTTGGGGGGCCCCATCGGACCAACTGAGGCTCGTGCGCCGAGCCGTTGTCTCCTAGCTTCTACTGACTGGCTCCGACGACGCTAGGAACAACCGCCATGGATCACCGAGGACAGGGACTGGCGCGTGCGTTCATCCAGCTCGCGGACACTCTCACCGCCGACTTCGACGAAACCACCTACCTGCGAGAGTTCTGCCGCCGCCATGTCGACCTTCTCGACATCGATGCCGCGGAGGTCCTCCTCGGCGACGACGCTGACAGCCTCCTGGCACCGGCTATGGCCGGTGCGTTCGGCGCCCGCGGCGAGCTACCCGCCTCCGACCGGTACGAAGGTCCCGCCCGACAGGCTGTCAGGACCGGCGAACAGGCGTACGTCAGCGACCTGAGGACGGCGGGACGGCTCTGGCCGCGGTTCGTTCCGGCCGCGATCCGGCTCGGGTACGCGGCCGTCCACGCCTTTCCGATGCGGTTGCGCACGCAGGTCCTCGGCGCGGTCTGCGTCTACCGCGTGCGACCGGGTGCCCTTCCTGCGGACCAGGTGGCGATCGCGCAGGCACTCGCCGACGCCGCGACGATCGGGCTGGTCCAGCACCGCGTGCGCCAGCAGCAGGACGTGCTCGTCGCTCAGCTGCAAGGCGCGCTGGACAGCCGCGTGATCATCGAGCAGGCGAAGGGGATACTGGCCGAACGGTGTGGCGTGGATGTCGACAAGGCGTTCGAACAGATGCGGGCGTTCGCCCGCCCGCGCCGCCTCAAGCTGTCCGCCGTCGCCTCGGGCATTGTCCGGGGAGGCGGCGACCTCGCCGCACTCGCCGCGATGTCCGCGCCCTCCCCGCCTTCCCGACGTGCAGCGGATCCTGTTGCGGGCAAGGGGAATCCCGACGTGAACGTGACACTGAACGGTGCCGTGAACGGAAGCGGGAGCGCCACCGGGAGTCGCACCGGGAACGGAAGCGTCAACGGGAACGGCAGCGTCAACGGGAACGGCAGGGGCGGCCCACGGTCAGATGCCAGGCGTCTCCTTGCTCTTCCGGTGCCGTCCGGACTGAACGCAATCAGGTCCGGACACGCTGGAGATTCGGCCGTCCCGGACCAATGAGAACGGCCCCCGCCTGAGCGAACCACCTGGACGTGGAGGGGCGCTTTCGGCAGGGGCCGCCCTGGGGGGTCGGGCGCCCGGGTGTTGGGTGTGCTTGGTCCAGGCACACCCAACACCTGGGCTGCCTCCGATGCCCGACCTGTGCATAACCTACTCATGCGTAGCCGGCCGCCGTGTTCGGTTCCCACGAGGCAGTCGCATGCGTAGGCGCCGATTCGGCATGCCAGGGCCGCAGGGTGCGCACGGTCATGGGCGACGAGGGGCCTACGGCGTGCCGGAACGCAGGTCCCGTCGGCTGAGATGTTGGCGGTCCATGTCCTGGATCTCGTGGCCGGACGGCGTACGGCACCATCTGCCGGCAGTGGCCTGGCAGGACGGGCACGGTCGCGCGAGGATCCTCGCCAGGATGCCGAGGTCCTGATCCGTCAGTCGGGGGAATCTCGCGCGGACCAGGTCGTCGAAGATCCAGTCCACGATGCCCGAGTCGATGGGGTCACGCTCGCTCACGCGGGTCCTCCTCTGGTGAGGCGTCTCTTGTCCGCTGCCGGTGGTGGGGCGTCTGCCTGCTGCCGGAGTGGCCGCGAAGGGCCGGGTCGGTGCCGCGAAAGGCCGGGTCGATGGCGTGGGGAGGCGGCGGGTCGGGGGATGCCGGTGGTGTGGAGGGCCCGATCCTCGCCTCCGGCGGGGCGACCATCGCCAGGATCGGGCCTCCTTCGCCCGATCGTAGTACTACAAGGTGATACGAGTCGATACGGATCGGGAACTTCTCCCACGTGGCGCGCCTGGCAGATTCCTTGGGCATGGGACCCGATGACGAGATCGATCCCGAAGGGGAGCTGGCGCCCTTCCGGCAGTTGGCAGAGATCATCGCTGCGCGTATCGCACGCGGTGACTGGCTGCCCGGTCGTCCGATGGCGTCAGAGACACAGCTGGTCCAGCAGTACGGGCTGGCGCGATCCACCGTGCGGCGGACGATAGCTCTCCTGGTGGAGCGAGGACTCGTGTACGTCGTTCCTCAGCGTGGCACGTACGTGTCCAAGGACAGGTAGGTGTCCTGCTGGATCACCCGGTCTGGGGTGGGCGGAATGCTGGCGTCAGGGAGAAGTCGAGTGCCTGCTCGAATGCGTACGCCAGGCGGATGAGCGTCGGCTCGCTCCACGCCGTTCCGATGAATGCGAGCCCGACCGGCAGGCCGTCCGCCGCGCCGCAGGGCACGGTGATCACCGGGTAGCCGGCGACGGCAGCTACCTGCGTGCAGCTGCCCGACACGTGGTCGCCGTTAACCAGGTCGATCTTCCACGCCGGTGGGTAGGTCGGCGCCACAAGGGCGTCGAGATCGTGGGTGCGAAGTGCGGCGTCGATTCCTTCGGTACGCCCGAGCCTGCGGCAGGTCTCCAGCGCCTCGCGGTAGGCGGGATCGTCGAGGCCGCCGGTACGCAAGGCGTCCTCGAAGCGGTCCTGGCCGAAGTGCGCGAGCTCGACGTCGGCGTGCGCGTCGTTGAACGCCATCAGGTCGGCCAGCGTCCTCGGCACACGTAGACCGTCCGAGCCGGCAACCCCGCTGGCCTCGGCAACCCCGCTGGCCTCCGCAACCCCGCTGGCCCCATCAGCCGGGCCTCGTCCGTCGGGAGCGTGGACACCGCGGGTGGCGAGATAGGCCTCGACGCCCACCTTGAACTCGGTGGCGAGAACGGTCATCTCCGCCTCACTCATGGCGAGTTCGTCCAAGCTCGGCAGATTCGCCGGGTCGACGATGGTGGCGCCCTGCGCGGCGAGTACCCGGACGGCCTCCTCGGCGAGCGCGTCGGCGCGTGCGCTGTAGCCCCACAGTCCGTGTCGCGGCAGGCCGATCCGGGCGCCGCGCAGTCCGTCGGACCGGCAGTACGCCTGATAGTCGTCGTACGCCCGCCGTCCCGGCACCGGAGGATCGCCTGCGGGACCACCGTTGCCAGGACCGCGGCCGTCGCCCCTGCCGCCCGTTCTCCCGGCCGATGCGAGGACGCTGAGCAGCAAAGCGGCGTCGCGGACCGTCCGCGCGATCGGGCCGGCCGTGTCCTGGCTGTGCGAGATCGGGACGATGCCGGTGCCGTCGACCAGCCCGGCCGTCGGCTTGATGCCGACGACGCCACACAGGGCCGCGGGGCAGAGGATCGAGCCGTCGGTCTCCGTACCCACCGCCATCGGTGCAAGGCCCGCCGCCACGGCCGCACCGGATCCGGACGACGAACCTCCCGCCGACCGGTCGAGCGCGTGCGGGTTGACGCAGAGCCCGCCGACCGCGCTCCAACCCGACGACGACCCGCTCGAGCGGAAGTTGGCCCATTCCGAGAGGTTCGTCTTGCCGAGGACGACCATCCCGGCGTCCCGCAGCCGGCGTACCAGGGGCGCGTCAGCGGCCGGGCCGGCACCGGCGAGTGCGAGCGACCCGGCAGTCGTACCCATCCCGCCCGCCGTGTCGATGTTGTCCTTGACCAGGACGGATACGCCGTGCAGGGGACCACGCCGCCGCCCGGCCGCGGCCTCGGTGTCGAGCACTGCCGCCTCGGTGACCGCGTCGTTGTTGGTACGGATGACCGAACGCAGGGTAGGCCCCGACCGGTCGACCTCCTCGATCCGGCGCAGGAGCGCCGCCACACCATCGGCCGCCGTCGCGGTCTCGCCACGAGTGGATCCAGGAGAGGGCGTGGACCCGGACCCGGATTCGGGCGTGGACCCGGACGAGGCGGCTGAGAACGGCGGCTCGGGCGACATCGGCCCATGGTGCCGCGTACGGTGGGCCATTGCGAGTGCCGCCGGTGTCCGAGACAGCCCCCCTGGCCGGCCCGATGAATGACACCCGTGTGGTTCGTGCGTACCATGGCGGCGAACCGTTGCTCGACGAGGAGGGATGCCTGGGATGGACGCTGCGATGGATCCGATGCTCGGTCCCGGGGCTTCTGCCACCAACCCGTCCCGTACCTCCGGCGATGACCTCTCCGACCGCGACCAGCAGATCCTGACCTTCGAGCGGCAGTGGTGGAAGTACGCAGGTGCAAAGGAACAGGCGATCCGCGACCAGTTCGGCATGTCGGCGACCCGCTACTACCAGGTGCTCAACGCCCTCATCGACCGTGCCGACGCACTCGAGTTCGACCCGCTCCTCGTCAAGCGCCTGCGCCGGCTGCGTTCCAGCCGACAGCGCGCCAGGGCGGCGCGCCGGCTCGGCGTCGAGGTCTGATCCAGGCGCGCAGAGCGAAGCCGTGACATCTCCGGGAGACCGTCTCGTCCCGCGTACGCCTGCGGGTGAGGCCGGCCTCCACTGCCTGCTCGAGCGACCGGGTGAGGCGCTGCTGGCGTTCGACTTCGACGGCGTACTCTCCCCGATCGTCGACGATCCAGACGCCGCCTACGCACATCCCGCGGTAGTGCCGCTGCTGTCCCGCCTCGCCGCCCGCTTCCGCGCGGTCGCCATCGTGACCGGCCGGCCGGCGGAGGTCGTCGTACGTCTCGGCGGGTTCGCGGACGCGCCCGACCTGGGCGGTCTGCTCGTCGTCGGCCACTACGGCGCGGAGCGGTGGGACGCGACGACCGGCGAGATCACCGCACCGCCGGTGCCGGCGGGCGTCGCCGAGGTCCGCGACGCGCTACCGGGCCTGCTTCGCGAGTGGGGTGCGCCGGAGGGTACGGCGATCGAGGACAAGGGCCGGGCCGTCGCCGTCCATGTCCGGCGTACGTCCGATCCGGCGGCGGCCACCGACCTGCTCACCGGCCGCCTCACCGAACTCGCCCAGGCACACGGACTCACCGTGCAACCGGGACGGATGGTGCTGGAGCTGAAACCGCCGGGCATGGACAAGGGCGTCGCGCTGCGCGCCCTCGTGGCGGAGGTCGGTGCGTCCTGCGTGGCGTACTCCGGCGACGACCTGGGTGACCTTCCGGCATACGACGCCGTGGAGGAGTTGCGGGGCGAGGGAATCGCCGGGCTGTTGGTGTGCTCCGGATCCACCGAGGTGACAGCACTCGCCGGGCGGGCCGACGTGGTGGTCGACGGCCCGCCCGGCGTGGTGAGCTACTTCAACGCGCTCGCAGCGCGCCTCGGATAGCTGTTCTGTGTTCGTTCCTCCTTCTGTGGTGGCGTTTCCTGGACGCTGTGGTTGAAATTCCTGGACGTGGCTGCCGCGATCGAACGGACCGTCAGCGGCGACTGGCCGGTGCCGCTGGTTCGGCCTGCCGGGCCGGCGTGCCCGCCTCCGGAGCGTCCGCCGTGTCCATCGGGTCGATCGAGTCGTCCGGATCCGCGTCGTCTTGTGGCTCGCCCGGACTCGGCGCTCGGGTGGGCATGGTCGAGGCCACGGCTGACGGGCCAGGTGCGGTCGCGGTGGTCGAGCCGGTCATCGCCGAGGGCGGCTTGACGGTGTACGACGCGCTGCCGTAGGTCGGGCCCCCTGCGTACGACGATCCGCCCTCGTAGCTCGATCCTCCTGCGTACGACGACCCTCCTGCGTAGGTCGACCCTCCTGCGTAGGTCGACCCTCCTGCGTAGGTCGACCCTCCTGCGTAGGTCGAGTCGCCGGCGTACGGCGGCTCAGGAGTGGTCACGGTGCTCCTGCCAGGTGGGAGGCTCCGCGGGACGTGGACCTCGGTCCGGTCACCGAACCCCTTCGACGCCTCGTCCGCCTGCTCGCGACCCATCAGCGCCAACGGCGCCGATTGTCCGTTCGCCAGCGAGACGTCCACGTGTTCCGGTGTCGCGGGCCGCTGCGGCCGCCCCGTGCTGGTGTCGACGGCGTCGGTGACGATGACACCGGCGACCGGGACGTTCAGCCGACGCAGGACCTGCACCGCCCGGCGGGCGTCGGAGATGTGTGTGGCGCCGGCCCGTACGACCAGGATCGCGGCGTCGGCGTGCGTCGACAGTGGTGAGATGTCACCGCTCGCGAGAACGCCAGGACCGTTGATCACGACGGCGTCGCTCACCCCGGCCGCCAGGTGCATCAGGCGGGCGAACGGCCGGCTGCGCAGGAGGGCGCGGCTGATCTCGGGTTCGGTCGGCTCCGACGTCACGACCCGGAGCCCGACCTGGCTGGACGACACGAGCTCCGCATCGTCGACGCCGAGCAGCCGCTGGACCGTGTGCGCCGAGCTGCCCGGGAAGTGCCGGGCCAGGGGCGGATGCCGGAGCTGACCCTCGAGCAGGGTGACGTGGTAGTGCTGCTGGGCGAGCCCGAGTGACAGCAGTGCCGACACGAACGTCTTCCCGTCGTCCTGGAACGCACTCGTCACCAGGAGCCGGCGGCCGGCCGGGTCGGTGAGCGGGGTCAGCGCGGCGATGGCGGTACGGATCGGCCGCGAGATGGCCCGCCGCTTGTACGCCTTGCGGGCACCGTGCCGGAATCCGCTCCGCCCCACCCGTGGCAGCGTCGCGAGGATCGGCAGCCCGAGTTCGTTCTCGATCTGCTCGCAGCTGCGGAGCCGGTTGTCGAAGCGTCGGCGCAGGGAGATCAGGCCGACGCCGGCGAGCAGTCCGAGCAGACCGCCGATGGCCCAGTTGAGCAGCGGGTTGGGTGACGCGGGACTGGTCGGCACGGTCGCCTGGTCGAGTGGCTGGGCGTACAGCGTGCCCTTCCGACCGGACAGAGCGCCGCCCGCGACCTTTCGGCGCAGTGCGTCGGCGGCGACATTCGCCATCGTCGCGGCGTCGCGCGGGGTCTTCGCCTCAGTGGTCAGGGTGATGATCGCGAGTCCAGGCTCGAAGCTCGCCTTGATGTGACCCAGCACCAGGTCAGGGGGGAGCCGAGTCTCCTGTGCTGTCGTCAGCGCGATCTCGCTCGACTCGGCGAGCCGGGCAACGGACGCGACCATGGCCTGCGCGAGGGCGGGGTCGTAGTGGGACCCGACCCGTCTCGTAGCGTCCCCGTCGGCGCCACCTTCCGTCGTCCCGCCGGGTTGGTTCGACGCCGCGGAGCTCGGCGAGACCGACCCGGTCTCGCCCATCGTCGGGATGCCTTCGGCGTCGTACCCTGCGACCACCGAGGAGGCCTTCGCTTCGAAGGTCGGTGGGAGCTGGGTGGTGATGGCCTGCGCGCCGGCGATCCCGCCGCCGATGGACAGCGCCAGGATGCTGACGGGCCACCGGACGGCCCGCAGTGCGGCGCCCAGGCTGAGAGGTGCACTCACTATCTTTGCCCTTCCTTTTCTCGGGTTCGGCGAGCTGCCGGCGCCTGCGCGGTCGGCGCCTGCGCGGTCGGCGACTGCGCGGTCGGCGACTGCGCGGTCGGTGATTGCGCGGTCGGCGCGCTGGAACGATGGACGCCGTACGTACGGGCTGGGACGACATGGGTGTCAACCAGCGCTTGCCACGTGCGGCACATGGAGTCGGAAACCGTGCTCCAGCTGAAGAGTTGGGATCGGGTCTGCCCGGCCGCACCGAGTCGGCGGGCGAGAGCGTCGTCGTCGCGGATCTCGGCCAGGCGAGCGATCAGTGCGTCGGTGTCCCCGGCGCGGAAGGTCAGCCCGGCAGGGCCGATCACGTGGGGTATCTCGCCGAGGTTGCTGCCGACCACCGGCACACCGCAGGACATCGCCTCGACCAGCACGCGCCCGAACGGCTCCCTGACCGGCACCTCGGTCCACGGCACGAGGGTGCGGCGGACGGTCTCCGTCGACGGCATGGCGAGGACATCCATGTCGGCCATCAGGCGTGGCAGCTCGAAACGGTTCATCCTGGGCCGGAACGTGACCCGGCCGGGGCGGCGTGCCGCGGCCGCCTCGACAGCTGGGGTCAGGCTGCCCCGGCCGACGACCACCAGGTCGCAGTCGAGCTTCTCCGCGGCCTCGATGAGAGCCGGGATTCCCTTGTGGCGTTCGAGCCAACCCACGTACCCGACGGTGAACGGATGTCCCGACGCGCGGGCTGCCCGCGCCTGCGGATAGGGGCGGAACAACTCTGTGTCGACGCCCTGGGGCACGACCTGGCTCTCGCCCCGGTATCCCCGCGTGCGAAGAACCTTCTCGGCCGCCGGGGTGATGGGGAACGCGCAGTGCACCGAGGCGTACGTCCGGCGCTCGATCTGCGCGAACGGGAAGGGCAGGGTGTGCGGGACGTTCTGCGTGGCGTACAACGTGGCCGGCACATGCGGCCAGTACCTCCTGCGCATCCTGAGGATCTGGAACGTCGCCGGATAGCCGGCTTCGCCGATGATGTGAAGGACGTCCGGCCGGAGGGTTCTGAGGACTCGCCCGGCGCCGGGGCGGAGCACCACCGCGCCCGGTTGGTCGCCCGCGGCGCCTCCGAGGAGCGTGGGGGCGTGGTGGAAGGCCAGATGCGGGTGTTTTCGGGCGAGGAGGTTCAGGTCACGCCGCGCTCGCGGAGACGACCTGGAGGCGAAGACGGTGAGTTCGATGTCGGGCCGCGTGACGAGCGTGGCGATGAGGTCGACCCAGGGTTCGGTCCGCCCACCGACGATGGCCATCACCACATGCATGTCGTCTCGCTTTTCTCGGGGGGTTCAGATCCGGCCGGTCGTCGCCTGCAGAGCGGGGGACGCTTCGGGTCGCGGCCGGGGCAGGTACTGGGCCGGTGCGGCGGCGACCGCGAGGAAGGTGAGGGCCGGCAGCAGGCCGAGCTCCCAGTGCCCGCCGGCCGGTGTCGCGAGACCGCCGCCGATGGCGAAGCCACACGCGAGGGCGGCGAACGCGAGCGGAAGACCGTTGCGGTCCCTGAACCCGGCACGGCCGGCGAGCGCCAGCGGCCACAGCAACGCGACCAGCCCGAGCAGGCCGAGGTTGGCGAGCAGCGTGGTCCAGAAGGAGGAGTAGACCGGGCCGGACGAGGACGGCGTGAACGTGGGAGTCGCGTTGTCGGTCGTACTGTGCCCGAACCCCGTGCCGATGATCGGACTTTCTCTGAAGGCGCGCAGGCCCACGGCGGACCCGGGACCGATTGCGCCGGCCGACTGAGTGAGCTCGCCCGTCATCGTCGACATCCGGCCGGAGAGCTCCGGGCTGACGACCGCGGCGCCGGCGGCGAGCAGGACGGTGGCGAGCGCGCAGACCGCCAGCCGGACGCGGAGTCGTGCGGACCCCCACAGCAGCAGGACCGCCAGCGCGACCACGGTCGACACCCACACCGCCTGCGTACCTGAGAGAACGACGTCCGCCGCGAACGCGACCAGCCCAGCGGCCGCACCTATGCGGCGCCATCCGGACGTGCGCGCCGCGACCACGGCGAGCACGACGAGCGCGAGGGCGGAGAGCGTCCCGCCGGCGCGGGCTGTGCCGATGCCAGCACCGGCTTCAGCCCCGGCAGTGCCGGCGCCGGCCAGCGAGATCGCCGCGAGCGCGAGGGCACCGGCGACCGTGGTGACGGCCGCGGCCGCGCGCCTCCTCGGGGTGGTGAGCGTGTGGGTGGCGAGGAAGAAGTACGCCGGGATGATGCCGACCTGATAGGCCGCGACCAGCACGTCGGCCGGCCGGTAGTCCTGTGCAAGGCCGTGGAGCGCACCGATCAGGACGACGATGACGAGCAGCAGCATCGGCTTGTCGGCCGGTGTCCGTACCGGCCGACCGCGGCGCGGCGCTCCGAGGATGCGCCGGGCGGTGAGAGCGGCCGTGCCCGCGGCGATGGCGCCGATGTGGGTGGCCGCCACCATCCAGGTCTCCCCCGCCGCGACCTGCGTACCGGTGATGACGGCGGCGAGCGCACCGCCGACCATCGCCGCCGGCAGCACCAGCCATGGCAGGGCGAGGAAGCAGAAGAAGCAGATCAGGCCGCTGACGATCGCGAGCCCAAGGGGATCAGGTACGAAGTAGAGGATCGCGGCCCCGGCCGGCCCGAGAATGGCACCGGCCAGCCCGGCCATGACCCAGAAGGTCGAGTTTCTCATTGCTGCTGGCCTTCGCGTGCAGAGCGCGGGTGGTCCTGCTCACCGGTTGGTGGGCGTCGTCAGGTGGTGTCGGGTACGAGCGCCCCCGGCCGTTCCGGTGTCGGATCGGCCGACGACCTGGTGGCCCAGAAACGGTGGACTGGTGAGGAATCCGGCCCCCCACGCCAGATGCGTGATGAGGAGCGTGACCGGAAGCCAGAGTTTGCCTCCCGCAGAAAGGCCCCGGCCCGCGAATGCCGCGCCCAGGCAAGCGGTGATGAGGCAGAGGACGGGGATGGCGAGCCCACCGACGACGAGCGGTGGAGACATTGCCAGCAGGCCGACCGCGCACACCACGAGGCCGAGGAGGCAGGTGATCGCTGCCAGCGGCGCGGCGACGGCCCGCCCCTTGAAGGCACCCGGGTAACGCCGGCGAAGTGCGTGTTGCCACTGTCCGTTGAGATAGAACTGCTGGGCGAGAGTGCGTGGCGTGGGCTGCGGCCGGTAGGTCACGCGCATCTCCGGCGTGAACCAGACCGTGCCGCCGGCGTGGTGGACCTGGCCGTCCCGGGTACGGTCGCCTCGCCGGAAGACGCCGAGATAGACGGTGTCCATCGGGCCGGTACGCCCGTTGGTGCGGCGGCTGCCGCGACTTCCGTCGTTGTCGCGGTCGCCGCGGTCGATGCCGAGGCGACTGGCCATGGCCCGGACAACGGCTTCGCCGAAGGCGGACTCGCGTCCGGCCGCCACCGCGGCCGACGATCCCTGCTGCTCGCCGTTCGAGGTACCTTCGAGGACCTCGACCGCGCGCCGGAGGTAGCCGGGGCCGAGCATGCCGCGCCCGTCGACGCGGACGATCACGTCGTAGGTCGCCTCGCGGATCGCACTGGCGAGTGCACCGGAGGCTCGGTCCTCGGGCGCTTCCACCAGTCTGACGCGCGGGTCGGTCGCGGCGATCGCGAGCGCGACCCGTTCGGTGCGGTCGCGTGCCGGGCCGAGGACAACGACGAGTTCGAGCGGGCCGGGGTAGTCCTGGCGCAGCACCTGGCGAACGGTCGCCTGCAGGTGGCGTTCGCCCGCACGGATGGCCATGACGACCGACACGCCCGGCCATGTCGCGGCACGGGAGTCCGGCTGACCTCGCGTGCGCTCCATTACTCGCATCCAGGTCCCCCGATATGCGTACGGATGCTCAATAGATCCCGGTGATGGTATCCACGGTCAATGTGACGAGTCCGAGGATATCGACGACTTCACCGTTTTGTGATGTAGGCGCGAGGAAACTAATGTGGATCAATATTTGGTGAGTTCGGCCAGTTGGTCGGCCAGCCAGCGACCTGGAGGATGCGCACCGGCGCGCATTGCCAGGCGGGAATTCCGCGCCTTGCGTTCCGCGGGACTCATGGAAAGCGCGACATGCAGCGCGTCCGCGGTCTCCTGGATGTCGAACGGGTTGACGAGCAGGGAGTCCTCGCCGAGTTCGACGGCCGCACCGGCCTCGCGTGAGAGCACAAGGGCGCAGCCGTCGTCGGAGACGGTCGGTATTTCCTTCGCGACGAGATTCATGCCGTCCCGAAGCGGATTGACAAGGGCGACGTGTGCCATTCGATAGGCAGCGAGCGAGCGGGCGTAATCATCGTCGACAGAAAGAATGAGCGGGTCCCAGTCAGGACTTGCGAACTCGTCGATGATCTCCTTGCCGACCCGGTGTACGGCGGCGGAGTATTCCCGGTATTTGTCGAGATCATGCCGGCTCGGATACGCCAATGCGACGTGGACGACCCGCCCCTGCCATTCCGGATGACGGCGGAGCAGGTCGCGGTAGGCGAGCAGCCCGCGGACGATGTTCTTGCTCAGCTCGGCGCGGTCGACGCGGACCAGCAGCTTCCGCCCACCGACCAGGCTCCGCAGGCCCGCCATCCGGTCGCGTACGTCCGGCTGGTCCGCTCGGGCGCGAAAACTCGCCGCGTCGACGCCGAGCGGGTTCACGCCGACCTTCGTCTGGTGTCCCGCGTGTTCGACCAGGCCGCGTCGCCGGTCGACGCTCGCCCCCAGCACGACCTCGCAGCAGGAGAGGAAAGCCTCGGCCCAACGGGCGGTGAGAAAGCTCGCATAGTCGGCGGCGAGCACTCCTGTCAGCAGGGCGACGGCAACGTCGTCGGGCAGCAACCGGAAGTAGTCCGGTGGCGCCCAAGGTGTGTGGGAGAAGTGGCCGATCGCGAGGTCTGGCCTCCGCTCGCGCAACAGGCCCGGCGTGAGGCTCAGGTGGTAGTCCTGCACGAGAACCCGCGTGCCGGGTCCCGCCTCCTCGGCGAGGGCGTCGGCGAACGCCGCGTTGTAGTCGCCGTAGGCCGCCCACTGCTGCCGGAAGGTGGCGTCGAACACCGGCTGGTCGGCCATGTCGAAGAGCATGTGGTGGACGAACCACAAGGTGGAGTTGGCGATGCCGTTGTAGGCCTGCGCGAAGATGTGGGGATCGATGTCGAGCAGCCGGACCGGGACCGTCCCGGTGTCGTAGCCCGCAAGGTCGAGCCGGCCACGGGGTGCCGAGGCGGCGGCCGCGCGATCGGCCTCGGACAGGGCCGCGCATACCCAGGTGGCGTCGACCTCTGATGGGACCGCGGCGAGTGCCGATGCCAGCCCGCCCGCGCCGCCCCGACAGGTGAGTGAACCGTCATCGGCGTGGATGAACGAGACGGGCCCCCGGTTGGAGGCGAGCAGCACGTTCGTGTTTCCTTCGCTCGCCATGCGACCAGAGCCTAGATGACCTGCTCCGGCGGGAGTCGCCTGACTCACGGCTCCCCCTGGAACCGCTCACCCGTGGAAGGGGTCACCCGTGGAAGGGGTCACCCCTCGGAAGAGGTCACCCAGTGCCATCCCCGGTCGGCCGTTCCCGCCCGCGCCCGGTCGAACGTCTGGCGTCGGGGTAGCCGCCGTCGGCGAGTCCGGCCAGGCGTTCGAACACGTTCGACGACGCGAAGTCGCGGGACCGTACCCACGACCACCCGCACGCGGCGAGGTACAGCGGAATCATCGGCAGCCCGAGGCACGCGGCGTACTGCCAGGTATGGCGTTCCTCGTGCGCGAGCAGCGCTGGTCGAGCGAGGAGATCGTCCCTGCTGAGCCGGGTCAGAATCACGTTGCCGACCGTGAACGCGACCGCCTGAGGGACGCCGAGGCGGTACGACGTGCCGAGCAGCAGCCCGCGCGGTCCGCGCGACAGCCGGGCGCGGCCGGCGACCGCGACGGCGATGCCGAGTGGGGTGGAGAGGTTGACGGCGTTGGCCAACGGGACCACGGCCCGCAGCGCCCGTCCCACCGTCCAGGCTCGTCGACGCGCGCCCGCACGATCCGCTGCGGCGCCGGTCCCAGACTTGCCGGTCGCAGGGTTGCCGGTCGCAGGGTTGCCGGTCGCAGGGTTGCCGGTCGCGGACTCGTGCGTCCCAGGTTGGCCTGTCCCGGATCCACCGGACCGGCCGGGCGAGTCGTCGGCGTACTCCTCCACTCCTCGATCTTCTCGCGCATGGCGGCCTGTCCGTCGTAGGATCCCTGCTCGTGTCCAGCCCCGGCCCTCGGTCGCCCGCCCGGCACCAGCGCCCGGCGGGACAGCGCCCGGCCGCGCGACGACCCCGTCCACATGTCCTGCTGGGGCTGGTGCTGGTGTGCGAGATCGCGCTCTGCGGTGTCGCCGTCGCCGCCGCGGACGGGCTGCGGGCGGCACCACCCGCGCAGCCCTCGCGCGCGACGGTGGGCGAGCCGGTCGACACCGGTCGCTTCACCCTCACCGTGCGGCGGGCCTGGGCGGCCACCAAGGATCCGACCGGCATCCCGGAGTACGCCGACTCCGGTCGCTACCTCGTCGTGGAGGCCGATGTCGCGCTGACCGCGCCGGAATCGCTGCAGTTCGACTCCGACATCGACCGCGCGGTCCGCGTACGCTTCCCGAGCGGGCTCACGATCGACGGTGACTCACCGGACTCGCTGAAGTACCGCACCGGTGTGGTGCTGGCTCTCGACCGATCGGCCGCGCAGCTGCACCCCGGACTGCCACGTCGGGTGCGGATCGTCTACGAACTGCCGGCGAGGCAGCCGTGGCTGGACCGGATCGAGGTCGACGTCTACCACCTGGAGTTCGCACCCGGGTTCATCGACGAGACGCCGCGTTGGCGGGTCGCCACGGAGGACCGGCTGGCAGGCCGGCTCCGGCTGCCGGTGGCGGAGCCAACGCGATGACGCTCCGCCGCCTGGGAGCCGTGGCCGCCTGCGTCCTGCTGCTGGCCGCGATCGTCGGCATGCACCGGCTGGTGCCGGACTCAACGCAACGGATGGGCCCGATCTCCACCCGCGGTGACGTCGGCGAACTGATCGACGCGGGCGGGTTCACCGTCACCGTGTCGAAGGTCCGCCTCACCCGTGTCCTCGCCGAGCAGGGGTTCAGCCCCGGTCCACCGGCCCGGACCGACGGGATCTGGGTGGTCCTCACCGCGACCCTGACCGATGACTGGCAGGCGACGGCGCACGCCGAGACCTTCCTCGAGGCGGCTGACGGTACGAAGTACTACGTGTCCGAGCGCGGCGACCTGTCGACCCGGCTGACCGAGGACCTCTCCACCGAGCCGGGCATTCCGCGGCGCGGCCGGATCGTCTTCGAGATCCCGCCCGACCAGCTCGCGGGTTCGGTCGTACGGATCGGTCGTAACGAGACCATCAGTGGTGGCGGGCGTCTGTCACCCGAGGCGGTCGTCGACCTGGGGCTCGACGCCGAGGCGGCGCGGGCCCTGGTCGACGACGCGGCACCGAAACTGACCATCGGGCCGGTGGAGTACGGTCCATGAGCGCTGGAGCAGGGTGCGCGACCGACGGGGTACGGCGATGAGCGGGCAGGCGACCCGGCGTAGCCAGGCGCCCTATCTGATCGCGTTGCTGGCGTTGGTGCCGCTCGCCGTCGGGGTGGAGTACCACCTCGAACGCGACGCGGTCCGCGGTCCGATGCACGAGGCCGTCACCGCCTCGGCGGACGAGTCCGTTGACTACGCGGGCGCCCGCTGGAAGCTCACCAGCACCGCGCCCGGGCCGCCCGCCGAGGACGTCGAGCTGCCGCGTAAGGCCGTCGTGCTGTACGCCGCCTTCTCGGTGACTCCGCGGGACGCCCGGGCCGCCAAGCGGATCGAGGCGTGTGACTTCTCGGCGACCGACGACGACGGCCGCGTGTGGGCGACGGCGCCGACGGATGTACCCGACTTCGCGGGCTCAGCCGACCTGCCCACCGGCTGCTACACACCGAAAGGTGACTTCGGTCAGATGCCTATCGTTGCGGGGAAGCGCCAACAGGTCGTCACGGCGTTCGTCGTACCCAAGGACGTCGTACCCCGGCTCCGCCTCCGGGTCGGCGTACGCGACGCCGCACCCCGCTACCTCGAGTTCTCCCGTGATCATGTTCGTGATCATGAAAGTTCTGTCGACCTATGGCCCGCTTTCCCTTCATGATCATGGAAGCGCGCCCCGATCATCGCGGCAGGGCACCCTCGGCGGTGGGGGCAGACGGAGATGGCCGGGAGTGATCAGCGGCTGGCAGGTCGGCGGGAGTGCTCCAGGCAGATCTCGAACGCGGCCGCGAGCAGCGCGATCCGCAGTACCTCGCGGAGTCCCAGTTCGGCGAAGTGCAAGGGTTCGAGCCATGGCCACCACCAGTCCCACGGGTGCGGCCCGACGAGATGCTTCACACCGATGAACGCCCAGCCGGTGAACACCTCGACACAGACGTACAGCAGGCAGAACGTCAGGAAGAAGGCCGCCCCTGCGCCGAGGACGAACCGCAACCCGACGACGACCGGCGTCCACTTCTCCCTGATCTCTCGAGTGAACAGCTCCGACACCACCTGCGCCCGGGCGGGCAACCGCGCAAAGAGCGTCCCCGCGCCTTCTAGGCGGGTCCGGGCGATCACTTTGCCGTCGCGTTCCATCTCCTCGCCGAAGACGACCGCCGTGATGATGAGCCAGAGCAGGGGGAGCAGAACGCCGTCGGCCACGACGCCGCCGAACTGGTCGGTCAACGTCGCCCACGTGGCCCCGATCCACTCGAACGGCGAGACCGGCAGCCAGCCGTCCAGCATCGAGAACACCGCACCGGCCGCGTCGCGGGTATCGACCCACACGACCCGGCTGGTCAACCAGTCGATCCCCTGTCCGATCACGATGGAGACCGAGATGACGGCGAAGAACATCCAGTTCGCCTCGAACAGCGCTACGCCGACGCCCAGCAGTCTGCCACCCCGACGGTTGTAGACGAACTCGAGAATCGCGCGGATGACCCAACTGCCGATCGCGACCGCGAGCGGGATCGGAGTGAGGGTGGTGAGGACGCCGAGAACGCCGATCCCCCCGGTGATGTCCTGGTTGAGAACCTGCACCCCCCACTCGCGTACCTCGTCGGTGAAGAGTCCCCAGGCGCCGTAGAAGATCAGGAACGGAAGAATCGCCTCGGCGATCTCGTCGACCATGCGGGACTTCGCCGGCTCCTGGGCTGGCAGTGCGCCTGGAACGCCCGCCGCATGACCGCGTCGCCGGCCGCCGAACGGGACGAGCCCTGGTCTTACGGCATGGAACATCATGATCGTCGAGGCGAGCAGGACGAGTACGCCGATCGACAGGCCGGCGAAACCCAGCCACTGGTTGCGGTGCGCGAGCCACGCCGATCCGCGCAGGACCAGGTTGTGTGCGAGGTAGCCCGCGACGAACCACACCAGCATCGGCGCCCAGTAGCCGGCGAGCAGACCAGCCGCGCGGGCGGGCAACCGGAGGGCGTCAGGTGATGAGGGTCGCGGTCGTGCGAGGGTGGATTCCTGTCCTGGTGGCTCGGACAGACTCGGCGGCTGAGCCGGCGGGGGACCCGGTGGATCAGCCGGTGGGTGACTCGGTGGATCAGCCGGTGGGTGACTCGGTGGATCAGCCGGTGGGTGACTCGGTGGATCAGCGGGTGGGTGACCCGATCGTGCGGGTCCCACGGGAGGTTGTGTCGGTGCGGGTGTGCTCCACGGCTGCATCGGTGGCGGCGCGGGCGTGGGCACCCGCCGGATCGTACCCGGCCGTCCTGTAAAGCGAGCTTGACACCCCGGGAGTGTGTAAAGCATGCTTGACAGCGTGCGGAACGACGTCAGGGCACTCCGCCTCGCCAAAGGGCTATCCCAGGGGGACCTGGGCGAGGTGCTCGAGGTTTCCAGGCAAACGGTCAACGCGATCGAGACCGGTCGCTACAGTCCTTCGCTGCCGTTGGCGATCCGGCTCGCCCGGTTCTTCGGGCGTACGGTCGAGGAGGTATTCCATGTCGACGACGAATGACCGCGGCCGCAGCCGCCCGGGCCGGCGAATCTCCAAGCCCGCTTTGGTTCTGGGCCTGGTCCTGGGCATCGCGATGGGTGTCGCGGCGATCGTGAGTGACCGGCTCTGGCTGGGGCTGGCGATGATCGCTCTCATGGTTGTGCTCGTGCTGTTCCTGGTGTTCGGGTCGCGCCTGAGTGACACGGTCGCACTCCTTGGCGACGACACGCACGAGGAGCGGCATGTGCAGATCCATCAACGCGCGGCCCTTCACACGTTGAACATTCTCGCCCTCGTGATCGTGGGCGGTGCGGTCGTCGACATCGCTCGTGGCGGTCACGGCGACCCCTGGGCGTTCCTGGGATTCGTCGCGGGCGTCACCTACGTCGTCTCGCTCCTGGTGCTCAACCGTCGCACCTGAGCGCCGAACCGGTCGCGGCGGCCAGCGTCGACGACTGCTACGTCCGGCGCTGATCACCACCAATCAGCCTTGTTTCTTTGGGGGTTTGACGCATGCTGCCCGAAATCATGTCCGTACGCCGGCTGCTGGTCGCCGTGCTCGCGCCGCCCTTGATCGTCGCTGGTGCGTCCTCCCCAGGCGCTCCGGCTCTACCCGCAGAGGCCGCGGCTCTACCCGCAGAGGCCGCGGCACCTCCCGCAGAAGACGCGGCTCCTCCCGCGGAGGCGGCCGCCGCCTCCCATCCGGATAGTGCTTCCGGTCCAGGTGCCCCGGCCCGCACCGCCGCGGCTCACGTCCAAACGACCACGACCCGGCTGGAACGCCTTGCGGAGAAGGTGATCGAGACCGGTACGCCAGGGGTCGCCCTCGCCACCATCACCGGCGACGGTGCGACCACGGCCATCGCGCGCGGTGTGGCCGACCGTCGCACCAACCGGCCGGCCCGCCCCGACGACCGCTACCGCATCGGCAGCATCACCAAGACGATGACCGCCGTCGTCGTCCTCCAACTCGTGGCCGAAGGAAAGATCGGTCTGGACGATCGAGTCGTCCGCTGGATGCCGGGCCTGGGCCTCGACGAGCGGATCACCGTACGCCACCTCCTGCAGCACACCAGCGGGTTCCACACCGACACCATGCTGGCGTCCCCACCCTGGTCCTACGACCGCAACCGCTTCCACTACTTCAGCTACCGCGACCTGGTGAGGATCGCCCTCACCAACCCCGAGCCGCGCCGAACCCCTGGTACGCACCACGAGTACTCCAACACCAACTACGTCCTCGCCGGCATGCTGATCGAGGAGGTCACGGCCCGGCCGGTGGGTGTCGAGTTCGCGCGCCGCATCTTCGGGCCGCTTGGCATGAGGGACACGTCCTACCCGGTGGCGAACCCGGTGATCGCCGGCCGGCACCTGCGTGGGTACCTGCAGGACGGGCCGGACAAGCCGTTGTTCGACACGACGACGTACTCCATGAGCTGGTTGCGGACTGCCGGTGGCGTGGTGTCCACGACGCGAGACGAGCTGACGTTCCTGCGGGCGTTGTTCTCCGGGAGACTGCTGCCGAAGCCGCTCTTCGACGAGATGAGGAACGTCGGCGAGTTCGGCTACGGGCTCGGCATCTATCCCGTGGAGGTGCCGTGCGTGCCGGGCGGTGTCGCATGGGGCCACAACGGCCAGGTGTTCGGCTACTACAGCGCCGTCTTCACCACCCCGGACGGATCCCGCCAGGCCGCGGTCGGCGCCAACGCGTGGATCATGACGGAGGACGGGACGCTGAACCCCACCGCCGAGCAGGTCGCGGCCGCCGCACTCTGCGACTAGCCCGGGCCGTTCGGCGATCCTTAGCCCCGGATCCACCGACGAATTGAGGATCCGGGGCTAAGGTCTAGCGCTTCAGCTGCGCGAGCTCCCCCAGGCCGAGCTGCTGCGAGAGCATCCGGTAGGGGTACATCTCCGGCGGTGGCGTGTGCGCGGCCAGCCGCGCCTGCTCTTCTTCGGTGAGCGTGACGTCTATCGTTCCGAGCAGGTCATCGAGCTGTTCGAATGTGCGGGGGCCAACGATCGGCGCGACCACGCCTTCGACCCCGAGGAGCCAGGCGAGCGCGACCTGCGCGATCGTCGCACCCTTGTTGCGCGCGATCGCATCCGCCTCATCGACCACGCGGAAGTTGCGCTCGATCGCGCGGCGGTGGCGCGCCTCCTCGAGGTTGTCGCCCGCGCCGGCCATCCGCGAGTCCTCTGGGGGCTCGGTGTCGCGCGAGTACTTTCCGGTCAGGAAGCCGGCCCCTAGCGGCCCCCACGGAATCACGCCAATGCCGGCGGCGCGGCAGAACGGCAGGACCTCCACCTCGATCGAGCGCTCCACGAGCGAGTACTGCGGCTGCAGGGAGACGAACGGCGCCCAGCCGTTGCGGTCCTGCAGCCCGACCGCCCAGGCGAGCAGCCACGCCGGGAAGTTCGAGGCGCCAAGCGCGCGCACCTTACCGGCGCGCACAAGCCCGTCGAGGGCCTCCAGCGAGTCCTCGAGCGGCGTGTCGGGGTCCGGTGCATGGACCTGGTAGAGGTCGATCACGTCGATGCCCAGGCGCCTCAGGCTCGCGTCGCACGCCGCGCGCACGCGGTCAGGGGCGAGGCCCTTCCCGGGCGGGTCGGAGACGGGCATGCGGACCTTCGTGGCCACGACGACCTCGTCGCGGTGCGAGGCCAGCCACGGCGCAAGCGTGCGCTCGGACTCCCCGTCGCCGTAGACGTCCGCGGTGTCGAGGAAGTTGCCGCCGGCCTCGAGGTAGCGGTCCAGCATCCGGTGCGACTCGTCGCGCGGCGTCTTGCCGCCCATGAGCATCGTGCCGAGGCAGAGCCGGGTCACCTGGAGCGGGCCAAGTTTCCTGGTGTCCATTGGGCGTATCGCCTTCACCGTTGTCATGCAGGAGAGGCTATGAGCCAGCGATTGATGCGTCCAATGCCCAAATCGTTGTGCTCTCATATCATCTTGCGCATGATATCGAGTTCGCAGCGCCAGCTGCGCGCCCTGTTGATGGTCGCGGATGAGCTGCATGTGGGTCGTGCGGCCGAGCGGCTCGGCGTCACCCAACCCTCGCTTAGCCGGCAGATCGCCGCCATGGAGAAGGACCTCGGTGTCCCTCTCTTTTCGCGTGCACGAAGGCGGTTCGTCCTGACTCCGGCTGGCGAGGTCGTGGTCGCCGGGGCCCGCGAGATCCTTGCCCGTAGCGACGAAGTCGTACGCGACGCCAAACGCGCGCACGCTGGCGAGGTTGGCTCCCTACGGCTGGGATTCGTCCAGTCGGCAACCTACGATGCGATTCCGCGACTCGTCAGTACCTTCCGTGCTGCATATCCGGACGTCGTCGTCAACGCCCGCACGATGACGACGTTGGAACAGAGCGTGGCCCTACGCAGCGGTCATCTCGATGTCGGCCTGCTCCGGCCCGTCATGGCGCTGCACGGGCTGACGAAGAAGGTGATCTCGCGCGACGCGCTCGTGGCAGCCCTGCCGGCGACCCACCGGCTCGTGGGATACGAACGTATTCCCCTCGCCGCACTGGCCGACGAGTCATTCGTGTTCTTCATCAGAGATTCCGGGCCGATCGTCCATGACACGATCATCGGTTACTGTCTGGCCGCAGGGTTCAGCCCGCGGATCGTGCAGGAGGCTCAGGTGCAGACCATCCCCGCACTCGTCGCCGCCGACCTGGGCGTCTCGCTTCTCATCTCTCCAACACCACCGCACGATGCGAGTCAGGTGGTCTACCGCCCGATCCAGGACGACCTTCCACTATGGGACATGGCGCTGGCCTGGTCGGCGAGCAACCAGTCGCCGACCTTGGCCAGATTCCTTGCCGTCGCCGAGAATGCCTCGTCAATGGCGACGGGCGACGCCAGCCGGTGAGACGTCCGATGAGCCAGCGATCGACACATCGGCGCCGGCGGGACCGCCGACAGCACCCAGGCCGCGTCCGTAAGAACGCCCAGTCCGCCCGGACCAGCGGCTTGGCGGCAGTCAGGCCACGGATGGTCTTCAGCGCGTCGCTGACCAGCCGCTTCGCGCCGCGTGGTGAGCCAGTCGAGCCCTTGCGCAGCCGCTGCGCCACGACCACCGGCGCGCCGGTCGCGGCAATCACCGTAGCCAGCAACGCATTCAGCCCGCGCACACAGGAAGAACCCCAACGTCGACGGCGTGTACGCCCGGTCGAAGACCCGAGGGACGCTTGCCGCCATGCCGCAACAGGTCCACGCCACTCTCATCCCACCCAATTCGTCGGTGGGTCCGGGCTTAGCGACCCTTGGCGACCTTCGCCGAATCGCCAGGCAAATGACCACGCTGGGTAGGCCCCCGGAACCCGACACATGCGTGGACGCATGGCGGGGGTCCTGTCGCCTACCCAGCGTGGTCATTTGCGGCTCCTCACGGCGCGGGACCGACCGCCACCGTCCCGATGGTGGACAACCGTCTCGAATACTGGTCCTGCCGGACGATCTCGGAGACGGGTCAGTTACGCTCGCCGACAACAACTCAACAAGGAATCTCATCCAGAGGGGCAGAGGGACCGGCCCGACGAAGCCCCGGCAACCGGCCGA
Organism: Actinopolymorpha sp. B17G11; assembly: GCF_040196095.1. NCBI lineage: Bacteria > Bacillati > Actinomycetota > Actinomycetes > Propionibacteriales > Actinopolymorphaceae > Actinopolymorpha > Actinopolymorpha sp. B17G11. The sequence goes on from NZ_JBEFTW010000001.1 coordinate 53,917, forward strand.
CCGCCGACGCGTGTGTCTCGCGTGCATCAGAGGCCCCGCGGCGGACACGGTGCCAAGTCCGGCTCACGACGACCCGACCAGGAGATCCCTGGGCCGGCTCGGACGCTTGAGGAAGATGAGGAAGGAAGGCCTCTCATGACGACCACGTACGCCGGCGCCGACACGACGGGCGCCGCGCAGACCCCCCGCCCCGGTGCGTTCGGCAACGCCACGAGTCTGCGATGTCGCGAGTGTGGCGCGACCACCGAACTCGGCGCGCAGTACGCCTGTACCGAATGCTTCGGCCCCCTCGAGGTGGCCTACGACTACCCGCAGATCACCCGCGACGACCTCGCCGCGGGGCCGGCCAACATCTGGCGCTACCAGGCGCTCCTGCCGGTGCCCACCGACGTCGCGTCGTTCCCCAACACGGAACCCGGCCTCACCCCGCTCGTCCGTGCCGACCGCCTGGCCGCCGCCCTCGGTGTCAGGACCCTGTGGATCAAGAACGACGCGGCCAACCCGACCCACTCGTTCAAGGATCGCGTGGTGGCGGTCGCACTCAGCGCGGCCCGCGAGCTGGGGTTCCAGGTGCTGGCGTGCCCGTCGACCGGCAACCTCGCCAATGCCGTCGCCGCGGCCGCTGCCCGGGCGGGCATCCGCAGCGTCGTCATGGTCCCGCACAACCTCGAACAGCAGAAGATCCTCACGACCGCCGTCTACGGCGGCACCCTGGTCGCTGTCGAAGGCACCTACGACGACGTCAACCGGCTCGCCAGCGAGATCGCCGGTGAGGAAGAGAGCTGGGCGTTCGTCAACGTCAACGTCCGGCCCTACTACGCCGAGGGTTCCAAGACGCTGGGCTTCGAGATCGCCGAACAGCTCGGTTGGCGGCTGCCCCAGCAGGTCGTCGTCCCGATCGCGTCCGGTGCGCAGCTGGTGAAGGTCGACAAGGGACTGCGGGAGTTCGTCGACCTCGGGCTGATCGAGGATGCGCCGTACAAGATCTTCGGCGCGCAGGCGACGGGTTGCGCGCCGGTGTCGGCGGCGTTCAAGGCGGGCCACGACGTGGTGGCGCCGGTACGTCCGGACACCATCGCCAAGTCGCTCGCGATCGGCAACCCTGCCGACGGACCGTACGTGCTCGATGTCTGCCGACGCACGGGCGGTGTCGTCGAGGACGTCAGTGACGACGAGGTGGTCGAGGGCATCGCGCTGCTCGCGCGCACGGAGGGGATCTTCGGCGAGACCGCCGGCGGCGTCACCGTCGCGACGCTGAGAAAGCTGATCGACACCGGGCAACTCGACCCTGACGCGGAGACCGTCATCATCAACTCCGGCGACGGACTGAAGACGCTGGACGCCATCGCCGGCAAGGTGGGACCTGCGGCAACCATCCGTCCGACGTACGACGCATTCACGAAGGCAGGGCTCGCATGAGCGTGAAGGTACGAGTTCCGACGATCCTGCGCACCTACACCGGCGGCGCTTCCGAGGTGGACGCGGACGGTGCCACGCTCGGCGAGGTGCTCGACTCCCTGGAGACGAAGTACCCCGGCATCCGCGCCCGGGTGCTCGACGACGCCGGGAAGCTGCGCCGGTTCGTCAACGTCTATGTCGGCGAGGAGGACGTGCGCTTCGCTTCCGGCCTGGAAACCCCCACACCGGAAGGCGTTCAGGTCTCGGTGATCCCCGCCGTCGCCGGCGGCTGAACCGCACCGTCGCTGGCAGTAGAGCCCGCTCGCTGGCGGGGGCCCGCTCGTGGGGCGGCCCGAGTTCCGGTCACTGACTGCTGAACCCGGTTCCCGGAGTCTCCGGAAAGGAAGTCCACGTGCCTTCCCTGAAGCTTCCGGACGCGGTGTTCGTCGTCCACGACCATCGTGACGGCCCCCGTCAAGCTCACCTTGACGGAGGCCGTTTCACGTCCTCGGAGGTCGAGGTCAGTCTTCCGACCGTCACCGGCGGCCGTGCTGTCCAGGTGGCGTCTCCCCGCCGGGAACTTTCGTGGGTGGTCCTGCGCTGGCGTGAGCCACACCCCGAGTCGACCCTCGTACTCGGTGATGCATGGGAGCGCTCGTACGGCGATCTGCAGTGGCGGACCCTCCAACCAGACCGGTTACTGCCGTGGTCGTGGTTGGGCCACGACCAGGCGACCGGCACGACGTCCGGCATGGGTGTGCGGGTTCGTCCGAACGCCTTCTGTTCCTGGACCGTCGACGCCGATGGCGTGTCCTGCTGGATCGACGTGCGGAGCGGCGGATCGCCCGTGCTGCTGGGCGATCGAGTTCTCGACGCGGCGACCGTCGTCACCGTCGGCGGGGATCCAGGCGAGTCGGCGTACGCGGTCCAGTGCCGGCTGACGGCAGCGATGTGTGACGATCCCTTACCAGTAAGAGATCCCGTCGTCGGTTGCAACAACTGGTACTACGCGTACGGCCGCGACTTCGGCCCGGCACAGATCCTTCGCGACGCTGAGACGATCGTGGAGTACGCCGACGGCCATCCGGTCCGTCCCTACTGCGTGGTCGATGCCGGATGGAGCCCTGGCGGTGTGTGCCCCGGCGGTCCGTGGACCGCCGGTGTGGAAGGGTTGTTCGACGACATGGCGGGTTTCGCCGCCGACATCGCTTCGCGGGGTGCACGTCCGGGCATCTGGATGCGTCCGGCCGCATTGTCATCCGTCGACGATCCCGGTCGGCTGCGCCCCGGGCCGCGACCGGCTCGCGAGCAGCCGCTCGACCTCACCCTGCAAGCCAACCTTGACACGATCCGCGAGGACGTCAGTCGCCTTGTGGGCTGGGGATTCGAGCTCGTCAAGCATGACTTCTCGACCTTCGACGCGTTCGGACGCTTCGGTCCGGCGATGGGCGTGAGCCTGACCGACGGCGGCTGGCACTTCGCCGACCGCAGCCGTACGAACGCAGAGATTCTGCTCAGGCTCTATCGCGTCATCCGCGAAGCCGCTGGCGATGCCGTCGTGATCGGCTGCAACACGGTCGGCCAGCTGGCCGCCGGTCTGGTCGAGGTGCAACGCATCGGTGACGACACGTCGGGGCGCGCCTGGGAACGCACCAGGCGAATGGGCGTCAACTCCTTGGCGTTCCGGCTCGCCCAGCACGAGAGGTTCTTCGTCGCCGACGCCGACTGCGTACCCTGCACACCGGACACGCCGTGGGACAGGAACCGCCAGTTCCTCGACCTGGTGGCACGTTCGGGCACGGCGTTGTTCGTGTCGGTCGACCCGGCGGCACGCACTCCGTCGGCCGACGCGGACCTGCGCTCCGCGGTGCGCCTGGCACTCGACGGTGGAACCCCGGGCGGCGTCGAACCGCTCGACTGGTTGCGGGCAACGGACCCCCGACGCTGGCGTACGAACGAGGGACTGCACGTCTACGACTGGACCGAGCCCTGGGGCGCCAACCTGTTGGCCACCTGAGGCGTGCCCGCCGGGGAGAGGCAGCGTCCTCGTACCGCGGCGCTGACCGCGGGTCTGTCCGGCGTGCGGTCGATGTCCTCCGAATCCGTGCACACACACGATTTCTGCTGTGCCGATGAACAGTTCGTCCCAGCGAGCGCATCGATGCAACCGCGACTGCGGAGCGCTACGAAACTGTCGATTCATTCACGATGCGTGGTCGCATCGTCCCGCTGCACAGTTCGGCTGCACACTTCGGCTGTCCGATCATCTGTCAAAGCCCTGTGTGTCATAGCTGTTTCGTCAGGCGGGAAACTCCCCGCTGTTCAAGGGCCTGGACCGGTCTCGGACTCAATGAGATCGACTTTCCATCTCCCCAATGGCCTGGGGGTTGGGCTATGGTCGGGCGTGGTCGGCATGATCGTGCGTAAGTCGCTCGACCGATTAGCGGTGGGAAACGGAAACGCGCGGATCGATCGCAACGCCTCCTCATGGGGACGGGTGCGGTATGGACGACCCAGGCCCGCGCCGGGCGGGTCTGCACCCGAACGGCCTTGAGGAGAAGGTCATGACGCAGGGCACCGTGAAGTGGTTCAACGCCGAGAAGGGCTATGGCTTCATCGCCGTAGACGGCGGGAATGACGTGTTCGTTCACTGGTCGAAGATCGAGATGGACGGTTACAAGTCACTCGCTGATGGCCAGTCGGTCGAGTTCGAAGCCGTCGAGGGTCCGAAAGGACTCGAGGCGCACGGAGTTCGACCCCTCTGAAACCGGCTCGAAACCGAGCCCTCGCGGCCCGGTCGCATAACCTGATTGGGGTCCGGACGGGCTAACCGTCCGGGCCTCAACTCTTCTTCGGGATTCCGCAACTTTTCGGCGGCTACCCGGTGAGCTGTCCGGCCCGGTGAGCTGTCCGGAAGTTTTCAGGGCTGTGGACAACCAAAGCCGGACGCCGCTTTCGCGCCCTACTCTTGCGAGCGTCACGTCGACTCCACTTTGGGCCTTGCAGGCTCCGGAGCCTTGAAGAGAAGGGCCTGACAATGGCCGATTCAGCCGAGGAACGGCTCGCCGAACTGCGCGGTGAGAAAGCCCCGAAGGAGCCGCCTGCCACCATGGCGCAGGGTGCCGCCAACGATCCGGCGATGCCCACGTCCCTGCCCGCCGAGCAGATCCCGCTCGACGCCCGGGCGGTGGTGGGCGGGCAGCAGCTCGGGTTCGGATGTCTTCTTGCCCTCGGCTTCATGCTCGTGTTCTTCATCGGACTGATCAGCATCCTCGTGCTGGTGTTCTCCGCGGTGGAGAGGGACATCGTCGCGGTCGTCGTAGGGCTGTTCTTCCTGGGCATGTCGGTGGGCGTGGCGGTGGCGCTGGCGAAGTGGATTCGGCGCTGCCGGACCTGGTTGCGGGGAACGGTGCTCGTGGCCCGGGGGCCGTTCGGCACAAGCAGGTGTGACCTGGCCACCTCTGCGGTGAGCGTCGACTCGGCGGCGGAGACCAGGACCGTGTCGACCCACGGCCCCCACGGCACGTCGTCCACGACGGTCAGGACCGGCCGCCGCATTCCCTTCCTCGTCCTTCGTGAGGTCACGACCGGAAAGGTCGTACGCCTGATGCTCCGCGGCAGAGGTGGCAGGCTGCTTCCTCCCGACCAGCTGCGCCTGGTGGCGGCCGCGATCTCGACTGGTCCGCGGCCACAGCCGTACGACCAGCAGGCCCAGCAGATCGCCGCCGGCCTGCGGGCGCTCGCCGACGACCCGTTCAGCGGCCACCTCTAGATGAGGGTTTTGTCTGGCAGTGCCGGGTCGGCACACGACATCCCGCATCCCGACTGGCGGGGTCTCGCCCCACCAAATCGCCCCGTATGCTCGGACGAAGACCGCAATGAACCGGCATCAGGCCGGTGTCAAGCCAGCCCGACTCCAATCGCTGAAGATCATGTCCGCTGCAGGATCACGACCGGAAAGTCACGGCCGCTCATCGATCGATACGTCTCGTAGTCCGGGAGCATCGACACCATCGTGGCCCACAGTGGCGGTTGCTCCTCGGCCGTCGCAAGGCGGGCGCAGGCGGTAAAGACTGGTTCCAAGCCGATCTGTATGCGTACCTCGGGATGCTCGAGCAGGTTGAGATACCACGCGGGGTACTCAGGAAGCCCACTGTTCGACGGCACCAGGAGATAGCGATCGCTGTCCTCGCCGTAGTACAAGACCGTACGCCGCCACTTGCCCGACCTGCGACCGCGAGTCGTCAACAGCAATGCCGGCAGGCCCAGCTGGTCTCCAGTACGCCCAGTGTCGAGGTAGTGGCGGGTGTGCTGAGCTACCCAGTCCACCGGGCTGTCCTGAGCCTCCTCCGCCTCGGACACCACGTTCCACCCCTCCCCAGCCGATCACCGCAAGCCATGAGCACCCGATGCTAGCTCCCGTGTTCGACCCCACCGGCAGGCCAGCCGCTTGCACTCTCCCCGGTCGAGTGCTAAACACGTGCTTAGCACTCGAAGGTCGCGAGTGACAATCCGCTGCAGGGCGGTTCGGCGAGGCCCCTGGCATGGTGAGGGGCCGTCCGTCGCGGGCGTCGGGCCGGCCACACGACATCCACCCGACTGGGGGAGGATCCAGCTAGATGCCCAAGATCATCGCGTTCAACGAGGACGCGCGACGCGGTCTCGAGCGGGGAATGAACTCGCTTGCCGATGCCGTCAAGGTGACCCTTGGTCCCAAGGGTCGCAACGTCGTCCTCGAGAAGAAGTGGGGCGCGCCGACGATCACCAACGACGGCGTCTCCATTGCCAAGGAGATCGAGCTCGAAGACCCGTGGGAGAAGATCGGGGCCGAGCTCGTCAAGGAAGTTGCCAAGAAGACCGATGACGTGGCCGGCGACGGCACGACCACCGCGACCGTCCTGGCGCAGGCGCTGGTCCGCGAGGGCCTGCGCAACGTCGCTGCCGGTGCCAACCCGATGGGCCTCAAGCGTGGTATCGAGGCAGCCGTCGAGCGGGTGACCGAGCAGCTCGCGCAGGCCGCGAAGGACGTCGAGACCAAGGAGCAGATCGCGTCCGTCGCGGCTGTTTCCGCCGGTGGCGACACCAGCGTCGGCGAGATCATCGCCGAGGCGATGGACAAGGTCGGCAAGGAAGGCGTCATCACCGTCGAGGAGAGCAACACCTTCGGCCTCGAGCTCGAGCTCACCGAGGGTATGCGCTTCGACAAGGGTTACATCTCGGCCTACTTCGCCACCGACATGGAGCGGATGGAGGCGACGCTGGACGACCCGTACGTCCTGATCGCCAACTCCAAGATCTCCGCCGTCAAGGACCTGCTCCCGGTCCTGGAGAAGGTCATGCAGTCGGGCAAGCCGCTGCTGATCATCGCCGAGGACGTCGAGGGCGAGGCCCTGGCCACGCTCGTCGTCAACAAGATGCGCGGCACGTTCAAGTCGGTTGCCGTCAAGGCACCCGGCTTCGGGGACCGGCGCAAGGCCATGCTCGGTGACATCGCCATCCTCACCGGTGGCCAGGTCATCTCCGAGGAGGTCGGTCTCAAGCTCGAGAACGCCAGCCTCGACCTGCTCGGCCGGGCCCGCAAGGTCACGGTCACCAAGGACGAGACGACCATCGTCGAGGGCGCAGGCGACTCCGACCAGATCGCCGGCCGGGTCAACCAGATCCGTGCCGAGATCGAGAACAGTGACTCCGACTACGACCGCGAGAAGCTGCAGGAGCGGCTGGCGAAGCTCGCCGGCGGCGTTGCGGTGATCAAGGTCGGCGCCGCCACCGAGGTGGAGCTGAAGGAGCGCAAGCACCGGATCGAGGACGCCGTTCGCGCGGCGAAGGCCTCGGTGGAGGAGGGCATCGTCGCCGGTGGCGGCGTGGCGCTCGTCCAGGCCGGAATCAAGGCGTTCGACAAGCTCGACCTCGAGGGTGACGAGCTCACCGGAGCCAACATCGTCAAGGTGGCGCTGGAGGCTCCGCTCAAGCAGATCGCGATCAACGCGGGCCTCGAAGGCGGTGTGGTCGCGGAGAAGGTGCGCGGCCTGCCTGCCGGTCACGGCCTGAACGCCGCGACCGGTGAGTACGTCGACATGCTCAAGGCCGGCGTCCCCGACCCGGCCAAGGTCGTTCGTTCCGCGCTGCAGAACGCTTCGTCCATCGCGGCCCTCTTCCTCACCACGGAAGCGGTCATCGCGGACAAGCCGGAGAAGGAGAAGGCACCGGCGGGCGGCGACCCGTCTGGTGGCATGGGTGGCATGGACTTCTGAGTCCCACGCCTACCCTTCGTACCGCACGACCAAGAAGGGGCGGTCCCGGAGCCATCCGGGACCGCCCCTTCGTGGCTGTCCAGCCGTCGCGGTGTGCGCTCGCGACGGTGCCGTACGGAATGATGGGCGGCATGGACACCAGCCTCGATCGGGCCAAGGCGTTGCTGGCCGCGAATCCGCTCGTGGACGGGCACAACGACCTTCCGATCGCGATGCGCCTGCATGCGGCGTACGACTTCGACCGGCTCGACATCGGCCAACTGGCTCCCGCGTTGCACACCGACATCCCACGGCTGCGCGAGGGCCGTGTCGGGGCGCAGTTCTGGTCGGTCTATGTGCCGAGCCGGCTTCAGGGCGACCGCGCGGTCTCGGCGACGCTCGAACAGATCGACGCGGTGTACGCGATGATCCACCGGTACGCCGACACGTTCGGGCTCGCGACCACCGCCGACGAGGTGGCGAAGGTCTTCGCGTCGGGCCGGATCGCCTCGCTGATGGGCATGGAGGGCGGGCATTCGATCGACTGTTCGCTCGGGACGCTCCGGGCGATGTACGCGCTCGGCGTGCGCTACCTGACCCTCACCCACAACGACAACGTGCCGTGGGCCGACGCAGCGACCGACGAGCCGAGCCAGGGCGGGCGCGGGCTCTCTCCCTTCGGCGAGGAGGTCGTCCGCGAGATGAACCGGCTCGGCATGCTCGTCGACCTCTCCCACGTCTCGGCAGACACGATGCGCGCGGCGCTCCGGGTGAGCGAGGCGCCGGTGATCTTCTCGCACTCGTCGACCCGCGCCGTCTGCGACGTCCCGCGCAACGTGCCCGACGACGTGCTCGCGGCGTTGCCCGGCAACGGCGGCGTGTGCATGGTGACGTTCGTGCCCGACTTCGTGGCGCCGGCCTGTGCGCAGTGGCGCGCCGAGGCCGCCGAGGCAGCCCGCGCACAAGGGGTGAATCCGCGCGACCTGCAGGCCTTCTTCCCCTTCGCGGACGAGTGGAAGAAGGCCCACCCCAAGCCGGATGCGACGCTGGCCGACGTGGTGGCGCACGTCGAGCACGCCCGCGAGGTCGCCGGCATCGACCACATCGGGGTCGGCGGCGACTACGACGGGACCGACACGTTGCCCCTCGGGTTGGAGGACGTGTCCGGCTATCCGCGCCTGTTCGCCGCGCTGCTCGACCGTGGTTGGTCCGAAGCGGACCTGGTGAAACTCGCCGGTGCCAACGCGCTCCGGGTGCTGCGCGATGCCGAGGAGGTCGCCGCCGACCTGCAGCAGCGCCGCGGCCCCTCCCTCGCGACCTACGCCGACCTCGACGGCGACGCGAACGCCGTGGCCGGACGGACGGTGTAGCCGCTCTGCGCCGCGCCAGGAGTCAGGTCGTCGTGCGCTGGGTGAGGCTGAACCAGTTGCCCGAGTCGTCGCGGAACAGCGCCTCGATGCCGTAGAACTGCTCCTCCGGCGGGCGGACGAACTCCACACCCTTGGCCGAGAGTTCCTCGTACTCCTTCTGCACGTCGTCGGTCTCGAGAACGCCGGCACCGAACGTGTTCGAGGTGATCAGTTCGCGGAGGACCTCGACCTTCTCGGCCGTCAGGTGCGGACCTTCCGTCAGCGGCATGAGAACGATCTCGAGGTCCGGCTGGCCCTTGGGCCCGACCGTGAGCCAGCGCATGTTGTCGCCGAACGCCGCGTCCGTGCGGACCTCGAAGCCGAGCTTGTCGACGTAGAAGTCGTACGCCGAGTCCTGGTCGAGAACGAAGATGCTGGCGTGCGAAAGTCGCTTGATCATGCTGGCTGGTCCCTTCGGAAACGCGGTGCCGTTCGTCCATCGACACTAGGCCGCCGCCAGGGCGGGTCGCATCTCCGATCTTGCGCGCCGCATCCCCGCCTCAGGCGAGCTTCACCTGGGAAGCCGGTACCAGCGGCGGGCGGTGCCCGCACGGACCTCGGCGAAATCATCCGGCGCAACGCCGGTGCCCAGCGCGGCGAGGAGATCCGCCATCGTCTCGGCGTACGTACGCCGCACCGTGATCACCGGCCAGTTGCTCGCCACCATCAGCCGCCGAGGGCCGAACTGTTCGAGGGCCCGGCCCACGTAGCGGCCCAACCGCTCCGGCTGCCAGGCCGGCCAGCGGGTGAGGACGTCGATCCCGACCGAGAGTTTGAGCGCGACGTTGGGGTGCGACGCGAGGCGCGCGATCCCGGACGCCCACGGCTCCCATCCGCCGGTGTCGAGCGGTGGCCGGGCGAGGTGGTCGGCGACGATCCGCAGGTCGGGCACGGCCTCCGCGATCGTGCACACATGGTCGACGTGGCCGGACGTGACCGGCACGATGTCCCAGGCGAGACCGCGACGGGCCAGCTCCCGCAGGACCTCGATGGTTCGAGGTTCGACCAGCCAGTCGGCCGGGTCCCGCCCGATCAGGTAGCGGATCCCGCGTACGACCGGATGGCCGGCGAGCTCGTCCAGGGTCTTCACGGCCGCTGCCGGATCCCGCAGGGGCAGCCAGCCGACCACCCCCAGGACGGTGGGCGTCTGGGCGGCGTACTCCAGCAGGTAACGGTTCTCCGCCGGCACGTCGAGTGACTCCACGAGGACCGTCCCGGCCACCCCGGTCCGCTCGAGTTCGACCGCGAGGTCCGCGGGCTCGAAGTCGCGGGCGAGGGTGGGCAGTCCGGTGTCGCGCCAGTGTTGATGGTGTTCGGGCGTACGCCAGAAATGGTGGTGCGCGTCGATGCTCCCCGCCGCGCTGGGCGGCGACTCCGGACTCGGCGCGTTTTCCGTCGTCATCGGCCCAGCCGGCTCAGGAGAGGCCGGCGTAGTAGGCCTCGACCGCCTCGACATCGGTGGTCGCGTCAGGCTTTCTTCCCAGCTTGTCGTAGATCTTCCGCCGGGCGTGCATGTCGGCAATCAGTACCGCGCGCGCATGGACCGCGACCTCCTCGGCGATCTCCACGGGTACGACGATCACGCCGTCGTCGTCCGCGCCCACGATGTCGCCCGGGCGGACCTGTACGCCGCCGCACGCGATCGTGGTCTGGACCTCGACGACCTCGATCCGACCCGGGATGATCGGCCGGCCACGCGCCGCCGCGCACACCGGCGTCTGCTGGAGGGCGATCTCGGCAGTGTCCCGGCAGTAGCCGTCGGTCACGATGCCCACGGCTCCGTTTGCCTGCGCGGAGAACGCGTTCGCCGAACCCCAGAAGCCCACCTCACGCGCGCCGCCGCCATCGGTGACGAGGACGTGGCCGGGCGCCAGACCCGAGGGCGAGGCGGGCGGACCCACCTCGTTGAACCAGACGCTGTGCGCGGCCACGATGTCCTCGGTGGAGTTGAGCTTCCACATGGGACGGTTCGCGGGTACGCAGCGGATGGTCGCCGCCTCGCCCCAGAACTTCATGCCGAGCCAGAGCGGACGGACGTCGCGGTCCATCAGGCCGATGTCGAAGTAGCCGACGCCGTCCATGGCGTCGCAGACGTCGACGACCCGGAGATGCTTGTAGAGCTTGGCGAGTTCGGACGCTTGAGTGTCGGCGGTCGGAGTGTCTGCTGTGCCCCTGGACATTGCGAATCCTTTCGGCGCGGCGGCGGTACTCCAGGTCCCTCAGCAGGTTAGGTCGGACCGCATATTGTCTACAAGAGTCAATAGTCGAAATACGCCGTCCTCATGGGGACAACGCATGGCGGCGCCCGGCATCTCGGTATCTCGGCGGTATCTCGGCGCCCGGTATCCCGGTGGTCAGGCGGCGTGAGTGCCGGTCCAACCGGCGGTGAAGCAGAGGGGTACGAACCGCGGGGTCTGCGGCGTCCAGAGCGCCCTGCCGTCGCGGAGGTCGCCGGGCGTACGCCGAGACGAGACGGGCGCCGGCACCGCGACCAGCATGGGGCGCACACCGTGGCGGTATGCGGACGGACTACGACCCACCAGCGCGGTGAAACGGCGCGAGAACGTCCCCGCGCTCTGGTAGCCCACCGCAAGGCAGACCTCCAGGACGCTCAGGTCCGTACCGGCGAGCAGGGCCTTCGCCCGGTCGACGCGTAGCCGGGTCACAAACTGGTGCGGCGTCTCGCCGAACGTCCGTGCGAAGCTGCGGTGGAAGTGGAAGGGCGACATGCAGGCGACCGCCGCCGCGTCCTCGAGCCGCACGCTGGTGAGCGCGGACGTACGAAGGAACTCCCGGGCCAGGTCGAGCCAGCCGGACCGGTCGCCGGGCCGTGCAGCCATGGCTGGACGCTAGCAGCAGAAAGGGACGCAGGGCCGGAGTCGACCGTGCCGGTCAGTCGCGATCACCTGCGAGCGCGTCCTTGACGTCGGTCTTGCTGAAGTCGTCACCGACGAAGAGCAGAGGCTCGTTCAGGTCTGTGGCAAGGGCGTAGGACATGCAGTCGCCGAAGTTCAGCCGGGCAGAGTTTCCGCGTCCCTTGCCGAAGTCGCGATACGCGGCCCGCGCGATCTGAGCCTGCCGCTCGGTGAGGGGCTCGATCCCGATGTCGAAGTCGGCGAGCAAGGTGTCCAACTGTCTGCTGGCAACCGGATCTCCCGAGCCGTCGATCACGATCGCCGCCTCGAGGTATCCAGCTACTGAAAGCCGTCGATGGGAGGCGCCCAGGATCGCACGGGCGCATTCCCGGGCGGCTGGTTCGTCCCGAAGGATGGCGACCAGCGCGGACGTCTCAATAATCAACGTGGCAAGCCCTTCTCGTCGTAGAGGAGCTCGCCATGGTCGACACTTCTCCAGTAGGGATCGAGACGTTCGCCGATCGCGCGGCCCATCGCCAGGAGGCGTTCGACCTCGGGTGAGTCCTCGCGCTGGCGGACGCGCGCGAGACGTTCGCGGAGTGCCTCGGTCACGGCTTGGGTCATGGATTCGCCAGTGGCCTCGGCCAGCTCGCGAGCCAGCCGGTGGGCTTCTTCGTTCTTGATGTTGAGACTCACGGGTGGCCGCTCCCCTTTCCCTCGGCCCAGGCGGCACCGTTCTACCTAGAACGAGGTAGCAGTCTACCATGCGGAGACCCGTCGAGATCGAACGGACCGATGATCACAGCTCGCCGAGGGGGGCGACGTCGATCCCGGAGCGCTCGCAGACCCAGTGCGGGTCGGGCCCCAGCTCGGGGTTGATCCGCAGCTCGTGCGGCGCCACCTCGTCGCACGCCTTGCACAGCGGCCACCGGCCTACCTCGTCGAGCAGTGCGTCCTGGATGTCCTGGGCGAGCTGGCCGGCAACGTAGTCGGCGCCCTCGGGCCACTCGGACACCCACCAGCGACGCTCGGACAGCGCCTGTTCCAGGATCGAAACCCCACGCGGGTCGGCGACGCCACGGGCTTCCAGATCATGGAGTACCCGGGCGCGGGCTTTGATCAGCGGGTCGTCGTCGGTCACACAGATGATCCTGGCAGGCTTTGCGCCATGACGGTTCGAGGAGCTGGCGACGACGCGGGGGCGGGTCGAGACACGAGGACGCGTCCCCTGCTCGAAGTCATCGCTCTCGGACCCGCCGACGCGGTGGCCGCCGAGGCAGGCGGAGCCGATCGGATCGAGGTGGTCGCGGCGATCGAAGCCGACGGACTCTCGCCCGAGCCTTCGCTGGTGGAGAAGATTCGCCGTCGTAGCTCGATTCCGATGCGGGTGATGCTGCGGTTGAGCGACGGCTTCACGACGACGCCCGCCGAGCTCGCGCGGTTGCGTAACCTCGTGACGGACTACACGCGTGCCGGGGCCGACGGATTCGTTCTCGGGTTCCTGACCCCCACGCTCGACGTCGACGTGGCCGCCACCATGGTGGTGGTCGACGAACTGGCCGGGAGGCCGTGGACCTTCCACCGGGCCGTCGACCATGCTCTTGACGTCGAGCAGGCCTGGCGGGCGATTCGCGAGCTCCCTGGGCTGACCGAGGTCCTCACGGCCGGATCGGCACGTGGCGCGGACCACGGCGTCGAGGACCTGATCTGGCTGGCCCGTGCGGATGTCTTCGCGGCTCGCCACCTCATGGCCGGCGGAGGGTTGCGCGCCGAGCATGTGCCGTGGCTGGCGCAGGCGGGCGTCCGGGCGTTCCATGTCGGAAGTGCCGTACGCCCGGACCGGTCGTGGAAGGCGTATGTCGATGCGGGCTACGTACGCGCCTGGCGCACCCTGGTGGACGACGAGGTGAGTCGGGCGGTCGACGTCTCGAACCCCGACTCGGGGACCGCGTGAGAGCGGACCGTCGTTCGGGCCGGGAGCGGGCGTGACGCTACTCATCGACCCGCCGGTCTGGCCCGCGCGGGGGCGGAGCTGGTCGCATCTGGTGAGTGACGTGTCGTTCGAGGAGCTGCACGAGTTCGCCCGGCGGATGGGCGTGCCGGAGCGGGGTTTCCACCGCGACCACTACGACATCCCCGAGGAACGCTACGACGAGATCGTGGCCGCGGGCGCGCACCCGGTCACGAGCCGCGAGCTGGTGGCCCGGATCGTGGCCGCGGGACTGCGCCGCCGCAAGCACCCCTGATCCGGTCGCTGTGTGAGGGACGCTTTGCTCCAACGGGGCGTGTGTGAGGGCGCCCTGAACGGCCCGCTCCACCGGCAAATGACCACGCTGAGCACGCCTGCGGTAGCCGGGACAGGTCTCGACACCCGTTCCAGGTTCCGAACGCATGGGCAGCGTGGTCATTTGCACGTCGCTCAGGCGGGATCGGCCCAGCTCAACGGACCGCATCCGCTGTGCAGCTCCAAGAGAGGTGCGTCAGTCGAGAGCGCGGTAGTTGACGCCCAGCGCGTCGAGCCGCTCGAGGTGTGGGCGAAGCCGCTCGGCGACGAAGACGTCGTACGCATCGATCTCGCCGGAGCCGTCCCGCCACACCGCCTCCGCGAACGCACACAGCCGGGGAAAGAGCATGTACTCCGCATGCTCGGTCGTCGGCACGTACTCCGTCCAGAGCTGGGCCTGGGCGCCCAACACGTGCGCGGCCGCCTCCGCGTCGAGCTCGCCGGGGATCGGCCGGTAGGCGTACACCTTCGCGAGGGGTATGTGGCCGCCGATCGCGAGCGGCTCGGCGTCGTGGTCCTCGCTCTGGTAGTAGTCGAAGTAGACGTGCTGGCACGGCGCCATCACGACGTCCAACCCGCCACGAGCCGCCTCGATGCCGCCGGCCTCGCTGCGCCATGACATGACGACCACATCGTCGGGCAGTCGCGCCGGGCCGCCCCCTTCGAGCACCTCGTCCCAACCGACGAACCGGCGCCCCTGGGCTGCCAGGTAGTCGGCCATCTGGCCGGTGAACCAGGCCTGCAACGCGTCCTCGGGGGTCCGGGTGTCGCCCCCAGGGTCGGCACTGTCGTCGGCGAGGCCCAGCTCGGCGATGCGTCGTTGCGCGGACTCGCTCGCCTTCCACTCCGTCTTCGGGCACTCGTCGCCGCCGCAGTGGACGTACGGACTGGGAAACAGTCGCAGCACCTCCGCGAGGACGTCGCGGCAGAAGTCCAGCGTCGAGTCCTCGAGGTTGATCACCTGCTCGCTGATGCCCCAGCGCTTCCACACCTCCGCCGGCTTGAAGCCGTTCCCCAGCTCCGGATAGGCGGCGATGGCGGCGAGCATGTGGCCGGGCATGTCGATCTCGGGGACGACGGTGATGAAGCGTTCCGCTGCGTACGCCACGATCTCGCGAACGTCCTCGGCGGTGTAGAAACCGCCGTGCGGTGTGCCGTCGAAGGTGTACTCGCTCTCCGGCCGGTGCGCGTGTCCGACGAGGGTCTCGGGACGCCACGCGCCGACCTCGGTGAGCCTGGGGTACTTCTCGACCGCGAGTCGCCAGCCCTGGTCCTCGGTGAGGTGCAGGTGCAGGACGTTGAGCTTGTGAAGGGCGAGCAGGTCGATCAGCTCGAGGACGAACGCCTTCGGCATGAAGTGCCGGGCGACGTCGAGCATGGTGCCGCGCCAGCCGAACCGCGGCCGGTCGGTGATGCTGACGGCGGGGACCTCCCACGTGCGGTCGACGCGGGACGACGAGAAGGCGTCGGCCGGCAGCAGCTGCCGCAGCGACTGGACGCCGTAGAACACGCCGGCCGCGTCGCCGCCGATGATCTCGATCCCGTCGGAGGTGACAGTGAGGGAGTACGCCTCGGGGCCGTGGCGCGCGGCGTCAACCGTCAGGGTGATTCCGGCTGCGGAGGCCGGGTCGCTCGGCGGGCCCCACGTGAATCCGGTGGCGGGTCCGAGAGCGCTGCGGAGCGCGTCCGCCGCCGGTCCCGACGCGTCGTCGGCCCGAAGGGTGGTGGCGTTGGTCAGGGCGTAGGCGCCGTCGCGGCGCTCGAGGTGCTGAGGCTGAGGCAGGATCACGGGCCGTCAGCCTAGTGCCCGAATCTGCGCACCAACAGCTCGTTCAGGTCAATTCTGAGCAACCGGGATCCCATGGGTGCTGATCCTCGACGCCTGGCCGATGATCACCCCGCCTAGCATGGTCGCCGGGGAGTGCGCCGTGGTGAACGGAGGGTCGCGATGCCGGCAGTGACACGGCGGGGCGGCCGGCGACGCGGGTGTCTCGCCCTTCTCGGGTTCATGATCGGTTTTCCGGTCACGATTGTCGCCTTGATCGGCCTCTACGTCGGCGTGGAGCAACGGCTGGCGGTCGACGATCCCGTCACCTGCGGCGACGATCCGATGCCTCGGGCGGGATACGTCTGTCTGAACGGTGGTGACACCTACGACAACATCGTCAAGGAGCGGCACGAGGACTACGAGCGAAGCCCGTACATGATCGCGATCTCGGCCGGCGTTGTCCTGGTCGCCGTCCCCCTTGCCGTGTGGTCCCTGCGCGTCCTCAGGTCCACCGACTTCTGAACGCCACTCCACGGCGGGCACCGTTCGTTCGCTGCCGCTCAGCTCCGGAGCAGGAGGAGCTCGGCGCGGAGGTTGTGACGGGCTCGCACCTCCCAGGTCGTACGCCCGAACGGCGTGTGGAACAGCTCGTCGTACGCCAGCAACCGCTCGAGCACCTCCGCCCGACCGCGCCGGAACGCCTCGTCATCGACGTGGGCGTACTCGGCCCGGACATCCGCGACGTACTCCGCGTACCGCTCCGGGCTCTCCGCCAACACGCCCAGGTCCGCGTCCGACAGGACGGCACCGTCGGCGTCGCCCGCGCCCGGGTCGTGGCTCGCGGTCAGCCGGACCAGCCGGGCCGCCGCCGCGACGCGGGACGAGGGCACACCGCCCACGGGCAGCAGGTCCTCGGCGAGGCGGGCAGACTGCTCCTCGTTGTCGGCCCGGTGCGGGTCGTAGATCGCGTCGTGGAACCACGCGGCCAGGCGGACGGCGTCGGCATCGTGGGCGTACGCGGCGAGCCGGTCGATCCGGTCCAGCACCTCCGCCAGATGGCGCAGGTCGTGGTAGCGCCGGTGCGGTTCGGCGTACCTCCCCACCAGCCCGCGCCCCACCTCCGGTGCGTCGGGCACCAGGACGGTCCACCGGGCGAGCAGCGCCTCTGCCGTCGGGTCGTGCTCGCTCATCACGTCATCCCTACCCGTGGGCGCGAACCGCTCACCCCACGAGGGGAAAACGGGTGGCGGTGGCGCCGAGCGCGCGGCGTTCGGAGGTGGTGAGCGGTGTGCGGCCGGTGCCCTTGAGCACCCAGGTCAGGTCGTCCCACGGCGGCCGTTGCGCGGTGTCGCCGAGGAGCTGGTCGAGGACGCGGACGGTGAGGTCCAACGCTCCTGGCCGAGGCTCGGGCTTGCCGGGAAGCTCCATCAGCAGGTCGAAATGGTGCACGGTCGCCTCGACCGCGAGCGTGCCCAGGAAGTCGGTCACCGTGAACGCACGACCCTGGCTGGCGACGACCTCCGAGCCGGGCAACGCCGAGGCGGTGGTGAGCACGGCGGCCGCGGTCTGCTGCCACTGGCCGGCCAGCTGCTGCGGGTCTGTGTAGGCAGCTGTCGCCACGCGGACGAACCGCGCGTGCGCCCCGGCCACTCTCTCGTCGCGGTGGGTGGACCAGTCGCGCCAGTACGTCACGTAGTCGGTGGTCGCTGCTTTCCTTGTCGGCGTACCGAACGCCACCAGGGCCCGCTGCGCGTCGAGCAGGAGATGGAAGAGCACATCGCCCACCGCCCAGCCGGCACAACGACTCGGGCGCACATAGTCGGTGTCCTCCAGTGAGCCGACCAGACGCGAGAGCTCGGAGTAGGCGTCGGTGAGCGCGGCCGTCGCGACGCGGTGATGCAGCTTGTCCATGGCGGCAACGCTAACGAGATCACGGGACCACCAGCGCGGCGGACCTGCGCGAAACGATCAGCCCGACAGTGGAGCGGGGAGCGGTTCGGCGTGGACGATCTGGAGGGAGGTGACCGCCCGGGTGAGGCAGACGTAGAGCCGGCGTAGGCCCGTCACCTCGTCGTGTTCGGCGGCGACGATCGCGGCTGGTTCGAGGACCACCACGTGGTCGAACTCGAGCCCCTTGACCAGCGACGCCGGTACGACGTCGAGGTGGGCGTCGACGTCGTCCGTGTCGCCCAGCACGGCGTAGGAGATGCCGGCGGCGTCGAGGGCGGAACGAACGGCAGGGATGCGGGCGTCAGGCACCACGAGGCCGACGGAGCCGGGCCGGTCGAGTGCCGTCCGCACGCCGTCGAGCGCGGCCGGCAGCACGTTCGCGGCCTGGTTGATGACGAGATCGCCGCGGGTACGCCGGACCGACGACGGTGGCGCAAGGGTCGGAGCGATGTGCGGAAGAAGCCGGGCGGCGAACTCGATCACCGACGCCGGCACTCGGAAGCCTTTCGTCAGTTCCTCGACGTGGGCGCCGGACTTGCCGAGATGGGTGAGCGCGTCGGTCCAGTCGCGGGTCGCCCACGGCGTCGTTGCCTGCGCGAGATCGCCCAGCACGGTCGCCGAGCCGGTGCTGCACCGCCGCCCGACCGCCCGCAGCTGCATCGGCGACAGGTCCTGCGCCTCGTCGAGGACGACGTGTCCCAGGCTCGGCGTGCGTTCGATCAGGTCGGTCGTCTCGTCGACGAGCACGGCGTCGGCGAGTGACCAACGGGCGGACCCGGCCGAGCGCGGCGGGGCCGGCCAGCGGAGGAGCACCTGCTCGGCCACGTCGAGCTGGCCGTCGGCGTGCTCGGCGAGGAAGTCCGGTTCCGCCAGCAGCCGGAACACCAGCTTGGCCGGGTCGACGGCCGGCCAGAGTTCGTCGGCGTACGCCTTGACCGGTCGGCTGCGGGCCACCGACGCCTGCACCCGATCGTCGGGCGAGTCGCCGTCGGCCTCCATGCGGAGGAGGATCGCGTGGGCCAGCCGTTGCGGCAGGATCGCGCGGCCGGCGCCGTAGCGGACACCACGGGCGCGGATGCCGGCGAGGATCTCGCTCACTTCGTACGCCGGAACGCGGAATCGGCGGGCGCCCCTCGGCACGACGAGGCCCTCGCTGGGTTCCTTCACATGGGACCACACGGCGCGGCGGAGGACCTCCGCCATCCGGGCGTCGCCCTTGAGGGTCGCGATGTCGGGCGGGTCGGTGCCGCGGATCTTCGTCCGGCCGACCAGCTCGGCCAGCGTGCTCTGCCGGGCGTCGATCTCGCCGAGGGCGGGCAGGACGTCGCCGATGTAGCGCAGGAACGAGTCGTTGGGCCCCACGACGAGGACGCCCTGCCGGCGCAGCTGGTCGCGGTGGGCGTAGAGCAGGAACGCGGCGCGGTGCAGGCCGACCGCCGTCTTGCCGGTGCCGGGTGCGCCCTGGACGCAGACCGTGCCGGAGAGGTCGGCCCGGACGATGTCGTCCTGCTCGGGCTGGATCGTCGCCACGATGTCGCGCATCGGGCCGACGCGGGGTCGTTCGATCTCGGCCTCGAGGATCCGGCTGCCGAGAGCCGTGCCGGCGCCATCGGCGACATCCGTGGCGGGCGGGTCGGTGAGGTGCTCGTCCTCGTACGCCGTCAACGAGCCGTGCGCGAACCCGAACCGCCGGCGCAGCTCGACCCCCAGTGGATCCCGGCGGGTGGCGCGGTAGAAGGGTCGCGACACGCTCGCGCGCCAGTCGACCACCATCGGGTCGCCGTCCTCGTCGCTCACGTGCCGGCGACCGATGTAGAAGCGCTCGGCCCGGCCGGCCGTCGGTTCCTCGTCCACGGGACGGGCGTCGACGCCGTAGTCGAGACGGCCGAAGAAGAGCGGCGTGTTCGGGTCGTCGGCAAGGGCCTTCGCCCGGTGATAGAGGGTCGCCTTGAGGTACTCGGTGGAGACGGCGTTGCCGCCCTGCGCCTCGAGAGACTCGGTGCGCTCTCGCATCTGGCGTAGCGCGGAGCGGGACTCGGCAAGGTGGCGGCGTTCGGCGGCGAGCGCGGGATCCGCGGACTCGTGGATGGGCGTGGGGTCGGAGGGTGGGCCGGCGGGTGCGACCGTCGTATCCGGTGGCTGGGTCGCCTCGTGCGTGGGCATGGCGGGTCTCCGCTTCGATGACGTCCGAGGGTGTCGGTGTCCGGGCGCGACGCGACGGCCCAGCCGGACCTAGGGGTGTCGGTCGACGGAGCCGAAAGGGGTGATGGGCGGAAAGGGCCAGATACGTTAACACGCCGTTCCGGAGTTCTCGACCGATTTATGTGGTGCCCGGCGAGAGCCCGTCGACACCTGTCGACAATCCGATCGACAGCCGTGATCAATCTTCCGGAACGGATGAGCATCCAGCCACGAGGTTGGTATTCCCGTTTGGACCAGAATTGCTCGATTCCGTGCGCCTGAATAGTGCCTGGCGAATTTATACGGGATGAGGAAATAACACACCTGTGCTTAGCGGAATGCCGGCCATGCGTAAAGGATGCCGAGGTGATGCTTGTGTGACGTTCGATGGCGTTCACCGCCGCTCTGCCTGGTGAGAAAGCGCGGTTGGTGACGCGATGGATTTCACAGGAGAGGCGCATCCAAACGTGTTCGGATCACGTGCCGGCCGCCGGCCGAAATGGCGGAGCCGAAGACTGTCAGTCGTTGTCGCGGGAAGTGCGTGTGCGATGGTCGCGTCACCGATATTCATGCTCGGGCCAGGGACAGCTGACGCTCTCCCCGCTGTTTCCGGTGAAGACCTGGGAGGCACCAAGGCGGTGACCTATCGCGGGCTCCGGCTCGACGTGCCGTCCAGCTGGGCCGTCCACGACCTGGAGGCCCGCCCGCGAACCTGCGTACGGTTCGACGTTCCGGCGCTCTATCTCGGCACTCCTGGTGCGGACCAGGACTGCCCACATCGCGCGGTCGGCCGGTCCGACGGGCTGCTCGTCGCGCCTGCCACGGGCGGCGAGCCCGACGGAACGCTGGCGGTCGGCGCCGCCCCGGCACCGACTGGCACCGCGCCCGCCGCGGGGAATGCACCGGCCGGTCCGGGCGCCGCATCAGTCGACACCACGCCGGCGTCGACCGCGAGCGAGGAGACCACCCACGCACTCGCGGGCACCGGGCTGGCCGTGACCGCGGCGTACGGCGAGAGCCCGGACGTGGTGACCGCGATCCTCGAGCGGGTCCAGTACACGGGGCCCGAACGGACGACACCCATCGGCGAGCCGGCGGACCTGTCGGCGACGTCCGGGCCCGCCGGGTCGTCACCGGAGCCGATGTTCTCCGACCCTTCCCGCACCGCGTCAGGCGGCAACACCCCGCGCCACCTCGGTCGCGGCTTCGACACCTGCACCGCACCCTCTCTCACGACCATGAGGGCCTGGCTGGCGTCGCCGTACCGCACGGTCGGCATCTACATCGGCGGCGTCAACCGGGCATGCCCGGACGGCAACCTGTCGGCCTCCTGGGTGCGGTCGAGTGCCCGGCTCGGGTGGCAGATGCTGCCCATCTACGTCGGGCGCCAGGCGCCGTGTGCCTTCCAGGACGACCTCGGCCCGATCAGGCCCACCAACGTCGCCCAGCAGGGCGCCACCGCCGCGGTGGACGCCACACGCCGGGCGCAACGGTTCGGGCTGTACGGCGGAAGCACGATCTACTTCGACCTGGAGGCCTACGACACCGGCAACACCGGTTGCCGCCGGACCGTCATGCAGTTCCTCCACGCCTGGACGACGCAGTTGCACGACAGCGGCTACCTGTCCGGTGTCTACTCCAGCGCGGCGTCGGGGATCCGGGACCTCTCCGATGCGTACGGGTCGTCGTCGTTCGCGCGTCCGGACGCCATCTGGACCGCGCGCTGGGACGGTCGGGCGTCGGTGTGGGGCGAGCCGCACGTCCCTGACAGCCAGTGGGGTACGCACCAGCGGCTCAAGCAGTACCGCGGCGAGCACAACGAGACCTGGGGTGGTCGCCGGCTCAACATCGACAGCAACATGGTCGACGGGCCGCTCGGCTCGGTGAAGTACCAGTACGCGGTCACGTCCCGGATCGGGTTGCGGGCACGGTCCGGCCCTGGGACCTCGTACCCGGCGGTCGGGCTGATCCGGACCGGTGGTCTGGCGTACATCACCTGCCAACAGGCCGGGAGCCAGGTGGGACCCAGCGCGGTGTGGAACCAGCTGGACTCCGGCGGTTGGGTGGCGGATGCGTACGTCCTCACGCCCGGGCGGCCCGGTTACAGCCAACCCATCCCGCGCTGCGCCGCTCCGGACCCTCGCTGACTGCTCGGCTTTGGATGAGGGCGCCCCTGCGCCAATAGATTCGCTGCAGGGGTCCCCTCATCCAACACGCCTCGACTACAGGCGCTGACCTAGCTCGGTAGGTCGCCCGACAGTACGTCGTCGGCGTCGATGATGCGGTATGCATAACCCTGCTCTGCGAGGAACCGCTGCCGGTGCGCCGCGAAGTCCTGGTCCACCGTGTCGCGTGACACGACCGCGTAGAACCGCGCCGCTCGCTTGTCGTGCTTGGGCCGCAGCAGCCGGCCGAGCCGCTGGGCCTCCTCCTGCCGCGATCCGAACGTCCCCGACACCTGGATCGCGACCGCCGCCTCCGGCAGGTCGACCGAGAAGTTCGCCACCTTGGACACGACGAGAAGCGAGATCTCGCCGGTACGGAAGGACTCGAACAGCCGCTGCCTCTCGCGTACCGTCGTCTCGCCCTTGATGATCGGCGCGTCCAGCCGGGCGGCGAGGTCGTCGAGCTGGTCGATGTACTGCCCGATGACCAGCGTGGGCTCACCCCGGTGCTGCGCGGCGAGGCGTTCGACGACCCGCGCCTTGGTGTCCGTCGTGGACGCGAGCCGGTAGCGCTCGTCGACCTCGGCCGTCGCGTAGGTGAGGCGTTCGGCGTCGGTGAGGGTGACGCGTACCTCCACGCAGTCGGCCGGCGCGATCCAGCCCTGCGACTCGATGTCCTTCCACGGAGCGTCGTACCGCTTGGGTCCGATGAGACTGAACACGTCGCCCTCGCGGCCGTCCTCGCGGACCAGCGTCGCCGTCAACCCGAGCCTGCGCCGGGCCTGCAGGTCGGCCGTCATCCGGAAGATGGGTGCGGGCAGCAGGTGAACCTCGTCGTAGACGATGAGCCCCCAGTCGCGGGCGCCGAAGAGTTCGAGATGGGTGTAGGCGCCCTTGCGGCGGGTCGTGACCACCTGGTACGTCGCGATGGTGACGGGCCGGATCTCCTTGCGGGAGCCGGAGTACTCGCCGATCTCGTCCTCGGTGAGGGTGGTACGGCGGACCAGCTCGTCCTTCCACTGCCGGGCGGCGACCGTGTTGGTGACGAGGATCAGCGTCGTCGCCTTCGCGTGCGCCATCGCGGCCGCTCCGACGAGCGTCTTGCCCGCGCCGCACGGGAGGACGACGACGCCGGAACCGCCGTGCCAGAACGCTTCGGCGGCGTGGGTTTGGTACGGACGGAGTGCCCATTCGTCCTCGGCCAGGTCGATGTCGTGCGCCTCGCCGTCGACGTAGCCGGCGAGGTCCTCGGCCGGCCAGCCGAGCTTGAGCAGGGCCTGCTTGACGTGCCCGCGCTCGGAGGGATGGACCGCCACCGTGTCGAGGTCGATCCGCTTGCCCAGCATGGGCTTGAGCTTCGCGCTGCGAAGGACCTCCTCGAGTACCGGCCGGTCGGTGGTGACGAGGACAAGGCCGTGGGTCGGATCGTTGTCGAGGCGCAGCCGACCGTAGCGCGCCATCGTGTCGGCGACGTCGACGAGGAGAGCGTGGGGTACGGCGTACCTGCTGAAGCGGAGCAGCGTGTCGACCACCTGCTCGGCGTCGTGGCCGGCGGCGCGGGCGTTCCAGAGGCCGAGGGGTGTGAGGCGGTAGGTGTGGACGTGTTCCGGGGCGCGCTCGAGCTCGGCGAATGGCGCGATCGCCTTGCGGGCGTCGTCGGCTGCGGGATGCCCCACCTCGAGCAGCAGGGTCTTGTCGGACTGGACGATGAGCGGGCCGTCGTTCACGCGATCTCCGGGATCTCGTCGGGAACCTCCAGTGTCCAACCCCGGGCAACCCCGGTGTTGTTCCGCCTCGCCAGTGGGGGCGGACGGCCGCGCTCCGCTCTGTCCGTGTTGCCTGTGTCCGTGTTGCCTGTGTCCGGTTGCCTGTGTCCGGGTTGGCTGTGTCCGGGTTGGCTGGGTCCAAACTCGCCCAGACCTGCGATCGAGGAGCGGATCGAAGAGCCCGGCCGGGACCCACCTGTGATCATGATCGTGATCAGGAACCGACACGGGGTCAGGTAAGGCGACGGGGCCATAGCCCCACATAGCCTTCATGATCACGATCATGATCACGGGCCAGCGGAGGCGTCTGGCCCTGCGGCGTCAGCTATGGAGCCGTCAGCTCCTGCGGCGGACCTGCGGCGGGCGCGGAACGCGGCGACGTTGGCGCGGGACGAGCAGCGTTCGGAGCAGTAGCGCCGCGACCGGTTGGGCGAGGTGTCGACGAAGACGTTCTGACAGCCCTTCGCCTGGCAGCGCCCGAACCGGTCCGCGCCCAGGTCGCAGACCACGACGGCCATCCCCATCAACCCCTCTGCCGCCAGCGTTTCGGCCACGGACGACTCCCGCTCGGCCACGTGCAGGTGCCAGCTCTGCGCGTCGTGACCGGAGACAAACGGCGAGACGGGGTGCCGGGCGAGAAGTTCGTTGAGTAGGCGTACGACGTCTTCCGGGTGGTTCGAGTCTGCTTCGAACGCGGGCCGGAGCTGGCGCTGGAGCCGGCGGAGAGCGCGGACGTCGGCGCCGGTCACCCGGTCGGCCAACCAGGGTCGTTCGCCGAGGTGGGCACGCAGGTCGTCCTCGTCGTCAAGCGGGGAATTGACGAGATCGGCCGCCTGCTCGGCGTAACGGAGAAAGTCCACTTGTGTACCTTACCGCCCAAACCCCGAAATGTAAGCAGCACAACTGCCCGATGCCTATTACATCTCACATCGGGTCCAAGCGGCGTAGTAGAGGAGGCGCACGCGCCGCACGCGCGGCAGGCCGAGACATCAGAGGCAGCTAAGACACCCGCGACAGCCAAGCCATCGGAGGCACCGGTGGACTGGAACTCGTGGGAACGCACCTGGGGCCTTCCGCAGGAGGCGCCACGTAGCCACTGATCGCGCAGCACGCATCAGCCCACGGCGGCAGGAGACCGCCGTGGGGCGGAGCCTTCTACGCGAGGATCGGCAGGCGTTCTGCGAGTACGGGAAAGGCGAAGCCCTCACCGCGGGCGTAGCGTTCCAACTCGTCGAGCGCCAATGCGCCCATCCGGTTGATCTCCCGGCCGAGCGACCCGGCGATGTGGGGTGTGAGTACGACGTTGGGCATCGCGAACAGCGGCGAGTCAGGCGGTAGCGGTTCCGGGTCGGTGACATCCAGCACGGCGTAGATCCGGCCGGTCGCGAGCTCAGCCGTGAGCGCCTCCGTGTCGACCAACCGGCCACGTGCGGTGTTGATGAGCGTCGCGCCCGAACGCATCATCGCCAGCCGTCGCGCGTCGAACATGGCCCGCGTCGCCGGGATGTCCGGCGCGTGGATGGTCACGACGTCGGAGCTGCGGACCAGTTCGTCCAGCCCGACCAGTCGGACGTCGAGCCGCTCGGCCGTGGCGACGTCGATCGTCGGGTCGGCGAGGAGCACGCGAATGTCGAAGGGACGGAGCAGCTCGAGCACCCGGCGTCCGACATGGGAGGCGCCGACGATGCCGACCGTCGTCCGGTAGTTGCCGAGGCCGGGATGGACCGCCGCCCAGTCCCGACGGGTCGCATCGGCCCGGTACGCCGCCTGGATCGGCAACGCCCGCTTGCCGGCCAGCAGGATCATGGCCAACGTGTACTCCGCCACGGGCACGGCGTTGGCGGAGACGGCGGACGACACCGCGATGCCCCGCTGCCAACAGGCGGGGGTGATCAGCGACTTGACCGATCCGGCGGAGTGGATGACCGCCTCGAGCGCGGGGGTCGCGGCCATGACGTCGGCGTCGAGCGGTGGGCATCCCCAGCAGGTGAGGAGCACCTCTGCGGTGCGGAGTGCCTCGCGGGCCTCGTCGGTCGTGAAGTCGTCGATGATCTGGTCGACGTCGACCTCGGCGAGGTCGCGGAGTCGCTCCCGGAGCCGGTCGTCGAACAGTCGCGGTGGGTGGGCGGGCGACATCGCGAGCACGACGGAGGGACGGCGGACGGCAGGCATGCCTCGCAGGGTAGCGGACAGGCCCTGCAAGCGCTTTCCCACCCTGATGAAGATGATCAACGGCGATGGAATCGGACATCACCGAGGCGATGCGCGACGTGGGTGAGGGTGCCCTTCATCCAATGGCACCTTGGATGAGTGCGCCCCTGTGGCGAACCTCTCGGCGCGGGGGCGCCCTCATCAAGAGCCAGATCAGGACGTACGCAGATCGCGGGTGCTCTCGCGAATGACGACCTCACCGCGTACGCGCACGAGCCGGTCCTTCGTCGGCGCCTCGAGCTCGAGGGCCAGCTCTCCCGCGCGTACTCCCATCTCTTCCAGCGGCAGCCGGACAGTCGTCAACGGCGGCACCAGATCACGCAGGGTCTCGATGTCGTCGAATCCGGCGATCGACAGGTCGCGTGGAACGTCGACCCCCAGCTCGCGGCACGCGGCCATGGCGCCCACCGCCATCACGTCGTTGACGCCGAAGACGCAGGTGATGTCGAGCCCCCGGGACAGGAGTTCCCGTCCGGCCTCGTAGCCGCCGTCGCGGGTGAAAGGCCCCTCGACCAGCGCCTCGGGCGCCAGCTCGATGCCCTTCTCGGCCAGGCCGGCCCGAAAGCCCGCGAGCCGGTCGCGGGCGGTGAGGATCGCCCGCGGCCCGGCGAGGACGCCGAACCGCCGGTGCCCGAGTTCTGCGAGCCGGACGGCCAGCTCCCTCGCGCCCGCGCGGTTCTCAGGGAGCACGGTGTCGGCCGGCAGCCGGTGCTGGCTGACGCAGGCGATCCGCCCGCCGGTACGCCGGAACGCGGTGACCTCCTTCGCCAGCCGATCAGTCTGCTCCTTGTCGGCCATCCGGGATCCCGCCAGGATCACCGCCCGGGCGCGCTGGGCACGCAGCATCGCGACGTACTGCACCTCACGGTTCGGGTTGCGGGAGGTCGTGCCGAGGGTGACGATCAGCCCACGCTCGTCGGCGACCCTCATGACGCCGGAGGCGATGGCGGAGAAGTACGGATCGGCGATGTCGTGGACGACGAGGCCCACGGTCGAGCTCGTGCCCCGAGCCACGGCCTGTGCGTGCAGGTTGGGGGTGTAACCGAGTTCGTCGGCAGCCTGGAGCACGACGGTACGCAGGTCCTCGTTGACCCGGCGGGTACTGCCGTTGAGGACCCGTGACGCCGTGGCGAGCGAGACTCCGGCACGCCGCGCGACGTCGCCGAGGGTGACGACGGTGGGAATGCTCATCAGGTTCTCCGCCCCGGCACTCGACGCGATGGGTTCTGAGCACCAGCATGCCGGATCGCGGGCAACGATGGACGCCGAGCCGCCTGATGGCCGCCGTTCGCCATGGCGCGTGCTTCGAAACGTTCGAATGAAAGTTACGACTCTGCGAACCACCGCCGTAAACCCTTGTTGCGGCGTGGTCCCGCCACTAGTGTGCTCGGCACTCCACGGTCGAACGGGGTCTGTGGAGCTTCCGGCGCGGACGCCACGCGCTCACACCTCGAAGCCGCCGGTATGGCTCACCAGGAGGCAGGATGACCCAGCACCGCAGGTACGCAGGGTTCGACCGTCGCGAGCTGCTTCGCCGCGCCGCGTTCCTCGCCGCAGCCGCTGGAGGCGGCACGGTGTTCGGCGCCTGCGCGACCGGCGGCGGTGGTGGCACGACCGGACCCACGAAGAAGCCGGGTGGCAAGGTCGACGCCAACAACCCGTTCGGTGTCGACCCCAAGGCACCTCTCGACGTCGTGATCTTCAAGGGTGGCTTCAGCGACGAGTACGCGAAGTACCACGAGGCGATGTACAAGAAGCGCTACCCCGAGTCCGAGGTCAAACACCTCGGCACCCAGGACATCACCCCGCAGCTGCAGCCGCGGTTTGTCAACGGCACCCCGCCCGACGTCTTCGACAACTCCGGCGCGCAGGACCTCGACACCGCCACCCTCGTCAACCAGGGCCAGCTGCTCGACATCACCCCGCTCCTCGACGCCCCCTCGTGGGACATCCCCGGCAAGAAGGTCGGCGAGACCCTCATCGAAGGCGCGCTCGACCCGCTGCTCTTCGAGGACAAGCCGTACGGAGTTCCGTACGCCCTCAACATCAACGGGCTCTGGCACGACGGCAAGCTGTTCGAGGAGAACGGCTGGGAGACGCCGGAGACCTGGGACGACCTGATGGCGCTCGGCGAGAAGACCAAGGCCGAGGGCATACCGCTGTGGACCTATCAGGGGCAGTACCCCGGCTACATGGTGTCGGTCTTCAACCCGATGGTGCAGAAGCACGGCGGCAACGAGGTGATGAAGAACATCGACAACCTCGAGGACGGTGCATGGCAGCAGGACGCGGTGGTGGCGGTCGCCGAGGCGTTCTTCGAGCTGAAGTCCAAGGGCTACATCATGCCGGGCACGGCTGGGCTCAGCCACATCCAGAGCCAGGCCGCGTGGGCGCAGCACAAGGCCGCGATCATTCCCTGCGGCTCATGGCTGAAGAGCGAGCTGGGCTCCCAGCTGCCGGGCGACTTCGAGATGACGATCGCGCCGACGCCGTCGCTGGACTCCAGCGACAAGCTGCCGTTCGACGCGGTGCCGTACAGCCCGGGTGAGAGCTTCCTGGTGCCGTCGAAGGCGAAGAACACCGCCGGCGGCCTGGAGTTCCTCCGCATCATGTTGTCGGCGGAGGGTGCGCAGAAGTTCGCCGAGCTGACCTACACCCTCACCATCGTCGACGGCGCGCACGACAGCCAGGACCTCGACAGCACGCTCGAGTCCTCGCTCGAACTCGTCAAGGCCGCCCAGGCAGTCGAACGCATCGAGCCGCCGAAGTACGGCACGTGGTATCGCCCGCTGCAGGAGGAGATCGAGGCCGCCATGGGCGTACTCCTCACCGGCAAGCTCGATGCCAGAGGATTCCTGGAGCGGGTGCAGAAGAAGGCCGACGCGGTGAAGAAGGACCCGAAGATCAAGAAGTTCACGCGCTGACGACACCGAGCGCGCCGAGAGCGCCGAGAGCGCCGAGAGCTGGAGCGACGCAACGATGCGAAAAGGTCGCGTGCCTTTCATCCTCGCCTTCCTCACGCCGCCCCTCGCCCTCTACGTGGTCTTCGTCCTGTCGCCGTTCGTGCAGGGCATCCAGATCTCGTTCACGAACTGGACCGGGTTCACACCGACGTTCGACTACATCGGCTTCGCGAACTACATCGCACTGCTGCAGGACGCCGCCTGGTGGCATGCGGTGGGCAACAACCTGAAGTTGCTCGTCGTCATCCCGATCGCGACCCTCGCACCCGCTCTGATCTTCGCGTCCCTGCTCACCCGCGGCGGCGGAGGCGGAACTCGGGAGGGTCTGTTCGGCGCGAAGATCTACCGCGTCGTCTACTTCTTCCCGCAGGTTCTGCCGGTCGTCATCGTGGCGATCATGTTCCAGTTCATCTACAGCACCGATGGCGGACTGCTGCAGAAGGCGCTGGAAGCCGTTCGAGTCAACATGCTGGACGTGATCCCCAACGGCCCGCTGGGCAACCCCGGTGTCATCCTGTGGGCCATCGCCTTCGTGGCGGTCTGGGCGTCCATCGGGTTCTACATGGTGTTGTTCATCGCGGGAATGCAGCAGATCCCGCGGGAACTCTTCGAGGCGGCGGCGATCGACGGCGCCGGCCGCGTCCGCCTCTTCACCCAGGTCACGCTTCCACTCCTGTGGGGGCACGTGCAGGTCGCACTCGTCTACATCTGCATCAACACCCTCGACATGTTCGCTCTGCTGTCGGTGCTTGCCCGCAACGGCCGGGTCGCCGACTACGGCGCGGACGTCATGGCCACCCAGCTCTACCGCACGGCGTTCGAGTTGAACTCGCAGTTCGGGTACGCCTCGGCGATGGCGACGATGCTGCTCGTCTTCTCGCTTCTCCTTGCGGTGTTGACGTTCCGGGTGACCAGGCGCGAACGCCTCGAGTACTGACCTGTCTTCCCCCAGCTCCAGGAAGGAGAGTCGCGATGGGCTTCATGCCTCCGGCAGCGCCGGGTACGACCCAGACCGGCGAGGTCGAGCAACGCCTGGCCCCGCCACCGGCACCGCGCCAGCGATTCACCGGCGCGGCGGTCCTGGGCGAGGCGATTCCGCAGATCTTCGTGATCAGCTGGGCCCTGATGGTCATCCTGCCGATGGTGTGGGTGCTGCTGTCGTCGTTCAAGAACAACCGGGAGATCTTCGCGAGCCCCTTCGCGCTGCCGCGTGAGTGGCAGTTCTCGACGTACGCCGACGCCTGGGCGACCGCCAACATCGGAACGTTCTTCATCAACACGATCATCGTCGTGTCGTGCGGTGTATTGCTGACGCTGCTGTTGTCGTCGATGGCCGCGTACGTCCTTGCCCGCTATGAGTTTCCAGGGAGCCGGCTGGTCTACTACCTCTTCCTGGTGGGCATGACGTTTCCGTTGTTCCTGGCGATCGTGCCGCTCGTGAAGGTCACCCAGAACCTCGGTCTCCAGCAGAGCTTTCTCGGCCTGATCATCGTGTACGTCGCGTTCTCGCTGCCGTTCTCGATCTTCTTCCTCACCGCGTTCTTCGCCTCGTTGCCGAAGGAACTGGCGGAGTCGGCGTTCATCGACGGTGCCGGGCATTTCCGGACGTTCTTCCAGATCATGCTCCCCATGGCGAAGCCGGGGCTGATCAGCATCGGGGTCTTCAACTTCCTCGGGCAGTGGAACCAGTACCTCCTGCCCCTGGTGCTGAACCCGTCCAAGGACGAGCAGAACAGCAACTTCCTCCTGACGCAGGGGCTTGCCGATCTCGCACTGCGTACCCGCTATGAATCAAGTGCCACGTCGGTGGCGGAGATGTTCGCCGGTCTGGTGATCGCCATGATCCCGGTCCTCGCGGTCTACATCGTCTTCCAGCGCCGGGTCGAGGAAGGCCTGACCGCCGGAGCCCTGAAGTAACGCCGGAGCCCTGAAGTAACGCCGGAGCCCTGAAGTAACGCCGGAGCCCTGAAGTAGCCCCGACCCGGGAGGTAGGACGGGTCGAGGCCCTGGCCTGCCCGCGCGCGCTCTGTCCCGTGATCATGATCGTGATCAGGAAGGATCTGTGTACGTATAGACCGCTTTTCCTTCATGATCATGGAAGCGGGGCAGCCGCCGATGTCCGAGGCTGGACTTGCCCGGAACTGTCGCTCTCAGCTACGCTGGAAAGCGTTTTCCCTGGGAGATTCCGGGGTTTCCTGCCGGGCACCTGGCGCAAGGAGTCGGCCCGATGGGAGCTGCGGGTTACGCGTTCCCCGCGGAGACGCGAGTTCGGAGTGTTCGCGGGGGTGGGGACCGGAGGGCGGAGGAACGCATGGCCGTACGCGAGATCGGCATCGTCATGAATGGCGTTACCGGCCGGATGGGCTACAACCAGCACCTGGTGCGGTCGATCCTGGCGATTCGCGCACAGGGCGGCGTGGTGATGGCCGATGGCACCCGGGTCGTCCCGGATCCCATCCTGGTCGGGCGTTCGGAGCAGAAGCTGCGTGACATCGCCGACCGGCACGACCTCACCCGCTGGACGACCGATCTCGACACCGCGCTCAGCGACTCGTCGGCGTTGATCTACTTCGACGCCCAGGCCACCCGGCTGCGCGAGAAGTCCGTTCTGGCGGCGATCGCGGCCGGCAAGCACATCTACTGTGAGAAGCCGATCGCGGACTCACTCCTCGGCTCCCTCGAACTCGCCCGCGCCGCCCGGGATGCCGGCGCCCGCAACGGTGTCGTGATGGACAAGGTGTTCCTTCCCGGTCTGCGCAAACTCCGCCGGCTCGTCGACAGCGGTTTCTTCGGCCGGATCCTCTCGATCCGCGGCGAGTTCGGCTACTGGGTGTTCGAGGGCGACTGGCAGCCGGCGCAGCGGCCGAGCTGGAACTACCGCGCCGAAGAGGGCGGCGGCATCACCCTCGACATGTTCTGCCACTGGAACTACGTCCTCGAAGACATCGCCGGCCCGGTCAAGGCGGTCACGGCCCGTTCGGTGACCCACATTCCCCGCCGTTGGGACGAGCAGGGCAAGCCGTACGACGGAACAGCCGACGATGCCGCCTACGCGATCTTCGAGCTGGAGGGCGGGGTCATCGCGCAGCTCAACTCGTCGTGGTGCGTACGTGTCTACCGCGACGAACTCGTGGAGTTCCAGGTCGACGGCACCGAGGGCAGCGCGGTCGCCGGGTTGCGCAACTGCCGGATCCAGCACCGTGCCACGACTCCGAAGGCGGTGTGGAACCCGGACCTGCCGGCCACGGAGCAGTTCCGGGACCAGTGGCAGATCGTTCCCGACAACGCCGAGTTCGACAACGGCTTCAAGTCCGAATGGGAACAGTTCCTCCGGCACTGCTTCGACGACACGCCGTTCGCCTATGACTTCCTGGCCGCCGCGCGCGGCGTGCAACTAGCCGAGCTCGGCCGCCGGTCCTCCGACGAGGGTCGCCGGATCGAGCTACCAGAGGTGGGCCTGTGACCTCGGCAGCCGCCGGAGCAGTGTCGGTCGCCCTGCCCCGGGCGGACGGATCGCTCGAGACCTATCGCCTCGCCGAGCCGCGTAACTGGCAGCGTCCGGAGCGTCCCTTCTCCAGCCGGATCGCGTACGCCGCCGCTCACGTCGTCGCTGATCCGCTGGCCGACAACGCACCCGGCGCGCCGGCCCGACTCGACTGGGAGGCGACGCTTGCGTACCGCCGGCACCTGTGGTCCTACGGTCTCGGCGTCGCGGACGCGATGGACACCGCCCAGCGGGGCATGGGTCTCACCTGGGACACCGCCGCCGAGCTGATCCGGCGCAGTGCCGGCGAGGCCACCGCCCAGGGCGGCCTGCTCGCGTGCGGCGTCGGAACCGACCAGCTGCCGTGGCCGGCACCTGCCGAGGTCAGCCTCGACACCGTGATCGGTGCGTACGAAGAACAACTCGCGGTGGTCGAGGGCGCCGGTGCCCAGCCGATCCTGATGGCCAGCCGGCACCTCGCGGCGACGGCGCGGGGCGTTGAGGACTACGCGAAGGTCTATGCACGACTGCTCGGCCAGACGACGACGCCGGCGATCCTGCACTGGCTGGGGCCGATGTTCGATCCGGCGCTCGAGGGTTACTGGGGCGCGGTCGACGTCGACGAGGCCACCGACGCGTTCGTCGCGATCGTGCGTGAGCACGCCGCCCGAATCGATGGTGTCAAGGTCTCCTTGCTGGATGAGAATCACGAAGTACGGCTGCGATCCGCGCTGCCCGGGGGCGTACATCTCTACACCGGCGACGACTTCAACTATCCGGCGTTGATCAGGTCCGGATCCGATGCCCTGTTGGGGATCTTCGACGCCATCGCGCCTGCCGCGGCCACGGCGCTGGCGGCTCTGGACCGCGGTGATGCCGAAGCCTATGACGAGGCGTTCGCGGGGACGGTGCCCCTGTCGCGGCACCTGTTCAGTGCGCCGACGTACTACTACAAGACCGGAATCTGCTTCCTGGCCTGGCTTTCCGGGCATCAGAGGGGGTTCTCGATGGTCGGCGGGATGCAGAGTGCGCGCAGCGTTCTCCATCTGGTGAAGGCGTTCCGGCTCGCGGACCAGGCCGGTCTGCTGCCGGATCCGGACCTGGCGTGCGTGCGGATGCGGGAGTTCCTCACGGTGCAGGGAGTCGGCTCGTGAGTGCCACGCCGACGCCGGCAGAACGCACCGCCGATCCGCGACTCGCGCGGCTCTCGCTCAACCAGAAGACCACGAACCGTTGGAGTGTGGCCGAAGCGGTCGACGGTTGCGTACGCGCCGGGATCCCGGCGATCGGCCTGTGGCGCGAGCCGGTGCAGGACACGGGGCTCGACCACGCCGCCAAGCTCGTTCGGGATGCCGGCCTGCGGGTGTCGTCGCTGTGCCGTGGCGGTTTCCTCACCGCCGCCGACCCGGTGGAACGTCAACGTGCTCTTGACGACAACCGGCAGGCGATCGACGAGGCGGCGACGCTCGGCGCACCGTGTGTGGT
The DNA here is from genome assembly GCF_040196095.1 of Actinopolymorpha sp. B17G11. NCBI lineage: Bacteria > Bacillati > Actinomycetota > Actinomycetes > Propionibacteriales > Actinopolymorphaceae > Actinopolymorpha > Actinopolymorpha sp. B17G11. The sequence goes on from NZ_JBEFTW010000001.1 coordinate 88,069, forward strand.
CCTGGTCGTCGGCGGGTTGCCGGAGGGCTCGCGGGACCTGCCGGGCGCCCGGGCGCGGGTGGCCGATGCCGTTGCGGAGTTGGCGCCGTACGCCGGTGAGCATGGCGTACGCCTGGCACTGGAGCCGCTGCATCCGATGTACTGCGCGGACCGTGCCGTGCTGTCGACGCTCGGACAGGCGCTCGACCTCGCCGAGAAGTTCCCGCTCGACCGGGTGGGCGTGGTCGTCGACACGTTCCACGTCTGGTGGGATCCGACCGTCTGGGCGCAGATCAGCCGGGCGCGGCTGCGGATCGCGTCGTTCCAGGTCTGCGACTTCAACCTGCCGATCCCGTCCGACGCGTTGCTGGCGCGCGGCATGATGGGCGACGGCGTGATCGAACACCGGCCGTTCCGGGTCGCGGTCGACGAGGCGGGCTACACCGGCGACATCGAGGTGGAGATCTTCAACGCCGACATCTGGGCGGCCGATCCCGATGAGGTGGTCGCGACGATGGTCCAGCGCTACATCGACCTCGTTCTCTGAGCGACCCGCGGTACCGGGCCCCCTCAGGTGGCTTTGAGGACGCCGAGCAGCCGGGTCACCTCGCGGGCGACGGCCGCGCGCCCGGGTGCGAGGTACTTCCGGGTGTCGACGACGCTCGGGTTCGCCGCGAGGTAGTCCCGTACCGCCGCCGTGAACGCCTGGTTCAGCGCCGTCGCGATGTTCACCTTCGTCATCCCGGCCTCGACGGCGTGGGTGAGGTCGGCCTCGGGTACCCCGGACGAGCCGTGGAGCACGAGCGGCACAGGTACGACCCGGCGGTGCGCGGTGATCAGGTCGAAGTCGAGTGAGGCGGTCTTCTCCAGCATCGCGTGGGACGTGCCGACGGCGATCGCCAGCGCGTCGACGCCCGTCGCCTCGACGTAGGCGGCGGCCTCGTCCGGATCGGTCCGGGCCCCGGGCGCGTGCACGCCGTCCTTGCCGCCGACCTCACCCAGCTCCGCCTCCACGAAGACCTCCCGCTCGTGGCAACGCGCCGTGACCTCGCGGGTTGCGGCCACATTGTCGTCGTAGGAAAGGACCGACGCGTCGAACATCACCGAACCGAAGCCCAGCGTCACCGCCTCCCGCACCAGCTCCGGATCGGTCGCGTGGTCGAGGTGGACGGCGACCGGGACGGAGGCCTCCCTGGCCACCGCGAGCGTCGCGAGGGCGAGGGGTTCGAGTCCGCGGTGGTACTTCACGGCGTTCTCGCTGATCTGCAGGATCACCGGAGCGCCCGCGTGTTCGGCGCCGGCGACGAGGGCCTCGGCGTGTTCGAGCTGGATGACGTTGAACGCACCGACGCCGCGGCCGGTCTCGGCGGCATTGCGGACGATCTCACCGGTGGGTGTCAGCGGCATGTGCGGCTTCTCCTTCGCAAAGTCCGTGCCAGGCTCTTCAGCGGGCAGCGCCCGGTTCGCCGGTCACCCAGCAACCGCGCCGCATCACGGCGACGACCGCGAGGTCCGCGTCGAGGACGACCAGATCCGCCAGCAGTCCCGCCTCGAGGGCGCCCCGGTCGGCGAGCCCGAACACTCGCGCCGGAGTCGTCGCCGCGACCCGCGCGGCCTGTTCCAGCGACAGCCCGACGTCGTGGACGGCGAAGCGGAACGCCCCGCCCATCGTCAGCGTGCTTCCCGCGATCGAGTCGCCGCCGGCCAAGCGTGCCACGCCCGCCTTGACCTCGACGGACTGCTCACCGAGGCCGTAAACGCCGTCGCCCATCCCGGCGGCCGACATCGCGTCGGTGACGAGAGACACCCGGTCGACGCCCGCGGACCGCACGGCGAGTCCGATGGCGGCCGGGTGCAGATGGATGCCGTCGGCGATGAGCTCGACCGTCACCCGGGAGTCCTCGAGCAGGGCGCCGACCGGCCCGGGCGTGCGGTGGTGCAGCGGTGGCATGCCGTTGAACAGGTGCGTACCGACCGTCGCCCCGCGGTCGACGGCCGCGAGGACGGTGGCGTAGTCGGCGTCGCTGTGTCCGACGGCGGCGACCGCGCCCGCGTCGACGATCTGGCGTACGGCATCGAGCCCGCCGGGGAGCTCCGGCGCCACCGTCACCATGGTCACGCCCCCGCGGCCTAGCCGCAGCAGGTGGGCGACCTCCTCGCGCGCGGGTGGACGGAGGACCGCCGGATTGTGCGCACCCCGGCGGGCGGTGCTGAGCCACGGCCCTTCGAGGTGGATGCCGGCGAGGAGGTCGTCGCTCACGAGGTCCGCCAGCGCGGCGACCTGGCGGTGAAGCTCGTCCGCGGTCGTGGAGATGAGACTCGCGAACGTCGTTGTCGTGCCGTGCGCGCGGTGGAAGCCGACGACCGTCGCCGTGTCCTCCGGGGTCGCCGAGAGGTACGACGCACCTCCGCCGCCGTGGACGTGGGTGTCGACGAAGCCGGGTACGACGATCCGGCCGGACAGGTCCAGGTCCACCGCCGTCGGCGCGACCCCGGAGCCCACTGACGTCAGACGGTCACCTGTCACCTCGAACCAACCGGGATCGAGGACACCGGCGGGAGTCACGACCCGCGCGTTGGCCAGCACCGTCACGGCGTCGCATCCTTTCCCACGTCTCCCACGTCTCCCACGTCTCCCGCGTCGCTGTCGGGACCTGCATTGTCCCCGGTGAGCCGCCAGGCGAGCAGCGCGGCTCCCAGGCACCCGGCCTGGTCCCCGAGCGCCGCCCGGGCGATCCGGGGCCGGCGCTGGAACGTCAACCGCTTGTCGAGTTGCGCCTCCAGCGGCGCGAGGAGAAGGTCCTCCGCCTCGGCGAGTCCGCCACCCACGACGACGACCTCCGGTCCCAGCAGGGTGACGGCCGTGTGCAGGACCGTGACAAGCGCCGACACCGCCTCGTCCCAGACCACGCGGGCCACCGGGTCTCCACTGCGTACGGCCGCTGCCACCCCGGCGGCGCCCGCCACCTCGACTCCGGCGCGGGCGGTGTACCGGCGGGCGACCGCCGCCGCGGAGGCCACCCGTTCCAGGCAGCCACGGCCGCCGCAGCCGCAGGGATCGCCGTCGGGTTCGACGACGATGTGCCCGATCTCGCCGGCATACCCACCCGCGACGATCGGTCGGCCGTCGACGATGCAGCTGGCGGCGATGCCCGTCCCGAGCGCGACGAAGAGGACGTCGCGCGAGCCGGCCCCGGCTCCGAGAACGCTCTCGGCGAGCCCACCGGCGCGTACGTCATGACCCAGTGCCACCGGCAACCCCAGGCGCTCCCGCAGCAACGTCGCCAGCGGGGCGTCACGCCAGCCGACGTTGGCCGCGACCACGGCGACACCGGCGGCTTCGTCGACGATCCCGGGAACGACGAGTCCGGCCGCGGACGGAGCCGCGAGCCCCGCTCCGTGGGCTTGCCCCGACAGTGTTTCGAACGCCGTACCGATCTGGTCGACGACCGCGTCCGGACCCGCTTCGACCGGCGTCGGAAACGACCGGCGGAACCGGACGGTACGCCGGGAGTCGACCAGCGCGCCCTTCATCGTCGTACCCCCGACGTCGAGGGCGACCACGCACCTGGTCACGAAATGCCGGCTCCGCTGGCAGGGGACAGGACGACGGAGAAGCTGAGGTTGCGAGGGCGGTCGGGGTCGAGCGACTTGGCGGCGCCGATCTCGACCGCGAGCCGCTGGATCCGGATCAGCTCGGCAACCGGGTCGCTCTGTGGTTCGGACACGACGAGCGCGCCGAGTTTGCGGATCTCCTCCACGAGGCCAGCCGGAGGAGCGCCGAGGAACCACACGACCGACGACGTGTCGGTGATGCTGATCGGCCCGTGCCGGTACTCCATGGCGGGGTAGGCCTCGGTCCACGACAGCGACGCCTCGCGCATCTTCAGCGCCGCCTCGTTGGCGAGGCCGATGGTCCAACCGGTGCCGAGGAAGGTGAACTGCCGGCGTTCGACGGCGCCGGCCGGGAGCGGGGCGGCGACGGTGGTCTCCGCGTCGGCGATCGCCCCCTCGAGGTCGATGCCGAGGTGCGCGCGCAGCAGGGTCAGCGCCGACGTCGCGAAGCGGGTCTGCACGACGGCGTGTTCCTCGGCGAAGTTCAGGACGACGGTCTCGTCGGCGAGATCCACCATCGGCGCCACTGGATCAGCGGTGAGGGCGACGGTGGGGACGTTCCCGCGGAGCCTCGTCAACTGGCTCAGGACCTCGGTCGTGGTGCCCGAGCGGGAGAGCGCGACCACCCGGTCGTAGCGGCGTCCCTGCGGGAACTCGGTGGCGGCGTACGCATCGGTCTCGCCGTGGCCGGCGGCCTCACGCAGGGCGGCGTACGACTGACCGATGAACAACGAGGTGCCGCACCCGAGAATCGCGACCCGCTCGCCGGGACGGGGGAGCATGGTCCCGGTTTTGTCGGCGAGCATGACGGCCTGTCGCCAGCAGTCGGGCTGGCTGGCGATCTCGTCAGTCACAAACGGCATGAGCACCCCAAAGCTCGAGTTTTTTGGCTCGCCCGAGCATAGGGCATCAGCTCGCTCGTTTGTGCATGTTAGGGACGATAAGCGATCAGTGTTGTGCAGATTTGTCGCGGAGTGTAGATGATCCCGCGTCGGTGACACTGTCAGTGGCGATCAACTGCCAGTATTTGCTGGACGAAAGAATCGACACGAGATTCGAAACGGGGGCCTGACGTGTCGACGCCTGGGCGCCGGGGATGTGCCGCTTCGTGGGGAAACCCACGCGTTTGTGTCGTGGTTCCGAAACTATCTGCAGCTTCCTGCGCGCCTCCGGGCGCGTCTACGCACCTTATGATCGGTTGCCCGGAAATACGCGCAGTTTCAGGCATGGGGCGGTGACCATGAACCGTTACGAACGGTTGAATGCGATTCTTGAACTGGTCGCCGAACGCAGCCAGATCGACGTCGAAACTCTCGCGGAGGAACTCGACGTCTCGACGGCGACCATTCGCCGCGACCTCGATCATCTGGCGCAGCAACAGTTCCTCACCCGCACCCGTGGCGGTGCGGTCGCGCACAGCGTCGCCTACGACCTGCCGCTGCGCTACAAGACCGCGCGCCTCGCCAGCGAGAAACAACGCATCGGCAAGGCCGCCGCAGACCTCGTGACCGCCGGGATGGTGATCGGGATCAACGGTGGTACGACCGCGACCGAGGTGGCCCGCGCCATCGCCACCCGCAGCGACCTGCGCTCGCCCAACGGCGGCCGCCGCGCCGTCACGATCGTCACCAACGCCGTCAACATCGCCAACGAGCTCACCGTCCGGCCGCACGTCAAGATCGTCGTGACCGGAGGAGTCGCCCGCCCGCAGTCCTACGAACTCGCCGGGCCACTCGCGACCCACATCCTCGAAGGCGTCAGCCTCGACATGGCGATCCTCGGCGCGGACGGGATCAGCCCGGAGCACGGCGCGAGCGCCCATCACGAGGGCGAGGCCATGATCAACCAGTTGATGGCGGCCCGCTCCCGCCAGGTCGTGGTCGTCGCCGACAGCTCCAAGATCGGTGCGCAGGCGTTCGCCAGGATCCGGCGTACGGAGGAGATCGATCTGCTGATCACCGACTTCGGCGGACCCGAGGAGTCGATCCGGCTGTTCGAGGAAGCCGGCGTCAAGGTGATGCGGGTCTGACGGAACGCCGGTCTGACGGATGCCGGTCTGACGGTCCTGCCAGGCTTGCCCCAAGACCGCGGCTGGCTCCTCGGTGACCGGCAACCCCGCTTGTGCGAATGTGACGCGGATGTGAACGGCACTCTTCGCACTTGTCACGTCCGCCGGACATGCCGCCAATGGTTCGGCCGACACAGGAATCCGCCGCAATACCTCGTTGTCAGATGGGCGGCTCCCGCGTACGGTCGGGCGTACACGGGAAAGGAGGTGGTCCAGCGCATGCATAGCTCTGGGACTCGTGAGGTGGCTGTCCGCTAGCCGCCGTTCCATTTGAGGACCGACTGCCGACTACCGGCGCGTCCCGATGGCACCGTGTTCATACCCGCACCCTGGTGGGCGGGTTCCCTTATGTCAGGGGACCCGGAACAACGAGTGCCGGACGGCGGCCGGCGAAACCAAGGCAGCCACCCGACCCGCGGGCGCTGGAACTAGTCCCCCCAGCACACAAAGCCCGCGGGTCGCCTCATGCCCGGATTCTTCTTACCCGCATGGGGTTCCGAGATCCGGTCGTACGCAGATCTCACGGGGCCAGGCGCTCGATCCGCCAGCCGCCGCCGGAACTCTCCCGCCGGTACCGCACCCGATCATGAAGCCGGCCCTGGCGTCCCTGCCAGAACTCGTAGGACTCGGGTCGGATGCGGTGGCCGCCCCAGAAGTCCGGCAGGGGGATCTCTGTTCCTTCCGGCCAGCGCGCCTCGAGGTTGGCGTACTCCCGGTCGAGGGTCGCCCGATCAGGGACCACGCTGGACTGCCGGCTCGCCCACGCTCCGAGCTGGCTGTCGCGCGGCCGGGACGCGAAGTAGCGGGCGGACTCGTCCCGGCTCACGATGCTGGTCGTACCGCTGACCCGGACCTGCCGCTGAATGGCGTGCCACGGGAAGACGAGCGCGGCGCGCGGGTTGGTCGTGAGGTCGGCGGCCTTGGCCGACTCGAGGTTGGTGTAGAAGGCGAAGCCGCGTTCGTCGAGACCCTTGAGCAGGACGGTCCGCGCGGACGGGATGCCGTCGGCGGTCGCGGTCGCGAGCACCATGGCGTTGGGTTCGGCGATGTCGGCTTCGACCGCGTCGGCGAGCCACTGCTGGAACTGCACGAGCGGGTCGGACGCCAGGTCGGCTTCGTTCAGTGGCCGGTCGGCGTACCGGCGGCGCATCGCGGCCAGTGGCGACTCACTGCCTGATCCCTGTTCCACGAGCCACGACCCTAGCGCGACCCGCCCAGGTGATCATGAAACGTCGCCGAGCGCCATGTCCGGACCCCTTGGTGATCAGGCACCGGACGGGGGCGGGGCACCTGGAGCGATGGAACCGCCTGAGACAATGAACGCTCGTTTCTTCCGTTCCGAGAGGTGGCTCGTGACCGACGCAGTTGATCGCATCGTGATCCCCGCTGACCTGAAGCCGGCTGATGGCCGGTTCGGCTCGGGACCGTCGAAGGTCCGTCCCGAGGCGGTGGACGCCCTGTCCGCGGCGGCGACCTCCCTGCTCGGCACGTCCCACCGCCAGGCACCGGTCAAGCAGCTCGTCCGCCGGATCCGCGAAGGGGTCGGCGCGCTGTTCGGGCTGCCCGACGGCTACGAGGTCGTGCTCGGCAACGGCGGGACGACCGCGTTCTGGGACATCGCGGCGCACAACCTGCTGCGCTCGCGAACCCAGCTGCTCTCCCATGGCGAGTTCGGGTCGAAGTTCGCGGCCGTGGTGTCGGGCGCACCGTTCCTCGACACCCCCACGATCGTCAGGACCGAGCCGGGGACACTGCCGACGCCCTACGCCGAAGAGGGTGTCGACGCGTACGCCTGGCCGCACAACGAGACGTCGACGGGCGTGATGTCACCCGTCCACCGGGTCGATGGCGCCGCCGATGACGCCTTGCTGCTCATCGACGCGACGTCGGGGGCGGGGGGCCTGCCGGTCGACATCGCCGCGACGGACGCGTACTACTTCGCGCCGCAGAAGTGCTTCGCCGCCGACGGCGGACTCTGGGTCGCCGTCCTGTCGCCGCGGGCGCTGGCCAGGGTCGACGAGATCGCCGCCTCCGGCCGCTACGTCCCGACGTTCCTGGACCTGCCGACGGCGATCGACAACTCCCGCAAGGACCAGACGTACAACACGCCTGCCGTGGCGACGCTGATCCTGTTCGCCGAGCAGCTGGACTGGTTGCTGGCGCTCGGCGGGCTGGAGGGCGCGGTCGATCGTACGTCCGACTCGTCGAGCCGGCTCTACACCTGGGCGGAGAAGTCGGAGTATGCGACGCCGTTCGTCGCCGACCCCGATGCCCGCTCGCTCGTGGTGGGGACCGTCGACTTCGAGGCGGCAGTCGACGCGGCGGCGATCGCGAAGGTCCTCCGCGCCAACGGCATCGTCGACGTCGAGCCCTACCGCAAGCTCGGCCGCAACCAGCTGCGGGTGGGGATGTTCCCGGCGGTGGACCCGGCCGATGTGGAGGCGTTGACGGTCTGCATCGACCACGTGGTCGAACGCCTCGGCTGAGCTCAACGGGCGGAGGCCTACCGGCTCAACCGGGCGCTCACCGAGTGAACGTCGGTGCTGGGGCAGGTGCTCCCCATGTGCCGCCCGCGCCGGCGTCGAGTTCGCCTCGGTGGTTGTCACCCAGGCGACGATCTGGTTGTCCGGCAACCTGGGCGGCGGCGGTCTCGGGTGTCCCGGCCACGAGGCCGGCAGTGACCACGACGATGGCGGCGGCAAGGGAGAAGCGGCGACGAGGGTGCCGGTTCGTGCTGATCCGCCGCGCCCGGCTCCGTCGATGCTTGGGGGACCCTGTCTGGTGGCGACGCATTGTTACCCTCCCCGCCCCCGGCAAGCGCCGGAATGCACACCACCGCGCAAGGCGAGAGGTGTTGCTGATGCCGATCTGTTCCCTATGTCAGGTATGACCAAGAGTAGTTAATCACGTACGAAACGTAAAACGATCGCCCGATCCCCCTCGGGGCTTTCCCCCGTCAGGAACCGCGTCGTCCGGCGACAACCGTGAACGCACCAGATCCGGGTCCTGCTGTCGCCTTCAGCGTGAGGTCAGGAGTCGGACGGTGAAGGCGTCGCCTGTCGGCGCGGTCTCGATGTGGTCGCACATCCGCCGGGCGAGCCACAGTCCGTGGCCGGGAGCCATCCGCCGGTCCTCGAGAGGCACATAGCCCGCGAGCGGATCGTCGAATCCGCCACCGTGGTCGACGACCGTGCTGAGGAGTTGGTCATGGGCGGCCCAGAGGCGCACCTCGACCGGTGGTCGGCCGTGCACGAGGGCGTTGCTCGCGACCTCGCTGAGGGCGTGGACGAAACCCTCGACCTGTCGCTCCGGGAACGTCGTACTCGCCAGGGCGGTCCCGTAGGCGACGCGGCGTAGCTCGGCCAGGTCGGTGAGGTCGTCCGTGGAGAAGCTGGGAGTGGTCTGTTCCAGCACATGTGGACCGATCGACGGCAGCTGCCGGAGGAACTCCGCTGGTTCGACGTAGTGCGGGTTGGCGGTGCGTTCCCGATCGGGCGTGACGACATGGGGATGGGTGAGCCTCGCGAGCTGGAGTACCCCTTCGGGTTGGCGTTCGATGTGGTAGAGGCACACGTTCCACAGCGGATAGTTCGCGAGTGCCAGGTTGGCGACCGCCTCCCAGGTGCTCCACCAGGCCCACTCCCTCGGTGTCGCGCCGAAGTTGATCTCGCCCATCAGCCGGATCCGCCGGGCACCGGACCGGAGTTCGCGGCGGAACACGGCCGCCGACTGGGCGATCGCCTCGGCTGGACGGCCGGCAGTGCCGACGCGGGGGACGACCTGGAGGCGTGGGTGGTCGCCGAGCGCCCCGGTCAGCAGCCTGTTGTGGTGCGTACGGCAGGCAAGGATGACGGACTCGTCGTGGTCAAGAGCCTCGGACAGGAAGGGCAACGCCACCGGCAGCAGTTCGTCGTCGGAGCTGTAGAAGAGGATGTCGTGGACATATCCTCCCGATCCTGGCTCCACCATCACGCCGCTCCGCTCAGCTCGAAATGTTCGATCTCGTCGATACCGAGCACGCGCAGGAACCACTCGGTGTCACCGGTCGGTGCCCTGAGCATGACCCGCCCGCCCGCGTCCCGAAAATCGGCGGTGCCCTCCACCAAGGCGCGGGCGGCCGCGACTCCCATGAAGTTCACCGAACTCAGGTTGACCACCAGGCGCTCTGATGCGCTGGCGGAAACGACCTTCAGCAGGAGTGTCAGCAACGTGTCGTTGGTGACGTCGAGTTCGCCGGCGACGACCATTCGGCCGGCATCCATCCCGGTGATCAGATGCGCTGTTCGGATCTCACCGGCGTGCAGTTTGACGGCAATCTCCAAGACGGACGCATCCAGAATGTTCGCGCGATATTGACACAACGCCGAGAACGGATAATGGCGACAATGATCGTCGAGCATCTTCTCGAGATCTGCTTGGGCGCCGTCGAGGACATCGCCGACCGGGGGAGAGTCGACGGATATTCGGGCGGCGCGATAACCCTCTGCCAATGCCTTTTCGATGATCTCCCGCGTTCGACCGGGACGACCGAGATCCTGCGGTGACTCAATGCTCAGCTGGCCGTCGTCGAGCGCGGCGGACACGTCGATCCCCTGCTCTGTCAGGGTTTCGGCGATGTCCGGCGGAAGGGACATCTCGACCTGGCCGTAGATGACCTTCTCGCCCTGGACGAGACCATGGCGGATCCAGGCGACCAGGAAGGTCTTCCGCTCTGGCTCTGTCCTGTGCAGGAGCAGGAGATGGCCATCCCAGCCGAGAGCGCCCTGCGGTTCGTCATCCAGCACCACGGCGACCACGCAAGTGGAAAGCGAGTGCCTGTTATTGCTCAGGCGACGTACTCACTCTACCCGCGGCGATCGTCAGGTGTTCCGAGTGAGTTGTACCCTCGCGGCTTTGTGCGGTCGGGGCGGGCTTGGTACCGGTGGCGCCCAAACGGGTCACTCGGCGGGATCGTCGTCGCGGAAGAGCCGCCTCGGCGTCGGTGGTTTCCGGTAGTCGTCTCGCCAACTCGGCCGGCGTGACGCCGCCTCGGCCGGATCCTCCCCCCACGGGGTATCGGGGCGCTGCGGTTCGGCCCAGGGAGGTGGGCCGGCGTCCGATGGCCCGTCGTCGCGGGGCCGTCCACCCTGCGGCGGTCCCTGCTCCCAGGGCAGGGCGCTGGACTGCCGCCACGGCAGGCTCGGCTCGGGCGCGGGATCCCAACCGGGAGGTGAGGCCTGAGAGCCGGGCTGTCCGGAGGGGGCCGGGCCGTTGTCCCAGCTCATGTCGTTGTCCGGCCGCGGCGGACTGTGCCAGCCACCGTCCTCCCACGCCGGGGGCGCGGGGATGCTGTCACGCGCGTATGCCGCAGTCGGCTGGTCGACGTAGGCCGGTTGCTGGTCCTGTTGGCCCGGGGACCCGTCCTGGTAGCGCGACGGGTCCTGAAAGGGCGAAGCGTCCTGGTAGCGCGATGGGTCCTGATAGGGCGAAGCGTCCTGGTATCCGGGGGAGTCGCTCTGGAACGGCGGCGGGTCCGCGTACGCCGGCGGCGTGTCCTGGTAACCCGGTGGCGGGTCGTTGTAGGCCGGTGACTGTCCGCCGTAGGGCGTCGGCGGGTCCGCGTAGGCCGGCGGTTGGTCCTGGTAGCCCGGGACCGGGGGCGAATCGGCGTAGGCGGGTTGGTCGCGGAAGCCGCCCGGCGGGTCGGAGTACGCGGGTGCGTTGTCGCCATGGGCCGGGGGTTCGCCGTAGGGAGGGCGATCGCCGTAGGCGGGGGGTTCGCTGTACGCCGGCACGTCGCGGTAGCCGGGAGGCTGGTCGTGGCGACCGGCGGGTTGGTCGGCGTATGCCGGTGGCGCGTCCTGGAAGCCGGGCGGCGGGTCGTTGTACGCCGGCGGCTGGTCGGAGTAGTCCGCGTACGCCGGCATGTCGCGAAAGCCGGGAGGCTGATCCGGATAGTCCTGCAGATCGTTGCCCTGCTGCCCTCCCGCGGACCAGGACGGGTCCGGCTCGGGACCGGCAACAGCGCCGGCAACGGCGCCAGCCCCCGCCTGGTCCGGCGGCCAGGGTGCCGCGGCCGGCGGACCGTCACCGTGATCGCCCCAGCGGCCGGGTCTGTCGTCAGGCGCCTCCCATGACGGGACCGGCTCCCGGTCGTCGTCGCGCCACGGCGGGCCGTCAGCCTCGTCGCGCCACGCGGGTGCGCGGTCGTCGTCGGGCCAGCGCCCGGGCACGCCGTCGTCCTCAGCCGCCCACGGTGCCTCCCGCGGGTCGTCGGCGTAGCGGAGCCGGTCCGCTCGAGCGACGTCGTCGAATTCGTCGAGGTCGTGGCTCACCGGGGCCTGGCGATCCCGCACGCCACCCGGGGCGACGGGCCGCCGCCGCGCACGCGGGAAAGCCACGATGCCGGCCAGGAGCGCGGCCCCGAGCACAAGTGCGGGGATCCACCACGGGATCCCTCCCAGCAAACCCTTCACACCGGACCCACTACCCGCCTCGGTGCCTTCGCCCGCACCTTCGTCGCCAGCATTTTCGCCGGCGGGGTCCTTGGTCGCCGTGGCGCTCGGCTTCGGGGGCGGCGGCGCCGTCGACGACACCGTGTAGACGGCCGATCCCGCGCCTTCGCTGCCGGCGAAGAACTGCTTTCCGTCGGGGCTGACCGCGATCGACTCGCCCTGCTTCTGCCGCGGGAGCCCGACCGTGCGGGTGACCTTGCCGCTGGGGAGTTCGATCACGTACGCCTTGTCGTACGTACGAAGGACCGCACCGGAGCCGTCCGGCAGAAAGGCACCGTCGGTCACCACCGGTGGCGCGTCGCCGACCTTGGTGAGGGTGCCGGTCTCGCCGGGGACGGGTTCTTCCGGCGCGGCGTAGATGCCGCCGCCGTCGGGTGACTTGGTGACGACGTAGATCTGTCCGGTCTCTGGATGGACGAGGATGGCCTCGGCGTCATGCGGACCGTCTTCGTAGGCGAAGGGGTACCTGCTCCACTGTTCGCTCGTGTCACCGAGCTCCTCCGGTTCGCGGAAGCGGTAGAGCGTGATGGTCTCCCGCGCGCTGTCGTTGTCGCCGATGTCCCCCACCCAGATGCGTCCCTCCGGCCCGGTGGAGATCGCCTCCCAGTCCTCGGGTGTCACCTCGCCGAGGGAGACCGTGGCGACGACGGCGCCGGAGCCGTCGAGGCCGAAGACCATCGCTTCGCCGCCGGAGTCGTTCATCGTGTAGAAGAGGTCGGGGTGCTTCGTACCGACCGTGAGGCCGCTCGACTCCGTGATCCGCTCATCGCCGATGGTGAACGCTTCCTTCGGTGCCGGCGGATCCTCGGCGAGTGCCGGAGTGCCGAGGAGTACCGACGCTCCGACCAGCCCCGCCACGAGGGCGGCAGCTGCCGTTGGACGATGTTGACGCTGGCCTGTCAGCTTCGAGATCACGACCGCAGCACCTCCGCGGGGTCGGGCTCCAGGGACCGCGCAAGCGCGGGTGACACCCCCCACGCGGAGCCGATGCGCCGGTGGTCGCTGACCATCTCGGCGGAGGCGTCCGCGCCGGTAGCGAACCCGCGGAGCAGGTTGCGCGGCATGTGCTCCGAATCGACGAACTCCATCACATCGACCCCGCAACCCACAAGCCGTGGCTTCGCTACGTGAAGACCCTCGGTGAGCACATCGGTCAGCTTCTCACGAAGAATGCGCTTTCGGGCGGGAGGGGACAGGCCGGAGGCGGCGACCGTCCCAGCATGCGGGTCCCGCGAAGCGGGATCTCCCGTCCTCGGGCGTCTCCTGCCGGCGTGGGATCGGCCGACGTTCCGGCTGCTGGCGGTCCACCGACAGCGCTGTCGGTGGCCCCCCGACCGCTACCGGGGGGCCACCGAGTGGGGATCGCCGCGTCCCGTGCATCTGGACGCCCAGCCGGTCGTCGCCCGGCTGGACCGCCGTCTAACCCGGTGGCAGGCGTACGACCGCGTCGATGTCGTCCGGCGCGACCGTGTCGAGAGCGAGGCGGTTGGTCCGCCGCTCCCCACAGACCACGCAGCGATGCACCAGCGCCCAGCCCTTGCCGCGTGGTCTGGTCAGCCCGACCGGCTCCATCGGGCCACCGCACCGACTGGCCCGGTCGCCCGGGTGGACGTCGACATGACACGACCACAGGCAGTACGGGCAGTGGTTGCGGAAGCTTCCGTTGGTGCAGGCGGGTACCGGAGCGGCGCAGAACAGGCAGGTGAACGCGGAGTTTCTGGACGCGCGCTGATTCGGCGTACCTGCCTCCTCGAGTCCGTCCCGCGAATGGCGGGGAGTGGATGACTCGAGGGCGCAGGGTTCCGTTCGTTCTCACCCTGGCGGCGGTGCGCGCCAGGGCTCCCGGGCTGGACCGGTCAGGGACCTGTTCACCGCCTCGCGCTTCCGCGAGCGGCGGTTACTTCCGGTTCCGGCGTCACCGTCGGCCGTTCTGGTCGACGGATCAGGACCACGACCGGGTTTGCCCCGCGGCGGACCGGGTGCTCGGTATCGCACCTGGCGGCTGGCCGCGGGGATTGTCAGCCAGGCGAGTTCCAGTTTCGAGTGCCCAACTGCCACCGGTCGGTGTGGGTCCGGTCGCACCGGCGTCGGCGTCGTCCCCTGTCAGGCGAGTGCGACGAGCGCGCGGACGTGCGAGTTTGTCATCAGGCGGATCACCCCCTTCGGTGCTTCCGTGGAGTTGCTCCCTCTGCCGGAACCGTAGAGGTCGGGTTCCGTCGAGCGCGTCCGGTTTTCGCCGTGGGACGGGCCCGTGGAGGAGGGCGGGCGGGAGATTACGCTGAGGTCCGTTCGACGGGGCTCCGCCGCACAGAAAGCTGGACGATGACCGCTCTGACCCGGGTCATGGACGCTGTTCTCGCGGTTGGCTTCGCAGGACTACTGTGGGTGCTCGCAAGCTTCCCGATCGTGACGCTCGGCCCGGCGACGGCGGGTCTCTGCAGCGTCATGAACGAATGGGACGAACACGGCCCGCCCCCGGTCTGGTCGACGTACTGGGGAGGATTCCGGCGGCACCTCCGGCAGAGCCTGTGGCTGGGTTTCCTCGCGACGGTGGTCGGCACGTTGCTGTCGATCGACCTGCTCTACGGCCTGCGCGCCGAGGACGCACCCTTGCGCGCCGTGGTGCTGGGTGCGGCGGTGCTCGGCATCCTGGCGCTTGGCGGCACGTTGGTCTTCGCGTTCCCCGTGATGGTCCGCTACCCCGCACCATGGCGCCGGGTCGTCCGCAACAGTGCGCTGTTCGCGGCCGCGTACCCCCTCTCGACTCTCCTCTGCATCGGTTCCGTCGTGCTCGGCGCTCTGGCCGTGACGGTCATACCCGCTCTGCTGCCGGTCGTGGCGGGAGTCTGCGGATGGCTCGTCACCCGGCTTGCCCGGCGGGTCTTCGACCGGTTCCTCGCCCGGCAGCAGGCTCGCGCCGAAGCAGTGGCTCCGGGACAACACGCTGGTACCCACGCACCTAGCGGTGAGGGGTGAAGGGACGCATCCCGCAGTCATCCGATGATGTGTCGGTGACCGACACGCGGAAGCCCTCGCTCGCCGGACTGGTTCCTGCCCACCCGCGCGAGGTCGCCTTCGGTATCGCCGCCGCGTTCGGCATGGGTGTCATCCTCGCCTGCCAGTCCCGGATCAACGGCGAGCTCGGGCAGCGGTTGGACGACGGCGTACTCGCCGCGTTGTGGTCGTTCGGCTCCGGCTGGGTCGTCCTGCTGATCCTGATGGCCCTGCTCCCGGGGGTCCGGCGCGGCGTGCGTCAGCTCCTGTCGACCGTCCGGCTACCGAGCCTCCGCGGCGACTCGGCGCTCGACCGCGACGCCGGTACTGCGTCGCGCCCCGCGTACCGGCTCCGGTGGTGGCAGTGCCTCGGCGGCGTCTGCGGTGCGTACCTCGTCGTCGTCCAGTCGACGACGGTCGGGCTCGTCGGTGTCGCGGTCTTCACGGTGGCCGTCGTGGCCGGGCAGGCCGCGACCAGCCTCGTCGTCGACCGGCTCGGCCTGGGTCCTGCGGGTCGTACTCTGGTGACCCGCAACCGGGTCCTCGGTGCTTCTCTCGCCCTGGGCGCTGTCGCCCTCGCGGTGTCGGACGAGGTGCGGACGCCCGCCCTGCTCCTCCTCGCCGTCGCGCCCGCGCTCGCCGGCGTCGGCACCGCCTGGCAGCAGGCCGTCAACGGCCGCGTCAGTGCAACCGCCACGGTCGACGGGAACGGCGTGACCGGCGCACTCGTCGCCGCCTTGATCAACTTCACGGTGGGTACGGCGGCACTGGGGATCGCGGCCGGGGTCGACATCATCCTGCGCGGGCTTCCGTCCGAATGGCCGGCCGCACCGCAGCTCTACCTCGGCGGACTGTGCGGGGTCGCGTTCATCACCGGGGCCGCCTTCATCGTGCGCTTCACGGGGGTGCTGCTCCTCGGCCTCGGAGCGGTCGCCGGGCAGTTGGTTGGCGCGCTCGTCCTCGACGGTCTGATTCCCGCAGGCGACGCACACCTCACCACCGTCACCCTCATCGGCACGTTGCTCACCCTCGTCGCCGTGATGATCGCCGCCCTACCGACCCGCTCCGTCCGCCCATGACGTGGGAGGGCGCTGTCGGCGCGCCTTCCACCACGTACGATCCGAAGGGATCATGGCCTTGCCGCAGCGGTGGCAGGCCTCCTGCCCGGCATGGATGGAACTGACGAGCGGTCACCGGGAGGTCAGGGCTCGTGAGTGACGGGGATCGGTGACGCTGGTGAAACGCCTCCTGGTCGCCGCGTTGAACGGCGGACGCAACGCCTACGTCGGTGTTCCGCAGGCGCCTGACGAGCTGGCGGCCGACGCCGCGAGCGTGGTCGCGGCCGGCGCGACCGAGGTGCACATCCACCCGCGCCGATCCAGCGGGTGCGAGTCGCTCGATCCGGACGACGTCGCCGCCGCGGTGGAGGCCGTCACGGCCGCGGTGCCGGGGATACCGGTGAGCGTCACGACGGGCGCCTGGATCGAGGCCGATCCCCGCCGCCGGTTGGCGCTGGTCTCCTACTGGCGGGTCTTTCCTACGTACGCCTCGGTCAATGCCCACGAGGACGGCGCCCTCGAGGTCGCGCAGCTGCTGAGGGAACGCGGGGTCGGCGTGGAGGTCGGCCTGATGACACCCACCGCCGCCGAGCTTTTCATCCGGAGTCCCCTGGCCAAGCTCGCGACCAGGGTGCTGATCGAGCCGGTCGACCGGCCGACCGACCTCGCGGTGGACGACGCGGGGAAGATCCTGCGGCTGCTCGACCGGTACAGCGTCGACCTGCCTCGAATCCTGCACGGCGACGGCGTGAACACGTGGCCGGTACTCCGCCGGGCCCGTCAGCTCGGACTCGGGATGCGGATCGGGTTCGAGGACACCCTCGACCTCCCCGACGGCTCGGCCGCTCCCCACAACGTGGCCCTGCTCCAGGCTGCGCTCGCCGTCCGCTGACCATCGATCTTCATGGCCCCGTCACGCCTCGTGCCGTCACGCCTCGTGCCGTCACGTCTCGTGCCGTCACGTCTCGTGCCGTCACGTCTCGTGCCGGCAGGCATCGTCACGCCCGGCAGGCACCGTCGCGCCCGGCAGGCATGGTCAGCTGGCGGCCCTGGTGTCGTCGGGAGCGGCGGCGATCTGCGTACCGTCCGCGACGTTCTGGCACAGGTCGGCGAGGGAGAGGCCGACCGCCTCGGCGAGCGCGACGACGGTGAAGAACGCGGGTGTGGGGACGCGGCCACGTTCGATCTTGCGGACGGTCTCGACCGACACACCGGCCAGCGCGGCGACCTCGACCATGCTCCGGTGGCCCCGGGCGGCGCGCAGGGCGGTGCCGAGGGCCAGGCCGCGCTGGCGGTCGATCGGCCCCAATGGTGGTCGTACCATGCCCGTGATACTAATACCGGTATAACTATTGGAGGAAATGTCCGCGGGTGAGGCCAGTCGGGAGATCCGGCGTCTCGCCGCGACACGAGTACGTACGAAACAGCGATGCCAAGGAGCACGACGACTGTGGTCGAGATCAAGACCGCGACCGAGATCGCGACGATGCGCGAGGCCGGCAGAGTGGTGGCCCGCGCCCTCGCCGCCTGCCGCGAGGCCGCGCAGGTGGGCACCTCCCTGCTCGAGCTCGATGAGGTGGCTCGCACTGTCCTCGAGGAGGCCGGTGCCCGGTCGTCATTCCTCAACTACCGGCCGCGGTTCGCGCCGACGCCGTTCCCTGGGGTGATCTGTGCGTCGGTCAACGATGTCGTGGTCCACGGCATCCCCGACAACTACCGCCTCCGCGACGGCGACCTGCTCAGCGTGGACTTTGGCGCCGAACTCGACGGCTTCCACGGCGATGCGGCGATCAGCCTCGTCGTCGGCACCGGCACGTCCGCCGACGAGACACTGATCGCGACCGCCCAGGAAGCCCTCGCCGCCGGCATCGCGGCCGCCCTCCCGGGCAACCGGCTCGGCGACATCGGCCATGCGATCGGCACGATCGGCCGCAGAGCGGGCTACGGGATGCCGCGCGACTTCGGGGGACACGGCATCGGCCGTCGCATGCACGAGGACCCGTCCGTGCCGAACGACGGAAAACCCGGACGTGGCTTCCGGCTCAACCCGGGGCTCGTGCTCGCGCTGGAGCCGATGTTCATGGCCGGGGGTCAGGACGAGTACCGGATCGGCCCCGACGGGTGGGCCCTGTCCACCATCGACGGTAGCCAGGCCGCACATGTCGAACACAGTGTCGCCATCACCGAGGACGGGCCGCTGGTGCTCACCGAGCTCTGACCCCGGTGGCCCACCTCAGCTGACGTCCACGTCGACCGTGTGCCAACCGGTCGCGCCGTCGGGCGCGGGCGGGGCGACCTGTGCGGTCTGCGTCTCGCCGGCCGCGTCCGTCGCGCGGACCTGCAGCCGATGCCGGCCAGGCGCGGCGTCCCAGGTCCAGGTCCACTGTCGCCAGGAGTCGTTCGTCGGCTCGCCCGCCAGCCGCGCCCGCTCCCAGCGGCCCTCGTCGACCCGGACCTCGACCTTCGAGATCCCGCGGTGCTGTGCCCACGCCACACCGGCGACGACGACGTCGCCCGCCTGGGCCGTGGCGCCAGGACGTGGCACGTCGATCCGTGAGGCCGTCTTGATCGGGGCCTGCGCGGACCAGCCACGGTCGGTCCAGTACGCACGGAACTCGTCGAACCGGGTCACCTCGATGTCGACGACCCACTTCGTCGCCGACACGAAGCCGTAGAGGCCGGGCACCACCATGCGTACCGGGAAGCCATGCTCGAACGGCAGCGCGGCGCCATTCATCGCGAACGCCAGCAGCGAGTCGCGGCCGTCGGTGAGTGCCTCCAGCGGTGTGCCGCAGGTCCAGCCGTCCTCCGAGGTCGACTTCACCGCGTCCGCGCGTGGACTGACGCCCACTTCGGCGAGGATGTCGGCCAGCGGTACGCCGGTCCACATGGCGTTGCCCGCCAGGTCGCCCCCGACCTCGTTGCTGACACAGGTCAGGGTGACGTACCTGTGCACGATCCGGCGCCGCAGGAGGTCGCGGAAGGTGAGGTCGAGCGGGCGGTCGACCATGCCGTGGATGCGCAGCCGCCAGTTCGCCGGCTCGATGACGGGAACGCTCAGGGCGGTGTCGATCCGGTAGAAGGTGTCGTTGGCCGTCTGCCACGGCGTGAGGCCGCTCACTCGCAGGTCGGCACCGGCTGGTGTCGTCGCTGGCGGGATCTTCGGCAGCGGCAGGGCCGTCCGCGCGTCCTCGGCAGCCACCCGGTTGCTGGCGACGCCGCCGACCCCGCGTCCGATGGCCGTGGCGGCCACTGATCCCAGGACGACGAGACCGCCGGTACGCAACAGATCGCGCCGAGCCTGGCGTGCGTACTCGGGTGTCTTCCCGCTTGCCGACGTCGTGACGGTGCCCTCAGCGGGTGCGCCCGTCGGAGGCGCTGTGGAGTCTGGCGGGGGTGAGGCTGCGCTGTCTGGTGGTGGGGCGGTGGTCGCCGGGGCGAAGCGGTTGGCTGTCCGGGCGTACACCTTCAACAACCAGCCCAGGACGGCGACCGCGACCAGTCCGGCGACGACGGACGGGATCAGCGTCGCTGGTGAGAACCCCGGCCGGGTCGCACTGGCCAGGATGCCCAGCAGTGCAAGGGCGCCGAGCAGCGCGACTCCCTTTGCCCGCGAGCGCGTGGCGAGGCTCCCTGCCCAGGCGGCCAGACCGGCGAGTACGGCGACGATGCCGGCGATCAGGACCGGCTTGTCCGCCGTGCCGAGAAGCTCGATGCCGAACTCCCGGACCGGCGTGGGGATCACGTCGATGAACGTCGCACCGACGGCGACCACAGGTGTGTCGGGGATGCCGAGGGCGCCGGAGGCCAACTCGGCGGCTGCGAGTCCGGCCATCGCCGCGAGGACGCCCGCGAGCGCGCCACGGGAGCGAGGTGTCGGCGTCTGCACGTCTGCATCATCGCTCGCGCGTCACAAGAAGCGGTACGCCTGGACGCCAGTCGTCACAGATCCGTCATGACCACGCGGCCGTTCTGCCCCTTTGCGGCCGGTGGGGTAGGTCAAGCGATGCTGGGAGCGTGAGGGTCTCATCGGTTGCTCAACGCCGCGATGACGACGATCACGATCAGCAGAACCAGCACCCCGGGAATGATGAGCCGCCGGTACTTGGGATGCACGCGAAGGAGGCTACTCCGCGGCCCCACCGGGCCGTCCGAGTGGCCATGCCCGCAGGGATTCGTACCGCGGTCGCTCTCCCGCGCCGACCTCGGGGTGGGAGCGGACGAGATCGATCCGGGTGGCCAGCCAGGGCGGACCCGCATAGGTCGACCACCATCGCACCTGGTCGCCGACGTCGATGGGCTCACGCAGCCTCGCCAGCGTGACGTGCGGGCGGAACCTGCCCTCCGCGACGTCGATGCCGGCGCGCCGCGCGGCCGCCGAGACCGACCCGGCGAGCTGTCGCAGGCGTTCGACGTCACCGTTGATGCCAGCCCACAGCACCCGTGCCTTTCGCACCGAGCCGAACGCGCCGCCCCCCTCGACCGCGAGGCGCATCGGTTCGTACCGAGCCGACGCGCGGGCGAGCCGACGCTCCAACTCCGGTAGGACGCCGGCATCGACCTCCCCCAGGAACGCGAGGGTCAGATGCCACTGGGCGCGGATCGTCCATCGCAGTCTCGTGTCCGCACCTGCCAGGGCACGGGCATGGTCCATGGCGACGCCGAGATCGTCGAGGACGGGCTCGGGCAGGACCACGGCGACGAACAGTCTCATGCCGACACTGCCTACGGGGTGGCCAGGGCGAGCCGCCTCCGCGAGGCCGCCACCGCCCCCTGATCCCCGGCGAGCGTGAGCACCTCGTCCACGCCATCGGTGGCGAGCACGGGGTCGGCCGGTGTGGCGACGTCATGAGCCGACTCCGCGTTGTACTCCACCTTGTGCGGGTAGCCGTCGGCCAGGTGGTTTACGACGTCTTCGACCGTCCAGGCCGGGCACGACGGAACCGGCGCGGCAAGTCCCTTGTCCGCCACGTCGAGGAGTCGTGTGGCGTCGGCTTCGAGTGCCGCGAGATAGCGGGCTGGTTGCATGTCGACACCTTCTCACCAGGCGTCGACACGTCGCCTGGTTTCGGGTCGTGGTCCCGGGTGCTGCCGTCCAGTCGCATCCGACCCTCGGCTGCGGCCGGTGGCTGGTGCGGGACCGGCCGGGGAGCCGACCGGACGACTGTGTCCCGGTCGGTCCCTTCGCGAGTCGGCGGGAGAGAGACCGACCAGGTGGTCGCCCCGGCATCTGCTGCCCGGACCTGCGCGGGGATCTCCGGCGTCGTGACGTTCGGTGTGGGAACGTCTGGCGCTGAGACGTCCGGGACCCCGGTCTCCGTTGACGCGGTCTCCGTTGACGCATCGGCGGCGTCCGGCGTAGGGATGCGTGCCGGCTCACTCGCCGACGGTCGCGCGGCAGTCACCACCTCGATGTACGGGCGGGGCCGCAGGTGCGGCCGGAGCTTCATCCGCTGCCAGCGGAGTACGACGTAGCCGGCGAGCAGTGTGCCGAGCAGGCTTGCGACCCCGCCACCGATCAGCGTCCACCGGGCACCCAGGACCTCACCGAGCCATCCGAGGACGGGTGACCCGAGCGGCTTGCTGCCGATGAAGACCATGCCGTAGAGCGCGAGCACCCGGCCCCGCATCTCCGGCGCCACGGTCAGCTGCATCATCGCGTTGGTCGCGGTGATCAGGGTGAGTTGGACGAAGCCGAGCAGGGGCATGGACACCGCGAAACTGGTGTACGTCGGAAGCAGGCCGGCGATGATCTCCATCGCTCCGAAGATCACCGCCGAGTAGATGACGAGCCGCATCCGCGGGCTTCCCCGCCGGGCAGCGCCCAGCGCTCCGATGACGGCGCCGATGGCCATCGCCGAGCCGAGGATGCCGTACTCGCCCGCACCCTTGCCGAAGGTCTCGGTCGCCATCAGGGCACTGGTCAGCTGGAAGTTGAGCCCGAAGCAGCCGACGAAGAAGACGACCGCGAGGACGAGAACGAGGTCCGGACGGTTTCGTACGTACCGCAGGCCGTCGACCAGCATCCCCGGCTTCCGGGGTACCGGTGTGGGACTGTGCAACTCGCCCGCCCGCATCTTGGCCAATGCGAAGATCGTCGCGCCGTAGCTGAGCGCGTTGAGCAGGATGACCCAGCCGGTACCGACGAACATGATCAGCAGACCGGCCATCGCCGGGCCGATGACCCGGGCGGCGTTGAACGATGCCGAGTTGAGCCCGACAGCGTTGGGCAGGTCGTCCTTGCCGACCATCTCGACCACGAACGCCTGGCGGGCCGGATGGTCGATCGCCCCCGCGACGCCGAAGAGGAACGACAGCAGGTAGACGTGCCAGACCTCGACGACGCCGGTGAGATCGAGGACGGCGAGTGCGGCAGCGGCGAGCGCCATGCCGAGCTGGGTGCACTGGAGCACCTTGCGTTTGGCGAACCGGTCGGCGATCAGTCCACCGAACGGGGCGAGGAGAAGGAACGGAAGGAACTGCAACCCGGTCGTGATGCCCAGGGCGACACCGCTGCCCGCGGTCAGCTGCAGGACGAGCCAGTCCTGAGCGACACGCTGCAGCCAAGTGCCGACGTTGGCGACGAGTGACCCTGCTGCGAAGTAGCGATAGTTGCGGTTCCGTAGTGAGCGGAACATCGCTCTCACGACGCAGCCAGCCTCTCCAAGATCGGCGCCGCCGAGCGCAGGATCTCTTTTTCTTCAGGGGGCAGTTCGTGTAACCGGCGGGCGAGCCACGCGTCGCGGCGTTTGCGGTCTTCGGCGAGGATGCGGCGTCCTTCGTCGGCCAGGCGTACGAGCACTTGACGGCGATCGGTGGGGTGCGGCTCGCGCACCACCAGTCCCAGCTCCTCGAGTGAGGTCACAGTGCGTGTCGTCGACGGGGGACGCACCTTCTCGAATCCGGCGATCTCGCCGATCGTCAACACACCATGACGATTCAGCGTCGCCATGACACCGAGCTGGTTGGCCGAGAGCTGGTGATCTGCCGCCCGCTGGTTGCGGAGGCGACGGGACAGCCGCATCACGGATATTCGGAGCGCACTTGCGAGGCCCGCCTCAGATCGGACGGGCATGGTTGATGACGGCATACCGTTAGCGTACCTCATTACCCTTGCTAACGACCAACGAACGTCATCTCCTCGCGCCTCCCCGTGATCATGATCGTGATCATGAAAGCTTGGCGTACGCATAGCCCCGTTTCGCTTCATGGTCCGGTTTGGCTTCACGAATTTCAGTGTCGGAGGCCGCCGACATGGTGGAACTGAGCGGGTCGTGGCACGGTCAGGCCCCGCGCAGTCGCCACTCGCCAGTAGCCGCCAGCCGCGCTCCCCTTGCCGCCCGCCGCGTCGCCCTTGCGGCACGGCGCACCGCACTTGCTGCCCGTCGCCCTTGCCGCACGGCGCGTCGTCGTGGCCACCCGCCGCTCTCGGCGCCCGCCGTCGTTGCCGTACCCCGTCCTCTCCGCGCGGACATCGCTGCGGGGTTGCGGGATCGTGGCGTCGCCGCACGGTCCAACCTCGAACCACGTTCGCCCCGCGTTGGCACTGCTCCGCGTTGGCACTGCTCCGCGTTGGCACTGCTCCGCGCTGGGACTGTCGCGCGCTGTTGGCGTTGCCGCACGGTGATACTCCGCACGGTGTCATTGGCGCGCGGACCAGCTTCATGATCACCAGATGGCGAGATCATCCAGCCAGAGATCATGAAGGGAAACCGGATCATGAAGCGAAACGGGGCTAGGCGTACGCCAAGCTTTCGTGATCACGATCATGATCACAGAGTGCGGCGCAGGCACGATCGGGGCTCGGAGGGCCTCGGCTCGGTCGACGGGTCGCCGTTCGTGCGGTGGACGATCCGGTGATCAGCGCTCGGTCAGGAAAGGCCGAGGAGCTGGCGGATCGGGTCGATCGCGAAGTACACCACGAACAACGCTGCCACGATCCACAGCAACGGATGGATGTCGCGGGCCTTCCCGCGCGCCGCGCGGAGGATGACGTACGTCACGAATCCGGCGCCGATTCCCACACTGATCGAATAGGTGAACGGCATCAACACGATGGTGAGGAATGCCGGAATGGCGATGTCCAACTGGTTCCAGGAGATCTCGGTGACCCGCACCATCATCAGGAACCCGACGACCACCAGCGCCGGCGTCGCCGCCTCGTAGGGGATGACCTCGACAAGAGGCGAGAGCACCGTGGCCAGCAGGAAGCACACGCCCGTGACGATGCTCGCGAGCCCGGTGCGGGCACCTTCGCCGACGCCGGCGGCGGACTCGATGTACGACGTGTTGGACGACACGCCGGCCGCACCGCCCGCCGCGGCGGCGATGGAGTCGACGGCGAGAATGCGCTGGCTCTGTGGCGGCGTGCCCTTGCTGTCCAGGAGCCCCGCCTCGGCGCCGATGGCCGTCATCGTGCCCATCGTGTCGAAGAAGTCGGCAAGCATCAGCGTGAAGACGAGCAGGAGTGCGGCGACGATCCCCACCCGCTCGAACGAACCCAGCAGGCTGAACGAACCCAGCAACGAGAAGTCCGGCACCTGGAACCAGGTCTCCGGCAGGCGCGGGACGTTCAGGCCCCAGCCCGTCGGGTTGGTCTCGTAACCCGGCCCGGCCGGACCGACCTTGGCGATTGCCTCGATCACGATGGCGAGGATGGTGGCGCCGATGATGCCGAAGAGGATCGCGCCCCTGACCTTCCGCATGACGAGCACCATGGTCGCGATCAGCCCGACGACGAAGACGAGCACCGGCCAGCCGTCGAGGAATCCGTCCACTCCGAACTGCACCGGCACCGGTGGGTTGGCGGTTCGGCGTACGAACCCGGCGTCGACGAAGCCGATCAGGGCGATGAAGAGACCGATGCCGACGCTGATGGCGGTCTTGAGCTCCCGGGGTACGGCGTTGAAGACGGCCTTGCGGAACCCGGTGAGGACGAGGACCAGGATGATCAGGCCCTCCAGGACGATGAGACCCATCGCGTCGGCCCAGGTCATCTGGCTCGCGATCCCGAACGCCACGAACGCGTTCAGGCCCAGCCCGGTGGCCAGCGCGAGTGGGTAGTTGGCCACGGCGCCCATGAGGATCGTGACGACGCCGGCGACCAGGGCGGTCGCCGCCGCGACCATCGCGATGTTCGGCTGGTCGCCACCGCCGAGGAACTGCCCGTCGGCGTCCTGCGCGGTGCCGATGATCAGGGGGTTGAGGGCGATGATGTACGCCATCGCGAAGAACGTCACGATCCCCCCGCGCACCTCGCGGCCCACCGTCGAACCGCGCGCGGAGATCTTGAAGTAGCCGTCGAGCATCCGGGTGCTGCGCCCCCGGGCCACGGTCCGCGTGTCCGAACCGACCATCGCGGGTTCCTTCCTCGAGTCTCGATGGGCGCCGGCGCCGCGCCATGCCCGGGCTGCGGGACTGCCCGCAGCGCCGGCCGCGCGCCCGGCGTGTCGGATCATGCCACGGATGACGGACAGGTTCACCGTCGCACCGTTTCTGGCGAACAGGACGGGCGCGAGAGTGGCGATGTCCTCCGGCAGGAGGACCGATGCCGGCAATGTGCGCGTTACGCTCGGAACCGTGAACCGGGACGTGGATCGCCAGGAACGGATGATCCGGAACGCCCGGCATCACCGCTCTCTGTTGGAGCAGGCCGACATCGAGCCGGTCGATGTCGACGGCGTCCGCGCGGTCATCGTGGGGACGGTTGCCTGGGCGGTGGGTCTGCTCGCCCTCCTGCCCTTCACCGACCGGCTACGGGAGGCGGGCGCCGACTGGTGGCTCTGGACCTGCCTCACCGGCGTGATCCTCGGTCTACTCGGCGTCGGCTACTGCGTCTACCGCAGGGCAAGGCTGCGGCGAGCCGGTGCCAACGGTCAGCCGCGGTCGAGATCGAGGTCGGTGTCGTCGTAGGTCAGCGTGTCGAGCACGTGCTCCGGACCTTCAGCCGTTGTCAGCGCGGCAGCAGCGGCCGGCGACACCGCCTCGGAGTGGGCGCCACACCCGTGGTCGAAGGCGACGACCTCGCCGTCGCTCGGTGAGAACTCGTTGGCGCAGACGCCGAACGCCTTGCCGAGCGGACCAGCGAGGCGTACGAGGAAGCCGCACGTCGCACACTGGGCTGGTGCGGCCTGCGCGATCGGGTTGCTCGGCCCGGGCGCACCTTCGTACCACCGTTCGGCCGCGTCGTCGCGACCCTCGAGGGAGAGGACACGGATCCGGCCCAACCCCAGCTCGTCGCTGATCCTCCGCAGTGCCTCTGCCTCCGGCGTCTCGTCGGCGCCGGTGTATCCAGGGGCGAGGCGTGGGTCGTCGGGCGCGGTCGGGAGCAGGTCACCGGGTCCGAGGTCGCCGGCTTCGATCCGTTCGGTCCAGGGCACCCAGGCGGGAGCCAGCACCGCGTCGGGCCCGGGAAGCAGGACAACCTCGTCGACGGTGACGGTCCGGCTGCGGGGTGCCCGCGTCACGGTCACCGCCCAGCGCCAGCCGATGTAGCCGGGGTTGCCGCATGCGAAGTAATGGGTGACGACCCGCTCGTCGTCGGCATCACAGCCGAGGTAGGCGCCGAGTGTCTCGGTGTCCGCCACTTCCGCTGCAGCTGCGCGCGCCTCGTCCACGGCTGCCGCACAGACGGCATCGGTGCGCGTCGGTCGGCTGGTGCGCCGCGTGGTTGCCCTCACAAGTGCCGATTCTCCCACGCGGGCGCCCGGCGTCGCGCCGGGCCCGCCGGCCGTCGCATGGCATGTCGTGCAGGTGTTTCGATCGGGCGTGGATGGCGTTGGCCCGGGCAGCATGGCGTTGGCCCGGGCAGCGGAGAGGGCGAGACGCCGGTACGCAGGCCCAGGCAGGATATGAGGGTGGAGCCTGACGACCGCCAGCGACGCCCAGGGGGCGATCCCGTCGGCGGCGACGCCCACCCGGGCCGCCCGCTCGGGCCGCCTGGGCGCAGGGCGGCGGCACGGCGGAATGCGGGCAGAGGTCCACTTCTGTCCGGCGGGTCGACTGCCAACGACCCGACGCGGCAGGTTGTCCACGCGGACGCGCCGACGGTACGCAGACCCCGACCCGGCAGAGGTGATCCCGACGCGCCCACCGAGCGGCGGTCAAGGCGGTCCGCGGCAGGAGGGTCGGATGCGCCCGCCCAGCGCCGGACGAGCCGGCTCTCGGCAGGCGATCCGGACGCGCCGACCGAGCGGCATCCTGGGAGCCGGGGCGATCCGGACGCGCCGACCGAGTACCGCGCCCGCGCCCGGCCAGACGACCCCACTGTCGTCCGGACGGCTGTCGGACCCACCGGCTGGTTCGCGCAGGCCGGCCACTCCGTCGCCACCGGCACCAGCGGCGTCGGCCGGGTGGTGTCCCGCGGCGCGAGCGCCGTCGTCGGTGGCGTACGCAGGGTGACCCACGCGCAGGGCATGGGCGAGTCCGGGCTCGCCAAGTTGATCGAGCTCAACTCCGTCCACGCCGGCGGCGACGCGGCCATGGCGATCGGCCTCGCCGGCACACTCTTCTTCGCCGTACCCGTCGGCGAGGCCAGGGGCCGGGTCGCGCTCTACCTCCTTGTCACGATGGCACCGTTCGTCCTGATCGCACCGCTGATCGGTCCGTTCCTCGACCGGTTCCGTCGCGGACGGCGCTGGGCGCTCGGGTCGACGATGGCGATCCGGGCGTTCTTCTGCTGGGTGATGGCCGGTGGGGTGGCGACGGGAGAGCTGTGGCTCTATCCCCTCGTCTTCGGCTGTCTGGTCGCCTCGAAGGCACACAATGTCAGCCGGGCGGCAGCCGTACCCCGCCTGCTGCCACCCGACGTCGCGTTGGTGACCGCCAACTCCCGGATCTCCCTCGGCGGCGCGATCTTCGCCGGGATCGCGGCCGCGGGTGCGGGCGGTCTTGCGTTCTTCGGGCCCGCGTGGCCGTTACGGCTGGCGTTCCTGATCTTCACCGTGGGCACGCTGATGGCGATCCTGCTGCCACCGCGGGTCGACTCGGCGGAGGGTGAGGGTCACCTGCGGTTCGCTGAGATCGG
Organism: Actinopolymorpha sp. B17G11; assembly: GCF_040196095.1. NCBI lineage: Bacteria > Bacillati > Actinomycetota > Actinomycetes > Propionibacteriales > Actinopolymorphaceae > Actinopolymorpha > Actinopolymorpha sp. B17G11. The sequence goes on from NZ_JBEFTW010000001.1 coordinate 116,302, forward strand.
CCGGATGCTGCGCAGCCGTAGGGTCCCCACCGTCGTTGTCCTGGCGTTGCGGGCGAACGCCGCGTTCCGTGCGTTCACCGGCTTCTTGTTGATCTTCATGGCGTTCCTGCTCCGCGAGTTCCCGCTGGTGGGGTATCCGGTGACCCTGCAGGTGGCGGTGATCGCCGGTGCGGCGGGGGCGGGAAACCTCTGTGGCACGGCGCTGGGCGCGCTGGCGAGGGCGCGGCGGTCCGAGATCGTCATCCGCGTGCTGTTGGGGACCGCTGCGCTCGCGGCCTGCCTCACGGCGATCGTGTACGGACTGGCGACCGTCGCGGTCCTGGCGTTCGTGGCGGGCTTCGCCCAACAGGTGGGCAAGCTCTCACTCGACGCGTTGATCCAGAGCGAGGTGCCCGAACATGTGCGGACGAGCGTGTTCGCCCGGTCGGAGACGTTGCTCCAGCTGTCCTGGGTGATCGGCGGCGGCCTGGGAATCGTCCTTCCGCTCATTCCCGGGCTGGGGCTGGGGTTGTGTGCGTTCGGGCTCGCTGTCGGTCTGGTCGTGGCGTGGGGTCCGGCATCCAAGCGGGAACCTGAACGGGTGCCGCAGCCCGCCGAACCACCCGCCCGCTGATCACCGCCGGACCCTTCCCCGCCCGAGTTGCTGGAGGTTGGTCGGCATAGAAGCCGACCAACCTCCAACAACTCGCGGGCCGGCTGGACATGCCGGTCAGGTACGGAACCCGGTCAGGAACGGAAGCCGAGCTCGAGGTAGTCGTCGACGTTCTCCTTGGTGATGGTCGCCGACGCCAGGGTGATCATCTTCGGGATCTCGTTCTCCACCAGGTCACTCATGCCCTTGCCCTGGGCGACCAGCCGGGCCAGTGACACCGCCGACGACGCCATCGAGGGGTTGTAGGTCACGGTGCACTTGACCACGGTGTCGTCGGCCTTGATGCGTTCCATCATGTCGGTGGAGCCGGCGCCACCGACCATGAAGAACTCGTCACGGTTGGCCTGGTCGATCGCCGCGAGGACACCGATGCCCTGGTCGTCGTCGTGGTTCCAGATGGCGTCGATCTTCGGTGCCGCCTGGAGGAGGTTGGACGTGACGCGCTGGCCGCCCGGGACGGTGAAGTCGGCAGCGACGCGGTTCTTCACCTCGAGGCCGGCCTTGGCGAGCGCGTCCTTGAAGCCCTGGCTGCGCTCCTGGGTGAGCGGCAGGGAGTCGATGCCGGCGATCTCGGCGATGACGGGGTTGGACGTGCCGTCGGCCTCGAGGCGTTCGACGATGAAGTTGGCGGCGGCGACGCCCATGCCGTAGTTGTCGCCACCGATCCAGCAGCGGTACGACAGCGGAGTGTCGAAGATCCGGTCGAGGTTGATGACCGGGATGCCCGCGTCCGTGGCCTTCTGCGCGACCGCGGTGAGCTGCTTGCCGTCGTTGGGGAGGATGACGAGCGCGTCGACCTTCTTGTTGATCAGCGTCTCGACGGCGGCGATCTGCTTCGCGATGTCGTTGGTGGCCTCCACCTTCTCCAGCGTCACCTCGGAGTAGGACTTGGCCTGGCTGTCGGCGTTGGCGGTGATGGCCGCGATCCAGCCGTGGTCGGCGGCGGGTGCGGAGAAGCCGATCGTCACCGGCTTGCCGGGCTCGTCAGCGGCGGGCTTGGGGGCCGACTCGGCCCGGTTGTCGGTGCCGACGTCCTGCGGCTCGTTCGACGTGCATCCGGCGACCACCGCACCGCCGGCGACGACCGCCGCGCCGAGGAAGAGCTGTCGGCGGCCGAGGTCGGACCGGTCGGGATCCTGCTGTCGGTTCATGACCATCTCCTGTGGGTGGGGAGCACTGAGGACGGACGGACGCCTGGCCGGTCAGGGGACCAGGAACCCCGGCGTACGACCTGGGTCAGCGCGGCGCCGACGATGATCGCGCCCTTGGCGATGTTCTGGATCTCGGTCGGCAGGTTGTTGTGGATGAAGAGGTTGGTGATCACGGTGAAGACGAGGACGCCGAGCAGCGAGCCGATGATCGTGCCCCGCCCACCGGTCAGCAGGGTGCCGCCGATGATCGCGGCGGCGATGGCGTCGAGCTCGTAGAGGTTCCCGTGGGTGCTGGAGCCGGCCGTCGTCTGCGAGACGATCATGATGGCCGCGATGCCGCAGCAGAAGCCGGACAGGGCGTAGAGCAGGACGGTGTGCCGGCGGACGTCGATGCCGGCAAGCCGCGAGGCCTCGGGGTTGCCGCCGATCGCGACCGTGCGCCGGCCGAATGTCGTGCGCTCGAGCAGCAGCCATCCGGCGGCCACGACGACCGCCAGGATGATCACCAGGACGGGGATCCCCACCACGTCCGAGCGGGCGATGTCGTTGACGAACTCGACCCGGCTCACCTGCGTCTGCTTCGACGACAGCTGCTCGGCGAGACCCCGCGCGCTCGCCATCATCGCGAGGGTCATGATGAACGGCACGATTCGGCCGTACGCGATCAGCAGGCCGTTGACGATTCCCGTGCCCGTGCCGACGAGCAGCGCGCACATGATCATGACGCCGGGGCCGTAGGACTGGGTGGCGAGGGTCGTGCACCACACCGAGGCGAGCGCCATGATCGCGCCCACGGACAGGTCGATCCCGCCGCCGATGATGACGAACGTCATGCCGACCGTGACGACGCCGATCACCGAGGCGTTGGTGAGGATCGTGTTGATGTTGGACTGGGTGCCGAACGTCTCGGGCGACGTGATCATGCCGACGATCGCGAGGACGACGAGGACGACGACGAGACCTGCGTGCCGCACGAGCGTCCCCATGGCGAGCCCGCCCACGGTGCCCGCGGTGGCCGCGCCGGTCGCTGCGGCCGCCGCCTCCACCCGCGACTGCTCGCTGGTGGGTGGCGCGGTCACGGACGGCGTGCTTCCACCGGGTTCGCGCGTGGTGCCCGCGTCCGTGCCTGCGCCTGTTCCTGTGCCGGTCTGGTCGCTCACACCGCTCCTCCTCCTCCTCCGATCGCGGTGCCGCTGGTGGCGACTCGGCCCTCCATGAGGGTGTCGAGCACCTGGTGCTCGTCGAGGTCGGCCGCCCGGCCCTCGTGCACGATGCCGCCGTCCTTGAGCAGCAGGACCCGGTCGGCGAGGCCGAGCACCTCCGGCACTTCGCTGGAGACCAGGAGTACGCCTACGCCGTCGGCCGCCAGCCTGCGGATCAGTGCGTACAGCTCGGCCCGCGCGCCGACGTCGACCCCACGGGTCGGTTCGTCGAGCAGCAGCAACCGGCTGCCGCCGAGGAGCCAGCGGCCGACGACCGTCTTCTGCTGGTTGCCGCCGGAGAGGGTACGCATCGGACGGCGTACGTCGTCCGGCCGTACGTCGAGCGAGCGCGTCACCCGGGTCGCCTCCGCGTGCTCGCGGCCGCGGCGGAGCAGCCCGAACGTCGAGAACCGGCGCAGCGTCGCCAGCGTGACGTTGTGGGAGACCGGCTGGTCGAGGATGAGCGCCTGGCTCTTGCGTTCCTCCGGAGCGAGGCCGAGCCCGACGCGCACGGCGGCGCCGACGGACCCCCTCCGCAGCGGCCTGCCGTCGACGAGGACACGGCCCGCGTCGGGGCGTCGTCGGCCGTAGACCGTCTCGAGCAGCTCGGACCGGCCGGCGCCCACGAGGCCGGCGATGCCGACGACCTCGCCGGCACGCACGCTGAACGTCACGTCGCGGAACTCGCCGCGCCGGGTCAGCCCTTCGACCCGCAGCAGTTCTGCGCCGAAGTCACGGCTCGTCGCCGGGGGAAACACGTACTCCACCTGGCGGCCGGTCATCAGCCGGACGAGATCGGGGGTCGGCGTGGTGCGGGCGGGAAGGTTGCGGGCGACCGTTCGGCCGTCCTTGAGCACGGTGATCCGGTCGCCGATCTCGCGGATCTCCTCCAGCCGGTGGGAGATGTAGACCACCGCGACGCCGTCGGCGGACAGGTCGCGGATCACCCGGAACAGGTTGGTGGTCTCGTCGCCCGCGAGTACCGCGGACGGCTCGTCCATGATGAGCAGCCGGGCGTCGTGGGAGAGCGCCCGGGCGATCGAGACGATCTGCTTGCCGGCCGACGACAGGGTGCCGACTTCCTGCGTGGGCGGGATCTCGGCGTGGCCGAGGCGAGCCAGTAGCTCGGTGGTGTGCCGCCGCATCGCCTGCCGGTGGGGTACGCCGAACGTGCGGGGTTCGTGGCCGAGGTAGACGTTCTCCGCGACGGACAGGCCGTCTACGAGGTCGAGTTCCTGGTAGATCGCGGCGACACCGCGTTTCATCGCCGCCTGCGGAGTCGGAAGGGTGAGGTGGTCGCCCCGCCACTCGATCTCACCGGCGTCCGGCTGGTGTGCGCCGGAGAGGACCTTGATGAGGGTGGACTTGCCGGCACCGTTCTGGCCGAGCAGGCAGTGCACCTCGCCGGCCTGGACCTCGAGGTCGACGCCGTCGAGTGCGCGTACGCCGGGGAACGCCTTGACGATGCCGGTGAGCCGCAGCAACGGATGCGTCGTCCCCCCGTTCGTGGTCCCGCTCACCGTCTCGTCCCACCTCCCGTCTGGGAAACGCTTCCCCGCACCTTAGTGCTCCTGCGGGCCGGAGGCGTAGCCGTGATCGATGACAGGAGAGCGGCGAAAGTTGCGGGCCGGCGGTGACGCGTATCAGTCATGGCGCGAACCTGCCGCGTCGCGATCGTTCTGCGTGGTCGGTGGTTCTGTGAGGGTGACGGTCATGAACGCTGTGGTTCGCCGTACGCCCATCAACCGTCGTGCCGGACTCCGGTTCGGCACCGCTGTCGCGGCAGCCGCGACAGCGGTGGCGCTGCTCTGTTCCATGACGGTGGCGAGCGCGACACCCGCACCCGGTGATCGGGGGCCAGGTGTGGTCGCGGGCGGGAACGCCGCTCTCGTCGGTTCCGCCGCCACTCCGGACGCGACCACGGTGACGCTGGTGACCGGTGACCGCCTTGTCGTGCGTACGGACGAAGCTGGTCGCCACTCGGCCGTCGTCTCGTCGCCGGATCCCGACCCGGCCGGCTATCTCACCCGGCAGGTGGGTGACGAGCTGTACGTCGTGCCAGCCTCGGCCGCGCCCCTGCTCGCGGACGGCACCCTCGACGAGCGGCTGTTCAACGTCACGGGCCTGGTCGAGCAGGGATACGACGACGCGCACAGCGACGGTATCCCGCTCATCGCGACCGCTGCAGACCCGCGCTCCGGCGGAGACGTGCCCGCGCCGGCAGGCTCCCGTCGTACCCGCCCGCTGCCGTCCATCGCCGCATCCGCCCTCGTCGTCGACAAGGAGGACTCACGGCGGTTCTGGCGGGACTTCGCAGACCCGCGCGACCGCTCGGCGCGAAGCATCAACCGGCTCTGGCTCGACGCGAAGGTGCAGCCCACGCTGGACCGGAGCGTGCACCAGATCGGCGCGACCGAAGCATGGTCGGCGGGGTTCGACGGCACCGGAACGAAGGTCGCGGTGCTCGACAGCGGCTACGACCCGAACCACCCGGACCTCGCCGGGCGGATCGCCGCCACGGCCAACTTCACCGACCGGCCGGACGCCTTCGACGAGGACGGGCACGGCACGCACGTGGCGTCGATCGTCGGCGGCAACGGCTCGGCGTCAGCGGGCGTACGCAAGGGCGTCGCACCGGGAGCGGAGCTGCTCGTCGGGCGGGTGCTCGGCTGGGCCGGCGGCCAGGAGTCCTGGGTCATCGCCGGCATGGAATGGGCGGTCGGCCAGGGCGCGGACGTGGTGAACATGAGCCTCGGTTCGAGCGCACCGGCCGACTGCACCGACCCGGTGGCGGCGGCGGCGAAGCGACTGACCGAACAGACCACGACGTTGTTCGTCATCGCGGCCGGCAACACCGGCGTGCGCGAAGGGGTGACGTCGCCCGGCTGTGTGCCCGGTGCGCTGACCGTCGGCGCGGTCGACCGCGACGGGGAGACGGCGAACTTCTCCGCCCGCGGGCCGGTCCTTGGCAACCACGCGCCGAAACCCGACCTCGCCGCACCGGGTGTCGCCATCATGGCCGCCGCGCTCGACAGCCGTGGCGACAACCACTACACGCCGATGTCGGGGACGTCGATGGCCGCGCCGCACGTCGCCGGTGCCGCCGCGATCCTCGCGCAGCGGCGTCCCGACCTCACGGCCCAGCATCGCAAGGCGTTGCTGGTGTCGGCGGCCGCACCGAACGCCAAGGACGACATCGACGCCCAGGGCGCGGGAGTCGTCGACGTGCCGCGAGCGTTGCGCCAGACCGTGCTGGGTCCGGGGCCGACGAGTCTCGCGTCGTTCACCTGGCCGCACACCGGCAGCGATCCCGTCACGACGTCCTTGTCGTTCACCAACATCGGCGACCGACCAGTGACGCTTGACCTGTCCCTCGAGGTCGCCGGGCAGGACGGAGGTCCAGCCCCGCGCGGCATGGTCGAACTCGGCGCGCGCACGCTCACCGTGCCGGCGCGCGGGAGCGCCGCTGTGCCGGTGACCCTCGACCCACGCACACGGGTCGACGACGCGGCGTACGGCGAGTTCGGCGGACGGTTGGTCGGCCGGGCCTCCGACGGCACCGTTGTGACGACACCGGTCGGCTTCTGGGTCGAACCGGAGACGGTCGACCTCACCGTCAGGACCCTTGACCGGCAGGGAAACCGCGCCACCGGGACCGGGTTCCTCGACGTCCTCAACGTCGACGCGCCAGGAGGGTGGCGGGTCTATCCCGACGGCAAGGACGACACGTTCCGCGTCCGCGCAGGTACGTACTCCATCGCCGCGCTCATCACCACCCGCGACCCCGGCACGGCGGCCACGGGGCTGGTCGCCTCGGCGACCTACGCCGGCCGTCCCGAGATCACCGTCGACCGTGACACGACCCTGGTCCTGGACGCGCGCGAGGGGCGGGGGCTCGAGGTCGACGGCGACCGGCCGCTGGAGCTGCGCGGCGGCGCGATGCTGTACGGCCGGTGGGCCAGCGACTGGGTGGTCTCCGGCGGCTATCTGGCGAACGCCTCGGTGGAGGACCTCTTCGCCGTCCCCGACTCACACCAGGTCGGCAAGGGCCATTTCGAGTTGGGAACGTACCTGCGGATGTACGCACCCGACGTACGCATGCGCATCGCCGGCCGCGGTGGAGCGCGGATCGATCCGGCGCCCATGGCCTGGGGTGAGCTGCTGGACGGCGAGGCGACGGCAGAGGTCGTCGACGTGGGCGACGGTACGCCGGAGGCGCTCGAAGCCGCCGGCGTGCGCGACAAGGTGGCCCTCATCCACCTGCCGACGCCGACGGCGACGCGGATCAGCACCCTCCTGCGGGACGCGGCGGCCGCCGGCGCGCGGGCGGTGCTCGTCGGGCGTGACTCACCGGGGCGTTGGCGCTGGACCGCGCGGCCGAGCTTCGTGAACGGCGTGAGGGTTCCGGCGGCTCCCGGGCTGACCCTCACGCCCGAAGACGAGCAGCTGCTGCGGGAGCGCCTCGCCGCGGCCGACGGCCCGGTGCGGCTGTCGTGGTCGGCGGTCGCCGACAGCCCGTACGTCTACAACCTGGCGTACTTCGACAAGGACCGGATCGGCTCCGACCGGACGCACACGGTGTACGCCAGTGACCTCGGTCGCGTCCACGAGACGTGGTACGCACCGGGCGACCGGTCGCTCGGCTATGCCGACCTGCCGATCGCGCACCGGCCGTGGACCGGGGGCGCGGTGGCCTACGTCGGCGACGTCAACCAGGTACGCACGCCGCAGGAGCGCGACGTCTACTACACCCCCGGTGACACCGGCTGGGAGCAGATCGTCACGGCCAACGTCATCTGGGGTGCGGTGGTCTACGACCGGGTACGCACCTTCACCCGCGGGGACTCCCTGCGGACAACGTGGTTCAAACACCCGATGCAGACTGGTGTCCGCGTGGCCGACGACGGGACCCACCTGCACGTCGCCGAGCGGCAGGGCAACCTGGTGGGCTTCGAGTTCCCGCACTGGCAGGACGCCGACCCGGACCACATGGGGCCGCGGGCCGGTTTCGGCGACACCGGAGGACTGAAGCTCCACCGCAACGGCGTCCTGGTCGGGCAGTCGTCGTTCGGGGCGTTCGGGCAGGCGGCGGTCGAGGAACCGGCGGCGGACTACCGGCTGGAGGTCACGACCGCACGGCCGTTCGCGGGGTCGAGCTCCTATCCGGACTGGCGACTGTCGCTGCGGACCGAGACGACGTTCACGTTCCGGTCGGGCCGGCCGCCGGGTGAGGACACGGTGGCGCTGCCGATCCTGCTGCCGGACTACGACGTGCCGCTCGACGCGTACAACCGGGCCCCCGCGACGGCGGACTTCCCGGTGCGGCTGACGTTCGAAGGACAGGCGGACTACGACCCGGGCGCGGTGGGTGAGGTGTCGGCGTGGGCGTCCTACGACGACGGCGAGACGTGGTCCGCCGCACCGGTCACGGTGGGCGAAGGGTCCGCGTGGGTGGCGCACGTCGACAACCGGCCGGGCGCCGGCGGGTACGTGACGCTGAAGGTCGCCGCCACCGACAGCCACGGCAACGGCGTCGAGCAGGTGGTCGAGCGGGCGTACGCGGTGAAGTGAGCGGGCCATCCGCCCACGGGTGTCGAGCAGATCGTGGAGCCTGGCGTATGCCGCCAGGTGAGGGACGCGCTCAGGTGCCGGGAGGGGTGAACCAACCGCCGCCGGCCGGGAAGAGGTACCGGTCGGCGACGAAGTTGAGCACCCGCCGGGCCTGCCGGAAACTCTCCGCGACCTCGGCGATGACCTCCAGGCGCACCGTCCGCAGCGGCGCGAGCTGAGACGCCTGGCGGTACCAGCGGGCACCCAGATGCTCGAAGAGGTCGATCGCCGGAGCCGCGGCGAGCGCGTCGCGGTCCTCGCGGGCGATGCCGGCCGCGCGCAGCAGGCGGGCCGCGTCGATCGGGCCCAGGGCGTGCCTGGTCGTGTAGTCGGGGAACACGCCGGCGAGGAACAGCACCACGTCACCGAGTCGGCGGTAGGCGCCCGGCCGTTCGGCGGGAGGCACCGTGTCGACGAGGCCGGCGAGGCGAACGGGGTCGAGTTCGCTGTAGCGACGGGAACGCAGACCGCGGGCGGTACGCACGACATACCGCCCGCTGGCCACCCGGGCGAACGAGGCCAGCAGTTCGGCGAAGAACAGCCGCCGCGCCAGGGGTTCGAGAAAGCTGGCCAGCTCCGGGCCGTCGAAGACGGGGACGCGTTCGCGGGCTCCCGTGCGTTCGGTGAGGTAGCTCGTGTGGGACAGGTCCGCGGCCGACCGGTGCACCGCGGTCGTGAACGCCAGGAACGGCGACACCCCGACGAGCCAGCGGTCGTGAGGTTCCTGCGTACGACCGAAGACGGCATCGAAGACCTCCGGCCGGTCGAAGAGGCCGGGAATCGCCGCGGGTTCGTGCCGCAGCTCGGCAGCGGTGAGTGTCGGCGCGGCCGCCTCGGCCAACAGCTCGAGGTCGGCGTCGGTCAGGTTGTCTGCGTACAGCTCACCGATGTGTCCACTGGCCACGCTCTCAACGGTACGCCGAAGCCGGGTGGCGGACACCGCCGTTCGCGCCGGCAAATGACCACGCTGGGCATGCCTGTGGAATGTTGGCCAGGTGTCGACGCCTCGCCGGTGACCACACGCCTGGCTGACCAGGCGGGCAACAGGTGGCGCCACGCGCGGGAACACGCGAAGGAGCCCCCCGCGGGAACACGCGAAGGGGCCACGCGTGGGAACCGGCGAAGGGGCCGCGCGTGGACAGCGAGCCGCCCGCGCCGAGGACCGGCGAACAGCAAGGGAGCGGCGGCTCAGAGCTCCAGCTCGTTGGCGAGCGCCCGGAGGACGGTCGACACCTGCTTGGCCGTCCGGCCGTCGGGGTGCCGGTCACGCCGGTAGGTCCCCTCGAGGCCGTCGAGCAGCCGGATGAGGTCTTCGACGATGACCACCATCTCGTCCGGCGACTTCCGCATCGCCTTGGAGACGCTGGGCGGTGGCTCGAGCAGGCGTACGGACAACGCCTGGTCACCCTTGCGGCCCGCGACGATGCCGAACTCGACCCGCTGCCCCGCCTTGAGTGAGGTCAGGCCGCTGGGCAGGGCGGAGGCCCGGACGTAGACATCCCCTCCGTCGTCTTTGGTGAGGAAGCCAAAGCCCTTGTCCGCGTCGTACCACTTCACCTTGCCTGCCGGCACATCGACCTCGCTCGGATGCACTGTCTGGGATGGGAGAGCAGCGGAACCGGGCGACCCGCGCTCTCATGACACGTCTTCTCATGACTGGGCCCCCGCAGGACGGGGGCCGCTCCAAGGGTAGACGTCTGGACGTCTGGCCTCTACCTCTTAGTACGCCTCACGCCACCTACGTGCCGGCTTCGGCCCGGACCGCGGGCCGCGCGTCGCGTGGCGGCCGCCACGCAGACCCAGGATCAGGATCAGCGGAAGCGGGACGGTTCGGGCAGCAGATCGTTCATGGAGCCGGACCGGAAGCCCTTCGGGTCGACCTCCGCTGTCTCGAACCCGGCCGCCAGCACCGCCTCGTGTGCCTCCTGCAGCGCCTCGACCGCCTCGACGAGATCGGCGTCGACCTCGATCCGCGCAGTGTCGCCGACGTCGCGGACCCGGAGGTTGCGGACGGGTACGCCGGTCTCGGCGAGGACCGCCCGAAGGGCGACCTCGGCCTGTTCGACGCGGGCGAGGCGGGCCGGGGTGATCGAGAGCCCGTACGCGATCCGGCTCGACAGGCAGGCCGCGGCCGGTTTGTCCCAGGTGGGCAGGCCCCAGCGGCGGGACGCCTCGCGGACCTGCTCCTTGGTGAGGCCGGCGTCCCTGAGCGGGGTGACCGCACCGCGCTCGGCCGCCGCGCGGATGCCTGGGCGGAACCCGGCGCGGGCGTCGTCGGCGTTCGTGCCGGTCGCGACGTGGGCGATGTCGAGCTCGGCCGCGATGGGCGTGACGACCTCGAGCAGTTCGGCCTTGCAGAAGTAGCACCGGTCTCCGTCGTTGGCGCGGTAACCCTCCCGGGCCATCTCGTCCGTACGCGGAGTGAGATGGCGGACCCCGAGCGAGTCGGCGAACTCGCGCGCCGGCGCGAGCTCGGCGTCGGGCAGGGACGGCGAGACGGCGGTGGCGGCGGCCACGTTGTCCGAGCCCAGTGCGCGGACGGCCGCCGCGAGCAGGAACGCCGAGTCCGCGCCGCCGGAGAACGCGACGACGAGCGAACCCAGGGCGGTCAGCTGCGTCTCGAGTGCGGCCAGCCGGGTGGTGAGCATGTGTTCGTCGAGCCAGTACGGAAAGTCGGCAAGATCGGTGAGTACGACGTCAGCGCCGGCGGCCCGCAGCTCCTCCGCCGAGAGCGGCCCGGTCGGGACGCCCAGCGCCAGGGCCCCCGCCGTCCGCGCGCCGAGCATGTCACCGTGGTGGTCACCGACATAGATCGTGGCGTTGTGCGCCCGCAGGACCGTGCCCTTCTCCTCCGCCCAGACGTCGCCCGCGATCTCGTCGACCTCGAGCCCGAGGTGTTCGAGGTGCAGGCGGGAGTGTGGCTCGTTCTTGGCGGTGACGACCAGCACCTTGCCGCCGTGCCGGCGTACGGCCTTGATCGCCTCGGCCGCACCCGGCAGCAGCGCGGCGGCCTCGACGGCCAGGTCGGGATAGAGCTCGCGGTAGAGCGCGACGGCCGCCGGCACCTGGGCGGGCGGGAACCACTGTGCCGCCTCGTGGTCCAGCGGTGGCCCGAGCCGGGTCACGACGGTGGCGCTGTCGACGTGGACGCCGGTACGCGCGGAGACCGCGTCCCAGACCGCGGCGATGCCGGGACGGGAGTCGATGAGGGTCATATCCAGGTCGAAACCGACGACTAACGCATCTGGGGCCACGGCATCGACCCTACGTTGCGTGGCAATGTGCCCGTCCCGGTCGGGGTCCGGGACGGGCGTCGAGGTGCGACGAGGTGCGAGTTGGAGGGCGGGACCAGCGTCCTCGACCTTGGGGCCGGGAGCAGGTCCTGGACGCGATGGTCGGCGCACACTGTCCGTAGCGGCGGCTGCCGTGAGGGCTACGACTCAGCGGTCCTTGGCGGTGGCGGCCGAGTAGACGAGGGTCTTGCCGTCCGGATGCCGCAGCCGCAGCTGGTCCGCGTCGATCGTGAACTGGACGTCGCCCTTCAGCACGTCGAGGACCGTCCGCTCGACCTCGCCCGCAGCGCCCGGGCAGGCGATCAGGGTGCCCTGCAACGACCCGAACGCGATGGTCGAACCGGAGACGGTCGCCTCGCCACCGAAACCGTTGCAACCGCTGAAGCCCCTGACCTCTCCGCCCTTGGTGAAGGTGAGGTCCGGCGTCTTGTCCAGCTTCGGCACCGACGACGCCACCTCCCCGTCGATGATCGTCGTGAGCTTCCAGCGGGTGCCGGTCAGCGGGCGGTCGGGTTGGGCGACCTTGCGGTCGAGGAGGACGATTCTCGACTCGCCCGAGGTGAGGATCAGCCGGTCGCCGTCGACGCGCCATTCCGGGCTGGTGTCGAAGAGCTTCGCCAGCCATTCGTCCTGCTCGTGCCGGGCGGGATCGCAGCCCATCTCGGTCGTCGCGAGGCCGCCGCCCACGTCGAGCCGGCTGTCGTCGAGGCTGACCTCACCGGACATGGAGTTGCAGCCGGCGTTGGCGAGCAACCGGCCGTCGTCGGTGAACTGCAGGCTGATCCGGGTGCCGTCGACGAGTGCGCGGGGGGCACCGGAGTCCGTGACCTCGGTCGAGAGGTACGTACGTCCGCGTAGCTGGTCCTCCGCCTCGGATCCGGCGCCTGGGTCCACTGTTGTCACCCCTCCGCCGCAGCCACCGGTGCCAGCGGCAGCCAGGAGAAGGGCCAGGCATCCGAGCAGTCTGCGAGATCTCATAGCCATTCAGACGGTTCGCCGTCGCCGGAGGTTGCCCGGCGCGGCAGGCGCGGCGGGCGCGGTGTGCGGGATCCCGGCGCCGCTGGGATTCCGGCCCACACCGGCCCCGCCGCGGTCTGCGGTGGGTCTACGAGCCGAGCTGTCGGAGGAGGGTGGCGCAGAACGCCGGCAGGTCGGCGGGCGTACGGGACGTGATGAGGTTGCCGTCCTCCACGACTTCCTTGTCGACCCACTCGGCACCGGCGTTGACCAGGTCTGTCCTGATGGAGTGGTACGAGGTCACCGTCTTGCCGCGCACGATGTCCGCCTCGGCGAGTACCCAGCCGGCGTGGCAGATCGCCGCGACCGGCTTGCCGTGTTCGTACGCCTGGCGGGTCAGGCCGACCAGCTTCGCGTCCGTACGCACCTTGTCCGGTGAGTAGCCACCCGGCACGACGACGGCATCGAAGTCATCCGCCCGCGCGTCGTCGGATCCGAGCTCGACCGTGACCTTCGTCCCTTTCTTGCCGGTGACTTCCTTGCCCTTCTCCCTGCCGACGACGACGGCCTCGTGTCCCGCCTTGCGTACCTCGTCGTACGGGACCTGGAACTCGGAGTCCTCGAAGATCTCGTCGACCACAAATGCGACCTTTGCCATGGTTCTCCCCGCTTTCGCTTCTCGAGGTCGGGGCCAGTCGGTCGGACTACCCGACAGCTCCAGCCTTACACGCTCGCGGGCTCCCTACAGCTGCCCGCGGCTGCGGAGCAGGCCGAGGCTCACCAGGCCCGCCGGAAGCAGCAGCCACAGCGTCACCAGCCGGAACAACGCCACCGCCGGCAACGCCACGGTGAGCGGGGTGCCGGTCGCCGTCAACGCGGCGACGAGCGCCGCGTCGACCGAGCCGAGTCCACCAGGCACCGGGACGATGTTGCCCGCCGTACTTCCGAGCAGGAGAACGCCCGCCGCCGTCAGCAACGCCAGCGACCCACCGAACGCATGCACGGACGACCACAGCGCGAGGATGAGCCCGCCCGAGACGCAGACCGCGCCGGCGACGCTCACGACCGCCCGCCGCGGCTCGCCCGCCATCGCCCGCAGCGACCGGGACAGCTCACCCAGCAGCATCCGGACCCGAGCCTCCGCCAGGGGAGACCTGCGTACGACGAGGACGACGGCACCTGCGGCCACCGCTGTCCCGGCCACCGCGGCGAGCGCGATCCACAGGCCGTCGGCGCTCAACAGTTCGGCCTCGGCACCGGCCGCGATGGCAACGGGCGGGAGCAACAACAGCGCCAGCAGCAGTTGTACGGACTGCGCGACCGACACGGCGCCGAGCGAGGCCGTCCCACTCACGCCGGCCCGCCGGAGGTACTGCACGTTGACGGCGGCGGCACCCACCGCTGCCGGCGACACGATGCGCAGCAGCGACCCGGCGACCTGTGCGGCGAACGTCGGCCAGAACCGCAACCGGGTCGGGCTCGCGCCGGAGAGGTTCCATGCGTTGCCGGCGAGCGTGAGCCCCATGCCGGCGACGGCGAGCAGCGCCCAGCCGAGGTGCAGGTTCGCGCGCCACAGCCCGGGGTCGAAGGCGTTCCGGTTCTCGTACGCGAGCCAGCCGACAAGGCCGACCACGGCGGCGAGGACGAGTACATGGCGGCCACGCCACGACAGCCGGAAGTCACGGTCGCGACGTGCCCCACGCCCGTCGCGACGTGCGACCTCCGCTGTGGTTCTCGATCCGCGCCCGGTGCGGTTCTTCGCCACGGGCGGAGTCGATGCGTGTCGGGAGCGGGGATTCGCCAGAGCAGGCGCATGGGTGGTCCCGGCAGACGTTTCCGGCCGAGCCGTCACCTCAGGAGCCAGGCTCATCAGTTGTCACCTCCCGCGATCGCACGCGTCCACCATTCCGACCGGTTCACCTGACGCGACCGGTTCACCTGACGCGACCGGTTCACCTGACCCCGCCAACGCAGCTGACCCGACCGGCGCGACCGGCGCCGACCGCCGACGCAAGGCGGTCTTGACAGCCTTCCCACACTTGAGGGCGATCAAGACGCCGACAACGAGGAGCACGCCGTAGCCGAACAGACCGAGCGAGCCGTTCACCCGCGCGAGCTGGCTGCCCGCCAACGCGCCGGCACCGGCGTACACGAGCGACCAGATGACCGCCGCGGCACCGCACCAGCGCAGGAACCGTCCGATCGGATAGCCGAGCGTTCCCGCGACGACCGGCAGCATCGCGTGGACCACCGGCGTGAACCTGGCGGTCACGATCGCGCGTCCACCCCAACGGTCCAGCGCGCGGCCGGTACGGATCCAGCGGCGTTCGCCGAGGCGCTGGCCGAGCCGGCTGTGCCGGAGACGCGTCCCGTAGCGGCGGCCCAACGCGTAGCCGGTCGCCTCCCCCACGAGGGCACCGGCGATGCCGGCGACGACCACCGCCACGAACTCGCCGGGCGTCGTCACGGTGGCGCCGGCGACGAGGAGTACGACGTCCCCGGGAACCAGCAGCCCGACGAACAGCGACGTCTCGAGCGAGACCGCCAGGACGGTGAGCGCGACGAGCACGCCAGGATGCAGTGCGGTCACCATGGCATGGAGATCGGCGAGGGTCCCCGTCACCGACATGCGTACCCCCAGAATTCTCCTGCGAACGGCATGGATCCACCGTGCCGTCCGGGACCCTCCACGCACATCGGGGAAGGGCCCGCGCCCACCCTGGCAAGCCCCTCAGGGTCGGCCAGGGTCGTCGTGCGGTCGGGCTCGGCCCCGGTCACCTGTCAGAGGTATGTCGCCATAGATGACGAGATACCTTCGACAAGTCCGCAGGCACCCGGCGCTTGGCCTGGAGCTCTACGGTGGAGTGGGCTCTACCGTGGAAGGGATGGCCAGAATGGCTGCCGAGCCGGTCACGCTCGCAGAAGCTCTCCGCACCCTCGCTGACGACGCGCTGGTGCGGTTGTTCCGCGCCCGACCGGATCTCGTCACCCCGTTGCCGTCGGACATCGTGGCGCTCGCGGCCAGGGCGACGACCAGGAGTTCGCTGGCACGGGCGCTGGACCGTCTCGACCGGCGCGAGCTCGCGGTCGTGGAGGCCGTGGTGGTCGCCGCGCCACAGGTCTCCCGGGCCGCCCTTCGGACACTTCTCGACCTCCCGAACGAACAACTGGACGCGACCCTGGCCCGGCTGCGTTCCCTTGCCCTCGTCTGGGGCCCCGACGACGCGTTGGACGTGGCCGCCGTCGTCCCCGATCTGCTCGGCCCGCACCCCGCCGGCCTCGGACCGCCGGCGGACGACCCGCGCCACGCCGACAGCGCACACCTGGCCGCACTTCTCGACGAGGCCGGCGCGGAGGCGCGATCCGTCGCCGAACGCCTGGCCGCCGGGCCACCCATCGGGCTGGTGTCCGACGCCAACCGGACCGTCACGGTCGAGTCCGCCCGCAGCCCGGTCGAGCAGCTCCTCGCCCGCGGCCTCCTCGTCGCCCGCGACGCCCGGTCCGTGACGCTGCCCCGGGAGGTCGGCCTCCACCGCCGCGGCGGCCGGCTTCTCCCGGCCGGCGAGCTCGATCCGCCCGCGCTGGCGGGGACCGCCCGCGACCAGGCGCTCGTCGACCGGACCGCCGCCGGTACCACGCTGGACGTCGTACGCCTGGTCGAGCAGCTCCTCGACGCGTGGGGTGCCGAGCCTCCGACGATCCTGCGCGCGGGCGGTGTGGGCGTACGCGACCTGCGCCGTACCGCCTCGGGTCTCGACGTCGACGAGCCCACCGCGGCACTGGTGATCGAGACTGCGTTCGCCGCCGGACTCGTCGCCGTCGGCGACGACGACGGCTGGCTTCCCACCCCCGCCTACGACACCTGGCTCGCGCTTGAACCCGCCGACCGCTGGGCCAGGATCGCGGGCGCCTGGCTGTACTCGACCCGGGTGCCGGGGCTCGTCGGGAGCCGCGACGACCGCGACAAGCTCCTGCCGGCGTTGGCACCGGACGTCGAACGCAGCGTCGCCCCGGACGTCCGCCAGCTGGTACTCCAGGTTCTCGCGGAGGCGCCGGCGAACACCGCGCCGGACGCCGAGGCGGTCGCGGCCCGGGCGCAGTGGTTGCGGCCCCGGCGGATGACCGCGTTCGTCCGCCAGCTCCTCGACTGGACCCTCACCGAGGCCGCCGTCCTGGGCGTCACCGGCCTCGGTGCCCTCGCCGCCCACGGTGCTGCCCTGCGTGAGAGCGAGAAGGCCGCCGCCGCAACGCTCCTACCGCTGCTCCCCGAACCCGTCGACCACGTACTCCTGCAGGCCGACCTCACCGCCGTCGCCCCCGGCCCGCTGCGGCCCGAGCTGGCCCGCGCCCTGGCGAGCATGGCCGATGCCGAGTCCCACGGAGGTGCCACCGTCTACCGGTTCAGTGCGGAGTCGGTCCGTCGCGCCCTCGACGGGGGTCGGACGGCGGCGGAGCTGCACGACCTGGTGTCCCGCCACTCGGCCACGCCGGTGCCGCAGCCGCTGTCGTACCTCATCGACGACATAGCCCGCCGGCACGGCCACCTCCGGGCGGGCACCGCGACGGCGTACCTCCGCTGCGACGACCCGGCCGCGCTCGACGCGCTGCTGGCCGACCGCCGGACCACACCCCTCGGCCTGCGCCGGATCGCACCGACCGTGGTCATCGGCCGGCAGCCGGTGAAGGTGATCGTCGACGAGCTGCGGGCCCTTGGGTATTCGCCGGTCGCCGAAACCCCGGAGGGCGCGCTGGTGCTCACCGGTACGCGGGCCGGGAGGACCGCCGAGGCGCCGGCACGGGCGGGCACGACAGGTCCGCGAGAACCCGAACCGGACGTGCTGATGGCCGCCGTACGCGCCGTCCGGGCCGGCGATCGGGCCCGGGCCAGCCGGCCCGCCGGGGCCGCAGTGGGGCAACTCCGGCGTACCGCCTCGGCCGAAGCTGTCGAGGTTCTTCGGGCCGCTCTGGCGGGTGGATGGTCGGTCTGGATGGGGTACGTAGACCAGCAGGGGGGTGCCCGCGACCGCATCGTTGACCCGGTTCGGATCGACGGGGGCTGGCTCACGGCGTATGACCATGCGGCGGGAGAGGCACGGACTTTCGCCCTGCATCGGATCACTGGCGCCGCGCCGGTCGACTAACGGGTCTTTCGGGTCCCGCTAGGGTGACTCCCGGGGTGAGGGGGATCGACCAGGGGAGGGCTCGCCACCGATGTTCGCCCGCAGGAAGGTACGCCGCACGACGTCAGCCAGGACGAAGACGTCCGGGACGAAAAGGCCGAGGACCACGAAACGCCGTACCCAGACACTCACCGACCACCAACTCCAAACCCGCCGCCGCAGGATCCGGCGTGCGAGTGTGGCTCTGATCTCGACGTTCATTCTCGGATTCGGACTTCTCGCCGACTGGTACGGGCTGTGGCTGCCTACCGAGGCCCTGGTCGGAGTACCGACCGCCATGGACCGGAAGGTCGAGCAGGGTCCTGACGTCACCGCGCCGGCCGACGACGCGCCGGTGTCGAGGAACAAGGATCGGGGGCCGTTCCCGGTATCGACCAGTCCTGCCGCCCCGAGCACCGCCACGCCGCCGTCGGCTTCGTCCACGCCAAGGGCACGGCCGCCGAAGGCGGTGACCATCGTCACCAAGGGCTCCGGGGACTTCGGCGTCGCGGCCGGAGGTACCGGACGGACCGGTTCTGGCCCGCTGATCAAGTACCAGGTCGATGTCGAGAGGGACCTTCCGTACCCTCCCGCCGAGATCGCGACGACCGTCGACAAGATCCTCGGCGACCCGCGCAGCTGGGCGGCCGCCGGATGGGCGACCTTCCAGCGCGTCGACAGCGGTCCGGTCGACCTGCACATCCTGCTGGCGACGCCCGCGACGGTGGACCGGCTCTGCGCGCCGCTGCAGACCAACGGCGAACT
This sequence comes from Actinopolymorpha sp. B17G11, assembly GCF_040196095.1. Classification (NCBI taxonomy): domain Bacteria; kingdom Bacillati; phylum Actinomycetota; class Actinomycetes; order Propionibacteriales; family Actinopolymorphaceae; genus Actinopolymorpha; species Actinopolymorpha sp. B17G11. Next base: position 135,091 of record NZ_JBEFTW010000001.1, read on the forward strand.
GTCCTGCCGCACCGGGGACCGGGTCGTGATCAACGCGAAGCGCTGGGCGTTCGGTGCGGAGGCGTTCGGCAAGGACGTGGTGAACTACCGCAACTACGTCGTCAACCACGAGGTCGGACACCGACTGAGCAAGGGGCACGTGGACTGCGCGGGGGCCGGGCAACCGGCGCCGGTCATGATGCAGCAGACCAAGGGTGTCGGCAGCTGCAAGGCCAACCCGTGGCCCCTCGGCTCCGAACTCGCCCGCGACTGACACCGCACACCGACCACCAAGCACCGATCACGTGCGGCGGTCACGTCATCGAGGGCCCAAGGCGAGCGCGGGGAGGTCGGCGAGCGACGGGAGTACGTAGGTCGGCGGCGGTTCGGCGCTCCCGGCCGCCGCCTCGTCGGTGACACCGGTCAGCACCAGCGCGGTGTCGAGTCCGCCCCGGTGACCCAGCTCGACGTCGGTCTCCAGCCGGTCGCCGACGACGAGTACCTGGTCGGCGGCGAGCCCGAGGCAGTCGAGCGCCGCGGCCAGCATCAGCGGTGACGGCTTGCCCATCACCGCCTCCACCTCGCGACGGGTGCTGGTCTCGAGTGCCGCGATGATGCCGCCGGCGTCAGGTACCTCACCGCCGTCCACCGGGCACGTCCGGTCCGGGTTGGTCGCGACGAACCGCGCACCCGCCCGCAGCGCCCGGAACGCCTCCAGCCACGTCTCGTACCGGAAGGTCCGATCGAACGACGCCACCACCAGCTCCACCTCGCCACCCCGCTCGACGACCTTCGCCCCGGCGGCGCGAAGCTCGTCGCGCAGGCTGGTCTCGCCGAGGAGCAGGACCCGCGCGCCCGGCATCTGCGTACGCAGCCAGGACGCCATCACCCCACCCGAGGTGACGACGGACTCGCGTCCGGTCGGGACGCCGAGCCCGGTCAGGCGTTCGGCGTAGGACTCGGCGGTACGCAACGGATTGTTGGACACGAACGCCACCCGTACGCCTGCCGCGCGGAGGGCGTTCAACGCGTCGACCGCACCGGGCAACGGCCGCCCGGACAGGTAGACGGTGCCGTCGAGGTCGCAGATGATCCCGGCGTAGCCGGCAGCGCGCCGACCGTCCTGGTGGACGCTCATCACAGATACCTCAACCAGAGATAGGGCAGGGCGAGTACGACGGTCACAGCGGCCACCACCGAACCGTACTTCGTGAACTCCCAGAAGCTGATGGGGTACCCGTTGCGCCGGGCGATCCCGATGACGACCACGTTGGCGCTCGCGCCGACCGCGGTCGCGTTGCCGCCGAGGTCGGCGCCGAGCGCGAGCGCCCACCACAGCACGGTCTGCCCGGCGAGCGGACCGTCAGGCGCGACCAGCTGCGCCACCACGGGGCTCATCGTCGCGACGTACGGAATGTTGTCGACGAGGGCGGACAGCACCGCCGACCCGAACAGCACCACGACGACGGCGAGTCCGGCCTCCCCGCGTACCGTTCCCGCCAGCCAGTGCGCCATCGCGTCGATGACGCCGACCTTCACCAGCGCTCCCACCATGACGAACAACCCCATGAAGAAGACGAGCGTCTCCCACTCCACCTCCTCCAGGTAGGACCCGGCGCTGAGCCTGCTCACCACGACCAGCACGCCCGCCCCCAGCAGCGCCACGATGGACGGCTCGACGTGCAGGGTCGAGTGGAGGACGAATCCCGCGAGCACGGCCGCCAGGACGATCAGGCTGCGCCGCAGCAGGCGTACGTCATTGATCGCTTCCCGCTCGTCCAGATCCATCACCTCGGCCACCTGACGCGGATCGGCCTCGAACTCACGCCGGAACAACACCCGGCACAGCACGACGAACACGACGAGGAGCACCACGATGAGCGGCGCGAGGTGGACGAGGAAGTCGTTGAACGTCAGGCCGCTCCGGCTGGCGATGATGATGTTGGGTGGATCGCCGATGAGGGTGGCGGTGCCGCCGATGTTGGAGGCGAGCACCTCGGCGATGAGGTAGGGCTCTGGGCGTACGCCTATGCGTTGGCAGACGAGCAGGGTCACCGGAGCGATCAGCAGCACCGTCGTGACGTTGTCGAGGAACGCCGAGGCGACTGCGGTGAGCAGGCACAGCAGCACCATCACCCGGAACGGGTCGCCGTGCGCCCGCTTCGCCGCCCAGATGGCCAGGAACTCGAAGATGCCGGTCTGCCGGAGTACGCCGACGATGATCATCATGCCGAGCAGCAGGAAGATGACGTTCCAGTCGATGCCGGTGTCCTCGGAGTAGAACACGTCGTGGGCGCCGACCACGCCGAACGCCAGCACGATGCCCGCGCCACCGAGAGCGGCCGCGAGGCGGGGGATACGTTCGGTGGCGATGAAGACGTACGCCGCCACGAAGACCGCGAGCGCGATCCACAGACTCACGAGGGGACCCGCCTCGGCGGCTCGGCCAGGATGCGGCTCCGCCCTTCGTACCTCCTCATGAGGCGTGGAGGGCCAGCGACAGCAGCCGGGACGCCGTGACGACGCCGAGCACGTGGTCGTCGTCGACGATCGCCACCAGCGGACAGCGCAGGCGCGCCATCAGGGCGGCCAGCTCGAGCACGGTGTCGTCACCGTGGAGGATCGGGAGTTCGGGCAGTCGCTCCGGCAACATGTCACCGACGGTGAGCGGGCTGAGCTGGTTGACGATGCTGTCCGCGGCTTTCTCGCCGAGGACCCGCGCCAATGACGGGTCGTCCTGGATGTACTTCGGGACGACGAACCGCACCACCTGTGAGGCCGGCAGGACCGCGATCGGCCGACCGTCCGGGGTGGTGACGAGCAGGCCGGGCAACCTGTGGTGGCCCAGGAGCTGGGCGGCCTCGAGGGCGTCGGCGTCGCTGGTGACGGATGGGTACTCCTCAACGAGGTCGCGCGCGAGCATGGTCAGACGCTATCGCGACCCGCGGCTCGGCGGGATCGTCCAGCACGGTCGGGTTCGCGGGCGGTCATTTACCGGTCCGCCGGTAGAGAACCGGGTTCATCTCGGTGTCAGGAACCTCGCCAGGTCGCGCACCCGGGAACCACGCTTCGAGGTCGATCTCCTGGTTCCGGTTGGTCGGTTCGCTGATGATCATGTCGGCGTCGATGTAGATGACCGTCATGACCCGGCGTGGGATCTGCGTGGTGTTCGGGCCCGCGTGGTGGAACGTCCAGCCGGAGTGGAAGCTGGCGTCTCCGAGCGCGAACGCCTCCTCCACGAACGGGAACCCCTGCTCGGCAACCGCACGGCCGATCGCGGCCTCCGACTCGTCACTGATCGCCAGCTCCCGTCCGTAGGAGAAGTGGTGGCTCCGGGCGGCGAACGCGAGCGGTCCCATCTCGAGCGGCGTCTCCTGTAGCGGCAGCCAGAACGTGCAGCAACGGTCGGTGGAGAGCGGCCAGTAGTACTGGTCCGCGTGCCAGGGCGTGAGGCCGCCGCCGGCTTCCTTGTAGAGCGCCTGGTCGTGGTAGAGACGTACGCCGTCGACGCCCAGCAGGTCCGCCGCGATCTGGGCGAACCGCCGCGCAAATACCAGCTCCCGCACCGCCGCACTCTCCCGCCACAGGTTGGTGACCTGCAGGAACGCCTTCTTGTACGTCGACCGCTCCGCGAGCGGCAGGTGCATCGTGTTGAGCTCGATCACCTTCGCGGTGACCTCTGGCTCGTACGCCTCGACCAGTCCCCGGCTCGCCACGCCGGAGAGCTTGACGAACCCCTGCTCGTCGTAGGCCTTGACGTCGGCCGGATCCACTGCGTACGGCGTGTCCAAGGTGAGCTGCGGTGTGCCCGTCATCGTCGGCTCCCTTCGTCGGCGCGTCGCCACACATGGTGGCATCGCCGGCTCACGATGTCGCGCGCCCGTGTAGCGCCGCGGCCCGTCCTGCCCCGCCAACCCGCCCCTTCCCCGTGATCATGATCGTGATCATGAAGATTTTGCGGCGTACACGCGACTTTCCCTTCATGATCATGGAACGGACAGGCGGAAGGCGGGAAAGCCCGGAGCTGCCTCGCGGAGGTCCTCATCGGGTGAGTTCTTGTCGAGGTTGTCGAAGAACATCCCGACCTCCCAGCCGAACCGTTTCAGGTAGGCCCGCAGGATCGGGATCTTCTCGCCGTCCGGTAGCTCCTCGGCGCGGACCGGGGTGACCCGCCGGCCGAGGACGAGCTCACCCGAACCGGCTGCGCGGAGATTGCGTACCCACTGGGTGTGCCCGCGCGGCGCGACGAGGTACCTCACACCGTCCACCTCGAGCAGATTGACCAGCGTCGTACGCCATTCGCCAGAGGTCCGGCCACGGACGCGGAGAAGCCGTGAGCCGAACAGGCTGACGCCGTGGCCGGTCAGCCAGCGCGCCGCCCGGTGGACGGAGTTGCCTCCCGGCTTGGGAGCGAGATAGCGGAAGGTCGGCTGGTCACTCATGGGTGCGGCCCTTCAGTCCAGAGGAAAGTGTGAGCAGTGCTCTCGAATGAGGTCAGTGTTCACGCACGCTGAAAGGCTGTCAAGAGCAGTGCTCTCGATTGTGGTCAGCGCTCTCAAAGATGTGGCAGGATGTTCGGCATGCCGAAGGTTCGAACCGCGAGGGAACGCGCCCGGTCCGAGCTGACCCGCGAGATCAAGGACGAAGCGCGCCGTCAGCTCGCGACACACGGCGCCGAAGCCCTCTCGCTCCGAGCGGTCGCCCGGGAGCTCGGCATCGTCTCCTCGGCGCTCTACCGTTATTTCCCCAGCCGTGACGACCTGCTGACCGCGCTGATCATCGATGCGTACGACGCCATCGGTCAGCAGGTCGAGGACGCGGACGCGCGGCGGAGGCGAGGCGACTTCCTCGGCCGGTGGCGCGCCTGTTGCCACGCCGTCCGCGACTGGGGGCTTGCCCATCCTCGGGAGTACGCACTGATCTACGGCTCGCCGATCGTCGGCTATCAGGCACCGCGTGACACCGTGGACTCGGCCGCTCGGGTGCCACGCGTCCTGCTCGCGGTCGTCCGCGACTGCGCCGAGGCTGATGCGCTCGAACCGCCGTCCGGGCTGCCGCGGGCCGCGGCGAGACAGGTCGACCAGCTGGTCACCGCGGTCGAGGACCTGCAGCTTCGCGGGGTCCCACCGGCAGCGCTTGGCGCCGTCCTGACGGCATGGACCCAGCTCTACGGGATGGTGAGCTTCGAGCTCTTCGGGCACCTCGAGGGGCTGTTCGACGACAAGCGGGCGCTGTTCGAGCACTCGACGGGGCAGCTGGCCCAGCTCATCGGCCTCCGCCCGCGCTCGCGGCGCGGCTGACGAGCCATCCCGGCAATGGAAGAGGCGCCAGTGTGTGCGCCCTGCACCCGCCATGTGCCCGCCAGCCATGCGCGCCTTGCGCGCCTGGCCGGCCGCAGGACTAAGCTGCCGACATGGGACGAGGATCTCGAGCGAAAGTTCGCTGGAACAAGGACCGCGCCAGGCGCAAGCGTCTCCGCGACAAGCGCAAGGCCGAGGAGAAGGGCGTGGCGCGCAAGGGAGCCGCGTAGGTATGACCATCGAGTCCTCCCCGCACCGCCCCGTGGACACCCCCACGTCCGCTGTCCTCGGTCACTTCCCCGGCGGCACCGCCGTCTCGCGCGTACGCATCTACGACTGGCCCACCCTCGACGGCCTGCGCGGTGGGTCCCCACACATCCACCTCGTGTGCACGGAGGGATACATCGTCGCGGCCGGGGTGGGCCGGTTGCAGACGCTCGGTCCTGACGGATATCTCGAGGTTCCCCTCCAGGTCGGCGACGTCGTGTGGTTCACGCCAGGCGTCATCCACCGCGCCGTCAACGACGGCGGACTCGAGGTCCTGGTCGTGATGCAGAACGCCGGACTGCCCGAGGCCGGCGACGCCGTGCTCACCCTGCCGCCGGAGATCCTCGCTGATCCCGAGCGCTACGCCGCCGCCACGGCGCTCGCCGCGCCCGACCGACTCGACGATGCTGACGGGCACGCCGCTCGCCGCCGCCGCGACCTCGCCGTCGAAGGGTTCCTCGCCCTCCGCGAACGCGTCGCCGACGAGGGCCCGGACGCGCTCACCGAGTTCCACGATGCCGCGCACCAACTGGTCCGCCCCCGGCTGGACGCGTGGGAGCGGCGGTGGAGCGACGGCCCACTCGCCGCCGCCCACGAGACCGGCCGCCAACTCGCCGGACTCCGGGGAAGCGATGCCTCCCATCTGCGGGCGGGGGGAGTCCACGCGAAGTCGGCACCCACTGAACGCTGGGGGATGTGCGGCCGGCTGTCGACGTACGATCCACTCGCGCGATAACGTCCAGCTTCGCCCGTTTCGGTCATGACCGGCATCGGTCGCTGCCGCGTATTCTTTTGGCAGGGTCGGCGAGCCGGTCGGGCTGGCCAGTAGGATCCGCCTCCCCGCGGATCCCCCGGACGCCTGGGCCTCGTCGCGACGAGACCAACCCCCGGCGTACGCACACGTGACGGGAGCGAGCAGACCGCGAGAGACGGACCGGACGCGCGGGGACCGACGCAGAGGAGACAGCCGCCGTGAGCCACAGCGAGCTCATCGACACCACCGAGATGTATCTCAAGACCATCTTCGAGCTCGAGGAGGAGGGCATCGTCCCTCTTCGTGCCCGGATCGCTGAGCGGCTCCACCAGTCCGGCCCCACCGTCAGCCAGACCGTGGCCCGGATGGAGCGCGACGGCCTGGTCACGGTCGAGGGTGACCGGCACCTCGAGCTCTCGCCGAAGGGTCGGCAGATGGCCACCCGGGTGATGCGCAAGCACCGGCTCGCCGAACGCCTCCTGGTCGACGTGATCGGGCTCGACTGGGAACTTGCCCACATCGAGGCGTGCCGGTGGGAGCATGTCATCTCCGAGGAGGTCGAACGCCGCCTGGTGGAGATCCTGGGCCAGCCGTTGATCTCCCCGTACGGCAACCCGATCCCCGGACTCGACGAGCTCGGCGGCAAGGGGCCGGTCGAGGATTTCCTCGACGGTGTCGAGCGGCTCAACCGCGTGGTCGAGAGCCTGCGCGGGACCGACGAGGAGGCCAAGGTCCTCATCCGTCGGATCGGCGAGCCCGTCCAGGTGGTACCGGAGCCGATGGAGGTCCTGCACCGGGCGCGGGCACTTCCCGGCAATGTCGTGATCGTGGCGCCGACACCGGCGGGCGCCCTGCTCACCGCCGTCGACGCAACAGAAGGCGGCGGTACCGCGGAGATCTCCGACGATCTCGCCAGCCACATCTTCGTCAAGCGAATCTGAGCCGGCATCGCAGGTGACAGCGGACTGGCCGGGTTATCTCGACGAGTTTCACCAACGCTACGCGGGCTACACCGAACAGGTTCTCAAGAGGTGCACCGCGGGTCGACTCACGCCGTACGCCTGGATCATCCGTCCAGTCGCCGGCCGGGGTCGGCAGGTGCTCGACCTGGCCTGCGGGAGCGGGGCCGTGACGGCCGCCCTCGACGCCGAGTCCGGGCGCGAGGACGTGGGCACCTCGGGGCCGCGGGTGGTGGGTGTCGACCGGTCGATGGCGGAGTTGGCGCTCGCGCACCAACGGCACGGAGCCCGGGTCGTGTGCGCCGACGCCACCGCCCTTCCGTTCGCCCCTGAAAGTTTCGACGCGGCCGTGTGTTCGATGGGCCTGATGGTGGTGCAGCCGCTCGCGGCGACTCTCACCGAATGTGCACGGGTGCTCCGGCCTGGCGGGATGCTCGCGGCGACTGTGGCGTCGGCGGTCCCGTTGCGGCCCAGCGACCTCGTGATCCTCGGCCCGTTGACGGCGCGGCTGCGGACGCCTCCGCAGTTTCCGGGTGGGGGCGAGCTCGCGGGCATCACCGACGGGTTGGCCGAGGCCGGGTTCGACCTGATGGAGGACGCCCGCGAGCGCTTCGTCTTCCGTGTACACGGTCGCCGCGACGCCGAGTTGCTGTTCCGCGCCCTCTACCTTCCGGACGTCCCTGACGAACGCCGGAATGCTGCCTTGCAGTGGCTTGCCGACCGGGGGAGGAATCGGCCGGACGGGGTGGAGGTCGCCATTCCGATCAGGCGGGTCATCGCACTGCGCCGCTGACCCATCGCACCTCCGGGAGATATCTCGTACGGACGGTTTCTCCCGCGGCCGGGACGACAATGTGTCAGGTGGTCTCAGCGGTGGCACGAGGACGTACGCCCGGACCGGCGGGAAGCGCACGGTAGGCGATGAGCAGGATGACCGCGACGAGCGGTTGGAGAATGTCACTCGGTATCGCGCCGATGTTCGACGGAGCGGTGTTGTCGTGCGCCATCCACTCCATGATGTGGCCGATGGCGTCGCCCCAGTACAGAATCGCGATGGCGACGACCGCAGCGGTCAACCATGAGTCCCGTTTCCAGATGCACATGACGCCGAGCACACCCACCGTGATGTCGGCCCACCCGACTTCCCACTGGAACATGCTCTGGCGATAACCGATACTCGTCGCGATCTGGTCCGATGTCGGCCCGATATGGCTGATACCTCCAACAATTGCCCAGACCCCGCCGCCGACGACGAACCACAGCAGCCACAGCTCGACCATCCGCCGCCTGGTACGGGGTGCGGGGTCGCGGTCGAGAAGGGTGTGGAGCAGGGCGCCGCCCACCAGTGTCGCCAGGGTGAATGTGAAGAACCACATGCGCCCAAGGCTATGGTCGAGCTTCAGGCAATTCTTTCGTTCTCCCGCGTGAGTACACAGAATGGCAGAGCCATCATCTATCCCATGGGTACGAGCTGGTGGGGGCCGCTGGATTCGCGCACGATGAGTTCGGGTTGGAAAAGGATCTGCTCATGTTGATGGCCGCGAGAATGCGCTTCGGCGAGCAGGAGTTCAGCGGCGGCGCGACCGAGTTGATAGCGCGGCTGTCGGATCGAGGTCAGCGGGGTGGTGAGAACGGCGGCGAATTCGACGTCGTCATAACCGACCACCGCCATCTCGTCTGGAACTTTCACCCCACCACGGCGCAACCCGCGCATGACGCCAAGAGCGGCCAGGTCGTTGACGCAGACGATGGCCGTGACGGGATCGGCCAGCTGCAGCAGGCGTTCGAGGGCTTCCTCACCACCGTCGGCGTTGAGCGAGTTGACCGTCACCTCGACGAGTGAGCGGGCGACGGGGAGTCTGGCCGCACGCAGTGCCTTGCGTACTCCCTTGCGGCGGTCGGCGCACTGCCGGATCTTCGTCGGGCCGTTGACGAAACCGATCCTGCGGTGCCCCAGCGCGACCAGGTGGGCTGCCGCCAGCTCACCGCCCCGGACATCGTCGACCGCGACCGAGCACATCGTCTCGGCCGGACCCGGACGGTCGAGGAGCACGATGGCGGTGCCGCGCGCGCGAGGTTGGTCGAGCCAGCCGAGGTCTTCCTCCGCAGGGCTCACCAGGACGCCCTGAACGCCTTGCTCTTCGAGCAGGCGGAGGTATCGACGCTCCTTGTCGACGCGTTCGTCGGAGCTGGCGAGGATGAGGATGAAGTCGTCCTCGGCGAGCCGGTCCTCGATTCCCCGCGCGACGTCGGTGAAGAACGGGTTGGAGATGTCGAGCACGATCGCGCCGATCGTCCGACTCGTCCCTGCCCGCAGCTGGCGAGCGGAGCCGTTGCGAACGAAGCCGAGCGTGGTGATGGCCGCCTCGACCTTGGATCTGGTTTCCGGAGCCACCAGGGAGGGCTTGTTGAGCACGTTGGAGACGGTTCCCACCGAGACGCCCGCCAGTTCGGCGACATCCCTGATGCTCCGCCTGCGACCCGCCGCCCGGGCAAGGCGACCGGCAGTCTGGATGGTTGCCGCCACGGTGCACCTCCGGACAAGGACGAATGGGCTCGCGAATGAGACGGATGGGAGAGGCGGTCAGTTTCGTGGGAGAGGGCGGTCAGGATATGCCTCTTGACACCTCTCTTGCGCTGACCATAGCGTCACGGCTGACTTTTTGAAAGGTTTCACTTCCGGCATGCGATGGGCGGGTTGCGCCATGGAAGAAACCACTGAGGCTCTTCGACCCTTTGACCTCCGTACCGAACGTGTACCCGCTCCGCTCGGACTCGACGAACCGTCGCCGCTATTGGCCTGGAAGCTGGCCGGTTCCGGTCGAGGGCGTACGCAGACGGCCTACCGGATCAGGGTTGTCGCGGTCGATGACGACGCTCCCGTATGGGATTCGGGCACGGTGAGTTCTGGACAGAGTCACGACATTTCCTATGTGGGACAATGGTTACGGCCACGTTCCCGATATGCCTGGTCCGTTCAGGTAACCGACGAGTCCGGCAACGTATCGGCATGGAGTGAGCCGGCTGAATTCGAGACAGCCCTTTTGTCTGCGGCCGACTGGTCCGAGAGTGTGCCGGCGGAATGGATCGGGTCGGGCGACGACATCCGCACTGCCGACAAACCGTCTCTTGATTCCCTCGGACCACATCGAGACATCGAACGCGTCTGGCTCTCCGGTGCCGGCGACCGTGCGCACTCCCGGGCGTACTTCCGGGCGCCCGTCGACATTCCCCAAGGCGCCCGCGTCACACGGGCCCGGTTGCTCGCCGACGCGGGTGCTGCGACGGTCTTGGCCTACCTCAACGGTGCGGTCATCGCTGTCGACGGAACGTCCGACCAGGCGACGGCCGCGACACGCCCGGGTCGGAACACCCTGGCGTTCGAGGTCGATGCGTCCGATGCCGCGACGGTCGGCGCACCGGACGGCGCACCGGGCGATACCTCGGGCGAGGGTACGGGCGCGACGCCGGCGGGACTGGCCGCGACGTTCCAGGTCGAGATGGACGACCAACCCACGGTCGCTGTGGTGAGCGAGGGAACATGGCGGTCCAGCGGCACAGCCGAGGAAGGCTGGCAGGACGCGGACTTCGACGACTCCTCCTGGATGCTGGCCGAGGAGATCGGTGCCCACGGGACCGCCCCGCACGGCCGCTCATCGCTGACGCACCGCCCGAGTCCCCATCTGCGCAAGGAGTTCTCACTCGCGGCGCCCGTCGCCAGGGCGCGGCTCTACGCGACCTCCCTCGGCATCTACGAGGCGCGCATCAACGGCACGAGAGTCGGCGATCATCGGCTGGCGCCTGGCTGGACCGACTACGAACGCAGGGTTCCGTACCAGACCTACGACGTCACCCCGTTGGTGACCGAGGGTGCCAACGTCGTGGCCGCGGTTCTGGCGGACGGATGGTACGCGGGAAACATCGGGTGGTTCGGGCCGTACACCTATGGACGCCAGCGGCTGTTCCGGGCCCGGCTGGAGATCGACCACGCCGACGGGACCCGGACCGTGGTCACGACCGACGACTCGTGGCGGTTGGGTGAGGGCACGATCCGGTACGCCGACCTGCAGAACGGCGAGGTCGTCGACGCGCGGGCGGACCAGCCCGGTTGGGACTCGCCCGGCTTCGACGACTCCGCGTGGGCGCAAGCCCACGTCGACAGCCCGGCGCACGGTCCCCTGGAAGCGCAGATCGCCCCACCGATGCGGATCCAGCGGGAGTTCACGCCGAAGAGCATCGAGGAACGTCGACCCGGCCGCTATGTCATCGACTTCGGCCAGAACGTCGTCGGATGGGTACGCCTGAGGGTGCGCGGCGGGCAGGGTACTCGGCTGCTGCTGCGACACGCGGAGGTCCTCGACCATAGGGGAGAGCTCTATGTCGAGGCACTGCGCGGAGCGCGGGCGACCGACGAGTACATCCTTCGCGGCGACCCGGACGGTGAGATCTTCGAACCCCGCTTCACGGTTCACGGTTTCCGCTTCGCCGAGATCGTCGGGTATCCCGGTGAGCTGCAGGCCGCCGATGTCACCGCGCGGGTGGTCTACGCCGACATGGAACAGGCGGGCGACCTGCAGTGCTCCGACGCGCGGCTGAACCAACTGCAACGCAACATCGTGTGGGGCCAGCGGGGCAACTTCCTCACCGTGCCGACGGACTGCCCGCAGCGGGACGAACGCCTGGGCTGGACCGGCGACGCTCAGGTCTTCGCCTCGACTGCGGCGTTCAACTACGACGTACGCACGTTCTTCCGCAAGTGGCTCCGCGACCTGCGAGACGCGCAGCAGCCGGACGGAGGCGTGCCCCACGTCGCGCCCGACATCCTGACCAGGAACAACTTCGGCGGAGGCGGATGGTCCACGACCGGCGCGGCCGGGTGGGGTGATGCGATCGCCATCGTGCCGTGGGAAGTCCTTCGGGCCTACGACGATCGCCGCCTCGTCGCCGAGAGCCTCGATGCTGTCAACGCCTGGTTGCGCTACCTCGAGGAGCACAGCACCGACCTCATCCGCCCCGACGAGGGGTTCGCCGACTGGCTCGCGCCGGTGCACACGCCGAGGGACCTGGTGGCGACGGCGTTCTTCGCCTATGCGGCCAAGGTCGCGGCCGGGCTCGCCGCGGCACTCGACCGGCCCGACGACGCCGCCCGGTACGAGGGGCTGTACGCGAAGGTCCGGACCGCCTTCCGCGACCGTTACGTACGCGGTGGTGGCAAGGTCGCGTCGGGCACTCAAACGTCGTACGTACTGGCGCTGCACTTCGGTCTGCTCGAACCCGCCGAGGAGCCGGCGGCGGCCGCCCGACTGGTCGACGAGATCGCCAGCCGCAACTCGCACCTCGCCACCGGGTTCCTTGGCACGCCGTACCTTCTTCCGGTCCTTGCCCGGTTCGGCTACGAGGACGTCGCCTTCACGTTGCTCACCCAGGACACCTATCCGTCCTGGCTCTATCCCGTCGTCCACGGTGACGCGACGACCATGTGGGAACGCTGGGACTCCTGGAGCGACTCGCGCGGCTTCCAGGATCCCGGCATGACGTCGTTCAACCACTACGCCTACGGCGCGGTCGGCGAGTGGATGTACCAGACGTTGGGCGCGATCGCGCCGGGCTCTCCGGGCTACGGTCACGTGGTGGTGCGGCCGAGGCCGGGCGGTGGGGTCACGTGGGCACAGGCCAGCCTGGAGACGGTGCATGGCCGGGTTTCGACGTACTGGCGGGTCCTCGACGATGCCTTCGCCGTCGACGTGACGATCCCACCGAACGCCACCGCCGAGGTGTGGTTGCCGACCAGCGACCCAGCGACCGTCACCGAGAGCGGGCGGGCGCTCGTCGACGTGCCGGAGATCGCGTCGGCGGATGTGTCGGATGCGCCCGACGTGCCAGATGCACCCGATGTACCGGGTCGGCAACGTGACAACGAATCCGTGATCAGGATCGGATCAGGCTCCTACGCCTTCCAGGTTCGCCTCCGCTAGGTGCGGTGCGGCCCGCTGGGGATCGGCCGGGAGGACTACCCGGAACCGCGCGCCGTGGCCGGGAGCGGTGTGCAGCTCCACCCGGCCGTGGTGTGCCGCGACGATGGCCGCGGTGATGGCGAGGCCGAGGCCAGACCCGTTCTGGCCGCGCGAGCGCGCGGAGTCGCCGCGGTAGAGCCGGTCGAAGACGTACGGCGCCTCGTCCGGCGGGATGCCCGGCCCGTCGTCGTGGACCTCGAAGATCGCGACAGGTACGCCGCCCGGCAGCGCCTCTCCCGCTGCTGCCGCCGGCACCTCCACCCGCGCCGCCGCATCCGACAAGGACCCGGACGGACCGGTGCCCACGAACATCCGGATCGGTGTTCCGGCTGGTGTGTGTTGAACGGCGTTCGTCACGAGGTTGGTCACCACCTGCCGGAGCCGGTGCTCGTCACCGACGATCCGCACCGTCTCCACGGCACCGTCAAGGCGGACTTGACGGTCCGGATCACGCACCCGCACATCGTGAACGGCGTCCCTGGCGAGCACGCACAGGTCGAGCCCTGCCAGGTCGAGCGGACGTTCGCGGTCGAGCCGGGCGAGGAGCAGGAGGTCCTCGACGAGGGTGCCCATCCGGATCGCCTCGGCCTCCATCCGTCGCATCAGCTCGGCGACGTCGGTGTGCTCGGGCATACCGCCCCGGCGGTAGAGCTCGGCGAACCCACGGATAGAGGTCAGGGGAGTACGCAGCTCGTGGGACGCGTCGGCGACGAACCGGCGTAGCCGGCTCTCCGACTCCTCACGCTGCGCCAGTGCCGCGGAAAGCCGTTCCACCATGGTGTTGAGGGCGTACGCCAGCCGCCCGGTCTCGGTACGCGGATCGGCGCCCGTCACCCGGCGGTCCAGGTCGCCTGCGGCGATGGCGGTCGCGGTCTTCTCCATCCGGTTCAGGGAGGACAGGCCGACACGTACCACGGCGGCGGCCGCCACACCGAGCAGGACGAGGACGATCGCGCCGGCCGCGAGCTCGATCCGGATCAGACGTTCGACCGGGACGTGGACCACGGCCAGCGACCGGGCGACGGCGACGGCGCCGCCGGACCGGACAGGAACGGCACGCACCCGCCAGGAACCGTCCGCCGCCAGGTCGGGCACGGTGAACGGTTCGCCAGCACGTCGTTCCACCGCCGACTGGTCGAGAACCGGCAGCGCCGGCCCGCCGGACGCACCCGGCGGCTGCCCGACGCTGGTGAGAGGACGTCCGTCAGGACGCAGGTAGGTCACCCGGTAGTCGGTCGGCAGGACACGCTGGCCGAGTCGAAACGCCGCGATCCGGCGGAGTGGGGGAAGGTCGGCCCGCCACTGCGGCGTCAGCTCGGCGAGCTGGTTGTCGACCCGGTTGGTGAGTGACTGGCGTAGGAGCGCGACGCTTGCGCCGCCCACGACGGTGAGCCCCAGGGCCGTGACGACGACGACGGCGACGACGAGGCGGAGGCGCAAACTCCACGGCCGACCCCCGGGCCGCCGTCGGGCGTTCAACGGGTGGTGGCTCCGCGCGGCATGCGCAACGTGTAGCCGACGCCCCTGATCGTGTGGATCAACGGCGGGTCGTGCACATCGATCTTGCGTCGGAGGTAACTGATGTAGGACTCCACGATCCGGCTGTCGCCGCCGAACTGGTAATTCCACACCCGGTCGAGAATCTGTGACTTGCTGACCACCTTCTCGGAATTGATCAGCAGGTAACGCAGCAGGTTGAACTCGGTCGGAGAAAGCCGCACCAGTTCGCCGCTGCGGCGTACCTCATGAGCGCTTTCGTCGAGTTCGATGTCGGCATAAGTCAGCATGGTGGAGTCCTGCGGGTCAGCCATCTCGGTCGTACGACGCAAGATGGCGCGAAGCCGTAGCACCAGTTCGTCGAGACTGAACGGCTTGGTGACATAGTCGTCACCTCCGGCCGTGAGTCCGGCGATCCGGTCCTCGACAGCGTCGCGGGCGGTCAGGAACAGCACCGGAAGCCGGTCGTTGTCAGCGCGGAGCTTCCGAGCGAGATCGAACCCGTCGTAGTCGGGCAAGGTGACGTCGAGGACGACGATGTGGGGATGCACATCGACGACGCGTTCGAGGGCGGTCGACCCGCGGTCGGCGGTATGGACCTCGAATCCGGAGAACCTCAGGGCAGCCGACAGCAGCTCGAGAATGTTGGGCTCGTCGTCGACCACGAGGACTCTGGGCGAGCCGTCCTGACAGTTACCGGACACGCCGGAAGCCTTGCGCGCGTTCCTGAGAGCGAGCTGTGATTTCGCCAAGGAGCCGGAAAGAATCGCCTCAGCCGCGCGGCGACCTCGCCCAGCCGCGCGCATCGAGACCCTCGGCGACCTGCCGGAAACGCACACCGCTGACCAGATGTACGCCGTCGAACCCGCCGGACTCGCGGATCTGGTCGACCTGCTCGCAGGCCAGCTCGACGCCCACGCGCCTGTCCCGGCGGAGACGTTCGATCAGAGCGTCGGGGATATCGATGTCCGGAATCGCGCCGCGGAGGCGGGTGGCCATGGCATCGCTGGCGAGGACCAGGACACCGGCGTAGACCGGCCCGTCGTAGGACTGTGCCTCCCGCCACCGCAACACCTCCGGCACCGAGAACGACACCTGCGTGAGGACGAAGTCGGCGGCGCACTTCCATCTCGGGAGCGGCCGGCCCGGTTGCGCGGCAACGCCGACCTCGAACGGCGGTATGCCGTCGAATGCGGGCTCGTCGCGGATCCGGCGTACCTCCTCGATCATCGCGCGCACGGTGAGGTCGCTCGTGCGGTTGCCCGACGTCGGCTTGTCGCCGTAGACGAAGACCATGCGCCGAACGCCGTACGCAGCCGCCGTCAGCAGGTCACGGCGGAAGCCGAGCAGGTTGCGGTCGCGGGAGTTCAGGCAGGCGATCCCCGGCACGCCGACCCGCTCGATCTCGTGCGCGACCGCGATGCTCGAAACCGTTGCCCGCCCGATGTGGTTGTCCGGTGCGAGGAATGCGTCAGCATGCCGCGACAGGACCGCTATCTGCGTACGCACATGAGCGAGGTCGGGCCGGGTCGGCGGCTCGACCTCACAGACCAGCTGGAAATGGTGTGGCGACATGACCGGCAGCTTAGCCAGGTCAGTGGACCTGTCAGCGAACTTTGTCGGCGGCCTCTGACAAGGCCGCAGGCCGCGAAAGTGTCGGGCATTGACATCGTTCCTGGCGGCGCTCTACCGTCCAGGCAAGGTTCAGCGTCCCAAATGTCCGAAAACTTTCAGACCAGCAACACCGTCCGGGGGCGGACGAGGGCACGAGCTCTGAGCACCGTCGTGGGCACAGCGGTGACCACGAACCATCGCCGGCCTGGCCGCCCATTCGTCGTTGTCGCGAAGGTGCCCGGCGAGGAGCCCGCTCATGAGCACGAAGAAGGTAGACCCCCGCGTCGAGGAAGCGGTCGACACGCTCGACCTGCCGTCGGCCACGCGTCGTCGGCTCCTCACCGGCGGCGGACTGGTCAGCGCGTCGCTCGCCGCATCGGCGCTCATCGCGGCGTGCGGCCCGGACAACGGGAGTCAGGCCGGTGCCGCCGGAGTCGGCGACTTCCCGGCGACTCCGAAGTGGAAGTTCGTCTTCGTCAACCACGTGACGACCAACCCGTTCTTCGTTCCCACGCAGTACGGCGCAGCCGACGCGTGCGCCCTGTTGGGTTGCGACTACCAGTGGACGGGCTCGAAGACGTCCGTGGTCGGCGAGATGGTCAACGCCACCAACGCCGCCATCTCCGCGAAGGCAGACGGGATCGCGGTCTCGGTGGTCGACGTCAACGCTTTCGCCGGGCCGGTCGACAAGGCCCTCGACGCCAGTATTCCCGTGGTGTCCTACAACGCCGACGGATCAGCTGAGGACCCTGGCACCAACCGCCTGGCCTACATCGGTCAGGACCTGTTCACCTCAGGCGTACAGCTCGGGGAGCGGATCGCCGAGCTCGTGTCCGAGGGCGACGTCGTCGGGTTCATCGCGACGCCTGGGCAGCTCAACATCCAGCCTCGCATCGACGGTGCCAAGCAGGCGATCGACCAAGCGGGCAAGGGAATCACGTTCGACCAGGTGGCGAGCGGCGCCGAACTCCCGCAGGAGCTGAGCACGATCGACGCCTATGCGCAGGGTCATCCCGACCTCAAGGGAATGTTCGCCGTCGACGCCGGGTCGACCGAGGCGGTCGGCAAGGTGATGGCGAAGTACAAGCTCAAGGACAAGGGTGTAGCTGCCGGCGGGTTCGACCTCGTCCCTGGCACCCTGAACGCGATCGAGGCCGGTGACCTCGACTTCACCATCGACCAACAGCCTTACCTGCAAGGCTTCCTGCCGGTGCTCTCGCTCTATCTCTACAAACTCTCCGGTGGACTTGTCGCGCCACCGGAGACCAACACCGGCCTGCTGTTCGTCACCAAGGACAACGTGAAGCCCTACCTCACCACCAAGACGAGGTTCGAGGGATCCGACACCAAGCAGCAACTCATCAAGCGGTCCGGCCCGATCGCCCACGGGTGAGCAGCGGTGACGCAGACATCGGCAGAACCATCCGGTACGCCTGAACCGGCCGCCGCCTCCGGCCCGGCTGGGACGGGTCGACAATCGACGCCGCTGCGTTCGGTCGGCGAAGCGTTCCTGCGGTGGCGTGAGGCGAGCATCATCGCGGTCGCCATCGTCCTCGTGGTGTATTTCCAGGCGACGACCGGAATATTCCTCACCGAGGACAACCTGATCAACGTGTCGCAGTACGTCGCCGCGACGGCGATCATCGCGGTCGGTCAGGTGCTGCTGCTGGTCAGCGGTGAGATCGACCTCTCGGTGGGTCACGTCTACACGCTCGCGCCGTTCCTCATGCACTACGCGGTCGACTTCTACTCCATACCTGTCATCCCGGCCATCATCCTTGCGCTGTTGCTCTCCGGCTGCGTCGGCCTCGTCAACGGCCTCATCACCGTCAAGCTCCGCGTTCCGTCGTTCGTCACCACGCTGGGCATGCTGTTCATCATCAGTGGGATCACGTTGACGACGTCGCACGCCTATCCGGTGCCGATTCCGGAGGCGGCAACCGGCGTGCAGCCCTGGCTCGGTGCGGCCGGCTGGTCGGAGATCACCTGGGCGGTGCTCATCGTCGCGTTCTTCCACGTCGTACTCACCCGCACCCGTTGGGGTCTGCACACCGTGGCGGTCGGCGGCAACCTGCTCGGCGCCCGTGAAGCGGGGATCAAGGTGGGGCGGGTCAAGATCGGCAACTTCATGATCTGCAGCACCCTGGGCGGGTTCGCCGGCATCATCGAGGCGTTCCGGATCGACTCGATCGACCCGACCGCCGGTGGGGAGACCATCATGTTCGCCGCGGTCGCGGCCGCCGTCATCGGCGGGACCGCGCTCGCCGGCGGATCGGGGACCATCATCGGCGCGCTGCTGGGGGCGATCGTGCTCGGCGTCCTCCGCGACGGATTCAACCTGATCGGGATCGACGCCTACACCTTCGACCTGATCATCGGAGCGGCGATCCTGATCGCGATGATCTCCAACGTCTATCTCGCCGGATTACGAAGGGCAGGGCGGACCTGATGGCCGAGGAGATCCTGCGCGTCGAGCACGTCTCGAAGCGGTTCGGGGCCATCACCGCACTGCGCGACATCAACCTCAGGCTGGCCAAGGGTGAGGTGCTCGGCATCATCGGCGACAACGGTGCCGGCAAGTCGACGCTGATCAAGATTCTCTGTGGTTTTCACCCGCCGGACACAGGGCGCATTCTCCTCGACGGCAACGAGGTCGTCCTCAAGTCGGTGGACCACGCGCGCTCGATCGGGATCGACACCGTCTATCAGGATCTCGCCCTGGTCAACGAGCTCACCGTCTACCACAACATGTTCCTCAACCGCGAGCTCGTCCGCTGGCGGTTGCTCCGAAACCGCGCCATGCGGAAGCAAGCCAAGAAGCACCTGGACGACATGGGGGTCGCCATCGCCTCGGTCGACGTGGAGGTCGCCAAACTCTCCGGCGGACAGCGGCAGGCGATCGCGGTGGCGAGGTCGGTCTATTCCGACGCCCGCATCCTGCTGCTCGACGAACCGCTGGCCGCGATGGGTGCCAAGGAAGGCGCACTGATCCTCGATCTCGTCCGGGCGCTTCGGAGCCGGGGTGACGTGGCGATCATCATCATCGCCCACAACTACGCGCAGGTCCTCGACGTCTGTGATCGGGTGAACCTCCTCGAGCACGGAACGATCTCCTTCGACAAGCCCGCGTCCGAGACCTCGGTGCAGGAACTCACCGATCTCGTGGTGGCCGAGTACCGGAACTCCAGGACGGCCACCTTCGCGGATGTGAACGACGATCAACCGTGAGCGCGGCCCGAGACCAGGGCCGGCGCGGCCCCGCTCCCGCCCCCCAGGCAGCGCCGGGTGGCCCGGCCGGCCGGGGGCCAGCGGCCGACGTTCTCACATGCCGGACGCTGCGGGGGCCGCCGTTGCCGGCGGCACCACCGCGTCCTACGGTCATCGATGACTCTGGCTTCGCACAAGGGCGTGGGTTCGCGCACGAGTCTCAACGTTGGTACGGCATCCCGGGCCGATCGCTCCGGAGCCGAGTTAGCTCACCAGGGAGGACGTGACGTCCGTGACCACTGCCACAGCTCCGGAGGCCGGCGGAAAGCGCCGTGCACTGGTCGTACGGGGAGGCTGGGACGGCCATGTCCCGGTCGAGTCCACCGACCGCTTCATTCCGTACCTTGAAAAGAACGACTTTGACGTTGAGATCTCAGACACCCTCGACTCCTATCTCGACGCCGACCTGCTCGAGTCGGCCGACCTCATCCTGCAGATCTGGACGATGGGCGAGATCACGAAGGAGCAGCGCGAAGGGCTCGACAAGGCGATCCGGTCCGGCACCGGCTTTGCCGGGTGGCACGGCGGCATCGCCGACGCGTTCCGCGCGGACCTCGAATACAACTTCATCGTCGGCGGGCAGTTCATCTGCCACCCGCACGGCTTCGTCGACTACGACGTCGAGGTCGTGCCCGAGAAGGCCGACCACCCGATCGTCCAGGGCATCGACCGGTTCTCGGTGCACACGGAGCAGTACTACATCCATGCCGACCCCAGCAACAACGTGCTGGCGACAACGACGTTCCCGGCCCATGACAACTACCCCTGGATCGAGGGCGTCACGATGCCGGCGATCTGGACCCGCACGTGGGGCCAGGGCCGGGTCTTCGTGTGTACGGTCGGTCACAAGCTGGACGACCTCGACACCCCCGAGGTCCGCACGATCATCGAGAGAGGACTGCTATGGGCGAGCCGCTGAAGGTGGGCGTCGTCGGGACCGGAACGATCAGCAGGACGTACTTCGAACACCTGGGCAAGCTGCCCGGCACCGAGGTCGTGGCCGCGGCCGACCTCGACCTTGCCCGTGCGAAGGCGACCGGGGAGAAGTACGGCGTCCGTGCGATGTCCCCTGACGAGCTCTACGACGACGCCGAGGTCGAGGCGGTCCTCAACCTCACGATCCCCGCCGCGCACGCGTCGGTCACGTTGGCAGCGATCGCTGCCGGAAAGCACGTCTACGGCGAGAAGCCGCTGGCTGTGACCCGGCAGGAGGCCCGGCCGCTGCTCGGGGCCGCCGAGAAGGCGGGCCTGAGAATCGGCTGCGCCCCTGACACCGTGCTGGGCACCGGCACCCAGACGGCGCGGGTGCTGCTCGACCGGGGCGACGTCGGCGTACCGGCTGCGGCGTCGGCCTTCTTCGTGAGCCCTGGACCCGAGCCGTGGCACCCCGACCCGGAGTTCTACTACAAGCCCGGTGGCGGCCCCCTGCTCGACATGGGTCCGTACTACCTCAGTGCCCTGGTGACGCTGCTCGGCCCGGTACGCCGGGTCAACGGTCGGGTCAGCCGGGCCAAGCAGGAGCGCACCGTGGGGAGCGGCCCGAAGGAGGGCACGTCCTTCGGGGTCGACGTCGACACGCACGTGACCGGGGTCATCGAGCACGAGTCCGGTGTCCTCACCACCATCGTCACAAGCTTCGACGTCTGGGGCGCCAAGCTGCCGCGGATCGAGATCTACGGAAGCGAGGGGACGTTGTCGGTGCCCGACCCCAACACCTTCGGCGGCGACGTCGAGGTGCGCGCGGCGGGCGGCCGGGACTGGACCGTCGCACCAGTGGCCGGCGGTTACGCGGAGTCCGGACGTGGCTACGGCCTGGCCGACATGGCCCGTGCCATCCAGCAGGGCGGCGCCCATCGCGCGAGTGGTGAGCTGGCGTTCCACGTGCTGGACATCATGGAGGCGCTGCTCGAGTCCGGTGCCCAGGGCGGGACACCGGTCGACGTAGAGAGCACGGTCGCCCGGCCCGCGGCGGTGCCGCTCGACGCAACTCCTGACCTGGCCTGAGCTTGGCGGTGTGACCTGGGCCGTCTCGGTGCGTACGTTCGTGGGATCGATCCCACGGAGGGCGCACCGAGGCGGCCCGAAACGTTGGTGAAACGAGGGGTAGTAGTGCCCCGAGGGGCGGGTTCCCGGCTGCCTGACGCGTCGCCTGTGTGCCCCGCCGACGGCATCTTCCGGCGTTGAGGTGCCCAATTTCTATACGCAGAGTGGTTGAGGATTACTATCCGCTATTGGTTTGCGGGTGTTGGCTGCGTTCGATACAGATCCGATTGCGAACGGTGCGCGGCCGACCGTTGACTAGGCGGTGTTAATCCCCGTACCTTAGGTGCACATTGAAACGACTCAGGCCGCTTCTTTTTACACGGGGTTAACGCGAAGGGTTACGGGGTCAACGCGAAGGCGGATGGGCATGTCAGATCTCAGCCATGGCGTAGTGAGGGCACTCCGACCGGCCGGCGTCGCAGAACCGATGTACAGCACGCCAGCCCCCAACATAACAAGTCACAGTGCGGTCAACCATGTCACCACCACGAGTGACCTGCGGCGCCGCGTGACTGACGACGAAATCAGGCTCCTGGCTCTGCTGGCCGATGGGCTTCCCGTGGAAGCTATTGCGCGTCGGTTAGCGCTTTCCGATCGTACGGTGCGTCGGCGTTCCCGAGCACTGTGTGACCGGTTGGGTGCTCGGGCACCTATTCAGGTCGTCGCATGGGCAGCAAGGAACGGGTTGATCTGATCCGATCCTGCTGAGTGCTCGATGCTCGGCACGCCGGTGCTCAACGATGCGCGCCGGCCCACCAACTCTTCTTCGGTGTTGAACGGGAACATTGCGGTTCCCGTTCAACACCGGGTATTTCTGAGCGCATTTCTTTGCGCCTTTCCGGCCGCCGGCCGGAATTCTTTTGTCGCCGCCAGGTGTCGCCGCCGCGGTTATTTTCCTGATCACGTGTCGCGCATGAGCGTGACGAGTGCGGCGTGGGTGGCGGTCGACTCCGCCGGCCTGGGCCAGCCCTTTCGATCGCATCCTTGCCAGGTTGGTATCGCGTCCGGATTCGGCCAAGGAGGCGGCCGAAGCCGGCTCGGTTACCGGTGTCGGCATGCCGCCTGGGAGGCTTGGGTCCATGGGACAAGACACTGAAGGTGCCGGCCACAAGCTCCGCTGGGGAATTCTCGGACCTGGGAACATCGCCCAGCGTTTCGCAGCAGATCTTCCGGCGTCGAAGACCGGCGTTCTCGTCGCGGTAGGCGGTCGCAATGCCGACAAGGCACAGGCGTTCGCGGCCAAGCATGGCGCAGACCGGGCATATGGAAGTTTCGATGAACTGTTGGCCGACGATGGTGTCGATGCCGTTTACATCTCAACCCCGCACCCACTCCACGCCGAGTGGGCGATCAAGACCGCGGAAGCCGGCAAGCATGTGTTGTGTGAGAAGCCACTGACGGTCAACCGCGCCGAGACGATGGCGGTGATCGAGGCGGCACGCGCGAACGACGTCTTCTTGATGGAGGCGTTCATGTATCGCTGCGTTCCGCAGACGCAGCGGCTTGTGCAGCTCGTGCGTGACGGCGCGATCGGTGACGTTCTCCAGATCGAGGCCTCATTCGCCTTTCGTTCGTCTCCCTCGCCTGGCAGCCGGCTGTGGGAGGCCGAGCTGGCCGGCGGTGGAATCCTCGATGTGGGTGGATATCCGGTCTCCATGGCGCGGCTTCTCGCGGGCGCCGCGGCGGGCAGGTCGTTCGCCGATCCGGAGTCCGTCACCGCGGGCGGTGTGGTCGGTGAGACCGGCGTGGACGAGTGGGCCACCGCGACCCTGCAGTTCTCAGGAGGCATTTCCGCGCACGTCACCACGGGCATCCGGCAAGGGGCGGACAACGTTGTCCGGGTCACCGGCAGCGCTGGCTATCTCCTCGTTCCGAATCCCTGGTTGCCGGGGCGCGACGGCAGCAGTTCGGGCATCTCGGTCTACCGGTTGGGGGCGGACGTCGAAGAGATCGAGGTCGAGCCGACTCCGTTGTACGCAGCGGAGGCGGACACCGTGGCCGCTCACGTCGCCGACCGGCAGGCACCGGCCATGAGCTGGGACGACTCGCTCGGACAGGCGGCGACGCTGGACAAGTGGCGACAGGAGATCGGACTCACCTACCCCGGTGAGCGCCTCGATGCCTCGATCCCCACGGTGCACCGGCGTCCACTCGCCAGGCGGAGCGACCACGTCATGCGCTACGCGGAGATCCCGGGCGTGGGCAAGCCCGCCTCCCGGCTGGTGATGGGCGTCGACAACCAGACCAACCTGCCGCACGCGACGGTGATGTTCGACGACTTCGTTGAGCGCGGCGGTACGACGTTCGACACGGCGTACATCTACGGCGGTGGGATGTGCGAACGCGTGCTGGGGCAGTGGATCCGCAACCGCGGTGTCCGTTCCGACGTGGTGGTGATCGGCAAGGGTGCCCACACGCCGCACTGTGATCCGGAGTCGATCACCCGGCAGCTGCACGAGAGTCTCGAGCGGTTGCAGACCGACTACCTCGACATCTATTTCATGCACCGCGACAATCCGGAGTACCCCGTCAAGGAATTCGTCGACGTGATGGACGAACACCTGCGGGCCGGGCGGATCAGGGCGTACGGCGGGTCGAACTGGAGCACGGCAAGGGTCGCCGAGGCGAACGCGTACGCGGAGTCGGCTGGGAAGGCCTCCTTTGTCGCGATGAGCAACAACTTCTCGCTGGCGCGGGCAATCGACGTGCCGTGGGCGGGATGCGTGTCGGCCTCCGACGACGAGTCTCGGCAGTGGCTGGAGAAGAACCAGTTGGCCCTGATGCCCTGGTCGAGCCAGGCGCAGGGATTCTTCACCGGGCGGGCGGATCCTGCGGACCGGTCCAATCCCGACCTGGTGCGCTGCTGGTACAGCGACGACAACTTCGAACGCCTGGCACGGGCGCGCGAACTGGCCGAACGACGCAATGTCGCGCCGACGGCCATCGCGTTGGCATACGTTCTGCACCAGGAGTTCCCGACGTTCCCATTGATCGGGCCGCGGGCGCTCGCGGAGACCCGCAGTTCCTTCGACGCACTCCGGGTGGAGCTGACGCCGGACGAGGTGCGGTGGCTGGACCTCCGGGACTGACCTCCGCCGAGCTGGATGAGGAGCCCTTTCGCGCGAACTTCGGCGTGAAGGGGCTCCTCAGTCAGCCGACGACGCTGATCCGGTAGCTGATCCGATCAGCAGGCTCGTCGAGATCGAGGCGGACGAGTCCGCAGAGGCCGCGCCGGTTCTCGAATCCGAACGGAAGATGGATCATCGCCTCGATCTGGGCATCGACCGTCACCGCGACCGTCTCATCGCCGTAGGTCAGGTGGATGCCGTCGGAGCGCTGTTCGACCGTGGTGTGGACACCGGTGCCGGGATCGCGCAGGTAGGGAACGAGAAGTGTCCGGTGATCGATGGTGCCCGGCGTCGCCTCGACGACCGAGACACCGCCGGGGGCCGCGAGCACGGTGAGCTCGTAGGCGAACGCGGGTTGGTCTTCCGCCTCCGGTGCCGTGGCGCGCAACCGGACGCCGCGGGTGGTCGGACCGGGCGTTAGGGAGGCGAGTGGCTCGTCGAGGGTTAACGTCCGTTGGGCCATGATGTCGAGGCCGGTACGCCCGGGTGTCGGGCGTCGAGCCATGCCCAGGTTGACGAAGGTCCCCGTCTCCGGATGCTTGACGCTGGAGGCGAACTGCAGGAAACGGCCCGGTCCGACGGTGAGGTCGGTGATGCCGTACCCGTCGTAGGCCGGTGCGGGATCGGCGTTGACCGCCACACTGTACGGACCGGAGTGGGCGACGCCTCGGTAGGTCGGCGTGTGTTCGACGCGGACGGCGGGCGGACGATCGGCGGTGACAGGAGCGGTGTCGGTGAACCCGTGCAGCAGCGCGGCGGCGAGGAATGCCAAGGCCAGGTTGCCGTAGTGGGCGTCGGCGGTGTAGCCCTCGTAGCCGATCCGGTAGCCGGCTGGAAGAAGGTTCTCGACCGGGCTGAACGGGCCGTCAGCGCGCTGCCAACGCCGCATTGACGCGAACGCGCGACGGGCGCCGTCGGCGGCGGCTACAGTGCGCGCCGTGTTGCTGGTCAGTGCGGGATCGCTTGTGTTGCTGGTGTTCGCCGGCTGGCCGCCGACGTCGGGGCCGAGGCCGGAGAAGTAGCGTTCGGCGAGGGTGAAGAAGGCGATCTGGGCACCGACCGTCCAGGTCTGGCCCGCGCTCCGGTGCGCGGATGCCAGGGACCCGTCGGACATCTGGACCGCCCGGCTGCGATCGAGCCCTGTGACCATGAGCCGTTCCAGGTCCCCGCGAAAGCGACCGTCGTAGCCCTCCGCCAGCAGATCCGCAACGTGGTAGCGCGTGAACAGATCGTAGGAGTTGGGCTTGCCCGGCTCGAAGTAGAACCCGTCCTCCGGACGGAGCAGGTCGTCGAGGAACACACCGAGCCAGGTGTCGACATCGCTGATCGTGTACGGAGAAAGGCCTTCGCGGATCCGGATCCACTCTCCGGACAACCACACCGACGCCCAGTTCGACGGCGGGCGACTGCGGAAGGACGCCTCGATGTCGACGGCCTTGATGCGCTCGGCGAACTCGGTGGTCCGGTCCGCACCAGCCGCCGCGAGGATGCGGTAGGTCTTGAGAATCGGTGGCCAGGTGAAATCGCGGTGGTTGGATCGGCGGACGGCTCCCGTGGCACGGGAGAAGCCGGCCGCCGAAGGTGTCAAGGACGGGTTGCCGGTGTGCGTGAGTGCCGCGTCGAGACCGCGAACGGCGTGGTCGAGGTGGAACTCCCGGCGTTCGGCCGGGCCGAGGACGGACAGGGCGGCGTGACAGAACATGTGATACGCCGTGCCGTACTGCGTCGGCTCGTCGAACACCGGGTCGTGCAGCTCTCCGGAGCCTTGCAGGTAAGGAAGATAGCTCTCGACACCGGTCGCCAACAGGTCCAACGGACGGACGTTCATGACGGTGATGACTCCCACCTGCTCCGTGGTTCCAGCCCTGGTCGTCTCGTTGCTGCGCTGGCGGTTGCTGTGCTGGTTGTTGCTGTGCCGATTGTTTCTGCCCTGCGTCCGCGCCGGTGCCGTGCCCGGTTGCTCAGCCGTCGTCCTTCTCGATCGCCGCTGTGCGCGTCTGTGCTGCCCGGATGCGTTCGAGGTCGAACTTCTCCCGACGGTCGAACAGATAGACGCCGTTCTGCTCCTGGTAGACATCGGTCAGCTGGGTGTAGCAGTAGCCGAACATGTTCGGGTCGTCCAGGAGCACGGCGACCAACCCCTCGAAACGGGAGTAGAACTCCTCCAGAGTCCGTGGCCGTTCGCCGTATCCCCAGGAGTCCTCGTCCGGCCCCGCGTCGGGGTTCCACCAGATTCCGCCGAACTCGCTGCAGAAATAGGGTTGTCCGGCGTACGAGATCGACCATGGCCGGTCGGCGCCACCGGCATTGGTGTAGGGCTGGTCCTCCGCCAGACCTGCCATGGCCTTGCCGAACTTCGCCGGATCCTGTTCGTAGTTGTGGGAGTCGTAGACATCGGTCTCGCGGACGCGGTGGGAGTAGCCGGAGGCGTCCAGGACCGGCCGGGACTGGTCTGCGCCCTTGGTGGCAAGGAACATCCCGCGTGTGACGTCGTCCAGCACCGTCACCTTGTCGTGCAACCACTGCCGGGTTTCGTTGAGCGGGCACCAGCCGACGATCGACGGGTGAGAGTAGTCACGCTCGACGGCCTCGAGCCACTGGGTGATGTAGGTGGCACCGGGTTGTTGGTTGTCGCCTTCTCTGCCGGCGTTGGCGCCCCAGTCGCCGAACTCTCCCCAGCAGAGGTACCCGAGCCGGTCGGCGTGGTAGAGGAAGCGTTCCTCGAAGACCTTCTGGTGAAGGCGTGCGCCGTTGAAGCCGGCGGCTTTGGACAGTTCGATGTCGGCGACCAGCGCGGCGTCGCTCGGCGCGGTGAGGATGCCGTCCGGGTAGTAGCCCTGGTCGAGAACCAGTCGCTGGAACACCGGATGGCCGTTGAGCAGGATCGCCTTGCCGTCAATGGTCACCGAGCGAAGGCCGGCGTAGGTCGCCGCGGCGTCGACGATGGTGTCGTCCTCGTCGACGAGTTCGAGGGCGATGTCGTAGAGGAACGGGTCGTCGAGTGACCATGTCCGCTGCCGGGACTCCGGAATTCGCAGAGTCAGGCGTACGCCGAAGTCGAGGTCGGCACGGATGCGCTCGGTGGTGATCTCACCCGTGTCGTCTGACAAGCGGGCCTTGACGGCGAGGCCGCGACGGGATCCGCCGGTGACCGGGACGTCGAGATGGAACGCCCCGCCGGCGAGGTCGGGAGTGATCCGAGGGCGGCCGAGGTGGGACTGTGGAACCGGTTCCAGCCAGACCGTCTGCCAGATGCCGGTGGTCCGGGTGTAGAGGCAGCTGTAGTTGCCGTAGCGGTCGGACTGTTTGCCGCGCGGGAGCGGCCCGTCCTTGGGGTCGCGGGCCCGAACGACGAGGGTGATCTCCTGCCCTGCGACCTGGCCGAGATCGGCTGTGAACGGAGTCCAGCCGCCCCGATGGCGGGCCACCTCGACGCCGTCCGCCCAGACGGTCGTGTCGTAGTCGACGGCCTGGAAGTGCAGGAGGACCGTGCGGCCGGCCCAGCTGTCGGGGACCTGGATCGTCCGGCGGTACCAGACGGCGTGGAGGAAGTCGACGTCACCGATTCCCGACAGCTCGGACTCCGGGCAGAACGGCACGGTGATCTCGGACCCGAGATCCCGCTCCGCGAGCCGGCGTTCGAGCCCGGTGTCGCCCCGGTCGATCTCGAACTGCCAAGGTCCGTTGAGGTTCAGCCAGTCCGGGCGTACGAACTGTGGACGGGGGTACTCGGGACGGGGGCAGTCGCCGGAGTGCGACGGTTGGGCGGCGTCGTCCGTGGTGGCCCGCGGGGCTTCGTCTGGCACGGCAGCTCCTCAAGGTGCGGGAGGCAAGCTCCTACATCGATGTAAAAGCCGATCCTCTCAGACCGCCACAAGTGGTTCTAACCCCGGATTCACCTCAACGGTGCCTACTGTCCGGGGATGGACGCGCCCCGGCGAAGGCCGAGCTCTCATGATCATGAAAGAAGATCGGGCGATAGGCCCCAAAAACCTACCTGATCACGATCATGATCACCGGGCGTCGGCGGGAAGACGGGGGCGGGGCTGGGGGCTGGGGGCTGGGGGCTGGGGCTCGAGGGTCAGTTGGGGACGGGTTCGACGGTGCGGGCATGGCGGGCGCGTTCGGCGGCGAAGACCGCGAGGTGAGTCTCGAGCGACTCGAGTGCGCCGGAGCTGATGAACGACGAGTCACCCGTGGCGAGGGCCTGCGTGAAGGCCTCCATCAGACCCGCGTCGCCGCCGCCGTGTCCCGACCCCGCGTCGGAGCCCAGCGACTCGACCGACAGTTCCTCGGTCTCGTCGGTCAGGAAGTCGAACACCCGGATCTTCTCGCCGTCACCGTCGATGCTGCCCCGCGTACCGAAGATCTGCGTACGTCGATGTCCCGGTGCACTGAACCCGGTCATGGTGAAGGTTCCCGTGACTCCGCCGGCAAACTCGAGCGCCACCACCTGGTGGTCCACGACGTCGTTGTCGCAGGCGTAGACACAACGTCCGTAGGGGCCGTCGCGAAGAGCCTGGGTAACGCCCGCTTCGGTCAGGTCGCTGGTGACGACGTGGATCGGCCAGCCGGTGTGGCCACGCTCGATCATGCCGAGATAGATCCGCTTCGCCGAGTAGGCGCAGGCGGACTCGACCGCGCAGTCGAGGCACCGGTCGGCCGCGCCGACGGGCCGATGCTCCGGCGTGAAGTGCGAGAGTGTCCCGAAACTCGACACCCGTTCGATCGGCCGTCCGATGACGTGGCGCAGCCAGTCGATGTCGTGGCATGACTTCGCCAGCAGCATCGAGGACGACTGGTCCTCCCGGCGCCAGTTCCCACGGACGTAGGAATGGGCCTGATGCCAGTAGCCCACCGGTTCGAGGTGCTGGACGCTGGTGATGGCACCGATACGGCCGGAATCCACCACCTGCTTGAGAAGTCTGGTGTACGGCGTGTAGCGCAGGACGTGGCAGACCCCGAACTCCACCCCGGCGGAGCGCACGGCCTGGACGAGGGTGCGACAGCCCTCCTCGTCAGGGGCCATCGGCTTCTCCACGAGCAGGTGGTAGCCCTGGTTGGCGAGGGCGACGGCGGGTTCGACGTGCTCGGCGTCCTGGGTCGCGACGATGGCGGCATCGGCCATCTTGTCGGCGGCGATGAGGTCCTGCCAGGACGAGTACGTGTGCTCCGGCGGGATGCCGTGGCGTTCTGCGAGCGCCGCGCGGTGGTGGTCGCGTGGTTCGGCGACGGCGACGACACGGGCCCGGTCTGGATGAGCGGCCGCCCAGTTGGCATACACCGAGCCGCGGTTGCCAGCGCCGAGAATGGCGAAGGTGACCGGGCGTCCGATCGGGATGCGTGGTTGTACGTTCACCAGCTGCTCCAACCTTGTACCGACCCGGCCGTGTCCACACCTGGTCGCGCGGGATTCGTCGACGTCAGGACACGATGGTGCCAGGTGGGTGGCGCCGAACCGGAGGGTACGCCGGCACTGTCACACCCCCGCCCGGCGCTGCCGGATCTGGTCTGTCCTCTCCGGGACCCTGCTGTTGACCCTCCCAGTGGCGCTCCCTACCATTCGTGAAACGATTCAGACCGTGCGGTTGGGCAGTGCTGGGAGGGGTGGGCAGCCGCCCGTCGACCTGGAAGAGGGGAGCAGGCTCGTGCAGCGCGTGTGTTTCCTTCTGCGAGTCAAGCGCGACCGACTCGACGAGTACCGCGAGCGGCATCGGCATGTCTGGCCCGAGATGCAGGACGCCCTGCGCGAGACCGGGTGGCGCAACTACTCGCTCTTCCTCACCGATGACGGCCTCCTGGTCGGATATCTGGAGACCGAGGACTTCGAGGCGGCCCGTGCGGGTATGGCGGAGCGCGACGTGAACCGTCGCTGGCAGGCGGAAATGGCCGAGTTCTTCGAGGACCTTGATTCGGGAAGCGCCGACACGGACATGCGCTCGCTCGACGAGGTCTTCCACCTCGACTGAGCTTCTGACGGACGGTGTTTCTCCTAAGAGAGGCGAGGCAATGACGACGAACGCCAGTGTCATGGTCGACAGTGTCAAGGCCGCTCTGCGTGCCCAACACATCGAGACACCGTCGTGGGCCTACGGGAACTCGGGGACGCGGTTCAAGGTGTTCGCTCAGGAGGGCGTGCCGCGAAACGCCTACGAAAAGGTCGATGACGCCGCTCTCGTGCACACCCTGACCGGCGTCGCTCCCAGTGTCGCCCTGCACATCCCGTGGGACCGGGTGGATGACTACGCCGATCTCGCCAAGCACGCCAAAGATATGGGAATCGCGCTGGGGGCGATCAACCCGAACGTCTTCCAGGAGGACGACTACAAGCTCGGCAGCGTGTGCCACCCCGATCCGGCCGTACGTAGGAAGGCCGTCGACCACCTGCTGGAGTGCGTCGACATCATGGACGCGACGGGATCGTCCATCCTCAGCCTGTGGTTCGCCGACGGGCTCAACTATCCCGGCCAGGACTCTCTCCGTGCGCGTCAAGATCGCCTTGCGCAGGCATTGGGCTCGGCTTATGACCGGCTCGGCGACAGTCAGCGGATGCTGGTGGAGTACAAGTTCTTCGAGCCGGCGTTCTATGCGACGGACCTTCCCGACTGGGGAACGTCATATGCCCACTGCGTCACCCTCGGCGACAAGGCGCAGGTGTTGGTGGACACCGGGCACCACGCACCGGGCACCAACATCGAGTTCATCGTGGCGTTCCTGCTCCGCCAGGGCAAGCTCGGCGGGTTCCACTTCAACTCGAGGTTCTACGCCGACGACGACCTCATGGTCGGGGCGGCGGATCCGTTCCAACTGTTCCGCATCATGCACGAGATCGTTCAGGCGGGTGCGCTGGACGCGTCCGCCAACGTCGCCTTCATGCTCGACCAGTGCCACAACCTCGAGCCCAAGGTCCCGGCGATGATCCGTTCGGTCATGAACGTCCAGGAAGCGACCGCCAAGGCGCTGCTGGTGGACTCCGCCGCGCTGGCCGAAGCCCAGGCGAACGGCGACGTGCTCGGTGCCAACGCGGTCGTCATGGACGCCTACAACACCGATGTGCGACCGCTCCTGCGTGAGGTACGTGAGGAGATGGGCATCGACCCGGACCCGATCGCGGCCTACCGCGGGTCCGGGCACGCCGAACGCGTCAAGATCGAACGCAAGGACGGCCAGGCCGCCGGCTGGGGTGCCTGAGGTGCCTGACGTGCCGGACGTACCTTCGGCGGCGGGGTCCGCCACGCGTCCCGGTGGGTCCGCCACGCATCCCGACGTCGCGCGACTGCTCGATCGCAGCCACCGACTCGGCGCGGACCCGCGCAACACCAACTACGCGGGCGGAAACGCGTCGTGCAAGGCGACGGCCACCGATCCGGTGACGAACGCCGATGTCGAGCTGCTGTGGGTCAAGGGTTCGGGAGGCGACCTCGGAACCGTGACGGAGAAGGGTCTCGCGGTCCTGCGGCTCGACCGGCTGCGGGCCCTGACCGAGGTCTACGAAGGGGTCGAACGCGAGGACGACATGGTGGCGGCGTTCGACTTCTGCCTGCACGGCAAGGGCGGGGCGGCACCATCGATCGACACCGCGATGCACGGGCTCGTCGACGCCGCGCACGTCGACCATCTCCACCCTGACGCCGGTATCGCCTTCGCGGCGGCCGCTGACGGTGAGGCGCTGATCAAGGAGTGCTTCGGCTCCCGGGTCGTGTGGGTGCCGTGGCGGCGCCCAGGATTTCAACTGGGCCTGGACATCGCGAAGATCAAGGCCGCGCATCCGGAAGCTATCGGGGTGATCCTGGGCGGTCATGGCATCACGGCGTGGGGTGCCACCTCCGAGGCGTGCGAGGCCAACTCGCTGGAGATCATCCAAGCCTGTCAACGCTACCTTGACGAGCACGGGCGCCCTGACCCGTTCGGGCCGGTCGTCGCCGGCTACGAACCGCTTCCCGAAGGTGAACGCAGGGCGCGGGCGGCGGCGCTCCTTCCGTTCGTCCGCGGCCTCGCCTCCACCGACCGTCCGCAGCTCGGCCACTACACCGACTCTGACGCCGTGCTTGACTTCCTCGCCCGCAAGGAACATCCGCGCCTCGCCGCCCTTGGCACGTCGTGCCCGGACCATTTCCTGCGGACGAAGGTCCGCCCGCTGGTGCTCGACCTCCCGCCTTCTGCGCCGCTGGAAGACGTGACCGCTCGCCTGAGGGAGTTGCACGCCGCCTACCGCGAGGACTACCGCGCCTACTACGAGCGGTACGCCGACTCCGCCACACCGGCCATGCGCGGCGCCGATCCGGCGATCGTCCTCGTTCCTGGCGTCGGCATGTTCAGCTTCGGCAAGGACAAGCAGACCGCGCGGGTGGCCGGCGAGTTCTACGTCAACGCGATCAACGTCATGCGGGGCGCCGAGGCGATCTCGACCTACCAGCCGATCGAGGAACGCGAGAAGTTCCGGATCGAGTACTGGATCCTCGAAGAGGCCAAGCTGGCGAGGATGCCCAAGCCCAAACCGCTCGCGACGCGGGTGGCGTTCGTCACCGGCGGCGGCTCGGGCATCGGCAAGGCCATCGCCGAACGGCTCGCTGCCGAAGGCGCGTGCGTCGTCGTCGCCGACATGAACGCCGAGACGGCGGCGGCGGTCGCCGAAGGCATCGGCGGCGCGGACGTCGCGGCATCGGTGACGGTCGACGTCACCGACGAGAACCAGGTGCAAGCTGCCCTTGACAGTGCGGTCCTCGCCTTCGGCGGGATCGATCTCGTCGTCAACAACGCCGGCCTGTCGATCTCGAAGTCCTTGCTGGAAACGACGACTGCCGACTGGGACCTGCAGCACGACGTGATGGCGCGCGGGTCGTTCCTGGTGGCGAGGGCCGCCGCCGCTCTCCTGATCGACCAGGACATGGGCGGCGACATCGTCTACATCTCCAGCAAGAACGGCGTCTTCGCCGGACCCAACAATGTCGCCTACGGCGCCGCGAAGGCCGATCAGGCACACCAGGTGCGGCTGCTGGCCGCCGAGTTGGGAGAGCACGGCATCCGGGTCAACGGCATCAACCCTGATGGCGTCGTCCGTGGCTCCGGCATCTTCGCCTCCGGCTGGGGTGCCCAGCGGGCGGCCGTCTACGGCGTACCGGAGGAGAAGCTCGGCGAGTACTACGCCCAGCGCACCCTGCTGAAACGGGAGGTCCTGCCCGAGCACGTCGCGGCGGCGGTCGTCGCTCTGGTGGCGGGTGATCTCTCGCGCACGACCGGTCTGCACGTCCCGGTCGACAGTGGCGTCGCCGCTGCCTTCCTGCGGTGAGTTCGGATGGACAGCCCGACGACGAACGCCCCGCAGGCCTCACCGACCGCTCAAGCCAGGCAGAAGACGCTGACCGCCGCGGCCGTCGACCTCGGCGCGTCGAGTGGGCGGGTGCTGCTCGGACACGTCGGCCAGGACACGTTGACGGCGAAGGTCGTCCACCGGTTCGCGAACGAGCCGATCGAGGCGGCCGGCCGGCTGTCCTGGGACCTGGACGCCTTGTGGGACGGCATCCTGGCTGGGATCCGAGCCGCCACAGAGACGGCCGCGGCCCTTCCTGACGCGTCGCGGCTGGAGTCGGTCGGCATCGACTCGTGGGGCGTCGACTACGGTCTGCTCGACGAGTCGGGCGCACTGATCGCGCCGCCGGCGCACTACCGGGACGGGCGCACCGCGGGCGTGATGGAACGCGTCCGGGCGCAGCTCGGCGACGCCGAGATCTACGCGAGGACCGGCCTGCAGTTCATGGCGTTCAACACCGCCTACCAGCTGCTCGCGGAACAACCGGACGACCTTGCCCGGGCGGCGGCGATGCTGATGATCCCCGACCTGCTGTGCCACCGCCTCACCGGCACGATCGGGGCGGAACGCACGAACGCCTCCACCACCCAGCTGTACGACGTCACAAGGTCGGGCTGGTCCGACGACCTCATCGCCAAGCTGGACCTGCCACGGCGGATCTTCCCGCCCTTGCGCGAACCGGGCGAGCCTGTCGGCACACTGCTGCCGCACGTGCGTTCGGCACTGGGTGTCAACGACGGGTTGCGGGTGACGGCGGTCGCGTCGCACGACACCGCCTCCGCGGTCGCAGCGGTGCCGGCCGAGGGTGAGCATTTCGCGTACATCTCGTGCGGCACCTGGTCTCTGGTCGGGGTGGAGCTACCCGCGCCCGTCCTGTCCGCGGACAGTCTCGCCGCCAACTTCACCAACGAGGTGGGCGTCGACGGCACCGTGCGGTACCTGCGAAACGTGATGGGGCTGTGGCTGTTGCAGGAAAGCCTGCGCCACTGGCAGGAGTCGGGTGAGCAGGTGAGTCTCGAGGGTCTGCTCGCGGCCGCCGAGACCGAGCCGCCACTGCGCAGCGTCGTCGACGCCGAGTCCGAGGAGTTCCTCGCTCCGGGTGACATGCCCGGACGCATCCGCGCGTACTGCCGGCGGACGAACCAACCGGAGCCGACCACCCCCGCGGCGCTCACGCGGTGTGTCATCGACAGCCTCGCGCTCGCGCACGCGCGCAACGTGGGACTGGCCGAGCGACTCTCCGGCGCCCAGGTCGACGTCGTCCACATCGTCGGCGGCGGCGCCCTCAACACCCTCCTCTGCCAGCTCACCGCCGACGCCTGTGGGCGGCCCGTGGTGGCCGGCCCGGTCGAGGCGACCGCGTTGGGGAACCTGCTCGTCCAGGCACGCGCGTACGGCGTCATCCCCGATCGCGTGGCCGGACGCGCGCTCGTCCGGCAGACCCAGCAGCTGCGCCGCCACGATCCCCGTGACACTGACCGCTGGCGGGCCCACCTGGGCGACTGACACGACGCGCCGCCCGGCGCGTGGAGGCGTACGTCCTGGACGTCGCCGAACCGACCGGAACCGGACGGACGGTTGCCGCAGGTCGGTCCGCCGGCTGACCGCCCTTTCATGAGCCGGCGCGCCGATGGGTATGGTGCCGGCGACGTCGAACCGCGGGAGGGTCCTCGTGCGCGCACTTGTCTTTCGTGGCCCCTGGGAGATCGCGGTCGAGGAGCGGCCGGATCCTGTCGCGGGCCCCGGTGAGGTGGTCGTGGGCGTCGTCTCCACCGGAATCTGTGGGTCCGACGTGCACGGTTTCACCGGGGAGAACGGCCGTCGCTTTCCCGGACAGGTCATGGGGCACGAGACCGTCGGCCGAATCGCCGCGGTCGGGCCGGACGTGGCCGCGCCGCCGGTGGGGACGCTGGTGACCGTCCACCCCGTGCTCGCGTGCGGCACCTGTGCCGCCTGCCGCGCGGGGCTGGACTACCGCTGCCCCGTCAAGCGCATCATCGGCGTGGATCCGGCGTACAGCTCGGCGTTCGCCGAACTCATGGCGGTCCCGGCCGGCAACGCCGTGCCCCTCCCCGAGGACATGCCGGCCGAGTACGGCGCCCTGGTCGAACCGCTCGCGGTCGGTCAGCATGCCGTCGTCCGTGGCGGATGCGGGCCGGGCGACCGGGTGCTCGTCGTCGGCGGCGGGCCCATCGGGCAGGCGTGCGCGCTGGCCGCCCGGCGGCTTGGTGCCGGCGGACTTGTCGTCTCCGAGCCGCACGCCGGTCGCCGTTCGCTGCTCGCCGACGTGGGTGTGGCGACCATCGACCCGGCTGCTGGTGACTCGCTCGCCGACGATGCCGCGGCCGCGCTCGGCGGCCCACCGAGCCTGGTCGTGGACGCGGTGGGGTCGTCGCGTTCCCTCACCGACGCCTTGACCGTATGTGCGCCGGGCGAGCGGGTGGTGCTGGTCGGCATGCACGAGCCGCAGGTGAGCATTCCCGCGTACGACGTGAGTATCGAGGAACGCACCCTCATCGGCAGCTACTGCTACACGGCCGACCACTTCCGCGAAACGGCTGCCTGGGTGGCGACGGCGCCGCCGGAGCTGGCCCGGCTGGTCGAGGGCCGGGTGGGCCTGGCGGAGGCGCCGACCGCGTTCGAGGCACTGGCGAGGGGAACCGACGGCGCGAGCAAGGTGCTGGTCTTCCCCGGTGACCCGTCGTCGTCGTAGCCCCGATGCCCCTACGACGCCGCCGCGTAGCTCCTGAGGTCGAAGCTGTCCACGACGTCGGCCGGGCGGAGTGACCGGCCGGCCGCCAGCAGACGGCGAGCAGCCATGTGGTCAGGCACGCGGTTGACCGACTCGACGGCGACCAACCGCTCCCCACGGAAGCAGAACACCGAGAAGGCGCCTTCCGTGGGATCGCCGCGTACGACCGCATTGTCGTAACCGTCCGAGATGCCGGCGATCTGGAGTCTGGCGTCGAACTGCTCACTCCAGAACCACGGCAGTGACGTGTAGGGCTCGGCGGTACCTGTGAGACGGGCGGCCAGGCACCTGGCGTGGTCGACGGCGTTCTGCACCGACTCCAGGCGGACATGGCGGCCGGTGTGCCTGCTGGGATAGGCGGCGCAGTCGCCGATCGCGGAGATATCGGGGTCCGACGTGGACATGTGGGTGTCGACGACGACTCCGTTGTCGACGGCCAGTCCGGCTTCCGCGGCGAGCTCGGTGTTGGGCACCACACCGATTCCCACCACGACGACGCCTGCCAGCAGCACGGTGCCGTCCGCGAGCTCGACCGCCGTCACGTGCTGCGTGCCGTGCAGGCCGGCCACCGGGACACCGCGCACCACGCGATTGCCATGCCGCTCGTGCAAGGCTTCGTAGTGCTGGGACACCACCGGCGACACCGCCCGCCGCATCACCCGGTCCGCCACCTCGACGACCGTCACCGTCAGCCCGAGCTTCGCCGCTGACGCGGCGAACTCCAGTCCGATGAAGCCGCCGCCGATCACCACGATGTCGCGGGCGGTGCCCAGCCGTTGGCGGATGCGGTCGGCGTCGGCCTTGGTACGCAGGCCGAGTACGCCGTCGAGCTGGGCACCCGGAACGGACAGCTCCCGATTGCGGGTGCCGGTGGCAAGGACGAGATGCCCGTACTCCAGCTCGCGGCCGTCGGCGAGGCGGAGTCGGTGGCACTCGCGGTCGATGCCGACCGCGTGCCCGGCCACCAGTTCGATGTCGTGCTTGGCATAGAACGTCATCGGACGCAGCGCGAGCCTGGCGTCAGCCAGCGCTCCAGTGAGGTACGCCTTGGACAGCGGAGGCCGTTGGTAGGGGATGCCCGGTTCATTGCCGACCAGGACGACGCGGCCCCGATATCCCTTGTCCCGCAGCGACGCGGCCACCTGGTAGCCCGCCTGCCCGGCACCCACGATCACGACGGTGCTCATTGTTCGCTCACCGCTCCTCGTTCGCTCCGCGGACGGCTCGCTGCGCATCGCCAGCCACTCCGCTCACTGCGTCGGGTTCGCTCGGTGGTCACGTCTGCTCCTCGGGAACGGTGACGATGAGACCATCGAACTCGCCTGTGACCCGCAGCTGGCAGGACAGCCGACTGTTGGCTTCGCGAGGGCTCGCGGTGTTGTCGAGCATCGCGTCCTCGTCGATGCGCATCTCGGGCAGCCTGTCGAGCTGTTCGGGGTTGACGTAGACATGGCACGTGGCACAGATGAGGTTGCCGCCGCACTCGGCGACGATGCCATCGACGCCGCCTTCCAGCGCCGCCTCCATGACCGACATCCCCGTGCGCACATCGAAGGACATCGCGGAGCCGTCCTGCTGACAATAGGTGATCTTGGGCATCATCAAAGCTCCGACCTTTCCAAATGCCTTTCCGGTGGACGTGGGCGTCGATGCCGCGTAGAGGAAACGGTAATAAGGGCTTATTGCCGGAATGTTAGATTCGCTCTCAATGAGCCAGCCGTGCGTTGTGCGGTAAATGTTCGCCCCCCGCAATCCGCCCCCAGTGAGCATGCGCGGTGTCCTCACCAGGGGAGGTCGACGATGACGCACAGGTCAGCGATCCGAACCGTGCACGGCGTCGGACTGTCGGGCGGTGGCGGACTGGGCGGCTGAGTGGGGCTCGGTGACGTGGGCGACGGGCTCGGTGGTGGTTCCGGCGCGGTCGGCGACGGACTCGGCGCGGACGTGGGGGGTTGCTCGGTCGCGGTCGGCGTAGGCGTCCCGGCTGGCCCGGGTGCGCCGGGGTCCCGGTTCGGCCGCGTGACCGGCGGCGACCAGTCCGCGGCGGGCTCCGAGCCCGGTCGTGTCCGTTCGGGCGTCGGTGTGGGCCCTGTCACCGACTCCGTGGGAGTCGGCTCGCGGGTCTCCGGTGGTACGGCCGGGCGGGTGGGCGCCGGTGCGGGTAGCGCCTCGCCGATCTCTCGCGCGCCGAAGGGCCACAGGACGGAGAGCACGAGGACGACGGAGGCAACCAGGGCGGCCGACCCCGCTGCCACCGTTGCCGGACGCCTACGGAGTCGCCGTACCAGGGCCGTGGCGCCGGCACTGACGGTACCCGCGGTGAGCGCCGCTCGGGTGCGGAGCGACTGTCGACGCCGCCGGATCGCGTTGATCACCGCGTCGACGACCACGAAGCCAACCAGGCTCACGCCGAAGACCGGCAGCAGCCAGCCGAGCACGGCGGCGGTCACCACGACGCCAGCCAGGACGGTACGCGGCAGCTGCCGCCACGCCGGCGGAGGCGCTGACGCCCACGGGTCCTTGTAGGGGTTGCGCGTCCACCACATCCGGTAGCCGAGCCAGGCCAACGCGATCACGCCGAGCGCCAGCAGCGCCACGATGATCTGGTTGGCGAGTCCGAACAGCCTGCCGGTGTGGAACTCGACGCCGATGGTCGCGAGCTTGGCGCCCAGCGGGTAGTCGCTCCAGCCGATCCGTTCGATCACCTTCCCGGAGGAGGGATGGATCGCGATGCTGTCGTGCCGGAGGGGCAGGCCGACCGACCTCTCGGCGGCGGTGTACGGCCGACTCTCCGCGGCGGGGAGAGTCACCACCAACTCACCACCGAGCCCCTCCGCCGCGGCGACGGCCAGCGCCTCGTCGATGCCGATCCGGTCGGCGTTCGCCGGCACGTCGACGGGGGCTCCCGTGAGCGCCGGAGCTCGCGCGTCGAGTGGGTCGACCGCCTGCTGCGTACGACCGCCCGCGAACTGGGACATGGTCAACCCGCTGAGACCCAGGAGGAGCAGGCCGACGGCCAACCAGAGCCCGACCGGGCCGTGCACACCCAGCAGGCGCAACCGTTCCGCCTTGCTGCGGGTCGAGGGCCTGAGCAGCTCACCCCACCGCCGTCTGCGGCCCGGCTGGAGGAGCCACACGGCCACGCCACCGAGGGCGATGAACGGCAGCCAGCTGGCGGCGAGCTCGGAGTACAGCCGTCCAGCGTCGCCGAGGTGCAGGTTGCTGTGGAGATCGCGAAGCCAGGTGTTGGCGGGTAGCTGGTTGGCGACCGTGGTCAGCTCACCGTTGAGGTAGCCGGTGTAGGGATCCACGAACACCGTCCGGGTCGCGCCAGGCTCGCCGGAGTCGTCCAGGTCGGGCACCGACAGCAGGACACGTGTGGTGCGGTCCGGTGCGGGCGGCGGCATGACTGCCCGAACGGTGGCCTCCGGATGTGCGGTGAGTGCTGCCTCGACCTGGTGCGACATCGGGTGTGGTCTGCCGTCGGCGTTCTGGACGTACAACATCGAGTGGTACAGGCTGTCGTGGATCTGCGGGGTGAACACGTAGAGCAGACCGGTGAGGCACAGCACCACGAGGAACGGTGCGACGAAGATCCCGGCCAGGAAGTGCAGCCGGCGGGCAAGCACGCGGACGACGGTGCGCGTGTCGGCGGGTCGCGGTTTCCTGGTGTGGGAGGCCGGCCGCCGGACCTGCCGAGCGGTGTCCTGAGCGGCGTCCGATGTGGACAACGTGAACTCCTTCTGTGTGCCCTGGCGGGACAGCCGTCAGCCGACGTCCACGACGCCGGTGAGGGTTTGCCGATGCCCGCCGACGGACTGGATGGTCAGCGCGAGCTCCCACTCCCCGCGGGCCGGGATGGTCGCGGTGCTGACCAGGTGGCCCGGTGCGACCTCCTGGCTCGTCACCCGCACCGACCTGCCCGTACCGCCTGTTCGCTGGAGGACGGCCTTGACCGCGCTGCCGTCTTTGGGAGCGCCTTTCCGGTCGAGCACCGAGAAGTGCAGAGTGTTCTCGCCGACAGTGGCGGGGACGACGACCAGATCCAGCCAGCCCTTTCCGCCGGGGCCGCCGGTGTCGAACGCGAGCCGTGCCGGGGCGGGAAGCGTGTGTGCCGACCCCTGTATGGCCGACCCCTGTGTGGCCGACCCCTGTGTGGCCGATCCCTGTGTGACCGGCCGCTGTGCGCCGGTCGCCGGGAGCAGCCCGGGCTGGACGGCCACGAGGAGTGCCGTCACGGCCAGGAAGGTTCCGGCAACCCCGGCCTCGACCGCCATGAGCCGGCGAAAACCCTTGGTCGGAGCGACCGGCTGACGTCGCTTGCCCGGACCATGCCGCGGCCAGTCGTCGCGCCGGCGCAGCCACCAGCGGCCCGCGACGCAGACCGCCGCGAGTGCGACCACCAGCGCGGTCCTTGCGAGGAGCAGCCAGCCGGACGGGGTGGCGGTCACCGCGTCGAGGCCACCGAGTTGGCGCCAACTCTGGTAGCCGCCGGTGAGCACGAGCACGCCGAGGCACACCAGCGCGACGCGGAAGAACCGGGCACCCGCTTCGCGTGCGTCGGTGACCTCGCGGTTGCGCAGCGGCGCCGCGCACGACAGCACCAGGCCACCGACCAAGACTCCGAACGCGGTGAGGTGCACGATGTCGACGGCCACCTCGAGCGGCCCGAGCGCGGACGTGGTGTGACCCGGGAGGGCCCAGGTGGCCGCGAGCGCTGCCGTGCAGCCAAGGACACCGCCGCTTCGCAGCCACAGCTCCCCTCTGGTCTCGGGCGGCCGGGCGGCAACCAGCTCCGCAACGGCGAACCCGGCCAGCACGAGCACCAACAGCCGCGCCAGCAACGCGGCGCCCTGCTCCGACTGGAAGGTGGCTACCAGGAGCGCGGGGTCGAGAGCGTCGGTCAGCGGTGCCCAGGCCGCATAGGGTCCGTACGACACGAGAACCGCGAGCGTGGCGGCGACGAGCCCGAGCCAGGCGTAGGTGATCAGGCGGCGGACACGACGGGCACCGGCCGGCCAGATGACGGCGACGAAGAACACGGCGCCGACGAGCACGGCCATAG
This sequence comes from Actinopolymorpha sp. B17G11, assembly GCF_040196095.1. Classification (NCBI taxonomy): domain Bacteria; kingdom Bacillati; phylum Actinomycetota; class Actinomycetes; order Propionibacteriales; family Actinopolymorphaceae; genus Actinopolymorpha; species Actinopolymorpha sp. B17G11. The sequence goes on from NZ_JBEFTW010000001.1 coordinate 177,040, forward strand.
CCGCGAACGCGGCGAACCGAGCCAGCGTGCAGACCACCACGATGACCGTGCTCGGTTCGGTCTCGATCCGTGGGGCCGGATGCTCCCGGCTCCGGGACACGAAGTCGAAGGTGAACGTGCCGCCGACGGGTTCCAGTTGGCTGGACGGCAGGCTCCACGCCACGGCGTACGTGCCGGCGAACCGCGTCCTCGGCATCGGCACGGAGATCGTGTCGGCGCGACCGTCCACTCTGCTCGGACGGTCGAGGACGACCTCCCTGCGGTACGGGTCGGTCATGCGGACGGTGACGAACCCCGCGGGAACGGGCCGGTCGAAGGTGAGCAGCAGACGCTCCGGCCGCGCGGTCTCGCCGTTACCCGGCGAGGTGGATCGCAGCACGGCGTCGCCGGTGGATGGCGACGCCACCACGAGCAACGCGGCCCAGCACCCGAGTACGAGCAACGAGACCGCGATGGCTCGCCCGACGAGCGACGGTGTACGCGTGCCCTGCGCCGAGGCCCTTCGGCCTCGACTCTGGACAAGTGTCATCGGGTGCTCGCCTCGGTCGCCGCCGCCGTTCCCGCCTCGTCCGCCGGATCGGCCGCGTGGTCCGCCGGATCGGCCGCGTGGTCCGCCGGATCGGCCGCGTGGTCCGCGTGATGCGCGTGGTCGGTGTCGCCCGCCTGGTCGGCACTGTCCGGCTGGTCGGCATCGTCCGTAGCTTCGCCGGATGAGGCGCTCCGGTGCGTTCGCACCTGCCGGACGAGAGCGATCCCGAAGATCACCCCGATGCAGGCCAGTACCAGGACGAGCAGCAGGGTCAGGATGTCGTCGTCGGACTGCCCGCCCGACTCACCGGCGCTTTGGGCAGAGGCGCCTCGGTCGGCGGAGTCGTCGGCCGACTTGACGGCCGCGGCGTCGGCCGCCGGCGGGCTCGCGGACGGGGTGGCGACCCTTCCCGCGCCGATGGTGATGGCCGGCGCCACGGGGTTCTGCTGACTGGATGCCGAGGCGTCGGGCCACCTGTCGGTGTCGCCGTTCGCGTACGTCTGGGTCGCTTCGAGGGCGAGGCGGCCGTGGCGAGGAAGCGGCCCCAGCGTGACGAGGAACTGCTCGAACTGGCCAGGGCCGACGCGGCCGCCTTCCCACACGATGGACTCGGCGACCTCGCGGACGGCCCGACCCTCGACCTCGGCCGGCGGGTTCAGCGGCCTTGTCGAGATGCTCACCGTCCAGCCCTTCACGGGGGTGACCTCGACGATCGAGATCGGTGTGTCGTCGGGAAAGACGAGCGCGAGCCGGTTCGTCGACGTGTCCTGCCGCTCGTTGGCGAGCCGGATGGCGAACGTCTCCGTTCCTCCGCCCTTCACCGTGCCGGGCACGATCGAGACGCGGGCCGCGGCGGGTTCGGCCATCACGAGGACGCCGAGCGTGGTCGCGGCCATCGTGGCGAGCACAGTGGCTAGCACGGTGAGTACGAGAGTGACATAGCGGGGAAGGCGGGACTGGCAGAGCGCCATGGTGGGACTCCCTGGGGATGGCAAGGCCGGGACGACCAGTCACGAATGCACGAATGAAGGAGGCGGCCCTGAGCAGGGACCGTTCATGGAGACTCTGTTCATCGAGGGTGCGGCCCGGGGCAGGGCGATGCCCCGGGCCGCGTTCAGATGCCTACGAGCAGGCGTCTGGATCAATCGGGTTGAGCTGCTCGCAGGTCAGCTTCTCCCGCCAACCGGCGGGAACCTGCTGCGACCAGCCGTTGTAGACAATCGGGACAGGCAACACACCCTGTCCGCCCATGCCGTCCTGACCCGTGATGGTGTCTTCCATCGCGGTGCCAGGCTCCTGCGACATCACGAGCTGCCCAGCGATGGTGGCGTCAGAGATGTCGCCATCCATGTTCGGGTCGATGTCGATCACCTGTGCCGCGTTGGAGAACTTGTTGGACACGTAGCCGTAGTAACCGCCGCCCTTCTTGGCACCGAAGTTGATGCCGTGACAGCCGGCGTTACACGGCAGGTCCTTGACCACTTCGTTCGTCGACGGGTCGATCACGGAGACCGTGCCGCTGTAGGTGTTGGCCGCCAGCAGCGCCTTACCGTCCGGGCTCACCGGGAGCTGGATGGTGAGGCCACCGAATGGACCGCCCGTGGGCCCCGAGATCGGGTCGTAGTTCTCCCACAGGTCGATGCTGCTGTTGGTCACCAGTTCGCCATCCTGCATACACGCGTCCTCCGCGATGGAGATACACGAGATGCTTGCGCCGAGGAAGTCCGCCAGGTATGCCCTCGACGAGTCGGGGGTCATGCCCGTGGCGATCGGCAACTCACCGGTTGGTGCCTTGCGCCACGTCCCTGACTCGTTGTCGACGATGGTGGCGTCGTACGGATTGACGTTCGGGGTGACCGTCGTCTTTCCGTCATGGCTGAGCCAGAACGCATGCGGGTGCTGCGGCATGGCCTCCTGGCTCTGCGGGCCGACCGGTATGCGCCGATCGATCTTCGTGGCGCCCGGCGTGAGCTCCACGACATCGGTGCCACCGTTGATGGCCACCTGCACCTCGTCCGTGTCGGTCCGGGTCATCACGTGGGAGGGGTCTGGTCCCACCTTGACCGTACGAACGTGCTTGCCGCTCTCCCGCTCGAAGACGGACAGCTCGTCGTCGAACCATTCCGTCTGGTACAGGTACTTGTAGTTCTTGTCGGTCCACATGTTGTGCGGGTTGTTCATGTTGATGGCTGAACCGGAGATCTTGCGAGCGATCTTCCAGTTCTCGACATCGATCTTCGTGGCCGCACCCACCTTGTCCTTACCGGCGTACTCCTCCATCTGGGTGTCGATCCAGACCTCGCCGACCCCAGGGGTCTTCGGCGGACTCAGCGCCGGCAACTCCTTGGGGTACTTGAACTTCTGGTCGTAGTACGCATCCAGGTTGGGGATCAGCACCTGGTCGCCGTCCTCGTCGTACTGCAGGATCGGCGCCGGCGGGAACACCGGGTTCCAGCTGGAGGACTCGGTGTAGCTGAACTCCTGCCAGTTGTCCGGCACGGTGATCGTGAAGAACGACCGCACCAGTTGCTGGATGACGTCCGCGCTGGACGGGACGCTCAGGTCGCGCGATGTGACCTCGAGCTCCTTGCCGAAGTCGAGCCCGACCGTGAGCGGGTCGTCGATGACGGCCGCACCGAGCATGTACGGGTGGATCGTGCACGTCCACGCGTACAGTCCCGGCTCGGTGAGCTGGGTCGACGCCTCGCCCATGAAGGCACCCGGCTGCTCGAACATCGGAGCGCCCTTGGGCCGGATCAGCGAGGTGATGTCGTGCACCGACTCGTTGTCCGGACCCGCGATGTTGAAGGTCGCCGTGACCGCAGGGCCTTTCTGGGCGAACTTCGTGAGGTCATCGAGGGCCTTCTGCAGGTCGACGCCGACCGGCAGGCTGTCGAGGCTGATCGGCGCATCGACCGGAAGGTCGGCCGTCCGCTCGGCGAACTGCCCGAGCAGCGACTCCGCCTTGGCGGCGGCCGGAGCCGCCTCCTTGTTGGACTGCGCGATCGACGTCACGGCCGCCAGGGTGCTGTCCAGGTTGAGCATCTCGGACAGGTTGACCCCGGTTTCCCCGAGCAACGGCACCCCGCCGGTCGCACCCGACACGAGGCCGGAGAGCGAGTCGGTCAGGTTGGCGTTGGTCAGGCCAGAGGCCTGAGCCGACGTCAGTCCACCGATGCCTGGTACGCCGGAGGTCAGCCCCTCGACGCCCGCGGCACCGCCGGTCAGCCCGCCGACGTCCGGTGCGCTGCCGGTGAGTCCGCCGACGTCCGGAAGGCCGCCGCCGGTGAGTCCACCGGTCAGTCCGCCAGTCAGTCCGCCGGTGAGCCCGCCGACGTCCGGAAGGCCGCCGGTCAGTCCGCCGGTGAGCCCACCGACGTCCGGAACCCCGCCGCCGGCGAGTCCACCGACGTCCGGGACGCCGACCGGACCACCGACGCTCGGGATGCCGACCCGCGGCAGGACACCCACCGCGAGCGACTGACCGCCGAACAGGTCGAGCCCCGAGTCGAACCAGTTGCCGTTGCTGTCCTTCAGATCGAAGGTGATCGGTACCGGACCAGCACCGACGGGCAGCGCGGCCGCCTGCGGTGCTGCCATCGTCACCGTTCCGAGTGCCGCGAGCGCCAGGACCGTGGCCGCTCCTTTGAGACGTTTGCGTCTCCTCGACGCTCCCGGGGGAGCATTTTCGGGCATGAGGTTCCCTTCGTTCGATCCCAGAGGGTCGCTCGAACTGCCGCTTGATCCGACGGCACAGTTCGAACACAAAGAGTGAAATGCCTGAGAGGCGCCGAAATGGAGACGAGGTCGTAAATGCACCGTTAAACGGGCTTAACCCTCAATGCGGGATTTCGGTGATATGCCCGAATAGGGCGCGACAGTAGCCACCGGGGAAGGGCCGTCCTCTGCCGGTGTGCAGCACTCGTCCCGCTCAACGACGAACCGTGGTGATGGGTAACGGGTGTGCCGGGATCCCGTCCGACAGCGTCTTCCCGCCCCGGCGGGAAGACGCTGTGGGAAGAGCCCAGAAAGGGCCTGGTGGGCCCCGTCCGTGGTGGACGGGTCTGGCGTGCTAGCTCGGCGCGGGGAGGATGCAGCCGGGGCTGGGCACGGCCAGCACGTCGTCGGCCTGCTTCGGTACGCCGGTCACCGGGTCGAGGGCGAAGTGCGTGACCTCGTGTGAGCGCTCGTTGGCGACATAGAGATGTCCACCGAAGACGGCCAGGTGCCGCGGCCACGCCCCACCTGTGGGGACGTCGGCGACCGGCCGCACGCTCGCGCCCGACACCTCCAGGGTGCCGATGACATCGAGGCCGCGGTTGGCCACGTAGAGATGACGGCCGTCGTCACTGATCGCTATCTCCGACGGGTAGTTGTCCGCCGGGGCGCGCTGCACGGTCGACGGCGCGACGCCTCGACCCTCCATCGTTCCGGTCCGCGGATCGAGCGCGTAGGTCGTCACGGTGGAGTCGAGTTCGCCGGCGACGTGCACCATCCCGTCCGGTGCGAAGGCGAGGTGGCGGGGTCCTGCGCCCGGCGCCGTCTTCGCGACCGGTCCTGGCGTGAGCGTGCCGGCGTCGAGGTCCAGTGCGTACGTGAGGACGGCGTCGATGCCCAGGTCGGCGACGAGGACCTGGTGACCGCTCGGATCGATGCGTACCTGATGCGCGTGGGGTCCTTCCTGGCGGTCGGGGTTCGGGCCCGAGCCGGCATGCTGGATCAGGTCGGTGCGGTCGCCCACCGACCCGTCGGGCAGGATCTGGTGCACGGAGACGTGCCCGCTGCCGTAGTTCGCGGTCAATAGATAGCGCCCGGACGGATGAACTGTGAGGTGACAGGCTCCCCTGCCGCCGGTCGGCTGGGCGGTGCCGACCTCGGTCAGCTCGCCCGACGCGCTGACGGCGTAGGCGACGACCGACGCTGCGGCGGTTTCGTTGATGGCGTAGAGATAGCTGCCACTCGGATGCCAGGCGAGGAAAGCTGGCGAGGCTGTCTCGGCCACGAGTCCGACGAGTTCGAGTGCACCTGAGCGGCGGTCCTGCTCGGCCAGACTGATGCCAGCCCCGTCGCCTCCCGCTCCCACCGTGAACGAACCGATGTAGACCCTGCGGTGGTCGGTCGCGGTGCCGCTGCTCGCCATTGGCTCCTCCGTCTGGTTGCGCTCGCACGCCTCGACCGCAGCCATCCTGGCCGTTCCGCGCGCCAGGCATCTGGTCCTGTCGGCTGAGTGAGGAGCATGTCAGGGACTGCTCGCCGCATGCTAGGGGGTGTCTGATCGATCGTGATCCATCAGACACCCCCTAGCGGGATCTGAAGATGTCGAGGTTCTTCGACTGGCGGCGCGTGACCTGCGAGAAGAGTTTCTCGAGGCCGTGCTCGATCCGGTCCAGCTTGTCCTTCGGAAGGCGCAGGGACCGGGCGATCCGGGAGGGGTCCGTCCCTCCGTGCCAGGCGATCACCACCGTGCCGCCGGGGCGTACCACACGGTGGAACTCCTGGAGACCCGCCTCGAGGTCGGGCCAGATCGCGACGTTGTTGACCGACACGACGTGATCGACGCTCTGGTCCGGGAGCCCTGTCCGTTCCGCGGTCCCCACGCGCAGGTCGACGCGGCCCTCCCCGGCCGCGACCCGGTTGACTCTCGTCGCGACGTCCCGCATGTCGGGTGAGGGATCGATCCCCTGGATGAGCGCGGCGTCCGTACGCTCGACAAGCAACCGGACCAGGCCGCCTGGACCGTACCCGACCTCGAGCACCCGATCACCGGGCCGCACCTCGAGGTTGTCGAGAACGACGTGCTGCGGGTTCGTCCAGAGCATGATCCGCCCGGCCAGGCGTCCCCTGATGCCATTGGGCCTGGCGAACGGAGAGGTGACCGGCCGCTCCATGGCCCACGAACGTGCGAGTTCTGTCTCCATGGCCGTCAGACTGGCGCTTCAACCCGACTTGAAGTCAAATGGCGGCATGGATCTCCTGCCCATCGGTGAGGCCGCCACCAGCCTCGGGATGAACACGTCGGCGCTGCGCTACTACGACGAGAAGGGCCTCGTCCGGCCAGCGGCGCGCCAGGGCGGCCGGCGGATGTACGGTCCCGAGGAGTTGCGCCGTCTCGCGTTCATCCAGATCATGCAGCAGCTGGGGATGAGCCTGGACGCCGCCTCGGCTGTCCTCGACGAGCCGAGTGATCGCTGGCGCGAGGTCGTCAGTGAGCAGATCGAGATGCTCGAGCACCTCATCGCCCAGGCCAGAGGGGCTCAGCACTTCCTCGAGCACGCCGCGAAATGTCCGGCCGAGCACCCGGTTCGTGAGTGTCCGTACATGATCGATGCGCTTGACCGGCGGCTCGCAGGAGTACCCCTCGAACAGCTCGCCGCGGAGCACGGTCAGCCGGTGCCTGACGGATACCGCAGGCGTTAAACGTCTCGCACTGCCGAGAGCGGATGTGGTGACCGGATCGTAACGGTCGAGTAGTACCACTCGGCGTCGTTCGTAACATCCGCCTGGCTTTCTACCACGGTGACCGTATTTTCCCATCAACGAGCTTGCTCCGGCTCGTGGCGAAATGCGACCACTTCCGTTCCGCATCGAAGAAGGGAAGCCGATGGGCGCGTCGAGTTCGTCGTCTGGGGATGGCCGATCCCGAATCCGGCTGGCTTGCGTGCTCGCCGCGGTCGCCGGTGTCGTCATGATCCCGGGGCCCGCGCTTGCGCACGTCACCGTCAATCCGGACACGGTTGAGGCGGGCGGCTACGCCAAGCTCGCCTTCCGCGTCCCGAACGAACGCGACGACGCGTCCACCACGCGGGTCGAGGTGGTCTTTCCACAGGACAACCCGCTGGGCCACGCGTCGGTCAAGCCGGTACCCGGCTGGACATCGACGGTCACCATGAAGAAGCTCGCCGAGCCGATTGTGTCCGGCGACAGCGAGATCACCGAGGTCGTGTCGTCCATCGTGTGGAAGGGCGGCACGATCGGGGCCGGCGAGTTCCAGGAGTTCGAGGTGTCGGCCGGCCGGCTGCCGCCGGGCGAGGCGGCGCTCGCGTTCAAGGCACTGCAGACGTACTCGAGCGGGGAGGTGGTCCGCTGGATCGAACTCCCGGGTGCTGATGGCACGGAGCCCGAGAGTCCGGCACCGATGTTGACGGTCGCACCGCCCGAAGCGGCGAACGCGGGAGCCGGCGCTGCCGAGTCGCCGGCCGACGCGGCCGAAGACACGGCGGCAGAGGGTACGGCGGCGGAGGATGCGGGCGGCGGAGAGCCCGCTGGTCAGGCCGAGGCCGTCGCCGCGCAGGATCCGGGCGCCCGTTGGCTGGCCGGTGCGGGACTGGCCGCCGGACTGCTGGCATTGGGCGTCGCGATCCTGCGCCGCCGTCCGACCGGTGCCGTCCCGCAGACATCGACGACTGAGGCCGCGGCCGCCCCTGAGGAGCCGGCGAAGGCGCGGCGGTGAGTCGTCGTCGGCTGATCCGACGTTGTGCCACGGTCGTGGCGGCCGTGGTGACCACCTGGCTCGCTCTGCTCGTCGGAGCGGGCCAGGCGTGGGCCCACGCCGACCTGGTGTCGACCCAACCCGCCAATGGACAGCGCCTCGCGACCGCGCCGCACGAGGTGAGGTTGACGTTCACCGAGCCGGTCGACCTCGGGCTCGGCGCGGTGAAGGTCCTGGACTCTGCCGGCAGGTCGGTGAGAACGGGTGCCCTGGCGCACCCTCCGGGCGACGCCACCACGGTCGCCGTGCCGATCCGCGGCTCGCTTCGAGCCGGTGTGTACACGGTCACCTGGCAGGTGACGTCGTCCGACTCGCATCCCGTGCGGGGTGCCTTCGCGTTCACCGTCGGCGAGCCGTCCGCCGCGGCGGGTCCGGACCCGGCGGAGGCGAACGCGGGTACCGGGACGGGTGCAGGCAGGGGGTCGGCTGCGGTCGAGGCGGCCGGTGACGATGCGTACTCCCTGATCGGCGTGCTGTCGGGGGTGGTGCGCGCGTTGGCGTTCGCGGGCCTGGCGTTGTGCGTCGGCGCCCCGTACTTCGTGGCGGTCTGTTGGCCTGCTGGCACGCGTGATCCGCGGGCGCTCCGGCTGCTCCGGTACGGCGGGATCGGGCTCGCGGGCGCGACGGTCGCGGCACTGCTCTTCTACGGTCCGTACGTCGCCGAACTGCCGGTCGGAGCGATCGCCAGACCGTCGCTGTTGGCCGAGACGTTGCAGACCCGGCTCGGCGCCGCCCTCGTGGTGCGGCTGCTGCTGCTCGCCGTGCTCGCGGTCGGCGGATGGCTGCTGCTCCGCCGGCTCGCGCGTCGCGGCAGTGACCAGACGGACGACCGCCGGACGCGAACCCTGCGCGGCGCGGGCGTCATCGCGGGCGCCGCCGCTCTCGCCGCGACGTGGAGCGCGGCCAACCACAGCGCCGCGGGCGTCCAGGTGCCCGTCGCGATCGTCGCGGACGTGGTCCACCTCGTGGCGATGGCGGTCTGGCTCGGCGGACTTGTCGCGCTGGGTGTGGTGCTGCTGCCCGGCCGGGGGGTCGACGGCGTGCGCACCGTCGTACGACGGTTCTCGGCGACGGCCATGGCCTGTGTCGCGGCACTCGCCGCCACGGGTCTCTACCAGGCCTGGCGCCAGGTCGGCAGTGTCGCAGCACTCACCGGCACCGACTACGGCGGCGTTCTCATGCTCAAGGTGGCGCTCGTGCTCGTCATCCTGGTCCTCGCGTTCGGTGCGAGGTCGTGGGTACGCCGGCACGAGCGCCCGGCTGTCGCCCCGATCGCCCACTCGTCGACCCGCCGGCGGGGAGCGCCGGACCCTGCGAACAGCGAGGTCGCGAGGTTGCGTCGATCCGTGGTGGGCGAGGTCGGGGTCGCCGGCATGGTCCTGATCCTGACGGCGGTGCTCGTCAACACCGAGACCGGCCGCACCGCGCTGGCGAAGGAGGACAGCGCACGGACCGATGTGGCAGGCGCGACCGCGCTTGCGGGGGGCGATGCGCGTGGAACGACAGGTGGGCAGGACGGAACTAGGGGCGCGGCGGAACCTGGAGCGACGCCGACCATGCCGACCATGCCGACGGTCCCTGGGATGGCGACCATTCCCTACGACACCGGCGGACCCGGCGGACAGGGCACGATCCAACTCGTCGTCCAGCCTCCGAAGGTCGGGGTGACGACGATGCACCTGGCCACCGTCGGCAAGGACGGCCGGCCGGTGGACCCGGTCGAGATCAGCGCCGCCGCGAAGCTCACCGAACCTGATGTGGGGCCGATCAACCTGAAGGTCGCGAAGGCATCGCAGGGGCACTACATCTCCTTGCCGATATTTCCCCTTGCTGGACAGTGGACGATCACGGTGACGATTCGTACGTCCGATGTGGACCAGGTGACGGTGACGGCTCCGGTCGACATCGGCTGAGGATCTCCCGGCGCGACTTCTCGGGCTCGCCGCCGCTCAGTTTCGTCGGCGTTCAGGGCCGGTCGATCCGGAACGGCGTGAGGTCGAGCGGCGAGGGTTCATCGAGTGCGAGGGCCGCGGCGATCCGTCCGGAGTACGGTCCGGCGGTGAGGCCGGTGGCCCCCATCCCCGTCGCGACGACCAGTCCGTCGACACCGGGAACCCTCCCCAGGAAGGGGATCTCGTCGTCGCTGCGCGGCCGGAACCCGACCCGGGACTCCAGCAGGGTGGCGTCGGCGAGCCCGGGCGCGACGGTGAGCGCGTCGTCGAGGACCTCGCGGATGCCGCCGGCCGTGAGCCGGTAGTCGAACCCGGAGCCCGTCTCGCGCGTGGCGCCGCAGACGATCCGCCCACCCGGAAACGCCAGCAGGTAGTGCGCTCCGAGCGGCTGCACGATGGGCCACGCGGACGTGTCGACACCGGCGAGTTGGAGGTGGACGATCTGTCCCTTCTGCGGCGTCAAGGCAAGCTTGACACCGAACGGACGGAGCAGTTCCGGTGTCCAGGCGCCGGCCGCGACGATGACCGCGTCCGCTGGGACCAGGTCGCCTGCGGAGCCGCGGCCGGTGAGGCGTACGCCGGTGATCCGGCCGATGTCGTCCACGGCGAGCTGGGCAGAACCGGACCTGCGCGTCATGCCACGTCGGGCCGCCGCCCGGACCAGCGCGTCACGCATCATCCGACCGTCCACCCGCCCACCACCGGAGACGTGGACGCCGGAATAGTCCTCCCGCAACGGCGGAAAGTACCGGCGTACGTCAGCGGAGTCGACGCGGGTGACCTCGCCGACCGCCGGCGCCTCGGCCGCTCGTCGGGTGGCGAGTGCATGTGCGTCCGCGAGCGCGGCGTCGTCGGTGGAGACGAACAGCCCGCCCACCGTCGCGTAGCTGGGCTTGGTCTCGCCGTCGTCGCCGAGGGCTTCGATCAGCTCGGGATAGTACGCAGCGCCCGCCGCGTGCAGCTGGTAGGCGTCGACGTAGCGCTTGGCCGACGAGAGCCACGGGCAGATGATGCCCGCACCCGCGTCGGTGGCGCGGCCCGGATCCCCACGGTCGACCAGGACGACGTCGACGTCACGACCCCTCCGGGCGAGGTGATAGGCGACACTCGCGCCGACGATCCCCGACCCGACCACCACGATCCGCATGGTGTCCTCGGCCCGTCAGCCGAAGTCGCGCTGAAGTTGGACAGTGGCCTCGAGTTGGAGCAGGGTGCGCTTGCGGTCCATGCCGCCACCGTAGCCGACCAGCGTGCCGTTGGCTCCGACAACGCGATGGCAGGGCAGGACGATCGGCAGCGGGTTCTGTCCGTTCGCCGCACCGACTGCCCGGAACGCCGTCGGCGAGCCGATCCGCCGCGCCAGCTCGGCGTAGGACCAGGTCTCGGCGTACGGGATCTCGGCGAGCATCGACCAGACCTGTTGCTGGAAAGGCGTACCGCCGGTGTGCAGGGGCAGGTCGAAGTCCGTGCGTTCTCCGGCGAAGTACTCGTCCAGTTGGGTGATCGCCGCCCGCAGCACGTCGCTGTCGTCAACGTTGCCGCTGTCGTCAACGTTGGCAGGGTTGGCAGGGTTGGCAGGGCTGGCAGGGCTGGCGTCAACCTCGCCTTGCGCTGCGGGTGCGATGTCGACGAAGCGGATCGAGGTGAGTGTCTCGGGCCCTGCCCGGAGCTCGAGCGGGCCGATCGGCGAGTCCATGGTGCAGGTGTAATGGATGGTGGTCATGTGGCCCGTCCTCGAGGGTTGCTGTGCTCGGGTTGCCGGTCTCCGCCGAGTTCCCGGGGAGGTGCATGTGCGGTCCAGAGATACTGTGCGGCGTAGCTGCGCAGCGGGCGCCAGCGTTCGGCAAGCGCGGCGATGGTGGCCGGATGGTCGGCGACTCCGAGGTCGACGAGTGCGCGGCGGATGCCGAGATCCGTTCCAGGAAAGGCGTCCGGGTCACCGAGGCCGCGCAGCGCGACGTAGGCGGCAGTCCACGGCCCGATGCCCGGAACGTCGAGCAGGGCGCGTTCGGTCTCGCTCCCGTCCGCGCCGGGCTCGAGGTTCACCTTCCCGTCGGCGACGGCGGCCGCGAGCGCGGTGAGTGTCCTCGCCCGGGACTTCGGCATGGGCAGGCCGGTGGCGTCGGCGAGCGCGTCGGCGGCGGGGAACGTGTGCGTGATCGATCCGGCGGGCATGGCGAGTGGCTTGGCGTACGCTGCCACGAGCCGACCGGTGACGGTCCGCGCCGCCGCGACGGAGACCTGCTGTCCCACAATCGCGCGTACGGCCGTCTCGAACGGGTCGACACTGCCCGGCACGCGGAGGCCGGGCCATTCGCGCACGAGAGGTCCGAGCAGCGGGTCGCGGCCCAGCACGTCGCTCACGCCGGCGGGGTCGGCGTCGAGATGAAGAAGCCGGCGGCACCGCGCGGCGGCGACGCCGAGGTCGCGCAAATCATCCAACCGCAGCGCGCACTGGATGAATCCCTCGCGTGGCGTCAGCTCCACGATCGCCGCACCGTGGTGGAGGCGCACGGCACGGCGGTATGCCGGCGCGCTGATCCCCACCGCGGCCTCAGCCTCGCGCGCGGGACGACGCCTCCCGGGAGCCGGGTGCCGTGCGGGTTCGCCCGTCTCTTCCAGCCCGGGCACCATGCGGTCGGCGAGATAGCGCCACATGGCGTCCACGTCGTACGGAGGGCGATAGGGCAGGCGCAGCACGACGGCGCCGTTCGTCGGTGTCTGTTCCCGCGAGGCGCGTCTCACCTCGCTGGGGGACGCCGCGAAGACCGCGCGGATCGTGTCGTTGAACTGGCGTACGCTGCCGAACCCCGCCGCGAACGCCACGTCTGTGATCGGCAACGTCGTCGTCTCGAGGAGGAGCCGGGCGGTGTGCGCACGGCGGGCGCGGGCGAGGGCGAGCGAGCCGGCACCGAGTTCGGCGATGAGCAGCCGGTTGAGGTGCCTGGTCGTGTAGCCGAGCCGCGCGGCGAGCCCGGCAACGCCGTCGCGCTCGACGACGCCGTCGTTCACCAGTCGCATCGCCCGACCAGCCACGTCCGCGCGCACGTCCCACTCGGGAGAGCCCGGCACCGCGTCCGGGCGGCAGCGGCGGCAGGCCCGCAGTCCGAACTCCTGCGCGGCGGCGGCGGTCGGGAAGAAACGGGTGTTGCGACGCTTGGGCGTCATGGCGGGGCAGCTCGGCCGGCAGTAGATGCCGGTCGTCGTCACGCCGACATAGATCCAGCCGTCGAAACGCGGGTCGCGCGACTCGACTGCGCGGTAGCACTGCTCGCTGGAGGGCATCACGTTGTCGAGCGTGCCACCGCCCACCGACATCGGCTAGCGGGTATCGGACATGGTCGCCGACGACTTCTCGTTGCGTACGATCTCACGCTTGCCCGAAATGAGATGTGCATGGTCGTTTACAGCTGTTAGCCGCATATGGTCGGCTCTGGAAACGTGATCTTCCTACGTTCGGTTGAGGCGGTCGACGTGGACCGGGCCGAGGGCGGTGCCGACGCGGCGTGGCGAAGGCGTCGCGACCACCGGCATCGGGATGACTTGGGGGTGCCGATGAGGCGATCGGCGACAGCGCGATGGAGTCTCGCGGCAGTGGCGGCCATCGTGGCGTCCGTCCTGCCCGTCGTGGTGGATCAGGAGTATCTCCTGCTCACCACCGATCCGACCGACCTGGCCGCGGCCGCCGACAACGGCCGGCGTGCGGAGCCCGCTCCCGACGGCGTACCCACCGAATGGTGGCGGTTCGGCTGGTGGGTGCGGTCAGGACCGGAGCGCGCGCGTCCGACGCCATCACCGGAACCGAAGGTCGCGGGCCCGGCCGTCACCTCCGGCCGTACGAAGGAAGACGCCGAACCGGTGGCGGCCGCGTCCGGCGGTCGGCTCGGCGTGCCCGCCACCGTGCTGTCGGCGTACCGGAGGGCGGCCGCCAGGGTTCGGGTGCTCGACCCGGCCTGCGGCCTGTCGTGGGAGATGCTGGCGGGCATCGGCAAGATCGAGTCGGGTCACGCCTGGGGTGGCTACGTCACCTCGCGTGGTGACACCGTCCGGCCCATCCTCGGTCCGCAGCTCGACGGCTCGCGCTATGCGGCGATCTCCGACACCGACGGCGGCCGGCTCGACGGCGACACCCAGTGGGACCGCGCGGTCGGGCCGATGCAGTTCATTCCCAGCTCGTGGGAGCATTTCGCCGCCGACGGCAACGCCGACGGGACGAAGAACCCGCACAACGTCTTCGACGCGGCACTCGCCTCCGGTCTGTACCTGTGCGTGGGGCAAGGCGACCTCAGCCGCTCGGGGGACCTGCGCGAAGCGCTCTACCGTTACAACCATTCGACGTCGTACGTCCAGAGCGTGTACGCCTGGATCCTTGCCTATCGCCAGGGCGGGGCGACCGCGACGGCGGCCGACGTCTCCCAGGTCCGCGCTGTCGGTGGCGGAGGGGATCCGTCGTCGCCCGGACGGCAGTCGCCGGAGCCCACTGCGTCGCCTCGGCCGACCGGGCAACCGAATCCGGGGGGGCCGGGGCCTGGAGGGCCCGCGCCCGGAGAACCTGCGCCCGGAGAACCTGCGCCCGGAGAGCCTGCGCCAGGAGATCCCGGGGAACCTGGGCCGGAAGATCCGGGTCCCGGTCCGTCACCGGATCCCACGCCGGCGCCCGGCCCCACACCGTCGCCCTGGTGCCCGGTGGAGTCGCTGCCGGTGTGCGTGGAACTCCCGCCGCTCGACCTCGGCCTCGACCTCGATGGCGAGGGAGCGGCCCATCCGGACCAGTGAGCCCAGCCCGACCACTGAGCCCAGCCCGACCAGTGAGCCCAGCCCGACCAGTGAGATGAGGGGCGCCCTCCTCCAGCCGGGTATTGCATGGGGGCGCCCCTCATCCAACAGGTTCGTGACAGGGGTCCCCTCATCCGCTCCGCGGTTGTATGGGGGGCCTCATCTCCTCCGCGGTTGTATGAGGGGTGCCCTCACTCCAGTTACGGCAGCGTGCTGAGGACCGACTCGACCTGTTTGGCGTCCCAGGGGGCGCCCGCGACCACGACCGTGTAGCGCAACGTCATCGTGGCCCCGTCGGCCAGGTCGTGAACCTCGTCGAAGAACGGGGCCGGGCACACGCAGGCGTACGGATCGTCGCGGACGAACCACTTGGTCGGATGCGAGACGTTGCCGTTCTGGTCGCGGAACACCACCGTCGACGTCGCGTCGATCTCGTCGTGCCTGCCGACGTAGGCCAACCAGCGCGCCCGCTCACCCATCATCGCCGGGCCGCCTGGGCCGTCGGAGGAGAGAACCGTTCCCTTGTTGAAGGATCGCGGTCCGCGCCAGAAGAGTCCTGCGTAGCCGGCGTTCGGACGCCCTTCGGTGGTTGGACTACCGAACCCGATCGACTCGCCGCGACAGTTGGTCAACGCGGTGGTGAACGACAGCACCCATGCGTCGGTGTCGGCCAGGACCGAGAAGCGCAGTTGCCGGAGTTCGGTCAGCCAGATCTCGCCACCTTGGGTGATCCACGTCAGCCGTTCGTCGACGCGCGCGATGCCGCCGTCGACGTCGACCGTGTCGAATCCCTGGTGTGCTTGGGCTCCGTTGTTGGGCAGGCGTACATATCCCTCGTCGCGAACGAACGTCGGCCCGCCCCAGAAGTTCTCCGGCCCGACGTTGGGCAGCGCCAGCGAGATCCCCTTGTGCCACACGTGATCGTGCGGGCGGTAGAGCGAGACGAGCTTGCCGTCGAGCGTACGCAGTGGATGCAGGTAAGGCCGCGGCGACTCGACCTGGGCGACGTCGGAGTTGTAGACGTACCGGCACAGCTCCACGTCGTCGGCAGTCACCGTCAAGGCGCTGTTGACATCGGCGATGGCCAGCTCGCTCATGCTGGTCTCCTTTCGCATGACCGCTGCGGTGCCTCACTCCGGCACACCTCGTTCCTCGGCGTAGCTGCGTGGGGGCTCCTCGCGCTCATGCTGGTCTCCTTTCGCATGACCGCTGCGGTGCCTCACTCCGGCACACCTCGTTCCTCGGCGTACCTGCGTGGGGGCTCCTCGCGCTCATGCGTGGGACCTTCCGTCGAGCTGGTGGTAGAACGGGTTGTCGGGCGTGAGATCGCTTCGGCTCACCCGCTGGCAGGTGAACGACGAGGCGTAGATTCCGGTGACGATCTCGACCGTACGCCGGAGCCCGGCACCGGTCGTGGCGGGCCGCTTGCCGGCCTGGAGGCTGGTGAGGATCTCGCCGAGCTGCGCCTGGTGCGAGCTCCGCACGTCCTCCCCTGCCGGTGGCCACGGCGGTGGGTCCTCCTCCATTCCCTTCACCGGCGTGTAGGTCCACGAGTCGACGGCGTGGCTGTAGAGGTGGCTCACCTCGAGTGTGCCGCGTACGAAGTCGAACCGGAGGTAACTCTCCTCGCGCGGTGACAAGATGCTGTTGACAAGCGTCGCGACCGCGCCGTTGGCGAACGTCATGTAGCCGACAGACACGTCCTCGGTGTCGACCTTGCGGGCCAACCGCGGCGCGTGCGCGGAGATCTCGGACCACTCGCCGAGCATGTGTCCGAGCAGGTCGAGCTGGTGGATGCCGTGACCCATCGTCGGGCCGCCGCCCTCGGTGTCCCAACGACCGCGCCATTCGACCTCGTAGTAGGCGTCGCCGCGGTACCACAACGTGTTGCACACCGCGACGAGCGGCCGGCCGAGGCGGTCCTCCTGGACGAGCTTGTACGCGGCTTCGGCGGCGGTCCCGAACCGGTGCTGGAAGATGCCGACGAAGTGGCCGGCGCTGCTCTTCTCGGCCTCGGCGATCCGGTCGAACTCGGCGAGTGAGATGCACGGCGGCTTCTCGCAGACGACCGACGTGCCGGCGTCGAGCACCTGGATCGCGTCGGGGGCGTGGGCGCCAGGCGGCGTGCACAGGTGCACCATGTCAAGCTGCTCCTGCGCGAGCATGTCGGCGAGGCTGGGGTACTTCCCCGGGACCGACCACTCCTCGGCGAACTTCTCCAACCGCGTCGCGTCGACATCGGTCGCGGCCACGAGGTCCACCTGGTCCGGGTAGGCCTTGAGTGCCCGTGCGTGGGCCCGGGCGATTCCGCCTGTTCCGACGATCGCAGCCCGCAGTCGTTCCATCGGCCCTCCCGGGGAATGCGCTTTCCGTGTGCCGGGGTTCCGCGTGTGAGCATGTGAACGCGGCGCGCGGAAGCAGAGTTGTACGTACGGAGTGGAACGCTCACGCTACCCCGCAGGCGCCCGCTTGGTCACGTTGCTGACCCGCTACGGACACCCACCGCAAACTTTCGACGCCCGACGCTCCGCCCTCCCGTGGTCATGATCGTGATCGTGAAGGATTCGCGGACTGATAGCCCCGTTTCCCTTCCTGGCCCGGATCCACTTCATGATCCCTACGATGGGGCTTCCAAACTCCCGTGATCATGAAGGCGAACGGAACGCTGAAGCTGAAGTGGGCCATACATCCGGAAAACCTTCATGATCACGATCATGATCACGGGGTGGAGCCGTTCGCGGAGCGGCCGCGTCGTGCGGTGGGTCCGGTGTCAGCCCTGGGGGAGAACGACCGGTACGCCAGAGAGCAGCCCGCCGTCGACCCGGTGCGAGGCCCCGGTGATGAACGACGCCCGGTCGCTCGCGAGGAACGCCACCAGCTCGGCCACCTCGGCGGGCCGAGCGACCCGACCGAGTGGGTGGCTGCGGCCCCACTCCTCGACCAGTTCGTCGACGCTGCGTTTACCGCGGTAGAGATCGGCTGCCCACCGCAGCATCGGCGTGTCGACCGAGCCGGGGCACACGGTGTTGACGCGGATCTTGTCCTTCGCGTGGTCGATCGCCATCGCCGTCGTGAGCCCGACGATGCCGGCCTTGGACGCGGCGTACGCGGCGACCCGATCCTGCGCGACGAACGCCTGGACCGACGAGACGTTGACGATCGACCCGCCGCCGCGGGCGCGCAGGTGCGGGACGGCGAATCGGGCGGTGAGATACATCGCCTTGAGGTTGACCGCGAGGACCTCGTCCCAGAGTTCCTCGGAGGTCTCCTCGACGGTGCCGTAGCGCTGGATACCCGCCGAGTTGACCAGGATGTCGATCCCGCCGTGTGTGTTGGCGGCGTCGTCGACGAACCGGCCTACGTCAGCTGAGCTGGTGACGTCGGCGACGACTCCGGTCACCGCCGGCTTCCCGCCTCCGGCACCTGCGCCTCCGGCACCTGCGCCACCGGCACCTGCGCCACCGGCACCGGCACCCGCGCCACCGGCACTGCTGTCCGCGGCGCCGGCGCGGACCTCCGTCTCGGTCGCGCGTACCTGGTCTGCGACGTTCCCGCAGAAGACCACCGTGGCGCCCCCGGCGACCAGGCGTTCGACGACGGCCCTGCCGATGCCGGACCCGCCTCCAGCGACGAGCGCGACCTTGCCGTTGAGCTCGCCCATGGGTACCCCTTCCGCGCGGCTACCGAGCGACAGTAGGCGATGCGTACCGGAGAACGGGCCCGAACGGGCGGGGTGCGGACGAGCTCGACCGGACCCGGCCGGCTTCCGGTGTCCGCCGACGCGAGCTGGCAACGGCCGTGGCGGGAGATCATCGGCTGCTGACGATCGGGTGGGAGCGGTGGCCGGGTACGCCGAGCCCGCGTCGCCCGCGATGACCTCTCGAGGGCACCAAGAATCTCAGTGGTCGTCGTCGTCCCAGGGATGGAACGCGCGGTCGGTGGTGTGGTCCCAGTCGAGTCCGCCCCTGGTGCTTCTCACCGATCCGACGATCATTGAAATGATCATGATGCTGATGGCTCCGGCGGCGAAGATCGCCACAAGAATCTTCCAGTCCATGGCCTCTCCCCGATCGCCGGCCATCGTTCGGGTGATGAAATCCCCACAGTTCGTACGCCGCTCGGCGGCCCGAGATCCCGGCACACGCCGGACGATCAAAGGACATCGCACGTTGTGGAATATGAGCTCTGCCCGAAGGGCGGAGCACGTCCAATGTGTTCGTGATGTGCGATCCAGGATGCCAGCGATCAGCCCGATTGTGCAGCGAGTTGTGAAAATGTAGCGGAACGAAACGTTTTTCGCGTCCAGTCAGCCAATTTCGTGCCTGGCCAGCAAACCCGGCCGGATCAAACGGCTGCGCGCAGGCGGTAAAACATAGACACACCCAAGTTACGTAATGCATATGAACAATTACTGTTAGACAGTAATTCTCGACGTACGTATGTCGCGCGACCATGTGCCAGGTCTCGACCCGCTCGCATCCTCATGCGGCGTCATGTGTCGCTGGCGTTATTTGTCGCGTTGGCCAGTTCGCTGGCCGTCGGCGGGTCGGCCCCCGGCCGGGTACAGGTCAGTGCCGCCGCGGTACAGGCCCGGCGGAGCACGTCGGGAAGGGCGCCACGCACAGCTGAGTCGTCCGGCCCTGGTTGGAGCGTACGGACCTGAGCCGTGCGCAGACGCGACAGCAGGTCGCGGTCGGCGAGCCCGCTGAGTAGCGCGGCGCTGAACGCGTCGCCCGCCCCCACCGTGTCGACGACCTGGACGCGAGGGGCAGATACCTCCACCACCTCGCCTCCCGCAGCCAGCGCGAGGGCACCCTCGGCGCCCAGGGTCAGGACGACGAGCGACGGTCCGAGGCCGCACCAGTGGCGGACCACATCGACCACCGGCTCCCCCGGATAGAGCCATCCGAGGTCTTCCGCGCTGGCCTTGACGACATGGGCGTACGACACCTGCCGCTCGATCCGTTGCCGTGAGGCGTCCCGGTCAGGCGCCAACTGCGGTCGTACGTTGGGGTCGAGACTGATCGTGACGGCACCGCGTTCACGTTCACGGCGGAGGTACTCCTCGAGCACGGCCGCGCCCGGATCGATGGCCAGGGCGAGAGAGCCGGTGTGGAGGGCTACCACGTCCTGGGGCAGAGGGGACGGCAGCTCGGTGGTCGTCCACTGCCAGTCGGCCGTGCCCTCGACGTAGAACTCGTACGCCGCCGACCCGCTCGGGTCGAGAGTCGCGATGGCGAGGGTCGTCCGCTCGGTGGCGGGTACGGCATGGCGGAGCGAAACGCCGTTGGTGCGCAGATGCTCGCGAAGGCGGGCGCCGAACGAGTCGCCGGAGGTCCGGCAGAGGAAGTCGCAGGGTTGGTCGAGCCGGGCGAGCCCGACGGCGACGTTGGCCGGACTGCCGCCCGGCGTCGCCTGGAACACTGCGCCGTCGCCTACGAGGTCGATCAACGCCTCGCCGATGACTGTGATCACGGGTCGTGTCCTCCCAGCCAAGCCGATGTGTACGGACCCCGCCGCCTTGGTGGTGCCGCGACGACATTCATAGCAGCGTGGTGCCCCAGCACGTTCATGGTCACGATCATGATCACCAGGAGAGTCCCTGAGGTCTTAGGGTGTCGGGGTGATGGAGGTCGACCGGACGCTACGACGGGCGGGTCCTGTTGTCGTCGTGCTCGGGCTTCTCGCCCTGATCACGACGATCGCCCTCGTCTCCGGACCGAGCGCCACCCGCCTGCCGACCCCGGAGCGCACGGCCGGCACGCCGGCGGCCCCACCGCCACCACCGCCCGCACCCGAGATCTCGTCGAGCGCCAGCCCGACGGGGGCACCCGCGGCCGCCGACGTACCCGCCTGGGTGGGCACCATCCTGCTGGTCGTGCTCGCGCTCGTCACCGTCGCGCTGCTGGCAGGCGTCGTGTACCTGTTCCGCCGGTACGTACGCATCAAGATCAGTCCACGGCGGCCGCGTCCGGTCCTGGAAACGGTGTCCGAACCCGTGCCGGCGGCCGAAGAGCTGCACGCCGCCGTGGCCGCGGGCATCGAGGAGTTGGCCGACGACTCCGCCGACCCGCGCCGCGCGGTGATCGGCTGCTGGCTACGTCTGGAGGCAGCCGCCGCCGCTGCCGGAACCGAACGCGAGCCGCACGACACCCCCGCCGACCTGGTAGGGCGGGTACTCACCGCCCACGAGGTCAGTCCGGAACCGCTGCGCGTGCTGGCCGAGCTCTACCGGCAGGCACGGTACGCACCAGACGTCGTCGACGAGACGATGCGCGACACGGCACGGGCCACCCTGACCCGGCTCCGGACCGAACTCGGCCGCCCGGCGGTCACGTCGTGACGCCCCGCCGAACCGTCCGCCAGGCACTGGTGGCGGTCGCCCTTTCGGCCGCTGTCGCGGGGATCCTCTACGCCGCGAGCGGGGCGGTGTTCGGCTGGAAGATCCCGTACCTCCTCTATTTCGTCGTCGTCCTCGCGGTCGTCGCCGGCCGCCAGGTCGCGGCCGCCGTCGCCACCCCACCGGTGCTGGAGTCGCCGATCCGGGAGGACACCGAGGTCCGGGCGTACGGCGTCCTCGACCGGCCGTTCGCGGAGGTACGCCGGTGGGAGGATCGGTTCGAGCTGATCCACGGCGATCCCGCGTACTTCCGGCGTACCGTCCTGCCGGAGATCACCGCGGTCGTCGACGAGCGCCTGCGCACCGCCCATGGCATCAGCCGCGCCCGCGATCCCGAGCGCGCGCAGGAGCTCCTGGGCCCGCGGCTGTGGGAGTTCCTGGAGACCGGAAGTGTGGGGCAGCGCGCCCGGGCACCGTCGCCCGCCGAGTTGACGCTCATCGTGAAGGAGATGGAGGACCTGTGGCTGCGACAGCACTGACGATTCCGGAGGTCAGCCAGAAGTGTCACCAGGTCCTGGACGCGGTGGGCGAGGTGATGGTCGGCAAGCGCGACGCACTGGCGCTCGTCCTCGGCGGCGTTCTGGCCGGTGGCCACATCCTGCTGGAGGACCTACCCGGGCTCGGCAAGACGTTGACCGCGCGGTCGCTGGCGCAGGCGTTGGGCGTGGAGTTCCGGCGGATCCAGTTCACACCCGACCTGCTGCCGGCGGACGTAACCGGGTCGCTGCTCTACGACCAACGCAGCCACGACTTCACGTTCCGCCAGGGGCCGGTCTTCACCAACCTGCTGCTGGCGGACGAGGTCAACCGGACCCCACCGAAGACGCAGGCGGCGCTGCTCGAGGCGATGCAGGAGAAGCAGGTGTCGGTCGAGGGCACGACCTATCCGCTACCGTCGCCGTTCCACGTCCTCGCGACCGCCAACCCGATCGAGTACGAAGGGACCTACCCGCTGCCGGAGGCACAGCTGGACAGGTTCCTGCTGCGGGTGTCGTTCGGCTATCCCGACGCAGGCGAGGAGTTCGACGTGCTGCGCCGCCGGATGGCCCGCCGGCGTGAGGAGGCGGTCGTCCCACCCGTGGTCGACGGCCCCACGCTGCTCGCCATGCAGGCCGCGCTGGAAGACGTCGTGGTCGAGGACTCGCTGAACCACTATCTGATCGAGATCGTCCGGGCGACCCGCGCCGACGAGCGCGTGCTGGTCGGCGCCTCGCCGCGTGGATCGCTCGCGTTGCTGCTGCTGGCCCGGGCGAAGGCCGTGCTGGACGGGCGTTCGTTCGTCGTACCCGAAGACATCAAGGAGCTTGCGGCTCCCGCACTGGCGCACCGGATCACGCTGCGCCCGGAGATGTGGCTGCAACGGATCGAGCCCGAACGCGTCGTGCAGGACGCCGTCGCGGCGGTGGCGGCGCCGGCGAGCGGTGCGCTTCCGACGTACTCCGCCCAGGACGATGCTGCCGCCCAGGACGGCGCGCCCGCCGAGAGTGCGGGTGCCGCCAAAGGCACGGCGTCGGCCAAGGGCACGGCGTCGCAACGATGACCACGACCGGAGGCACGCCCTCCCCGCCTACGGTGTCCGGGCCACCCGACTGGACGCCGACACCAGCACTGGGGCGGGCCGTGGTCCTGACGCTGGTCCTCCTCGTGGCCGCGGTCGTCACCGGCCGCGCGGACCTGGCCGTCCTGGCGACACCGTTCGGGATCGGCACGGCGGTGGCCCTGCGCTACCGGCCCCGGCGACCGCCTCAGCCGGCGCTCGCGACCAGGCAGGCGCACGTCGTCGAGGGCAACGAGCTCGGCATCGACATCGGGATCGGCAACGACGACGAGTCGGCGTACGACCTGGTGGTCATTCGACGGGAGGTCACGGCCTGGCTGGCCGATCACGACGCCGGCCGGCCACTCGCGGTGACCGTCGGAGGTGAGCGACGCGCCAAGGTCACCGTGCGAGGTGAGGTCGCGCGGTGGGGGAGGCACACGTTCGCGCCCGTGCAGGTCCAGGCGGTCAGCGGCGACGGGCTGCTCGTGAGCCGTTCGACGACATCGCCGGCGTTGGCGCTGAAGGTGTTCCCGCGGACCGATCCGTTCGATGCCGACGACGCGATGCCGAACGCCGCCGGCCTGGTGGGCGCCCACCGGTCCCGCCGGTACGGAGACGGCGGCGAGCTGGCTGGCATCCGACGCTTCGCACCGGGCGACCGGCTCCGGCGGATCGACTGGCGCGCCTCACTGCGTACCCGCGAACTCCACGTCGCGCAGACCCTCTCCGACCGCGACGCCGAGCTGGTGCTGGTCCTCGACGTGCTCCATGAGGCGGGCGGGTCCTCGGCGGGGGCCAGCGGGCAGAGGTCCACTGGTGGCGCCATGAACGCGGGCGTGGACGGAACCGCCAGCGTGATCGACACCACCGTCCGCGCCGCCGCCGGGATCGCCCAGCACTACGTCGGCCGTGGCGACCGGGTGCGATTCCTCGAGTACGGCGGACGCAACCGGGCGCTGCGCGCGGGCACCGGACGCCGGCACTACCTGATGGCGCTGGAATGGTTGCTCGGCGTCCAGTCCGGCGAGGGGCCGCACGACCCCACCGAGGGGATCTTCCGCCGGCACGTACTCCCGACCGCGGCACTGCTCATCGTGCTCACCCCGTTCCTCGACCGGCGCAGCGTCGCGGCCGTGGCTCGGCTGGCACGGAGCGGGCGGTCGGTGGTCGCGGTCGACACCCTTCCGTCGTACGCACGACCGGCGGCGGGGCGGCCCGGTCCGTGGTCCGACGCCGCGTTCCGGATGTGGCGGCTCGAACGCCAGAACACCCTCGCCCAACTCCTCGAGCACGGCGTCCCCACGGTGACCTGGGCAGGGGCCGGCAGCCTCGACCAGGTCCTGCGGGACGTCTCGCGGATCGCGGCGGCGCCCCGATGACCATCGTCACGCAGGTACGCGACTCGGTGGCGGCCGGTGTCGGGGCCACCCGGCGGGTGACGCTCGGCGGGTTGGCGCTGCGGCTGCTCGGGTGGGTCGCCGGTGCCGGTGCCCTGCTGCTCGCCATGCCCGGGCGTGCCTACAGCCTCGCGCCTGCGCTGGTCGTCGTCGTGGCCGTCGTCGTACCGCTTGTGACGGTGGTGCTGCCCGGGCGGTGGCCGGTGCTGGCGCTGGAGCTTCTGGCGGTGGGCGGGTGGGTGGCGGGGACGGCCACGTCCGAGGCTCGGGTGGCGTTCCTCCCGGTGCTGGCGCTGGCGGCGGCGCTCTATGTGCACCACAGCGCGAGCGGGTTCGCCGCGGCGGTGCCGCTGAACGTCCGGTTCCTTCCTGGCGTCGTACGCCGATGGCTCGTACGTACCGGCGCGGTGCTCGGTGTGACGGCGCTCATTGCGGCGGTGGCGGTGCCGCTCGACGCGCGGGTGGGCGACGTCTCGACGGTGGTGGTTCCCGCGCTGGGCGTCCTGCTGGCGATCCTCGTGGCGGGACTGCTTGCGTATGCCGTCCGCGAGCGATGAGAGGGCCGGGCCTGCGGCGGAATCAGGTCGCCCAGCGCGGGCGGCGTCTCGTAGCCTGGCGCTCATGCGGATCGGAGTAGTCGGCGCCACCGGCCAGGTCGGCGCGGTCATGCGGCAGTTGCTGACGGATCGGGCGTTCCCGGCCGAACAGGTCAGGTTCTTCGCCTCGGCGAGGTCGGTGGGACGCACCCTGCCGTGGCAGGGCACAGACATACCCGTCGAAGACGCCGAGACTGCCGACTTCGCCGGCCTCGACCTGGCGCTGTTCTCGGCGGGCGCCGGCACGTCCCGCACGGTCGCGCCGCGGATGGCCGCCGCGGGTGCCGTGGTGATCGACAATTCCTCGGCCTGGCGGATGCATCCCGAGGTGCCTCTCGTGGTGTCCGAGGTCAATCCGCACGCCCTCGACTCGATCCCGAAGGGGATCGTCGCCAACCCGAACTGCACGACGATGGCCGCGATGCCGGTTCTCGCACCACTGCACCGTGAGGCCGGCCTGCGGCGACTCGTGGTCAGCACTTACCAGGCCGTCTCGGGCTCCGGTGGCGCCGGTGTCCGTGAGCTGGACGAGCAGCTCGCCAAGGCCGGGGACTCGGCGGCAGCGCTCGCCCTCGACGGCAACGCCGTGGAGTTCCCGGAGCCGAGCGTGTTCCCGACCACTGTGGCGTACAACGTGCACCCACTGGCTGGCGCGCTGGTCGATGACGGCACCCTCGAGACCGTCGAGGAGCAGAAGCTCCGTACCGAAAGTCGCAAGATCCTCGAGATTCCCGACCTTGCCGTGTCGGGCACCTGCGTACGCGTTCCCGTCTTCACCGGGCACTCGTTGTCGATCAACGCCGAGTTCGACCGTGAGCTCTCGCCGGAGCGCGCCGTCGAGCTGCTCGCCGACGCTCCCGGGGTCGAGGTGACCGACCTGCCGACGCCGCTGCTGGCCGCCGGCAAGGACCCGTCCTATGTCGGGCGGGTACGCAGGGACCCCGGTGTCGCACACGGTCTGGCGTTGTTCGTGTCGGGCGACAACCTCCGCAAGGGCGCGGCGCTCAACGCGGTCCAGATCGCCGAGCTGCTGGCCGCGCGCCGCGTCAGCTGACCCGGCCCTCGTGCCCTCCCCGGTCGAGGGTGGGTGAGCGGGCCCCGCTCCCCTCGCACGGGTGCGTCACAATGGCGGGCATGGACGAGACCACACCGGTCGGCACGACACCCGCCGACGGCACATGGGCGGGCGCGGTGCCGGCCGACTCGGGCGACGGCGACGATCCGTACCTCTGGCTCGAGGAGGTCTCCGGCGAGCCCGCGCTCTCCTGGGTCCGCGAACGCAACGACGAAACCCTGTCCGTCCTCGCCCGGGGTGAGCGGTTCGAGCAGGTACGCGGTGAGGCCCGTGAGGTGCTCGACTCCGACGAGCGTATTCCTTACGTACACAGGCGCGGTGATCACCTCTACAACTTCTGGCAGGACGCCGAGCACCCGCGTGGACTGTGGCGGCGGACGACGCTCGAGAGCTACCGGGCCGACGAGCCGGACTGGGAGGTTCTGCTCGACGTCGACGCCCTCGGTGCGGAGGAGTCGGAGAACTGGGTGTGGCGTGGGGCCGCGGTGTTGCGGCCGGAGTACCGGCGCTGCCTGGTTCCGCTGTCCCGCGGTGGTGCCGACGCGACGGTGTTGCGCGAGTTCGACCTGGAGACGTTGTCCTTTGTCGAGGACGGCTTCTCCCTCCCCGAGGCGAAGAGCTTCGTGGGATGGATCGACGAGAACCGGGTCTATGTCGGCACCGACTTCGGACCAGGTTCACTCACGTCGTCCGGATACCCGCGCATTGTGAAGGAATGGCGGCGCGGGACTCCGTTGTCGGAGGCGGTGACGGTCTTCGAGGGCAAGCCGGACGACGTGTCGGTGTCGGCGTTCCACGATCACACCGAGGGTTTCGAGCGTGACTTCGTACGTCGCGCCATCGACTTCTACTCGAGTGAGAAATACCTGCGGGTGTCCGCCGACGTCACCGGGGCAGAGGGTCTTGTCAAGATCGACGTCCCGCATGACGTCGACGTCTCGGTGCATCGGGAATGGATGCTCATCCGCACCCGCACGCCGTGGACGGTCGGCGTCACCACGTATCCCGCGGGTGCCTTGTTGGCGGCGCCTTTCGAGGCCTACATGGCGGGTGAGCGGGACCTGACGGTGTTGTTCGAACCCGATCCCCACACGTCGTTGAGCTATTTCGCGTGGACGCGCCACCATCTCATCCTGGGCACGTTGGCGGATGTGAAGAGTCGGCTGGAGGTGTTGACGCCGGGCGCCGGTGGGTGGGAGCGAGCGCCGCTTCCGGGAGTTCCCGAGATCGGCAACACCGAGATCGTCGGCACCGATCCTGACCACAGTGACGAGTACTTCCTCAATTCGAGTGGCTTCACCGAGCCCTCGACGCTGCGCTACGGCCAGATCGGCGGGTCGATCGAGGTGCTCAAGCAGGCACCGTCGTTCTTCGACGCCTCAGGCCTCTCGGTCCGGCAGCTTTTCGCGACCTCCGCCGACGGCACGAGGATCCCGTACTTCGTCGTCAGCCCTGCAGGTGCGGACGATTCCGGGCCGACCCTGCTCACCGGTTACGGCGGATTCGAGATCGCGTTGACGCCAAGCTACAGCGGCGTGATCGGCCGCGGCTGGCTGGCGCGCGGTGGTACCTACGTCGTGGCCAACATCCGTGGCGGTGGAGAGTACGGGCCGGAATGGCACCGTTCGGCACTGCGTGAGAACCGGGTGAGGGCGTACGAAGACTTCGCCGCTGTGGCGAGCGACCTGACCAGCCGCGGCATCACCTCGCCACCCAGGCTCGGCATCCAGGGCGGCAGCAATGGCGGCCTCCTCATGGGCGTGATGCTCACCCGCTATCCTGAGCTCTTCGGCGCGATCGTGTGCCAGGTGCCGTTGCTGGACATGAAGCGCTACCACGTGATGCTCGCGGGCGCGTCGTGGATGGCGGAGTTCGGTGACCCGGACGAGGAATCGGACTGGGCATTCCTGCGCAAGTACTCGCCGTACCACCAGGTTGCCGCGGATCGCCCTTATCCGCCGGTGCTTTTCGCGACGTCGACCAGAGATGACCGGGTGCATCCGGGCCATGCCCGCAAGATGGTCGCGCGGATGCGTGAGCTCGGCTACGACGTTGCCTACTACGAGAACATCGAAGGTGGGCACGGCGCTGCCGCCGACAACGAGCAACTGGCGTTCAAGAACGCGCTGGCACTCGAGTTCCTGTGGAGAAACCTCACGCGCTGAGCCGTGCCGGTGGAAACGAAGCGCCCCGCCCGCGTCAGCTGCCGCCTGACTTGTCACGGTTGCCGTCGCCGAGCAGGCCTGCGCGCCGGAGTGCGTCGGCCATGGCGTCGTTCTCCGGTCGGCCACCGCCGGCCGCGCCCTGGCGGTTCCCCTGGCGCGGTGCACCGCCCGTGCGTGGTCCAGGCTTGCCGCGCCCGCCCGGCTTGCCCCGCCCGCCCGGCTTGCCCCCGCCGCCGGGACTCCGTCGTTCGTCGGGCTTCCGGTCCGGTGCGGTCGTACCCTCCGGCTCGTCGTCGAGGCGCAGGCTGAGGGAGATGCGTTTGCGGGGAATGTCGACGTCCATCACCTTGACCCGAACGACATCGCCGGACTTCACGACCTCGCGCGGGTCACTGACGAAGGTCTTCGCCATCGCCGACACGTGCACGAGCCCGTCCTGGTGCACACCGACATCCACGAACGCACCGAAGGCCGCCACATTGGTGACGACCCCTTCGAGGACCATGCCACGCTGGAGGTCGGCGATCTCCTCCACACCGTCGGCGAACGTCGCGGTCGTGAACGCCGGACGCGGGTCGCGGCCCGGTTTCTCCAACTCCGCAAGGATGTCGGTAACCGTCGGCAGGCCGAACGTGTCGTCGACGTACTCCGTCGGCCGGATCTGGCGTAGGACCGCGGTGTTGCCGATCAGCTCGCGGAGGTTGCCGCCCGTCGCCTTCAGGATTCGGCGTACGACCGGATAGGCCTCTGGGTGCACACTGGAGGCGTCGAGCGGGTCGTCACCGTCGGGAATGCGGAGGAACCCCGCGCACTGTTCGAACGCCTTCGGTCCGAGCCTGGGCACCTGCGTCAGCGCGCGTCGCGACCGGAACGGTCCCTTGTCGTCCCGGTGCGCCACGATGTTGCCGGCAAGTGTCTCGGTGATGCCGGAAACCCTTGTCAGCAAGGGCGCGGAGGCGGTGTTGACGTCGACGCCAACCGCGTTGACGCAGTCCTCCACGACCGCGTCGAGGGACCGGGAGAGCTTGGCCTCGGCGAGGTCGTGTTGGTACTGCCCGACGCCGATCGACTTCGGATCGATCTTCACCAGCTCCGCGAGCGGGTCCTGCAGCCGTCGGGCGATGGAGACCGCACCGCGCAGGGAGACATCGAGGCCGGACAGCTCCTTCGAGGCGTACGCCGAGGCCGAATACACCGACGCACCGGCCTCGGAAACGACGATCTTGGTGAGGCTCAGGTCGGGATGTCTCCTGATCAGGTCGGCGGCGAGCTTGTCGGTCTCACGCGAGGCGGTGCCGTTGCCGATCGCGATGAGGTCGACCTTGTGCTGGGCGGCTAGCCGGGCGAGCGTGGCGATCGACTCGTCCCAACGCCGCTGGGGCACGTGCGGATAGATGGTGTCCGTCGCGACCACCTTGCCCGTGGCGTCGACGACCGCGACCTTGACGCCGGTACGGAATCCGGGGTCGAGACCCATCGTCACCCGGGTGCCGGCGGGTGCGGCGAGCAGCAGGTCGCGCAGGTTGGCGGCGAAGACCCGGACGGCCTCGTCCTCGGCGACCTGACGCAGCCGCATCCGCAGATCGATGGTGAGGTGGACGAAGATCCGCGTACGCCACGCCCACCGCACCGTGTCGGCCAGCCACCGGTCACCTGGACGGACCGTCCGTTGGGCGCTGGGGTCCGCTACCGCGGCGAGGGAGTCGGAGAGGCCGTGGCGGTCGGCGATCCGGCGTTCTGCGTCGACTGGAGCGTCGGCGTCGGCGGGGTCACCGGCGTCGAGGGCAACGTCGAGAACCTCCTCCTTCTCGCCGCGGAACACCGCGAGGATCCGGTGCGACGGCAGGGCACTCAGTGCCTCGGCGAAGTCGAAGTAGTCGGCGAACTTCGCACCGGCCTCCTCCTTTCCGTCGCGGACGCGTGAAACGAGCCGGCCGCGCGACCAGACGAGTTCGCGCAGCTCACCGATCAGGTCGGCGTCCTCCCCGAACCGTTCGATCAGGATCGCGCGAGCGCCGTCGAGAGCCGCGGCGACGTCGGCAACGCCCTTGTCGGCGTCGACGAACGCCGCCGCCTCCTGGTGCGGGTCGCGGGTCGGGTCGGCGAGCAGCGTGTCGGCCAGCGGCTCGAGGCCGGCTTCGCGGGCGATCTGCGCCTTCGTCCGCCGTTTCGGCTTGTACGGAAGGTAGATGTCCTCCAGACGGGCCTTGGTGTCGGCCCCCATGATCTGCGCCTCGAGCGCGTCGTCAAGCTTGCCTTGCGTACGGATCGACTCGAGAATCGCGGCGCGGCGTTCCTCCAACTCGCGCAGGTAGCGCAGGCGCTCCTCGAGGGTCCGCAGCTGTGCGTCGTCGAGCGCGCCGGTCACCTCCTTGCGGTAGCGCGCGATGAACGGCACGGTCGCTCCACCGTCGAGCAACTCGATCGCTGCCCTGACCTGACCACCGCGTACGCCGAGTTCGCCGGCGATCCGTTCCTGCACGGTCA
This sequence comes from Actinopolymorpha sp. B17G11, assembly GCF_040196095.1. Lineage (NCBI taxonomy): Bacteria > Bacillati > Actinomycetota > Actinomycetes > Propionibacteriales > Actinopolymorphaceae > Actinopolymorpha > Actinopolymorpha sp. B17G11. Next base: position 207,446 of record NZ_JBEFTW010000001.1, read on the forward strand.
GCTTTGTCTGCGCCGCCTGCACTGCCTGCGCCGTCTGCGCTGTCGTGTCCGGGACTGCTTCAGTCACACCATCCGCCTTCGCGTCGAGGTCCCGTTCATTCTGGACCGCCCGGAGGGCGCCCGCACTCCCGGGCCCGACGAAGGATCCCGCTGGTGATGGTACTTTCCGATGAGCACCGGCATGGTCGAGATGGTGCGGGGGACGCAGAGGTACTTCATCGAGTCCAGACCTCAAGGAGATGACGTCGTGATTCCCTGGCCGATGTCGTACGCGAAGGACGAGGGGTCGTTCGTTCTCGACGATGAGGTGGTGCTCGACGCCCCACCCGAGCTGCGGGACATTCTCGCCCGCGAGTTCCGGGGATCCGGTCCGCGCTGGGCGGCGGCAGGTGGTGCGGGGGACGGGAGTGCCGGTGGTGGCGGTGTGCCACGGCGGATGGTTCTCGAGATCGACACCGCGCTTCCCGCGGAGGGCTACCACCTCGACGTGACACCAGATCTGGTGCGGGTCCGCGGCGGCGCGCCGGCGGGGGTCTTCTACGCGATCCAGACCCTGAAGCAACTCCTGCCGCCCGAGGTCTACCGGGCCGCCCACGCGTCAAGGCCGGCATGGTCGGTTCCGTGCTGTCGGATCGAGGATCGGCCGGCCCACAGCTGGCGTGGCTGCCTGCTCGACGTCGCGCGGTACTTCATGCCCAAGGACTTTCTCTTCAGGTTGATCGACCTGCTGGCGTTGCACAAACTGAATGTTCTCCAGCTCCACCTCACCGACGACGACGGATGGCGGGTCGAGTCGAAACGCTATCCGCGGTTGACGCAGGCCGGCGCGTGGCGGGAGGAGACCCGCTGGTGGTGGGAGGAGCGGGGTGACGGAACTCCCCACGGCGGCTTCTACACCCAGGCCGATCTGGCCGAGATCGTCGCGTACGCAGGGCAGCGCTTCATCACCGTCGTACCCGAGATCGAGATGCCGGCGCACACGGGCGCGGCGATCACGGCCTATCCGGAGCTCGGCCACCACCCCGACGCGCCGCCACGGTCGTCGATCCCGCCCGATCACGACGACGTCCTCAATGTGGAGGACGGCACGCTGGAGTTCTTCCAGAACGTCCTGGAAGAAGTGCTGGAGATCTTTCCCAGTACGTTCATCCACATCGGTGGCGACGAATGCCCCAAGGAACCGTGGCGGAACAGCCCACGCGCACAGCTGCGGATGCGTGAGCTCGGACTCGCCGACGAGGACGAGTTGCAGAGCTGGTTCATCACCCAGATGGACTCGTGGCTGACCGCACGAGGTCGGCGGCTGGTCGGCTGGGACGAGATCGGAGAAGGTGGTCTCGCGCCCGGCGCGACCGTGATGTCGTGGCGCGGGCAGGAGGGCGGCATCACGGCCGCCCGGGCCGGTCATGACGTGGTGATGGCGCCGACCTCACCGACCTACCTCGACTACTACCAGTCCGAGAGTCCTGATGAACCGCTGGCGATCGGCGGCCACGTTCCCCTCGAGGCGGTGTACGCCTACGAACCCGTCCCGGCAGCGCTGTCCGATACCGAGGCCTCCCACGTGCTCGGAGCGCAGGTCCAGCTCTGGACCGGATTCCTACCCGCCGGGCCCCAGGTGGAGTACATGGCCTTTCCGCGGGCATGTGCCTTCGCCGAGGCGGTGTGGCGGTCGCGCCGTGACCGGCCGTACGAAGAGTTCCTGGAGCGGCTCGACAATCACCTGCACCGGCTCGACGCACTCGGTGTGAACTACCGCCCGCTTTCCGGGCCGCTCCCGTGGCAGCAGGGCGGAACCGGTCGCTTCAACCGTCCCAACCAGCCACAGATGGTCGACTGACCGGCCGCCAGCAACCACCCGCACGCCCGCGGTCTCGCTGCTCGTCCGCACGCCCCGCGCCGGCCGGGTAGGCAGGGCGTACCGAGCGGACCGCGTACTCTCGACCCGATGCGGGTGCTCATGGTCTCGGGTCGTGGAGGCGGTTTGTGCAGGTAGGTCCAGGTCGCCGACGGTGGCGTCTTGCTCTGGTCGGGCTGGCGTTGCTGGGGCTTTCGGGAGCTGGCGGCCCGTTGGGTGTCGGAGCCGACAGCGCCCTGACGGGAGACCTGCCGGAGGCGGCCGGCGGCAAGCAAGGGGGCCGCCAAGAACCTCCCGATGGCCCGGGACTCCCGGTCTTACCTCGCCCGCAACAGCTGGAGCTCGGGGACGGCAGCATTCCGGTGCCGCGGGACGTCCAGGTCCTCGCCGGTCCAGCCGTGGACCGGGCGAGCACGGCCCTGCTGGTCCAGGTCCTCGAATCCGCGGGAGCGCGGGGAGTCGACGTGGAGACCCTCGGGCGCCCGCGCGTACGCAAGGCGGCCTTGACAGTGACCGTCGGCGCGCTGGGGGATGACCGCGTGGTGGCGGCTCTGCGTACGGCGGGCGGACGGATGCCAGCGGATCTCCCCGCCGAGGGTTATGTCCTTGCCAGCCGCGCATCGCCCGGTGGCGACGCCGTGGTGTTGGCCGGCGTGGATTCGGCCGGTACCTACTACGCCGTGCAGACGCTGCGACAGCTCGCGGGACGCCAGTCGATTCGTACCGCAACGGTCGTCGACTATCCCTTGATGCGCCTGCGCGGTGCGATCGAGGGTTTCTACGGCCGTCCATGGACTCATGCCGAACGCATGGACCAGTTGGCGTTCTACGGCCAACTGAAGCTCAACACCTACATCTATGCGCCGAAAGATGATCCCTACCACCGTGGCAGATGGCGCGAGTCCTACCCGGCGGCCAAGCTCGCCGAGCTGGGCGAGCTCGTCGACCAGGCCCGGTCTCACCACGTGCGATTCACCTTCGCGCTGTCGCCGGGCGTGTCGATCTGTTACAGCGATCCGGGCGACCGGCGGGCGTTGGAGGCGAAGCTGCAGGCGGTGTACGACCTTGGCGTACGCACGTTCTCCATTCCGCTCGACGACATCGACTACACAAGGTGGAACTGCGCACGAGACGGGGATCGCTATGGCGAACCGTCGGCCCAGTCCGCGGCACGGGCGCAGGTCGACCTGCTCAACGCTGTCCAGCAAGGCTTTCTTGACTCCCACACTGGCACGCATCCGCTGCAGATGGTGCCGACAGAGTACGGAGATCTCGCCGAAACGCCTTACAAGGCGACGATCCGGCAGGACCTCGACCGGAGGGTGGAGGTGATGTGGACCGGCACGGCCGTGGTGCCACCCCGCATCACTGTCGCAGAGGCCGGTCGAGCAGCGGCGCTCTGGGGGCGCAAGGTCTTCGTCTGGGACAACTACCCGGTGAACGACTACGACCGTTCAGTCGGCCGGCTCTTCCTCGCGCCGTACTCCAACCGCGAGCCCGGCCTGCATCGGCAGCTTTCCGGCATCGTCCTCAACCCGATGAACCAGGCGGCGGCGAGCAAGGTCGCCTTGACAGGCGGCGCCGACTTCACCTGGCACGACCGGGGTTACGACGCGGCAGTGACCGCACGCCACGCGGCGGCGCAGCTCGCTGGGGGTGACGAAGCGACGACCGCCGCTCTGGCGGCGTTCTTCGATGTCGAGCACCTGATTCCCACGTTCGGCGAGGAGTTGTGGCAACCGCAGGCACCGGAGCTCTCCAGGCGGTTGGCGCGGTTCCGCGCCGCATGGGCCCGTGCCGACAAGGAGGCCCCGCCGTCCACCGACGCCAAGGCGAAGGTCAACGCGAAGGCGGCAAGGGAGGCGAAGGCGGCAGCCATCGGCGAACTCCGCCCGTACGCCCACCTGCTCGCCGACGCGCCGACGCGGATCAGGGCAGGTGTCGCGGATCGTGCGTTCGTCGAGGACTGCGCACCCTGGCTCGACGCGCTCGACCTGTGGGGGGAGGCGTTCGTCCGTACTCTCGACGGCCTGCAGGCCAGGGTTGACGGCGACGGTGAGACCGCGAGGCGGTCGTTCGCTGAAGCGGAGGAGCTTGCGGGCAAGGCGGAACGCGTCACCACGATTCCGGGCGAGACGCGTCCACAGGGACAGGTGCGGGTCGGCGACGGAGTGCTGGACGCCTTCCTCGCCCAGGCGGCGGCGAGGGCCGGACCCCGCCGCGCGTACGCCGCCTTCCGCCGACGGCTGGCGCCGGGTCAGGAGTCGTGAGGGTTGCGGCGCTGGTCGTCGGGTGTCTCGATGACGATGCCGAGCGCGTTCGCGAGGGCGTACGTCAGGGCGATCAGGTCCTGCGGGTCGATGACCGCGCCGCGGAGGCTGGTCACGCTGCTGATGCCGTCCAGAACGCAGTTCTGCAGGCGGGTGCCGCGCATGTCGGCGTGACTGAACTGCGCCGCGGTGAGGTCGCAGTCGATGAAGTGCACGCCGCGCACGTCGGCGTTGGTGAAGTCGGCCTGGCTGAGGTTGCACCCGACGAACCGCACGTTCATGAAGGACGTGAACCGGAACGCCGTCAGATCCAGTCTGCACTCGCTGAACACCACATCGCGGAGGGTTCCGTCGATCCAGCGGAATCCGGTCGTACGCAGCCCACGTAGCTCGCACCGGATCAGTGACGAACTCGTGGCGCCGAGGTTCGCCAGGTTGGAGCTCACGAACCGGCAGTCGGCGAAGGTCGCCTTGGCCAGCGTGCATCCGCTCAGATCCGCCTGGGTGAACTCGCACTCCTCGACGTCGACCAGTCGGGCGTCGCGGTCCGGCATGCGTAGCCCGGTGAACGCGAGACCATGCAGATGGGCGTCATCGGCAATGTCGTGAAGGGCGAGGTCCGCCGCGACCGGCGGCGACGCCATCCGCGGTTTCGTCGGCGGGCGTAGCTTTCGCGGCGGTGGCACGATGCGACCCTAACGTGAGGCCCCGACGTGGACGCGGCAGCAAAGGAACCTGGGCGTGGGCCAGCGTCGGAACCGGCGTTGGCCTGGGAGCTGCCTCAACTGCCGTCGTCGTCGCCGCCGCTGTCGCTGCCGCTGTCGCTGCCGTCGTCCCCGGCGGGGATCGTGATGGCGCCGGACGGGCACAGCGCAACCGCACGGCGCGCCGCGTCCTCGTGAATGGCGGGCGGTTCGGGCATGAGGACGATGACCCGGCCGTCCTCCTCGTCCTGATCGAAGACGTCGGGCACGGTGAGCGCACACATGCCGGCGCTTGCGCACCGCTCCCGGTCGACGGCGATCCGCATCGTCACACCTCCTGATCTACCAGGCCGATCTACCAGGTCACGGGGAGGCTGTGCACACCGTAGATTGCCATGTTCGTTCGCATGCGTACCTCCTGGTCAGGGATCGCGACACGCAGGGTCGGGAATCTCTGGAAGAGCGCGGCGTAGGCGATCCGCATCTCGATCCGGGCGAGCTGCTGTCCCAGGCACTGGTGGATTCCGTGGCCGAACGTGAGGTGACCGTGCCCCGCCGCTGGCCTGGCGATGTCGAGGACGTCGGGATGGTCGAAGCGTTCGGGGTCGCGGTTGGCGGCGGAAAGCGAGAGTGCGATCGATTCTCCGGCCCTGACCAGTTCGCCGCCGATCTCGACGTTTTCCAGAGCGGTTCGTGGCGGGCCGATGTGGACGATCGTCAGGAAGCGAAGGAGCTCCTCGACGGCGGATTCGATCAGTGTCGGATCTGCTTGGAGGGCCGCCAGCTGGTCGGGATTCTTCAGCAGTGTGTAGGTGCCGATCCCGAGCATGTTCGCGGTGGTCTCATGACCGGCGACGAGCAGGAGGACGGCGATGTTGGTGAGTTCCTCGTCGGTGAGGTCTCCGGCGCTGATCAGGCCGCTCAGCAGGTCGTCGCCGGGCTCGCCACGCTTGCGGACGACCAGTTCATGCAGGAACGTCTGCAGCGACACGAGGGCGCCGCCGGCTTCCTCCGGGGTCGTGTCGAGCCTGAGCATCAGCCTGGTGTCCTGCTGGAACTGGTCGCGGTCGTCATAGGGGACGCCGAGCAGTTCGCAGATCACCAGCGACGGGATCGGCAGGGCGAACGCCTGCACAAGGTCGACCGGCGACCCGTGCCGTTCCATGGCGTCGAGGTGCTCGGCGGTGATCTCGGCGATCCGCGGCTCCAGTTCCTTCATCTTTCGTACGGTGAACTGGCCGGTGAGGTGCCTGCGGTAGCGCGTGTGGTCCGGCGGGTCCATGCCGATGAAGAAACCTGGCTCGGCCGGCCGGTGATCGTCGCGCGCGAGCCCCATCGGCACCGGACTGCGCAGCAGGTCGCGGCGGCGGCTGAAGCGTCGGTCCGCCAGCACCTCGCGGGCGAGGGCGTAGCTGGTGACGAGCCAACCCAGGTGGCCGTCGGGGAACCGCAGGCGGCAGATCGGCCGATGGCCGCGGAGGGTGGCGAGCTCCTCAGGCGGGTCGAGCGGGCGGTTGCGGACGGTGGGCAGCTCCGGCACCACCGAGGTCTGGGACGTGGACTCCGCCATCGTGGGCTCCCTCCGTGGGGCGGGGTCGAGCGGGGTTCGACTCTCTTTCCAGCAAACACCATCGCGAGAAGTATTACAACCGATGTAAAAAGTGGCTTGGTGTAACCTGGCGGCTGTGATCCAGAGTCAGGGGCTCCGCGAACGCAAGAAGCAGCGCACCCGGCAGGCGCTGGTCGCCACCGCGCTCCGGCTGTTCGCGGAGAAGGGCTACGAGCAGACGACCGTGGCCGAGATCGCGGCCGCCGCCGAGGTGTCGACGAAGACGTTCTTCAACTACTTCCCGAGCAAGGAGGACGTCGTCTTCGCCGACGCGGGTCAGCGGATGGACGTCGCTCTCCAGGTCGTCGCCGACCGGGCTCCGTCCGACCCCCTCGACGAGGTGCTGCTGCGGGTGGTCGAAAGCGTCCTGGAGCTGGTCAAGTCCCGCGACAGCGACGTCGCACCCGACCTGTTGCCGGTGCGGGCGAGCGTGCTGATGACTGCGCCGGCCCTGCAGGCGAAGGCGCTGCACCTGATCTTCGCCATGCAGCGGCAGTTGGCGGAAGCGCTCGCCGCGGCGTACCCGACTCGGCTGGACGAGGTCACCGCGGCCGCGATCGTGGGTTCCGTCGTGGGCGCCGGCCAGGCCGCCGTGCTGGCCAGCATCGAGCGCGGAGACTCGCGGGAGGAGAGCTTCGCCGCGGTAAGCACGGCCGCCCGCATCGCGCTGCGCGGTATCGAATCGTTCCGCTGAGTCGGCCGCTGTGAGGTGTGATCCGCGCGCCCGACACGCGACGGGAGGGCCGGGCTGCCGGGCTACGGGCTACCGGACTGCCCGGGCTGCTGGGCTGCGGTCCACACGAGGTAGCGGTCGGCGGGTTCGAGTCCGGCTCTGCGGTAGAACGGCATGGCGCGCTCCGTGGGATGGAGCAAGACGCGCGAGAGCCCTTGCTCCTCGGCGTACGTCAAGGCCGCATCCAGCAGTCGCCGGCCGAGGCCGACATTGCGATGGTCTGGTCGTACGAAGAGCACACCGATGTAAGCCCAACCGCCGGGATCGCGGTCGGGCATGGGCATGCGAGCGTGAACGAACATCTGCAGCATCCCGGCCGGTTGGCTGTCGGCCTCAGCGAGCCAGCTGACGCTGCAGTGGTCGGTCGCGGTCATCCAGTGCGCGAACCTGGCTTCGAAGTCGGGGTCAGCGTCTGGAGTGACGCCCCGGCGTTCGATCGTGTCTGCCCGGCGTAGCCATGCCAAGGCGTGAACGTCGGCAGTCGTCGCCACGCGGATCATGGGTTCGCTCACGTTGGTCGATTATCCCGATCACGTGCGCAGTCTGGTGTTGCGGATGGGTTCTCGGGTCTTGCTGATCCAGTCGGGTGGGGTGAATTCGGGTAGGCCGTTGTCTGCTATCCGGACTTGCCAGGCGCCTTGGTGGATGAGGCGGTGGTGGTGGCCGCAGAGGAGTACACCGTTGCCGACCGTCGTGGGCCCGCCTTTGAGCCACGAAGTCACATGGTGGCCTTCGCACCAGGAGGGTGGGCGGTCGCATCCTGGGAAGGCACAACCTTGGTCCCGGAGCTCGAGCAGCCGGCGGGTCTTCCCGGTAAACAGCCGGGTGCCGTCGGTGAGGGCTTGCTCACCGTTGACGGTGCCCCAGAACGAGACCTTGGCATCACAGGCGAGGAGTCCGGTGGTGTGGGCGGAGATGGGGGTGCCGGTGCGGAGCAGCGTGCCGTAGCCGGTGCCGCCCGCGAGGTTGTCCACGTCGATCCGGATGACCAGGTGTGGTTTCTCCCCGGCATGGGACGGTGAGGCACCGGAGTTGAGGTAGCGGCGGAGCAGCTCGTGCAGTCCGTCACCGAGCCGCTGGCCGGCGGTGCGGGTGTCGGGCCCGTCCGCGTCGGTGGGCCGGGGTTTGGCGAGGGGTTCGAGTGCGGTGCGAAGCATGTCGGTGGTTACCGGGTCGAGTTTCCCGCGGAGGAAACTCGACCTCGAGTATGGGTCGTCACTGATCGACAGCTCCCTTGCCCGGGCGGCTCGTTCTTCGTCGGCGGCGAGGTTCTTCGCCAGGATCTGGTCGGCGAGTTCGGGGTCGACGGTGTTGAGGATGGTGGTGCCGATCCGGGCAAGGTCGTGGGGGTGGAAGGTTCGGGCGTGGTCGAGCATTGCTCGTTCGGCGTCGAACCGCACATCCGGGCCTGCCTCGGCGGGTAGGTTGCCGATGGTGTGGGCGATCACCTCAGCCGTCTCCACACTGATGTCGCCGGTGTTCACGGCGGTCTGGGTCATCACCAGCGTGGTGTCCAGGTCACGAGCGAGTCTCACCCGTCGGCTGGCCTGGCCAGGACGCATCCGCAACAGCCCGGAGATCCACTTCGCGGTCGAGGTGGCACCAGCGGTCCTGCCCAGGTCGCGGCGGTCGACCTCCCGCATCCCGGCCAACAACGCCGCATCCACCTGGCCAACAAGACTCTGCAAATCCACCAGCAGGCCTGTCAGTTCGTCGTCGGGCATCGACCACAACACCGGCGGCGACTCCCCACCCAACCGGGCACGCATCCGCGACACCAGCACCGCAAGTGGATGCTGGGCAGTCGGGGCAGCGGGCATGGTGCCCGCCGCGTCCGCTGTTTGCGTCGTGGTCGTTTCCATGATCCAACGCTATAAGCGACCACCGACAACCCGACCCCGAAAACCGTGCCCAGCAAGGCGATTCCACGAAATCGCTTAGAAGAATCTTCTCCGGCCAGGACGTGGTCGAACATCGGCAGCCAACCGCGCCGCCGCCAGCGACGTACCCGCGAACGCCTCGTTCGGCAACTCTCACGATCGCCGCAAGGCATCGCCGTCGGTAGGCTGATCAGCATGGGCGAACCAGGTGAGCCGGTGTTTCCCTGCGGTAGCACGGTCGTACGCCGGGATGTCTTTGCAGGGAAGGTCTGGACCGCGACCCCGTGCCGGAACATCCATGACGATGGAAACCTGGTCGCGCTCGCGCACTGGCCGGTACGGGCGGCGGCTCGGCCTGGTGTCGGATGCCGAACACGACGGCGTCGGGCGGGCACGCGAGGAGGTCCTTTCCATGCTGGGCGAACGCACCAGGCTATTCGCCCAGGAATGGACCACGTGGCGGCCCGATCCGGTTTGGCGATGGCCCGTCCTGCCCGATGACGTACTCAGCCGGACCGGCCTCAGTGGAGGGTAGCTGCGGCCGCACGAAGATGCTGGTGGATGCCGTCGTACGCCGATGACACTGGCAGCAAGTCCTTTGCCAGCTTGACGACTGAGCTGTAGTTGGTGTCGACGACGTTGGCGAGTGGTGCCTTCGCGGTCTGGGACAGCAACTGGTAGCCGTCCATGGGGTCGAGGGAGTACAGCTCGCCCAGCCAGCGCACCATCTCGACCTGGGCGATCCGCCAGGCGTCCTCGAGCGGCCGACTCGAACCGATCGCCATCAACGAGTCGTCGTGCTCGATCCGCGGCCACGCGGGCGCACCACCCTTGACGAGTTCGACGATGACCGTGACGTTCATCGCACCCTCGACGGCGGTTCCGCAAGCCTCGCCTTCGCCCTGCCGGTAGTGACCGTCCCCGATGGAGAACAACGCGCCAGGAACGTTGACGCCGAGATAGCAGGTCGCGCCGGCGCGCATCTCGGGAGAGTCCATGTTGCCGCCGAAGCGTTCCGGGACGAGCGACGAACGTACCTCGCGCCCACCCGGCGCCACGCCCACCGTGCCGAGCATCGGCTCCAACGGAAGGTCGACCCGGAACTCGCTCCGCAGCGCCTCGAACGTCAACGACTTCTTGTCACGGTCGAGATGGTAGATCCACGTCATCTCCGGCAGCGGATCCTGCAGTGTCGCCGTCTTGTCGGTGCTCGTCAGGCCGCCGAAGAACGGGATCGTGGTCGACACCCCCCAGTCCCGGGCCGGCTCGAGATCGACGAAATGCAGGACGAGAGTGTCGCCGGGCTCCGCACCCTCCACGTGGAACGGGCCGGTCTGCGGATTGACGTGGTTCATGTCGACGCAGACCGAGGGCAGGTCCTCCGCCTTCCGGATCCGGCCGGAGTAGGCGTCCTCGGTCCAGAGCCGAAGGGCGGTCCCTGGCTTGACCGACATGATCGGCTGGACACCCCCGAAGGTCCATGCGTACTGCTCGAAGGTGGGTGTGTACTCGATCGTCTCCATCCGCCGCAGTCTCCCTCCGGTGCCGGGTAGGTGGACAGGTCCAGCCGCGCAGCGACCCGCCGCGCAGGTGCCCGGATCATCGTACGGCCGGTAGCCTCCCAGCGGACGTCCGAAGAGATCGGACCATCTGATCTTTGCCGTACGTCGTCACCCGGTAGAACGCCGGAGCAGCGACCAACCGCCAAACGACCAGACGAACGAACGCCGAACGCCGACCCGCCAAGCCTGGAGAGGTTTCATGACGATCACAGACGTACGTGCCCGGGCCGTGGCCGTCCCCCTGAAGCGCACCGCACGGATGTCCACCCGAGTCCTGAGCGACCGCCACTACCTGCTCGTCGAGGTGACGACGGACGACGGTACGAAGGGGCTCGGCTACTCCTACGCCGGTACGTCGGGCGGCCAGGTCCTCGCCTCCTCCGTCGAGCTTTTCGAGCCCGTACTCCGCGACGCCGACGACACCGACATTCTCGGCCTGTGGGACCGGCTCTACCAGGAGACCCTGCTGACCGGCCGGCGCGGCGTGGTCATCCGCGCGCTGTCCGCGGTCGACATGGCGCTGTGGGACGCGAACGCCAAGCGGGCCGGCGTTCCGCTCGCCGTCCTGCTCGGCGGCACCACCGCGCGGCCGATTCCGGCGTACGCCTCGGGTGGCTACTACCGTCCGGAGGACGGGCCGTGGGAGACGGTGGTGGCGGCCGAGATCGAGCGGAACCGGGCGCAGGGTTTTCGTGACCACAAGATCAAGGTCGGCGGCCTGACGGTCGAGGAGGACGCCAAGCGGGTGAAGGCGGCGATCGACGCGATCGGCGGCACCGGGCGGCTCGGCCTCGACGCCAACAACGCCTACCGCAGCGTGCCCGAGGCGGCGCGAGCGGCGCGGGCGTTCGAACGAGCGGCCGGAGACGTGGGCCTGTGGTGGTTCGAGGAGCCGCTCTCGCCAGACGACAACGCCGGCCACGCCGCGCTCGCGAGCCAGATCGAGATGACCGTGGCGACCGGCGAGATCCACCAGACCAGGTGGGAGTTCCGGGACCTGATCGAACGCGGTGGAGCCGACATCCTCCAGCCCGACGCCGGCGTCCTCGGCGGCGTGAGCGAGTGGCTGCGGGTCGCACGGGCGGCCGAGACGTTCGGGATCCAGGTCGCGCCGCACTGGCACGCCAACATCCACGCCCACCTCGCGGCGGCGGCCCCGAACTGCATCGCGATCGAGCACTTCACGCTGGACAAGGACATCTACAACTTCGAGGAGTTGCTGACGCCGGCGAGCCGGCTGGTGGTCGAGGACGGCGCTGCCGTGCTGGGCGACCGACCGGGCATCGGCCTCGAGTTCGACGAGGACGTGGTACGTACGTACGAGCTCACCCGCTGAGCGTCAGGGCGCCCGGCCGCCGTCGCACCAGCCCGCCGGATCGGTACGGGTCCGACTCCGCCGCCCGTCGGCCGTCCGGGCGACGACCCGTCCCTGCGGAGCTGCCGGAGTTGCCGACGTTGCCGGGGTTGCCGGAGTTGCCGGGGACACTCGAGGCGAATGACCACGCTGAGTAGGTCTGTGGTCTCCTCACAGGCGTCGACACCTTGCCCGGCTGCCATACGCCTGGCTGGCCTGGCCGCTTGCCTGGCTGGCCTGGCGGTTGGCATGGTCCGGCTGGTCCTGCTGGCTCCGCTGGTCCTGCTGGCTCCGCTGGTCCGGCTGGTCCCGCGCTGGTCGCGCTGGCGCCTGGCGGCCGGCCCGGTTCCCGGGAATCTGTGGCCAAGCTGGTCGCGGCCGCAGGTCCGATCACTCCCGGATACCGGGTGAAATGGTGGTGGTGTTGTGGATCCGGCGAGAGGTGGACGAGTGAGTCGCGGACCGGTACGGGTAGGCGTTCTCGGCTGTGGCGTCATCGGCGACGTCTACATCGCCAACCTGGGTGGACATCCCGAGGACGTGACGGTCGTCGCCTGTGCGGACCTCGACCTGGCGCGTGCCGAGGTCATGGCGGCCAAGCACGACGTCCCGCGGGTGCTCGCTGTCAACGAGCTCTTGCGCGACCCCGAGGTGGAGCTGGTCGTCAACCTCACCTGGCCGGCGGCGCACGTGGAGCTGAACCTCGCCGCGCTGGAGGCGGGCAAGCACGTCTACAGCGAGAAGCCGCTCGCGCTCACCCTGGACGAGGCGCGCCAGACCCTTGACGAGGCCGAACGAAGGGGTCTCCGGCTCGGCTGCGCGCCCGACACCCTCCTCGCGGACGGGAACCAGACCGCTCGCCGGTTGGTCGACTCCGGCGAGATCGGTGCGGTGCTCGACGCCAGCAGCTGGTTCTATGCGACGTCCCCCGGGCCAGCGGCACGCCATCCCGCACCAGACTTCTTCTACCAGCAGGGTGCGGGTCCGCTGTTCGACATGGCGCCGTATCCCCTGTCCACGTTGGTCAATCTCCTCGGCCCGATCCGCCGTGCATGGGGTCGCGCCAGCCGGCAGGTCGACGAGGTGGTGGTGGGAGAGGGCCCGCGCGCGGGTGAGCGCCTGCGCGTCGACGTTCCGCTGTCGTACGCCGCCATGGTGGAGTTCGTGGCCGGTCCCACCGCACACATCGTGACGACCTGGGAGTCTGCCGCCGGCCGGGGCATGCTGCCGGTGCAGGTCAGCGGGACGGCCGGGACACTGTGGACGCCCAACCCGAACCGGTTCCAGAACGCCGTACGACTGCGGAAGAGCGCTGCTGACGGCGACACCGGCGTGGAGGTGGCGCCGCAGCATCGCAACACCGCGTCCGAGGCCAACCTGCGCGGGCTCGGCGTGTGGGAGATGGCGGTCGCGATGCGCGAGGACCGGCCGCACCGCTGCTCCGCCGCGCTCGGCTATCACGTCCTCGAGGCCATGATGGCGATCGAGGAGTCCGCTCAGACCGCTGCCGTGGTGGAGATCGCGAGCACGTGTGAACGGCCGGACCCGATGCCCGAGGTCCTCACCGCAGAAAGCTCGTGATGGACCGTCGCAGCCCTGCCGGGTCGAGGCCGTAGAGGCGGTCGTGCTCGGCCGGTGTGCCGTACTTCCGGAGCTCCCTGCGGTCGACGCCGAGGGACAGCACCCGGTGCGGGCGGTCGACGAGCGCCGCGTCGATGATCCGTGCGGAGGTCCCTGCGAGGTACGGCTCGACCAGCACGACATCGACGCTGCGATTGGCATGCGCGGCGGCGGTGGACGCTTCGGTCAGCGCCCGCAGGCCGGCGACATCGAACGGTCGCACCGTCGCCGCGTACCCGACTCCGACATCCAGGCCGGCGGTCGCTTCGAGGACGCCGTCCAGCATGGGTCCGACGGCGACCACGACTGCCTGCCCACCGCTGCGTACCTGCTGCAGAAGGCCATCCGCCGCGCCCGGCTGGGCGGCGGCGTTGGCGCGATTCGACAGTCGTACGTACGCCGGGCCGCTGTCCCGCATGGCCGCGCGGATGAGGGCGCCGGCCTCGTCGGGATGGCCGGGCACGTGGACCGCCCACTCCGGCAGGGTGTCGACCAGCGCCACGTCGCCGGGTGAGTGGTGCGTACGCCCGCCTTCGGTCCAGTCGTACGACGCGCCGACGCTCACCAGCACGGCGGTGGCGTCCTGGTGGCCGAGGTCGAGCTTGATCTGTTCGAAGGAACGCTCGATGAGGAACGGAGCGTAGGAATGGGCGATCGGCCGCATGCCTGCCAGTGCCAGTCCGCCTGCCACGCTGAGCATGAGCGGTTCGCGGATGCCGACGTTGAGGACCCGGGTCGGATGCCGGCGCGCGGCCGGCTGGAACAGGTCCGCACTGATGTCGGCGAGCACGACGGCGGTCCGGGGATCCTCGTCGAGCAGGTCGCTCGCCACCTGGACGAACCGGGTCCGCATGTCCGGCGTCGCTGACCCCTCGTCCACTCCTACCAGTTCGGTCGCCGCGGTCGCTTCCGCTTCCGGAGTCGCTTCGGCTGTCCCGGTCGCCTCGGTCATGTCGCTCGCTCCGTTCAGTCCTTGGGGTCGACGACGGCCACGACGACCGTCGGCTGGTGCGGCGCGGTGGCGCGCAGGGCCGCCTCGATCGCGTCGTGGTCGCGGCCGTCCACGGTGTGTGTCAACCAACCATTGACACCGAAGCGGCTCGCCACGCCGCCCGGCCACCCGTGCGTGGCGGACTGGTTGTCCACGACGACGGCGGTGAGGTTGTCGAGACCGCTCGCGCCCGCGTAGGCGATGGCCTCGTGGTTCGTGCCCTCGTCGAGTTCGGCGTCGCCGACCAGGACGACCACCCGCGAGTCCGCGTATCCCTGTGCCCGCAGGCCGAGCGCCTCGCCGACGCCCAACGGAAGGCCGTGCCCGAGGGAGCCGCTGGAGATCTCGACGCCGGGGATCAGGGCCCGGTCCGGGTGATGGCCGAGCGGGGAGTCGAGGGTCCCGAATCCGGTGAGCCAGTCCTCGGGGATGAAACCCTTCGCCGCGAGTACGGCGTAGAACGCCATCGGGCCGTGCCCCTTGGACAGCAGGAACCGGTCACGGGAAGGGTCGTCGACGGTCGTGGGCGAGACCCGGAGCACCCGGTCGTAGAGCACCCACAGGACATCGAGAGTCGAGGTCGCACTCGACCCGTGCTTTTCGTCCCCGGTCATCTGTGTCATCAGCCGGGGCAGCTCGTCGTAGCCGAGAGTCACGTCGCTTGCGGTCACATCCAGCAGCCTGGCACGGCGCAGACCCCCACAGATCGGTCAACGGGTCCGCACCGGATCGGTCGTTGGACCTACGCCTTGGGTCAAGGGCGGTCCGGCTGCGCTCAGTAGCGGAGGATGGCGGCGATGTCGCCGCCACCGGGCACTTCTGGGCCGTTCACGGCGTACACCCGCCCTCCCTGGGTCAGCGTGTCGACCGCGGCACCGTCGAGCAGTTCACAGTGCGGATGCCCGCCGCTGGCACCGAGTTCGACCACCTGGGTCACGTTCGCGAGGCGATCCCAACACGACGGACGTCCGGCAAGGAGCAGCGTCTCGACCCGGCCCTCCCTGGCCGCGGCCGCGACAGCTTGTACGTCATTGGCGGCAAGGCCCGTGCCCAGCAGGTCACTGATCCGCTCGGCGGCCCGTTCGGTCTCCTGCTCGCGGATCCCCGCCACGATGGGCCAGGCGATCGCGTGCAGTTGTGGGGCGGAGTACTGGTCGGAGTTCTCCCGGACCGCCTGCTCCGTCACGTGCGGGTAGGTGTTGACCTCCCGGTAGATCGCCACCAGATAGTCCAGACCCACCAGGACCATGGGCAGGTCACGTCCGCCGACGACGTGATGCATCCCCTCGGCGACCCGGTGAAGGAAATAGCGGACGTCGTCCTTCTTGACGTCCTTGTCGGCCGCGCCGTGGCCGTAGAAGATCCCGACCCCGGCTCGGCCACCGGTCGGACCCGCAGCGACCCAGGGAACGCTGTCCGCGCGCGTCGGTCGCGGTTCGACGACCTCCCGCATGTTGGTCGGGACACCGGTGAGCTCGACTTCCTCGATGTGCTGGAGGCTGCCTTCGAGCAGTCGTACGTTCTGTTGGCTCAGCGCCAGCACCAGGAAACGTCGGTCGCCGGTGAGGACGGGCAGCAGCGGTCCGACGACGACGTGGTCCCCGACAGCTCCCACGGTGGGTACCTCGACCGGAACGCGGAACGACCGTTGCCAGCCCTCGCCCAGGAACATCGCGAGGCCGTCGCTCGTGTACTGCCAGGCAAGTCCGTCGGTGTGCAGATCCCATGCGGGAGCGAGGATCTCGGCGATCTTCGGCGTACGCACACCCTGCCGGGCCAGGACCGACTCGACCTCTCGGAGCAGGTTCCGCCATCGGATCCGCTCGGCCGGCACGTCGTTGCCGGACCGGTCGGTCGGCATGAACAGCGACACCTGGGTGCCCGGATGATCGCGCTGAATCAGGAACTCGAGATCTTGCCTGCGAAGAAGATCCATGCCACCCCCCATGCCCCGTTACCCAGGGCGATCGGGCATACGGCCACTCTACCCACCGTGGACGTGGGTGCGCTTTGTCCGGTACGCCCGAGAGCGCGACCGACGGTGGCCCGCCGGCCAACGCCCGAAACCGCCGCGAACCAGGTGCGCCCACACCGTCGTACTCCCTCCAGACACCGAAGAACGGCGGTCGGCGTGGTCTGCCGCTGGAGCGCAGAGGAGACGGGCATGTCCAGATTCCAGCGTCTGAATGTGAACCCCGCCGGCGCCACGGCTCTTCCGGTACTCGAACCCTTCCAGGTGGCCGGGCCGGTTCGCAGCGGTACGACGAAGACGCTTCCGCAGGCGCCCGGCGAACAGTGGAGTGCTGGCACTGGTGGCGACGCCCAACAGCGGGGCGCCGCGTTGGCCATGTCCGTCGTCAGGGAGTGGGCGAAGGTGCATCCGGTCGGCGCGCTCTGGGCGGGAATCGGGTCAGGCATGCTGATCATCACGATGATGTGGCTGGCCACCAGGGTGCCGGCCGCGTCGTTCGGTGCCGCGATGGTCAACGGTGGAAGCCTGCTCGGTCTCTACGCGGGCTTTCTCGTCGTCGTGTTGCTCGCGCTGATGGCGCGCATTCCCCTTCTCGACAAGGCGATCGGTGCCGGACACCTGTCCAGGGTGCACGGCCGGATCGGCGGGTACGTCGTCCTCCTCGTTGTGGCCCACGGCCTGCTCATCTGGTGGGGGTACGCGGTGAGCGCGAACGCGTCCCTTCCCGCCCAGGCGGTGACGCTGATGCTGGGGTATCCGTACGTCGGCCTGGCCACACTCGGCTCCGTGCTCCTCGTCGCCGTTGGTTTCTACTCGGCGCGCGTCGTGCGACGCCGGGTCTCCTACGAGGCGTGGTACGTCCTCCACCTCGGCACCTATCTCGCTATCGCCCTGGCGTTCGGACACCAGATCGTCGACGGTGCGTTGTTCGCGGCGCTTCCGGTCGTGCGGGTGTGGTGGATCGGCCTGTATGCCGGCGTTGCCATCCTGCTGCTGTGGTACCGATTCTGCGTTCCGTTGTCGAACGCCCTGCGCCAGCGGATGGTCGTCACCCACGTACGCCAGGAAGCCCCTGGTGTCGTGTCGGTCTACTTCACCGGCCGGGACCTTGCGAGCTTTGCCGCCGAGCCAGGCCAGTTCGTCAGGCTGCGGTTCCTCACCAAGGCGACGTGGCGGCAGTCGCATCCGTTCTCGCTGTCGGCGGCGCCGAACCCGCACTGGCTTCGCGTCACGATCAAGGCCGTCGGCGACCACACCAGCGTGTTGCAGGTGCTGCGCCCGGGCACCAGGGTGATGGCCTCGGGTGGGTACGGCGCCCTCACCGCTGCCCGCCGCACCCGGCCGGGTGCCGTCCTCATCGCTGGTGGTGTCGGCGTGACACCGCTGCGGGCGTTGTTCGAGTCGCTGTCCACGACGCCTGGTCAGCTCACTCTGCTCTACCGTACGAGCACACCGGACGACGTGCTCTTCCGGCAGGAACTCGACGCCATCGCGGCCGCCCGCGGTGCGCAGGTGCATTACCTGGTGGGGAACCGGGGCGACAAGGTTCGCGCCGACCCGCTGAACCCGACCGACGTACGACGGCTGGTTCCGGACATCGCCGAGCGTGACGCCTACGTGTGCGGCCCGGCGGGCATGGCGAAGGCTGCGAGTGCGCTACTGCGGTCCTGCGGAGTGCCGGCGGAGCGGATCCATCGCGAGGACTACGCGTTCGCCAGTTGACCGGCTGGGCGACGCTTGGCGCGCCTCTGGGCCTCACCAGGTGCCGCGAGGTGGTTGGAACTCGGGCCGGAACGTCCGCATGTAGCCGCCGTCGTCACGGCGGCGGATCCCGCAGCGGAGGTACTGCTCATGGAGTCGGGCAAGGGCATCCGGGTCGAGTTCCACGCCGAGCCCGGGCCCTGCCGGCACGGGCACCGCACCGTCGACGATCCGCAGCGCGCCGGGCCGCACCACGTCGTCGAGCGTCCACGGGTAGTGCGTGTCGCAGGCGTAGGACAGATAGGGCGTGGCGGCGGCGAGGTGCACCATGGCGGCCAGGCTGATGCCGAGGTGGGTGTTGGAATGCATGGACAACCCGATGCCGAACGTCTGGCAGATCGTCGCGAGCGTCTGGCACATCCGCAGGCCGCCCCAGTAGTGGTGGTCGCAGAGGAGCACGCCGATCGCCTTGCGGGCAACGCCTTCCGGCAGGTGGTCGAAGGCGACGACGCACATGTTGGTGGCGAGCGGCATCGACGCCTCGCGCGCGACCTCTGCCATGCCGGGAATCGACGGCGTCGGGTCCTCGAGGTATTCGAGCACGCCGTCCAGTTCGTCTGCGACCTTGACCGACGTGGCGACGGTCCAAGCGGCGTTGGGATCCAGGCGCAGCGGGAGGTCGGGAAACGCCTCACGGAGCGCGCGGATCGCCGCGATCTCCTGCTCTGGTGGGAAGACGCCGCCCTTCAGCTTGAGGGACGCGAAGCCGTACGTGTCGACCATGGTGCGGGCCTGCGCGACGACGCCGGCCGGATCGAGCGCCTCGCCGTAGGTCTCGTCGGCTTCGAAGTCCGGATGGCCCGCCCACTTGTAGAACAGGTAGGCGGCGAACGGAACGGACTCGCGGACGGCACCACCGAGCAGATCGGCGACCGGCACACCGAGCGCCTTGCCCTGGGCATCGAGACACGCGACCTCGAACGGCGAGTACGCCTGCAGGACGGCGCGGGCGGTCGACGGGGCGCCGGTCAGCCGGTCAGGGTCCTGGCCGCCCGGTGCGCCGGTGACGACCGCCTCCACCTTGCCGCGGATGGCGTTGACGTCGAAGACCGACAGCCCGACGAGCGTCGGCGCGATCCGCTCGAGACGCGCCAGGAGGGTGTCGTCACCGTAGGTCTCGCCGAGTCCGACGACCCCGTCGGCGCAGACCAGTTGGACGATGGTCCGCAGTGCGTACGGCTGGTGCACACCGGCGACGTTGAGCAGCGGCGGGTCGCGGAACGCGACCGGGGTGACGAGGACGTCGCGAATGATCATCTGGCGCTCCCGGTGTCGTGGGACGGGTTCGGCAGGCCGGCGCGAGCCGTGGCGATGATCTCGGCCAGGCGGTCGACGTGCGCGGGAGTCGGGTCGACCAGCGGCGGCCGCACGCCTCCCACCGGCAGGCCGGCGAGGCGCGCCCCGGCCTTCACGAGCGCGACGGCGTAGCCCGGCACCTGGTCGCGCAACTCCGCGAAGGGCAGGTAGAAGTCGCGCAGGAGCGCGGTCACGCCGGCGTCGTCACCGGATGCGAAGGCGGTGTGGAACGCATGGGCGATGTCCGGCGCGAAACAGTGCACCGCCGACGAATAGCGGGGGACGCCGATCGCCCGGTAGGCGAGGGCGCTGAGCTCCGCGGTGGGCATGCCGTTGAGGAAGCAGAAGTCCGCCGCGTGGGGGTGCCCGCTGCCACGGATCGCCGTGACCGTACGCAGCAGGGCGTCGACGTCGCCGATCCCGTCCTTGAGCCCCGCCACCGAGGGGATGTCGAGCAGGTCGAGCGCCGCCTGCCGGGAGAACACCGCGTTGGCGCGCTGGTAGACGATGACGGGGATGCTCGCGCCCGCGGCCGCGTAGCCGACGTGCCGGACGAGGCCGGCGGCGGTGGACGAGACGAGGTACGGCGGAAGCAGCAGCACCCCGTCGGCGCCGGCCGCGGCCGCCTGGGCGACGAACTCGCGGGCCAGCCCGGCACCGCCGCCCGCCCCGGCGAACACGGGGACCCTGCCGGCCACCGTGCGTACGGCCGTGGCCACGACGTCGCGGTGTTCCTGCAGAGTCAGGGCGGTGAACTCGCCCGTGCCGCAGGCGACGAACACCGCCGCGGCACCGGCCGTCACCTGCTGATCGACATGCGTACGGAGAACGTCGAGGTCAACCCGGTCATCGGCGTCGAACGGCGTGAGCGGGAAGGAGAGTAGTCCGGTGAAGTCCACGCCCCCGACCGTAGCCGGGGCGCTCCCCTCTCCCGCCCTCACGTCTCACCAGGCCAACTTGCCAGGAGTGGCCAACGAGTCAGATCCGCCCCGGCTGGCAGGTCGGCGGGCCCGGCCAGTGGTCTCAGGCGGGCGGCGTGCCCGGGTCAGTGCTCCCAGGTGAGGGTGCGTCGGCAGGTTCCGGGAGTCGGGTTCTCGATCCCGTTGTGGACGATCACTTCGCGGCCGTCGGGGTCGGTGTAGCACTCCTCGACGGTCGGCCCGGTCTTGGAGGAGTCATAGACCAGCGTGCCGTCGGTGTCGTAACCACGCAGGATCGTGCCCGGTGGATTGATACCGATCACCAGGTCGTCCTCGTCAGGCGTGCTTTCCGGACCCACCTGCGAGGTCCGGCCCGGCGGATCCGGCACCGGTGCGAACCAGAATCCGTTGCGCAGTACGGCTTCCCGCTCGGGCTCGCCCTTCGCCTGAACCGTGACGGTCGCGACTGGACGCGTGACGAGGCCGAAACCGTCGCTGCGCATGTCCACCGGTGCGAACAGGTGCGGAATGTCCTTCGCGGCGGCCGAGCCGAACGCCGAGGACGAGAGCGGGTTGCCGCGGCCGTCCCGGACGCACACGACGTACTCCCGGCCCTTGCGGGTGACGAGCCAGGACGCGGAGACCCAGGGGCGGTGCTCCTCCGGCAGGGTGATGCCGACGTACGGCACGTGACCGTCGAACATGCCCGGCGCCCCCGATGCGCAGTCACGCAGGTAGTCCCGCGTCTCCTGGTGGCTCAGCTCCCGCGCCACCGGCGCAGGCTCGTACGCCGCCAGGGTCGGTTTCCCCCTCGACTCACCGGTGGGTTCCCCGCCCGGTGAGGACGTGGGTTCGGACGTGGGTTCGGACGTGGGTTGCTCCGTGACCTCGGTGCCGCCTTGCGGCAGGCTGCCGGCCGGGCCGATGCGACTGTCGCTTAGGCCGATGTTCTGGACCACGACCGTGCCGCCGACGGTGAGTGCCGCGACCGAGGCGGCCGCGACGATCGGGACGACTGGCCGGCGGGGACGCACCGCCCGTTCATGGTCGATGATCCTCAGCAGCTTCGCCCGGCGTCGCTGGTGGTGGGGGAGCGAACGCTCCGGCGGCGGTGACAACAGGGTGTTCATGGATGGACCTCCTCAGCGTTCCTGCGGCAGGACCAGCAGGCCCTGCAGACGTTGACGGGCGCGTGACAAGCGCGACTTGACAGTGCCGACGGCGATGCCGAGTGCGACGGCGGCGGCCTGCTGGTCCAGTCCTGACCAGATGCAGAGTTCGACGACCTGACGTTCGTGCCGGGGCAGCCGGTGGACCGCCCGCCGGACTTCTGCCATGCGGCGTTCGTCGTCGATCTGGGCGGCCACCTCGTCGGCGTGGTCGGGATGTTCGTCCCGGGCGACGCCAGCCCTGGCGAGGGCGAGCCGGTAGCGGCGTACGGACCGCCACTCCGTCCGCGCCGCGTAGTCGGCGACCTTCAGCAGCCACGGAAGGGCGCTGTCGCGGTCGAGAACCACCTGCGTCCGCTTCCGCCAGGCCAGGAGGAACACCGAGGAGGTGAGGTCCTCGGCGTCGCTCGCCGACGCCGTACGCCGGAACAGGAAGTTGTAGACCGCCCGGGCGTGCCGGTCGAACAGCAGCCCGAACGCCTCGGTGTCGCCCGCGCCGGCCAGGTCCCAGAGGTCGCGGTCGTTCAGCATCTCCGAACGGAGCGTCATGTGAGGTACATGTCCGTCCCCCCGCGTGTGGTTGCCGTCCAGCGTGCCGCGGGCATTCACCTGCTCAGTCCGTACGCCCGGATCACCGTCTGCCGCACGCTGGCACCGGCCGAGTCGCGCCCGGTCGCCCGCAGCGACACGAACGCGGCGCTCTGCGGGTGGGCGATGTCAGCCAGCCAGCGATCGGTGCCCGCGTCGGTCAGCTCGAGCGGTGTCCACGTCCTTCCGTCGTCGAAGGACGCCTCGAGCCGCACGTCGCTGACCGGAGTGTCGGGGTCGGCCCGCTGGGCCCGGACGTCCAGCCGGAACGGCTTTCCGGCGGGTGCCCGGTCGCGCAGGTTGAACGCGCCTCCCACCCGGATGCCGAGGACGCCCGGCCTGGCGAAGTTCTCGAACGGTCCGGCGGTGAACTTCCAGGTCGTGTTCACCCGGGTCGCGAGCGCCGACCAGTCGACGGTGCGAGTGGCTCTGCTCGTCACCGTGAACTCCGCGCGATCCGCCGGGATGTCGAATCGGCCGCCGTCAGGGCTGTCACTCGTCCCGACCACGGTGCCGTTGCGGCGTAGCGTCGTCTGCATGGCGATACCGCTGCCGTCGGAGAAGAACGCGTGCCCGTCCTCCGCCGGCGAGAACGGCGTGAGGTTCAGGAAGAGCCCGCTGCCGTAGAAGAACGGCGTGGCCACCGGCCCGATGGCCGCGACGTTCCAGTCTTCGCGGTACTTCGTTCCAGCCTGGTATTTACTGAGCGGTCCGGCGATCTCCCCACCGCCGTCGCCCTCCAGCGAACGATCCCACACCAGGTCGGGGCCGGTGGAGTAGAACGCGAGCCGTCTGCTGGGCATCGTGACGGGGTAGCGGTTGAGCCGACCGTCCCAGATGTCGGTGAACGGGATGCTGGCGAACGTCGCCTCCCGGGAGCCCGCCACCGCCTGGCTGTGGAGCCGCAGGTTCACCGCCGCGAGGTCGCCGTCGTGCACAGTGAACGTCGGCGGGTCCGGGATCTGCCCGGACATGTCCTCGAAGAGGTGGTAGTCGCGGGGTATCCCGTTCGCGCCGGATCCGCCGTCGTCGAGCGGCTCGCCGAGGGTGGCGAGATAGCCGAAGGTGTACGGATGGCCGGTCACCTTCGCGGTCGGTGTCGCGTACAGCGGGGTGTTGCCGACGTTGGGATCGTTGCCGCCCCAGACCCGGAAGCCCAGGATGCCGTTGTCGACCCAGGTCGCCTGGTAGCCCGTGGGCTTGGCGGCCGGGTTGTCCACGACGGCACGTACCCGACGCCCCTTCCGCGCGTCGAGGGTCACCGCGGTGTCCTTGTCCAGCACGAGGTCCGGCCGGGTCGCGAGCGTCGCCGGCGTCGGCTCGGCAGCCGCCCTTCCCGGTGCTGCCTTGGGTGGAGCGCCGTCGAAGATGGACGTTGCCAGGTCGTAACGCCCCTTCGGCAGGCGCAGTGTCACGGGCTCACCAGGCAGGTGGACGAGCCGTGGCGGGCCGGCCGCGACGTTGGTCAGGCCGGCTACCGTGTCCACCGGTTCACCGGACCGGTTCACCGCGTCGACGGTCAGGTCGTAGGACTCGACCTCCTTGGTGATCCCGATCGGTGTGCTGACGACGGTCTCGCCGCCGCGGGCGGTGACCCTGCCGGAGTAGTGCCCGTCGGGACCGCCCAGCGTGGTGTCACCCGTGACCGTCACCTGTGCGGAGCCCCTCGCCGGGAGGGTCACGGTTCTCGGCGTCACCGTGAACATGCCGTCGGGGGCGGGTTGGCCGTCCGGGCCGGTACCTGTCGCGGCGAGGTCGAGGGTCACGGCCGCGTCGCCGGTGTTGGCGTACGTCAGCGTCGTCGTGACCGGTTCGTCGCCGTCGTGGGGCCAGCGGGCGATCCCCATGCTGAGGGCCGCCGGGGTCGCCAGCACGTTCTGTCGTACGGCAGCCGCGACGTCGAGCCGGCCCGCACCTTGCGCGAAGACGCCCAACGTGGGGTGCGGCCCGGCCGTACCCATCAGGACCGAACGCAGTTCGTCGGCCTTCCAGCTGGGATGCTGCTGGGCGAGGATCGCCGCGGCGCCGGCGACGTGCGGCGCCGCCATCGACGTGCCGGACAGCGTGGTGTAGCGCTCGTCGACGACGTCGCCCAACTCGGTGCCCGCCGCGCGGGCGGCCACGATGTCCTGACCGGGCGCGGTGAGCTCCGGCTTGATCGCACCGTCGCCCGGCCGTGGGCCGACGTTGGAGAACCCGCTCAGCTCGTCCTGTTTCGTGACGCTGCCGACCGCCAACGCCGCGTCCGCGACGGCCGGCGCGGACACCACGTCCTCGGCCTCCGCACACGAGTTGCCGCTCGGGTGGTTGCCCGCCGCGATGGCGAACAGCGCGCCCGACTGTTCGGTCAGGGTGTTGACCGACTGCGACATCGGGTCGGACCCGTCGGTCGGGCAACCGCCAAGGCTCAGGTTGACGACCCGGGCGCCCTGCGCGACCGCCCACTCCATGCCCGCGATGATCGCGGAGTCGGTGCCGTAACCACCGTCGTCGAGGACCTTGCCGACGAGCAGGTCGGCGTCCGGTGCGACACCCGTGTACCTGTCGCCGGACGCCGTGCCGCTGCCGGTGATGATGGACGCCACGTGGGTGCCGTGGCCGTTGCCGTCGTGCGTACTCCCCGTCTCGGTGAAGTCCTCGGCCGCCACCACGGCGCCGGCGAGATCGGGGTGGTCGGCGTCGATGCCGGTGTCGAGGACGGCGACCTTCACGCCCTCGCCGGTGAAGCCGGCCTGCCACGCCGCGGGCGCGCCGACCTGCGGGACGCTCTCGTCCAGGGACGCCCTGACGCGGCCGTCCAGCCACACCTTCTCGATGCCGGGATCGAACGTCCGCGTCGCCGCCTGGCCACGGGTGAGTTCGGCCCAGAGCGCGCCCGTCTTCTCCGCCCGGACCGCGGTGCTCTGCACGCTGGGCAGCTCCCGGGTGACTGTGGCGTCGGCCGCGGCAAGAGCGGACCTCGTGTCGGCCTTGGAGCGCGCCGTGGTGCCGTGGGACACGATCAGGGGGAGGTCCTGGCGTACGCCGTCCGCGTAGCCGTGACTGATGAGGGTGTCGACATCGAACAACCTGGGGTCGAGCTTCCCGGACGCGATCAACGCCGCGGCGTCCGCGGGCACGACACTGAGGCCGCCGGCGGCCGACCTGCGTTCGACGAACGGCACACCCTCGCGGCCGGGAGCCGGCCGGATGTCCATGCCGCGCCGCCCGTCGCGGCTGGTGGAGACCACCACCTTGTCGCCGGTGACCAACGTGACGACGACCGTGCGTTCGCCCCTGGCCGGGCCCGCCGCGCTGCTCGCCGTTCCGGCAGAACCGGCGGCCGAAACTGCGGCCGGACCGGCCGCCAGACCCGTGACCGCGAGCACGAGCGCGAGCAGCAGTGCGTGCCATCGATGGCGTCGCATCGAGAGTCCCCCTTCGTCGGGCAGTACGCGCGTACACCTCTCATGTGTCCGCGGACATCCGACAGGTTCCCGCGTAAGTCACGGCAGGTGGGGTAGGCGCGAGGGCGGGGTCTCTCGAGGACCTCGACACGGTCCGGCACGGCGAGGGAAGGGGACGGGTATGGGTGGGCTGCTGCGGTCAGTTCTGCGGGGTGCCGCGGCGGGTGCGGCGGGTACGACCGCGCTCAACGCCGTCACCTATCTCGACATGGCCGCGCGCGGCAGGGCGGCGAGCCACACCCCGGAGGACACCGTGGAGATCCTGTCCATGAAGACGCATGTCCCGGTGCCCGGTCAGGGGGAACGACGGCACAACCGGGTCGCCGGGCTGGCCCCACTGACCGGCCTCGTCGCCGGTGTTGCGACGGGTGCGCTGCTCGGCGGGCTCCGCGGGCTCGGCTGGCGGCCCAGCCCGGTCGTGGGCGCGGTCGGCGCGATGGTCGTGGCGATGCTCGCCGGGAACGCCCCGATGGCCGCCCTCGGTGTCACCGACCCGCGAGGTTGGGCGGCCAGGGACTGGGCGGCGGACCTCATCCCGCATCTCGCCTACGGTGCGGTGACCTCGCAGGTGCTCGACGGCCTCGACCGCCCGACACAGGACCATCGGGGCGCGGCTCGGGTGCTCGACCTGCTGGACGGCAGGGTGCACCACCACCCGCTCACGCGGGATCTCGCTTCGCAGCGCACCCGCGTGCTGCGTTCATTGGTTCGCTCGTTCCCATCGCTCAGGCGTAGGGGTCGGTGATCCCGCCAGGGCACGTCAGCCGTTCGAGGTCCCACCCGGCGAGCCTGGCGCCGGCCTGGTAGACCGTCTCGTAGAAGTCGAGGACGTTGCCCATCGGATTGTCAGCGGTGCGTACGTCGTCATAGCGCAGCACGGCGAGTGGACTCCCACGCTGCTCCAGCCACTGCGCCGACGGCGGGCGGAGGGGTTGGTCGGCGAGGCCCTCGGGTGCCGGGGCGACGTAGGAATAGAACGCCGGCTCCGGAAACGCGTCGTCGCCGAACCAGAATCCCGCACTGATGACTTCGCGGGAGTACGCCTCACGGGTGACGGGATCGGTTTCCGGTGACTGTTCGACAACTCGGTCGGAGAATCTCGTCACGGCGATGTCGAACGTGTGCCAGAAATGATGGACTGGGCTGATCTTGCCCGAGAATCCCGAAGAGAACTTCTCGAGGAGAAGATTGACCTGACTCAGCACCTGCCAATAGCGGTTGACCCAGACCGGGTCGTACGTCGCGTGCGCGGTGTCGGAGCCGAAGGGGTGTCCATCGCCGGGAATGTCGAAGGGGTGCGGATGGTCGATCGTGACCTTCACCCCGATCGCGTCCAACGCCTCGAACGTGCGGTCGTAGAAGGACGCGACCGAATGGCCGAGCAGGGAGAAAGCCGCTGACCCGCCTTCGATCGACTGCGCAACCAGTCGGTGGTCGACAAAGTCGAAGTCGACGGTGAAGACCGGGTTTCCGTCGACCAGACCCATGGGCCGGGTGGTGATGCCCCGGCCGGTGAGATGGTAGGGGACATTCCACCAGTGGTTGCGCCTTACGCCGGCTGCGAGGCGAACCTTGCCGACGATCTGAGCGAACCGGTGCAACGTCTCTTTGCTGTCTTTCCAGTCCGCTAACGGGATCGAAGGGAAGAGTTGCATATGAATCACCGTGCCCCGTGGTCGACGCCTGCTGTTTTCGATCCTTACACCCGCACGGCACTGGTGCCCACTCCGCGAATGTCAAGGGACCAGAGGTCCATTCGGTCGCCGCATTTCGATCCAGATCGTTCCATGCGTTCGACGCAACTTCGACCCACGATTGTGTGCGGCGTAAATCTGTCCACCATTCCCGCCCGGCGTGGCCACGTTATGTGGACACTGGGGACTGAGATGTCTCCGGGCCGCCCGGCGTGATCGGCGATGTTTCCTTCGGGGTCAGGACTTCCGGAGGACGGCGATCGAGGTAGCTGGCACCCGGGGAATGTCACGACAAGGCCCGCGGAGCGGCCAACAGGACCTGCGGCCATCGCGGGTCGTTGATGGCCTCGTGCGGGCCCAGGGGGTGGATTGTGGCCGAGCGGCATGAAGATGACGCGCGGAAGCCGATCCTGACCGACCGGCGCAACTGGGTACGGTCGCTGGCGATGGCCGGCGTGGTCCTTGTCGGGCTGTCCGCGGTGACGGAGACGCTCACGCGGGGAGGTGCGCGCCCGCTGGTGGTCGTGCTGGGTGGCCTCGCGCTGCTGGCGCTCGCCGCCGCCGCCCTGGGGTGGATCTTCGGCGTGAGTGACACCTCCGCCGAAGCCGACGACGACCCCGATGACCTCTTCAACCCCACCCGGCCGCGGACGGACCAGTCCGACGAGGACGACGACGCCGAAGCCGAAGACGACGCCGATGCGGACGAGCCCGTTGCCGACGACACCGAAGCGCGCGAACGTAGGACCCGCCTGCGCGAGTCGCGCACCGAACTCCGGGCACGAGGTGACCAACGCGGGCAACGAGCGCAGCGCCCCGCGGCTCGCCGCGACGAAACGGTGGACCAGGCACCCGCCCGGCCGCTCGCCGAAGGCACCCTCGACGGCGACGCGCGCCGACTCTCCGAACTCCTGGACGCGGACCTCGGTCCGACACCGACCCGCTACACCTCACGCGGCCACGCGCCGTACGTACGACGCCCGGCCGCCGACGGTCGGCTGGCCTCGCTGCTGAACCCCGACCGTCCTCCGTACGCGTTCGTCGTGGTCGTCGGTCACGAGAAGGCGGGCAAGTCCCGCACCGTGGTGGAGGCGATCCGAAAGACGATGGGGACGAAGGACCCGATGGTGGTCATCCCGGAGAACGGCGAGGCCCTGGCCGAACTGCTCCGCCCGGAGCCGCCGGTGGCGCCCGAGCGCCAGCCGTGGGTGTTGTGGCTGGACGATCTCACCGCCGCGGACCTCGCCCACCTGTCCGCGGACACGATCGAAAAGGCCACCCGCAACGCCGTCCTGGTGGCCACGATGACGAAGGAACGCTGGGACCAGATCCACGCCGGACGCGGCGACGTCGCGGCGGTCGCCAGGTCGGCGCTGAGCAAGGCGACGAAGATCCCGTTGCAGTACCAGCTCACTCCTCCGGAGCGGGCCGAGGCCGCGCAGCTCTATCCGCAGGAGCGGATCACGGCGAGCATCGGCGAGGCGCTCGTCGGTGGTGAGCAACTGGTCGAGCGGTTCCGCTCGGGCCGGGAGACCGACCCGGCCGGCTACGCGATCGTCCAGGCGGCGATCGACGCACGGCGGGCCGGACTGAAGCGGCCCGTCACCGAATCGGAACTGCGGGGGCTCTACCCGCTCTACCTCCGGCGGATCCGGATCGACCTCGACCCCACCTCAGCACTGTTCGCGCAGGGCATGGCGTGGGCGACCGAACCCATCGCCTCGGAGGTGTCGCTGTTGCGGGCCGCCGAGCAGCCGGGCAGTTCGCCGGCTCCGGGTGTCGAGGGCGCGGGCCAGGGCGGCGGTGCCGGCCGACCCGCCGCGGGCCGGCAGTCGATGCCGGGCCGGTCAGGACGTACGCCGGCGGCAGCGGGATCCGCGGGCCGCTCGGGTCGTGCGGCACCTGCGCAACCGGCACGTACGGCATCCTCCCGAGCCCAGAGGAACGGCCTGGTCGGCTTCGAGGTGCTCGACTACCTGGTCGCGGTCGAGGAGGGCGCCAACGGGCACGAGGGCCGGCCGGTCTTCGACCCGATGTGGCAGGAACTCCTCGCGGCCGTCCCCACCGACGACGCGTTCGACATCGGCATCAACGCCAGCCTGCGGGGAAACCTCCAGGCGGCCGAACCGGCGTTCCGGAAGGTCCTTGACTCCGGCCATGCCGACCTCGCTCCGCGGGCGGCCAACGACCTCGGGTTGCTCCTGCGGGAGCAGGGCGACCTGTCTGGAGCGCGGTCGGCGTTCCAGCGGGCCGTGGACTCCGGTCACGCGGACGTGGTGCCGCGGGCGGCGAACAACCTGGGTTCGCTGATGCGGGACCAGGGCGACATGACGGGGGCGAAGGTCGCCTTCCAGCGGGCCGTGGACTCCGGCCACGCCGACGTGATGCCGCGGGCGGCGAACAACCTGGGCTCGTTGTTGCGGGACCAGGGTGACGTGATGGGCGCGCGGTCGGCGTTCGAGAAGGCGATCGACGCCGGCTCGGCCGACACCGCCGCCGTCGCCGCGGTCAACCTGGGTTCACTCCTGCGGGAGCAGGGCGACCTGGCCGGCGCGCGGTCGGCGTTCCAGCGGGCCGTCGACTCGGGTCAACCCGACGTGGTGCCGGTGGCGGCGGTCAACCTCGGTGTCCTGCTGAAGGACCAGGGGGACGTGTCGGGTGCGCGGTCCGCGTTCCAGCGGGCCGTCGACTCCGGGCATCCCGACGTGGTGCCGGTGGCGGCGGTCAACCTCGGTGTCCTCATGCGCGACCAGGGCGACGCGGCGGGTGCGCGGTCGGCGTTCCAGCGGGCCGTCGACTCGGAGCGCACCGACGTGGTCCCCGTTGCCGCCTTGAACCTCGGAGTCCTCCTCGCCGAGCAGGGCGACGTCGCCGGCGCCGAGATGGCGTACGAACTCGCCGTCAACTCCGGTCATGCCGACGTCGTACCGATGGCCGCGTTCTACCGCGGTTCACTGTTGAAGGAGCACGGCGACGCCGACGGTGCCCGGGCGGCGTACGAGGTGGCCGCCGACTCCGGTCACGCCGACGTCGCTCCGATGGCGGCGAACAACCTCGGTGCGCTGCTCGCCGCGCAGGACGACCTGACGGGTGCGCGAGCGGCCTACCAGCGCGCGGTCGACTCCGGCCACGCCGACGTCGCTCCGATGGCGGCGAACAACCTTGGCGCGCTGCTCGCCCAGCACGGGGACCTGGCCGCGGCGCAGGCGGCCTACCAGGTGGCCGCCGGGTCGGGGCACACGAGTGCCGCGCCTGTCGCGGCCGTCAACCTGGGCATGTTGCTGGAGGAACAGGGCGACGCCGTGGGAGCCCGGGAGGCCTACCAGCGGGCCGTGGACTCCGGCCACACCGATGTCGTGCAGTCGGCGGCGGTCAACCTCGGCGTCCTGCTCCGCGACCAGGGTGACCTGGCGGGAGCGCGCTCGGCATTCCACCTGGCGATCGAATCGGGTTATGTCGACCTCGCCCCGGTGGCGGCCGGCAGCCGGCGGGTCCTGCTCACCGAGCAGGGCGGCACCGTCAGTGCGCAGGCCGCGTACCAGCTCGCCGTCGACGTCGGGCACTCGCAGATCGCCGGCATCGACGGGGAAAGGCCAGGCAACGTGACGCGCTCACGCGCGCGTGTCCCTGAGCAGTCCGGCAACGGCTCACGCACCGGCGCCGGCTCGCGGCGCGCCCGACGTGACTGATCCAGTGGTGGTCCAGGCGCCCCCAGCGGGGCAGGCCGAATAGCACCCGACGGACTTCCTGGCGGCAGGCAAGGCGCGGCCATTGGTCCCGAACGATTCGTCCGACCCCGTGGAGAGACTGGAGGCAGCGGTCGGTCGTCCCGGTCGTCGAAAGGCGCCGGCGCGATGATCATTGTCGGTGTCTCCTGCGCGTTATCGGATATGTGCCGAGAATCTCGACTCGGACCAAGGAGGTGAGAGGCGTGACTGAGCCGATCAAGGACGATGTCGTGGACCTGCTCACCCGGCAACACAACGAGATCAGGAGCCTGTTCATCAAGGTCACCCAGGCGGGAGGCAAGGAGAAGCGCGAGTTCTTCGCAGATCTCGTCTGGCTGCTTGCCGTGCATGAGGCTACCGAGGGAGAGGTCGTCCACCCGATCGCGCGCAAGGAGATCGACGATGGGGACGAGGTGATCGAGCACCGCGTGGAGGAGGAGCAGGACGCCAAAGAGGCGCTCGCCGAGCTGCACGACCTCGGCGTCGACCATCCTGAGTTCAGGGCCAAGCTCCTGGCGCTGGCCGAGGCGATCGCCGCACACGCGAAGTACGAAGAGGACGAGGAGTTCCGCTTCCTCCGCGAGCGGGTGCCACCCGGCCTACTGCAGGAGATGGCCGGGGCCGTTGAGGCCGCCCAGGCCACGGTGCCGAACAGGGAGCGGGTTGAGGCCGACAATTCGACCGACGCCACACCGGCCGACGCACCGCTGGCGATCTTCGAGCACGTCCACGACGCCGTCCGCGAGTGGCGGCTCCGCGACCGATGACGACGTGGCCGGCGGGTCCCCACCAAGGGGGTTGAGGTCCCACTCAGTACCGCCCTGCCCGGGATCGACGGGACCTTGGGCACCCGACGGCCGTGGTCGTTCGCCCCTGCTGTCTGACATGAGGACGGCGTGTGCTGGCTGTCGAGAGATCCGCCTGAGAGGAGACGGTCATGAACGAGCGCATGTGGGAACGCATCGGAGCAGCCAGCGGGTTGTTGTCCGCGGCCCTGCTGGCGGCAGCGGTGCTGGTACTGCCGTCGACGGGTGGGGTCGGCTCGACCGCGGCGATGATCCGGTACTTCGCCGACTACAGCGTCCAGGTGCGGGTGTCGCTGCTGCTGGTCCTGCTGGCCATGGTCGTGTTCCTGTGGTTCGTCGGACACCTGCGGCACGTCCTGCAACGGGCAGAAGGTGGCGCGGAAGCGTTCTCGCCCGTGGTGCTGGGTGCTGGTGTCGCGCTGTCCGCCGTGGGACTGCTGAGTGTGGTGCCGGGCGGAGCGCTCGCCTATCTGGCGCAGGGGCCGCAGAGCATGATGGCTGGCGACGTTGCGCGCTCGCTGATCGGCGCGCGCATGTTCTCCGGCGCGGCGCTGGAGTTGCTGATCGCGCTCTTCACCGGAGCCGCAGGACTCGCCATGGTGCGCCGGGAGCTGGCAGGGAGGTGGCTCGGCTGGTTCGGCCTGGCCGTCGCCGTGATCGGGCTGATTGCCGGCGTGGCAACCGCGATGACGATCACCGTTTCGACCTTTGCCACGGTGATGAGCTTGCTCACCTTTGCGACTTTCGTTCTGTGGCTCGCTACGGCGTCCGTGGTCATGGTCGTCCGTCCCGAGGTCGAACGCACGCCGGCCGAGCGCTCCGTCTTCGCCCACTGACGAAACCGGATCAGCGGCGTCGGCGGGGCACGATTCGGCGCGGAAAGGCCGACTGAACCGGTCCCGGCGTGGAAAGGAACTCGGTGTGAAGGCTCTCGTTGCGGTGACTGCGTTGGCCATCGGTGCTGGGGTGACCGGTGCCGTCATCGTTCGGCGGCGGCGCCGCAGAAACCTGCAGCCGTCCCAGGTCGGATGAGGTCCCGAGGACGTCCCGGAAACGCCCGCGCAGCTGGATCGGACGGCGGTCTGCCGGGGGAGCGGCACGACACGGCGGCGTCGATCGCCGAGAGCCACTCCGCGGTGGTCGCGTTCATCGGGGATCGTGCGTACAAGGTCAAGAAGCCGGTGAACCTCGGCTTCCTCGACTACACCACCGTCGCCGCGCGGGAGGTGGCGTGTCGCCGGGAGCTGAATCTCAACCGGCGGCTGGCGCCCGATGTCTACCTCGACCTCTGGGAGGTCCAGGACAGTAGGGGCAGGACCCGCGACTGGGTCGTCGTGATGCGCCGCATGCCCGCGGATCGACGGCTCTCCACGCTGGTCCGTCAGGGAGAGGACGTGGAAACCGACCTCAGGACGTTGGCGCGGCTGCTCGCGGCGTTCCACGCCGGCGCCGAGACCGGACCGGCGGTGGCTGCCGCCGGTCTGCCAGGCGCACTACGAAAGCGTTGGAGCGACAACCTCACCGAGAGCGCTCTCTTCGCGGGGAGCGTCCTCGACAAGGAGCAGTTCGACGAGATCGGCGACCTTGCGCTCTCCTACGTCGACGGGCGGGCGCACCTGCTCGACGAACGGGCGAGTGCCGGGTACGTCGTCGACGGTCACGGCGACCTGCTGGCCGATGACATCTTCTGTCTTCCCGACGGGCCGCGTGTGCTCGACTGCCTGGAGTTCGACGACGCGCTCCGCAACGTCGACGGCATCGACGACGCCGCCTTCCTGGCAATGGATCTCGAACGACTGGGTGCCGCGGACCTCGCGCAGCGGTTCCTCGGGTGGTACGGCGAGTTCTCCGGAACGGTGGCGCCGCCTTCGCTGGTGCACCACTACATCGCGTACCGCGCGTTCGTCCGTGCCAAGGTCGCCTGCCTGCGGTATCGGCAGGGTGTGCCGGAGGAACGGGCGAACGCGCGGCAGTTGGCCGGCATGGCGTGGCAGCATCTGCGGACTGCGCGGGTCCGGCTCGTGCTGGTCGGCGGTCTGCCGGGCACCGGCAAGTCGACCGTGGCCGCCGGTCTCGCCGACCAGCTGGGGGCGACGTTGCTGCGGAGCGACGAGATCCGCCGGGAAGTACCCGGAGCCGCCGCGCTCGACCCGCACGCGGGTTACGGCCGCGGGTTGTACGAAAGTAAACACGTGCACGCCACCTATCGGCAGCTGCTGGCCCGCGCCCGGACGCTGGTCGAGCACGGCGAAACCGTCATCGTCGACGCCACCTGGAGCGACCCGGACGAACGCCGGGCGGCGCGGACGCTCGGGCGGGAAACGTCCACCACGCTCGTGGAGCTGCGATGTGTGGCGCCCGCCGAGGTCACCAGGCCGCGCATCGCTTCGCGGGTCGGTGACGCGTCGGACGCGACGATCGAGATTGCCGGGCAACTGGAGCAGAACTTCGCGGACTGGCCCGAATCCCTCCCGATCGACACCGCGCGGTCCGCCGACGACGCGGTGGCGGCGGCATGGGGAATCCTGAAGGAGTAGGTCGTCAGGAGGTGTCATGCAGTCCGGCCATCGCAGTGTCCCGCACACGGCCGACAGCCGGTTCGAGGCGTGGGCGCCGACGCGGGAGCTGTGCGTGGCCGAAGCCGTCACCGCGATGGTCGAGACGTTCGCCGACACCACGTCGGCGAGCCCGACCGACGTCGCCACCTTCGAGGTCGCCGAGGACGGCGACGAAGACCTCCTCGTCGAAGTGCTCAGTGAAGTCATCTACCTCATGGAGACCGCCGACGTCCTCCCCCTTCGGGCCACCGTCGAGCCAGCGGAAGAGGAGGGCTACGACGTGCGGTTCGCGGTCACCGGACTCGACCAGACCGAACTGGTCGGCGCCGTGCCGAAGGCGGTTTCCCTGCACGGGCTGCGATTCGACGAGAACGCCGACGGCTGGACGTGCGCCGTCACCCTCGACGTCTGAGCCGATCCGGTGAGGTGGCCGGTTCCTCCTTCGTCGTGACCGCGGCGGTGACCTCGACCTCCAGGACCGCTTCGGGACGGAAGAGCCGGCTCACCTCGACCGTCGTACTGGCCGGTGGTGGCGTGCCCGGGAAGAGCCGGCGGCGTACGGCACCGTAGGCGGGAAGGTCGTCCATGTCCGTCATGTACGTACGGATGTGCAGGACGTCGGCGAACGTCGCGCCGTGCGCGGCGAGGATCTCGCGGATGAGTTCGAAGATGCGTTCGGCCTGGGCAACGGGGTCGCCTGGCGCGACCACTTCGCCGGCGTCGTCGACGGCGACCTGCCCGGCCAGCATGAGCAACGCGCCCCCGTCGATGTCCAGCCGGGCGACATGCGCATAGGGGCCGACGGGTTCGGCGACGGTGGCGGGATTGTCGAGAGTGACCTGCACGGTGGGCTCCTTCAGTTGTTCGTACGGGCAGTCATTCGTACGCGCGGAGAACGGCCAGCTGAACCGCGCTCAGACGATGCTGGCGAGGTCGGCACTCCGGTCCCGTGCCCGTGAGCTGCCCCGTCGCTGCCGCGTCGGCACTGCCCACGGCATCGACGGCAGCCGCGTCGGCCAGCATGGTCAGAACGAGTGCCATGCCTTCCACAGTAGGCACGCCGTTCCCATGCGACCACCGAATGTCCTGCATGGCTGCCATCGCGACACCGCATGGCTTGCGCCTAGCATGAACGCCATGCAGATCGAGTCCCTCGAGGTGCTGCGTACCGTCGCCCGCCACGGTTCGATCACCTCCGCCGCCAGGGAACTGCGCTTCACCCAGTCCGCGGTCTCCCGGCAGATAGTCGTGCTCGAGCAGGAGTTCGGTGCCCAGGTCTTCGACCGGCTGCCGCGTGGCGTGGCACTCACCGAGGAGGGGGTGTGCCTGCTCGCTCATGCCGAGGCCGTCCTGGACCGGCTCGACGCCGCCCGGCGTGACCTGGAAGCGCTGCGTGGGTTGGGTTCCGGCCGGATCAGGGTCGGCGCGTTTCCCACCGCGGTCGCGGCACTCGTCCCGCGGGCGCTGGGGGCGTTCCGCGAGACCCATCCGAAGGTGTCACTGGCGCTCCTCGAAGGTCGGACGCCAGACCTGCTCGAACGACTGAGCGCCGGTGACGCGGACATCGCGGTGGTCAGCGCGGCACCCGACCAGCCACTCGACACGGGACGGTACGACCTGCGCCACCTGCTCGACGAGCACCTCCTGGTGGCCGTGAGTCGTACGCATCCGTTGGCGCATCGTCGGGTCGTACGCCTTGCGGAGTTGGCCGATGACTCCTTCATCCCAGGTTCGGCCACCGACGAGGACACCCTGCTGCGCGCGAGCCTGCCACCGGACTTCCACCCGCGTACCGGCATCGTCGCCGCCGACTGGACCGGCAAGCTGGGCTGCGTTGCCGCCGGCCTTGGCGTCGCGCTCATCCCCGCGCTCGCCCGCCGGGCGGTCCCCGCCGACATCGCGCTGCTCCGGCTGAAGAGTGCCGACTCGTCCGTACGCCGGGTGTTCGCCGCGACCGTCGCCGGCCGGGCGAAGTCTGCCGCGGCCACCGAGTTCCTCACTCACCTCGGACATGCCGCGAGTGACATCTGACCCGGAGCCTTCGTCAGGCCACGGCGTCAGGCCACGGCGTCAGGGGACGGCGTCAGGGGACGGCGGAGGGTCACCGACGGCTCCGGCGGTCATCCCTTGACGACGCCGATGGGGAGCAGGCGGGCGACCGGACGGGCGAGACCCGCGCCGGTCGCGGCCTCGATCACCGCGTCGATGTCCTTGTACGCCTCGGGTGTCTCCTCGGCGAGGCCGCGCCACGAGGCCCCGCGCACCGCGATGCCCTGCGCCTCCAGGCGGTGCCGCAGCTCCTCGCCGCGGATTCCCCTGGCGGCCTGGTGCCGGCTCAGCATCCGCCCCGCGCCGTGACACGTCGACGCGAACGCCGGGCCGCCCTCGACACCGGTCAGGACGTACGACGCCGTCCCCATCGACCCCGGAATCAACACCGGCTGCCCGGCGCCGCTGATGTCCCGCAGGTCCGCCGGGAGGTCGGGATGCCCTGGCGGCAGTGCCCTCGTCGCCCCCTTGCGGTGCACGCAGAGCCGGCGCGGTTCGCCCGCCACGTCGTGCGTCTCGATCTTCGCCAGGTTGTGCGAGATGTCGTAGACGAGATCGAGGCCGCAGCCGGTGATCCGGTCGAAGACCCGACGCGTCGCCTCACCCAGCAGTTGCCGGTTCGCCCTTGCGTAGTTGGCCGCGGCCGCCATCGCACCGAGGTACACCCGGCCTTCGGGCGACTCCACCGGTACGCATGCCAGCTGCCGGTCCGGCACCCGGATGCCGTAGCCCGGCATGGCCTTCTCCATCGTGCGGACATGATCGGAGCAGATCTGGTGCCCGAGTCCACGGGAACCGCAGTGGATCATCACGCAGACCTGGCCGGTACGAAGTCCGTAGGCCGTGGCGACCGGCTCGTCGAGCACCGCGTCGACGACCTGCACCTCGAGGAAGTGGTTACCCGAGCCGAGGCTGCCCACCTGGTGCAAGCCGCGATTGACAGCGCGTTCGCTCACCTGGGCAGGGTCCGCGTCATCCACCGCACCGCGGTCCTCGCAGCGGTCGAGGTCGCGGGCGACGCCATGCCCCTGCTCGACGGCATACCGGGAGCCACCCCGCATGACCTTCTCCAGCTGGTCCTTGCCGCCAAGCTTCCACACCGCTCCGCTGCCCATGCCGCGTGGAGTCGCATGCCCGAGACCGTCCATCACCGCGTCAAGGTGAGGTTGCAGCTCGGCGCGGTCGAGATCGGCGGCATAGAGGCGTACGCCGCAGGAGATGTCGAAACCGACGCCACCCGGCGACACGACGCCACCCCGGTCGATGTCCGTCGCGGCCACTCCGCCGATCGGAAATCCGTAACCCCAGTGCATGTCCGGCATGGCGTACGACGCCTCGACGATGCCCGGCAGCGTTGCCACATTGGCGACCTGCTGGAGCGCCTGGTCACCGCCGGCCTCTGGCAACAGGGCGCGGGACGCGTACACGATGCCCGGCACCCGCATGTCGTCGACGGGATCGATCCGGAACCGGAACGCCGTCTCCTCGACAAGCTTCATCGTCGTCGCTCTCCCTCGCTCTCCTCCGCCGCCGCCACATTCTGTTTGACCGCGAGGAAACTGTCGGGGGTGACGGAGATGGAATCGATGTCTGCGCGGACCAGGATCCGGGCGAACTCGGGGTCGTCACTGGGCCGCTGCCCGCACAGGCCGACCTTGCACTCCTGCCCGACCATCCGAGTACGCCGGTGCGCCACGGTGACGAGGTGCTGGATGCTGCGTACCACGGCGGGATTGCGTTCGTCGAAAAGTCCAGCCAGTTCGGCGGAATCCCGGTCGACACCGAGGGTGAGCTGGGTGAGGTCGTTGCTGCCGATCGAGAATCCGTCGAAGCGTTCGGCGAACTCCTCGGCGAGGATGATGTTGGACGGGATCTCCGCCATCACATAGACCCGCAGGCCATTGCGTCCGCGACGCAGGCCGTACTCCCTCATGGTCTTCAGCACGTGGTCGGCCTCGTCGGTCGTACGACAGAACGGGATCATGACGACGACGTTGGTGAGTCCGATCTGGTCACGCACCCTGGCGATGGCCCGGCACTCCAGTGCGAACCCTGCCTGGTATCCCTCGCTGTAGTAGCGGCTCGCACCCCGCCAGCCCAGCATGGGGTTCTCCTCGGCGGGCTCGAACCGTTGCCCACCGATGAGCCGGGCGTACTCGTTGGTCTTGAAGTCACTCATCCGGACGATCACCGGATCGGGCCAGCGGGACGCGGCGATGTGCGCGATGCCGGCCGAGAGGCGATCGACGAAGTACTCCGTCCGGTCGCGATAGCCTCGCGTCAGCTGGAGGATGCGCTCCCGGGACTTCTCGTCCACCTTGTCCGGGTGGACCAGTGCCATGGGGTGCACCTTGACGTGGTTGTTGACGATGAACTCCATCCGGGCGAGGCCCACTCCGTCGGCGGGAAGGCGCCACCAACGAAATGCCGCCGCCGGGTTGGCGAGGTTGAGCATCACCTTGGTGCGCGTCGCCGGGATGGCGGCGAGGTCGAGATCACGCGCCTCGTACGCACAGATCCCCGCATAGACGTAGCCCTGCTCGCCTTCCGCGCACGACACCGTGACGTCCCGGCCGTCGGCCAGCGTCCCGGTCGCGTCGCCTGCCCCCACGATCGCGGGGACGCCGAGCTCACGGCTGACGATCGCGGCGTGCGACGTACGCCCGCCGTGGTCGGTGACGATCGCGGCCGCCCGCTTCATGATGGGCTCCCAGTCCGGGTCGGTGAGGCCGGTGACCAGGACGGATCCGTCGACGAACCGGTCGATCTCCGCCGGGCTCGCGAGGTTGCAGACGCGGCCGGCAGCGATGGCGTCCCCGACCGCCAGGCCGGTGACCAGGCGTTCGGTGGTGCGGGTGAGGGTGTACGACCGCAGCAGTGCGGCCTCGCGACGGGCCTGGACCGTCTCGGGCCTGGCCTGGACGAGGAACAGCTCGCCGGTACGGCCGTCCTTGGCCCATTCCATGTCCATGGGTCCGCCGTAGTGCTTCTCGACCGCGGCGGCCCACCGGGCCAGGGTGAGGATCTCGTCGTCGTCGAGGACGAGACCGGACCGCTCCGTCTCACTGGTGTCGACGGACCGGGTGTGTACCGCCTGCCCGTCGTCGGCATAGACGACCTTGGTCTCCTTGCCGCCACATGTCCTGGACAGGATCGGACGGAGATCGGGCCGGTCGAGGAGCGGGGTGAACACCACGTACTCGTCCGGGTCCACCTGGCCGGCGACGACCGCCTCGCCGAGTCCCCACGAGGCGTTGATCAGCACGACCCTGGGGAATCCGGTTTCGGTGTCGAGGGAGAACATCACCCCCGCTCCCGCGAGATCCGAACGGACCATCGCCTGTACGCCGATCGACAGCGCCACGCTCAGGTGGTCGAAGCCGAAGTCTTCGCGATAGTGGATCGCCCGGTCGGTGAACAGCGAGGCGAAGCACCGCCGGCAGGCGGCGAGCAGGTCCCGCTCGCCGCTCACGTGGAGGAAACTCTCCTGCTGCCCGGCGAAGCTGGCCTCGGGGATGTCCTCGGCGGTGGCGCTGCTGCGCACGGCGACATCGGGCTCGGCGTGGCCGAGGTGTTCGGACAGCCTGCGGTAGGCGTCCCGGACGGCGTCGGTGAGATCCGCTGGAAGGTCGGTCTCGACGAACAACTCGCGGATGGCAGCACCGACCGTGGCGAGGTCCGCGCCCGCATGGAGAAGGTCGAGTTGCGCCGCCACCTGGTCCCGGAGACCCGTGGTGTCCACGAACTCCCAGTACGCCTGTGCGGTGGTCGCGAACCCCTCCGGTACCCGGACGCCGGCACCTGAGAGGTGACGCGTCAACTCGCCGAGTGAGGCGTTCTTCCCGCCCACGACGGCGAGGTCGCCGCGATCCACCTCGGCGAACCACGCGACGTGCCGATCGACGGACATGACCTGTCACCACCTTCCACCGCGCGGATCCCGGCACACCACGAGCCGCACCACCCCCGGTGTGCCCGCCAGGAGGATCGGCCGGAGCGCGTTACTCGGGCGTTCGCGCCGACGGCAGGAGCTGGTGTGCCCGGCGGGCGGCCTTCGCGGCGGTCTCGCCGGGTGGTTCAGGTGGCGGGACGTGTTCGAGACCGCTGGCAAGCGCACTGACGGCATCGGTGAGTGCCCGCACGTCGCGCTCCAACCGCTCCAACCGGTCGTCGGTCTGGCCGGCCGTCCGGACGTGCTCGGACCCGGCCTCGTCGCCAGCAGCGGACGCCTCCCCGCCACGTGCAGGTCTGACGCCACGTGCAGGTCTGACGCCACGTGCAGGTCTGAACAGTGTCGCGAGCTGATCCGGCATCTGGGCGAACGCCGTCTCGAGCAGGCCCGGCGAGAACATCTCACCCAGGCCGGAGGAGACGGTGGACGCCACGTCGGGTACCTCCGCGGTCGAGATCCTGGCCTCCTGCGCGAACCGGGCAGTGCACTCGCCGGCGGCGATCCTGATCGGGACCCTGCTCGGGGCCCACCCGTCGTAGAAGACGCCACGCAGCACCTCGGGGAGCTGTGCGGCCAGGTGCGCCGCCCCCTCCACGGGAAGCCGGTCCCGCACCGTGTGCAGCCAGGCCCGGACGACCCGAAATGTGAAGTCCAGGTCTTGGGTGCCGAGATGTCGGGCGATGGTCGCCAGCCATTCGTGGGCCGTGCGTTCCGCGTGTTCCAAGGCGTGTGGCCGCAACGTCATCGCCCCCTGGAGATCCCTGGTGTACGTACCGTCTCGTTTCAGCCGTCTCGTTTCAGCATCTGCAGGCGGTCCGCCCGGATCCAGGGCCGAACGACCCGAGCGAACGTCTCACGTCCGGCACTACACAACTGCCACGCGAATCGGTTCGCTGTGAGAGACCACGAGTACCGAGTCCACCTGGGGGCGATGACTGTGACAAGCATCATGCGGCGCGAACCCGGCCGCTTCGGAGATCTGTTCGACTGGTTCGGGGAGGAACTGCTTCCGACACCCCTGCTCGGCCCGTTGGCGGGGCGACACCTCATCCGGGTGGAGGAATACCTCGAGGCCGGAAAATATGTTCTCCGCGTCGAATTGCCCGGAATAGACCCGGACAAGGATGTCGAGATCACGGTCTCGGGCGGAATGCTCACCGTGCAGGCGGAACGGCGCGAGGAAAAGAAGGAGGCGCACCGGTCGGAATTCAGGTACGGCTCCTTCCGGCGCAGCGTGACACTGCCCGCCGGCGCCGACGAGGACGACGTTCAGGCCTCGTACGCCAACGGCATTCTCGAAGTCAGGGTCGGGGTGAAGGAGCCCGAGCGGGCCGAGGTGCGACGCATTCCGATCGCCCGGCAGGGCTGAGCCGACTGGCCGCCCGACACCGCTGACACCTCGACCACCTGTCCTGCGGGACGATCCACCACGCACGAAGGAGTCACGATGACCACCGCACGCGACATCATGCACGCCGGCGTCACCTGCGTCGGCGAGAACGAAACCCTGCAGCACGCCGCCCAGACGATGCGCGACCAGGACATCGGCGCACTGCCGATCTGCGGCGACGACGATCGGCTGCACGGAATCATCACCGATCGCGACATCGTGGTGAAATGCCTCGCGGCCGGCGGCGATCCGGCGACCATGACCGCCGGCGAGCTGGCACAGGGCACGCCGTACACGGTTGACGTGAGCGCCGACGTCGACCAGGTGCTGCAGACGATGGAGGAGCACCGGATCCATCGGGTTCCCGTCCTCGAGGAGCACCGCGTCGTCGGCATGATCGCAGAGGCCGACCTCGCCCGGCACCTGCCGGAGCAGCGGGTCGGTGAGTTCGTCGAACTGGTCTGCGCAGAGATGACCGGGCCCAGCCGAGCGAGCTGACGCGCCGTCCAGATCGCGGCGGCGCCTGGGCTGCCTTTACTCGGCGGCCGGTGCCGCCGCCCTCACCCTGCGTCCGCGGCGGCTCTCCCCGTGACCTCGTCCACGCTCTCGGCGGCATCAGGTGGGATCACGAAGACCGGACACTTCGCGTGACGTACGCAGTAGGTGCTGACGGAGCCGAGGAGGGCCGTGAGGACCGCGCCGCGGCCGTGGCTGCCGACGACCAGTGCGGACGCCCCGGCGGACAGGGCGCACAGTGCGCGGCCAGGCTCGCCGTGGATGACGGAGGTGCGGACCGCCACGCCATGGCTCCGCGGGTCGGCCTGCCGCAGCGCCTCCGCGATCATGTCGTGGTGTTCTTCGGCCACCAGGTCGACTTCCTCGCGTGGTGTCGGGACGGTGAGGAAGGGGGAAGGGGGAGCGACACTGCAGACCGCCACCGCGTGCACGGTGGCGCCGGCGCCGCTCGCGAACTGGACGGCCCAGGCGACCGCCAGCCGGGCGGCGGGCGAGCCGTCGACTCCTACGACGACCGTGGCGCCGTGCTCCTCAACCATGGTGACCAGGCCTTTCCTGAGGGGACCGCTCCGGTGCTGACATCGCACGTCGATCGGTCTGCGTGGTGGCGGTCTGCGTGGCGTCGGTCTGGGTAGCGTCGGACTGCTCGGCCAGCAAGGTGACGAGGTCGTCGGAGGTCAGGATCCCGACGATCTTCTCCTGCTCCGTCACGAGGACCGCGTCGCCGGTGCTGTAGGCGATCTCGACGGCTGCCTGCCGGACCGGTTGGTCCGCCGCGACCCGCGGGGGTGGTTTCCGGGCGACCGCAGCAGCCGAAGGGGGCCCGTCGAGGACCGGCCAGCCGGCCAGGTGCCACACGACGTCGGTTTCGTACAACAACCCCACGCACTGTCCGCTCTCCATCACCGGTGCGTGGTGGACGCCCGCACCCACCATCAGCTGCAGGGCGGCGTCGGCGCCCGACGCGGCGTCGATGCCGAGGACGTGCGGCCTCATCACGTCACCGACCAGCCGGTCGCCGACGCTGCCGTAGGCGGTCGACCGCGCCGCGGCGGCGGGCGGGACACCTGGTTCGGGAACGCTGGTGGGGAGGATGGCGACCGCACAGGCGGCGTGTCGCATGCACCGGGCCATCGTCGACGTGTGCAGCGGGTCGCGGCCATGGGTCCGGCCGAGTACCAGGAAGGCCGCCCGGCGTGACCGTTCCAGGAGGACGTCGGCCGGGTCGCCGGGCACCACCCACTGCGACACGCGCTCTCGCAGCCTGCGCCGGGTCGGAGGGAGCGCCACGTCCACCGCTGCTGCCAGGAGGACTGCCGGATCAGGCATCCCCTCACCCTGGTCCCGGATGGGCGTTGCCAGGACGGCCTCCACCTGCAGGTCGCGGCGCTCGGCTTCGGTCGCGGCCCACCGGAGTGCGCCGACGCTGGCCGCCGAACCGTCCACGCCGACGATGATCGGTTTGTGGTTCACTGTGCCTCTCCCTGTCTGTGCGCCACGACGATGACGGGGCACCTGGCGTGGTGCAGCAGCGCCTGGCTGGTGGAACCCAGCAGCATCCCGGTGAAGCCACCACGGCCG
The DNA here is from genome assembly GCF_040196095.1 of Actinopolymorpha sp. B17G11. Taxonomy (NCBI): domain Bacteria; kingdom Bacillati; phylum Actinomycetota; class Actinomycetes; order Propionibacteriales; family Actinopolymorphaceae; genus Actinopolymorpha; species Actinopolymorpha sp. B17G11. Next base: position 251,453 of record NZ_JBEFTW010000001.1, read on the forward strand.
CGGGTGCCCACGACGACCAGGCTCGCCCGCTCGGAGAGGTCGACGAGCACGCCGGCGGGGTGGCCCGTGGCCACTCGTTCCTCGACGGGTAGGTCGGGGTACTCACGACGCCAGCCGGTGAGAGCCCGGCCCGTCAGCGTGAGATCGGCGGGTGTCCTGGCGAGCATCCTGCGCAGTCGCGCCGCCGGTCCGTGGCGGCTGACATGCACGACCATGAGCCGGCCGCCCCGCAGGGCTGCCTCCTTCGTACCGACCTCGACCGCGGCGGCGGACTGCGGCGATCCGTCCACGCCGACGACCACCAACCCCTCGGCGCGGTCCGGCGACGGCGTACCCCGTACGACCACCACGGGGGCGTGTGACTTGGCGACGAGTTCGACGGTGGGTGAACCGGCGACCGCGTCCGCGAGAGCGCCGACGCCGGACGTGCCGACGACGACGTACGCGGCGTGCCGACTTGCCGTCAGCAGCAGCGGCAACGCCATTTCCGTCACCACCTCCGTGCTGACGTCGAGGGCCGGTGCCACCGACCGGGCGACCTTCTCGGCCTCGGCGAGAACAAGTTCGGCATGGGCATGCATGGCCGCCTCCTGACCCTCCTGCCACAGGACGGTCGGAACGTTCAGCATCGGCCACGCGAAGGCGTGCACGATCCGTAGGGTCACATGGCGGAAGGCCGCTTCCCTGGCGGCCCAGGTGACGGCGTCCAGCGCCGCCTCGGACCCGTCCGCGCCCACCACGACGGGTCTCGAGTCAACCGTCACCATCGGTGGTCCCCTCGTCAGAGTCCGCGGCCTATGACAAACGCGGCGTTCCGGCACGAACTCGTTGCTCACCGCGGAGCCGACCTTCCGTGGGTTCCTACCCCAGGAGGACTTTGTGGATGTCTCGGATCGAGACCATTCCGACCACTGAGTCCTGCACCCGCAGGGGTATATGACGTACGTCGGCGTCACGCATGAGCTCGGCCACCCGCCGGATGGTGTCGGTCGGGCTCCCCCAGACGACGCTGATGCCGATCACGTCGGCGGCCCACACCTCGTCCGGGTCCCCGCCCGCGGCGAGGGCGTGCACGACGTCACGCTCGGAGATGACACCGAGCGGTGTCCGTCCGCTCATCACCACGAGGGCGCCGACCTCGGCGTCCGCCAGCGTCACCGCGGTGGTCCGCAGCGAGTCGTGTTCGTCCACGGTGGCCACCGGGGAGCTCATGATCTGTTCCACCGGGTCGCTGGGACCCGGGGCGGCCGGTGCCGCCTCCGGCTCCGGGAGCGGCCGCTCACGGGAGGTCTGCGCCGGGATGATGTGGGTGTCGGAACCGGGGTAGAGCAGGGACTCGTGCCCGTCGTCCCACCCCACCAGGAAGTGCTCGGCCTCCGCCCCGCTCAGGACTTCCCGCACGGTGCCGAGCCGCGGCGGCCGGTCCAGCGTGCCGGTCCGGACCTCGATGCGATCGCCTACCACTGCGTGCATGATCGACCTGCCCTCCTGGAGGATGTTGCCCCACCTTCACTGTCGGGTGCCCTCCGGAGGCAGCCGTAGGGCCGAAGGTCCTTCGGGCCGGCCGGACGTGCGAGGCTAGGTGCCGTGACAAGCGACCGGAATGTGCACGAGGGCGATCCGACCGCCGGCAGGGGCGAGCGGAATGTGCTCGGCGAGGCGCTGGAACCGTGCGGCACCGATCCGGTGACCGGGTTCTACCGGGACGGGACCTGCCGTACCGGACCGGACGATCTCGGCAGCCACACGGTGTGTGCCGTGATGACGGCGGAGTTCCTGAGCCATCAGCGCGCGGTCGGCAACGACCTGACCACGCCGCGGCCGGCATTCGCCTTTCCCGGGCTCGTCCCCGGTGACCGATGGTGCGTGGTGGCGGCCCGCTGGCTGCAGGCGTACGAGGATGGCGTCGCCGCGCCCGTGGTCCTTGCCGCCACGCACGAGCGGGCCACTGACATCGTGCCGCTGGACACCCTCCGGGCGCACGCGGTCGACGTACCGGCCGATCCGAGCTCACTCACCTGAGTCCGTGGCCGGCGCCGGGGTCGGCGTCGGCGTCGACTGGCCGAGCAAGCCCTCGTAGATGTCGGCGACCACCTCGTCGATGGACTCGCGGTGGGTCTCGACGTCGAGAAGGGGTACGCGTTCTCCTGCCTGGGCGAGCATCTGGGCGATCGGGACCTGCGCGGCGTCGAACGCGTACTCGTGCCGGCCGCCCTCACTGCCCACCAGTGACGCACCGTCGAGCGCCGGGGCGCCGACCCCGTCCGGCGTCTGCAGCACCAACCGGCGGCGGTCGCCCAACGTCGCTCGCAGCTCGGTGAACGCACCGTCGAACGTGACCGAGCCCTGGTGCAGCATGACGACGCGGGACGCGAGCTGTTCCAGGTCCGGCATGTCGTGGCTCGTCACCAGAACCGTCAGATCCCTGCTGGCGTTGAGGTCGACGATGCTCGCCAACATCCGGCGCTTGGCCAGGACGTCGAGACCGAGAGTCGGCTCGTCCAGCAGCAGCAGGGCAGGTTCGTGCAGCAGGGCGAGTCCGAGGTCGGCGCGCATGCGCTGTCCGAGGCTCAGCTCGCGCGCCAACGTCTGAAAGAACGGCTCGAGGCCCAGCAGTTCCTTCACATAGCCGAGCATCCGGTCATAACGCTCTCGCGGGATGTCCCAGACGACCCGCTTCCACTCGAAGGCGGCCGCCACCGGGTGGTCCCACCACAGATCCGTGCGCTGGCCGAAGACCACCCCGATCTTGCGTACGTAGGGCACCCGCTGCCGGACCGGGTCCATGCCGAAGACCCGGACCGTGCCGGCGTCGGGGGAGAGTAGTCCGGAGAGAAGCTTGATGGTGGTGCTCTTGCCGGCGCCGTTGGCACCTGCGTACGCCACGATCTCCCCACGGTGGATCGAGAGGTCGATGCCGTCGAGCGCGGTGATGATCTCGGTCCGGGGACGGAGCAGGTTGGTCAGGGCGTCGCGCAGGCGTTCGGAGCGTTGGCGTTGCTCGTAGCGCTTGTGGACGCCGGTCAGCTCAACGACGGTGTCCGAACGGGGAGTAACGCTTCGAACCGACACGGCCATAGTGACGGAGTCCTTTCCGGAAGACGAGAACGGCGACGGCGAAGAACACCGGCGCGGCCACGAGAGTGACGAGCGCGCCGGGAAACAGCGGCGCGACCCCGGTGATCGCCCGCGCTGGTACCCAGGCGACGAAGCCCACCGGCATGGCGGTGAGCAGGCCGCCAAGGAGCACCCGCGGCACGTTGTCGAGCGGCAACGTGCCGAGCGAGCCCACCATGGCGTCGGTGGACATGGTGATCTCCTCCGCCGACCTGGGTGCCCAGAAAGCCAGGCTTCCCCAGCTCAGCTGCACCGAGAGAACGATCACCGCCGACGCCAGGAGGTTTCCGGCGAGCAGCAGCAGCCACAGCGGCGTGACGACGACCGCCAGCTGGGTGGACGACCACGCCAGCAGGGCGCCGGCGACCACGAGCACGATCGGCTGGGAGTACGGCATGAAGCCCTCGGTGAGGATCAACCGCCACAACGGCTGCGGCTGCACGAGCATGTGGTCGAGCTGCCCGCGTCCGATCCGCCGGCTGATCATCTTGACGTTGTAGCCGAACAACGTGTCCAGTACGCCGCCCACGACCATCGCGTAACCCAGCATGAAGATGATCTGTGCCTTCGACCAGTGGCCGATGCCGTGGAAGCGTTCGGCGAGCAGCAGCGTCGTCATGATGCCCGCCAGCCGGGCGACCAGGTCGGACACCAGCCACATGAGGGCGTCGCGGGTACTTCGGGACAGCCACAGCAGGTCCATCCGGGCGAAGAGTCCCCACAACCGCAGGAGCTGGCGTACTGCGTAGAGGACGCCCGAGCGGCGGGTTCCGGGGCTCTGGTCGCCGCCTCGCGGATCGGCGTTCCGGGGTGGAATCTCAACCGCCATAGCCGACCAGCCTCTCCCTGTTCCGCCACCAGACCCGTCCCGCCACCAGCCACAGCACCAGGACCCATCCGGCCTGGACAGGCATCAGCAGCAGCGGGTCGCCGGTGCCGGTGTAGATCCGCAGCGGCGCCGACACCATCGACGCGAACGGCAACCAGTCGAAGACCTTCCCCCACCGCCACGGAAGGATCGCGAGCGGAAGAACGGCGCCGGCGAGAAGGCCGAAGAGCGCCATCCGCAGCATGCCGACGAGCCAGGTGTTCAGTCCGTACGCCACCGTCACCGCGCCGAGGATCACGTCCATCGCGAGCGCGATCGCGACGGACAACACCAGACTGGGCACGAACGCCACCCCGCCGAGCCACGATGCCGGCGCCGGATCCACGCCGAGCAGCGGCGACAACGCCAGGATGGGGAGCGTGACGGCGCAGATCCCGAAGAGCCAGCTGCCGAGGAGCTGCGCGACGAGCTGCCCGACGAGACTCATCGGGTGGAGCAGCCGGCTCGCGATCGTGCCCTCCCACAGCCAGAGGTCCAGATCGGACTTCGCCATCAGCTGCTGGGCGAACATCTCGGCGACCAGCGTGTAGGTCAGCAGGGCCGGCAGGGTGAAGCCACCCACGACCTCGCCGGGGTCGACCAGGGTCCGCCAGATCGCCAGCAGGACGAGCACCCGTGCGATCCGCAGGCCGGCGTCGGCGAACATCAGCCAGCTGTCACCGACCGCCTCTGTGGCGTACATCCCGATCGTTCTGGTGTACGCACGGACCACACGGAGCCGGTTGGCGCCCGTCACAGTGCTCGCGGTGGCGCTCATCGCGGCGAGGAAGGTCGGAGCCGAGGCGGCGGGGCTGCCACAGGCCGCCAAGCGCGTCGGTGCCGGAAGGTTGAGGGTGGATCGTCGGAGCGCACCGGAGAAGCGTGCACCACCCGCGCTCCGCGCAGCGACCCATTTCCCACGCAACCCGCTGCCCTCGTCGCTCTCGCGCTCAAGGCCAGATTGGGCGACCTTGTGCACATCCGGTGGGGACAGCCTCAGCGACGACCGCGACGGTGACGTGAAGGGCAAGCGTCACCCCATCAGACAAATGGTCAGACCACAGTTGACCAGACCTCATGTGGCCCTCTCTGCGGGACAGTTCGGGCCAGTTGCGGGCATCGGCAGGTCGTTCGCGTGCACATCGTGTTTACGCCATATCCGGCGCCACCTAGCATCCTCCGGCGTCGCCGTTCACGACCGAGAACGCGCGCGGCCCCCGCCCAGGACGAGCAAACACTCAGGACGAGCAAGGGATTTCGCATGAGCGCATCGAGCCATTCCCGCAGTCCCCACTCCGGCCGTGCCGCGCTGCCCGGCCGTGCCGCACTCTCACGCCGCGCCCTGCTGCTGTCCGGTGCGGCCGTCACGGTGGCTGGCGCGGCGGCGTCGATGGCGGCCCGGCCGGCGCCCGCGGCGGCGGCAACCGCGGCGGCGACCGCAGGATCGTCCACTACGGCGACCGCGACGGAGCGCGCATCGGCCGGCGCAGTGGCGGCCGCGGCCGACGAGTTCACGCAGATGCGCGAGCAGTGGCGTTCGCTGTGGGTGGCCGCCGACTACGACCCCACCGATCCGAACATCGCTCCCGTCCTTGCCCGCATCGCCGAGGAAGGGCAGACCTACTGGTCCACGATGGACCGATCCGCCGAACGGACCTACCTCTGGGAAGACGCCCAACTCGAGGTGCAGATCTCGTTCGCGATCTCGGTGTCGTTCTACCGGCTACGCCAGATGGCGCTGGCCTGGGCCACACCTGGCACCGATCTCACCGGCAACGCCGACCTGCTCGCCGACATCATCGCCGCGTTCGACTGGATGGTCGCGCACTACTACCGTGAGGACGGCGAGATCATCGGCAACTGGTACGAGTGGCAGATCAGCGGGCCGCAGGCGTTCAACGACGCCGTGGTGTTGACCTACGCCGAGCTCACGCCCGAGCAGGTGGCGGCCTACACCCGCGCGGTCGCCAACTTCACGCCCGAGCCCTTCGCCACCGCGGCCAACCGCGCGCTGTCGGCCAATGTCGTCGTCGGCTGGGGCGCACTGGCCGGCAACGCCGATGCGGTCACCAAGGGCACCGAAGGCCTCGTACCGGTCTTCGAGTACGCCACGAGCGGTGACGGTTTCTACCGGGACGGTTCGTTCCTCCAGCACCGCACGTATCCGTACGTCGGTGCCTACGGCGCCTCCATCCTCGACGCCCTCGTCCCCTTGCTGGGAACGGTCGCCAACACGGCATGGCAGGTCGACGCCCCGATCGTGTACGCCTGGATCCGCGACACGTTCGATCCGGTCATCTGGCGCGGCGCCCTGCTGGACAGCGTGAGCGGCCGGACGATCTCCCGCTACAACGAGCACGAGCACTACCACGGCCACTACGTCCTCGAAGCCGCGATCGGGCTCGCCGCGAGCGCGCCTGACGACCAACGCGACTGGCTGCGTTCAGTGCTCAAGGAGTGGTTGCTGAGCGACACGTTCGACGACCCGACGCCGCAGCGCAACATCCCGATCGTGCTGACGGCCAAGGCGCTCATCGACGACGACACGACGAAACGCCGTGGAGAACTCCTGCTCAGCAAGGTGTTCCACCATCAGGACCGGATCGTCCACCGGCGTCCCGGCTGGCTTCTCGGCATCGCGATGAACTCCACCCGGATCGCGCGGTTCGAGTCGATCAACTCCGAGAACTTCAAGGCCTGGATGACCGCCGACGGCGCGACGTTCCTGCATGCCGATGATTCCGGCCGCTACGTCGACGCGTACTGGCCGACAATCGATCCGTACCGCATTCCTGGTACGACCGTCGACGTCCGGCCACGCACGCTCGGCGAAGGACGCAACGCCGTCGGCCCCAACCCGTGGGCGGGCGGAGCGTTCCTCGACAACCGGTTCACCGCGGGCGGCATGCATCTTACGGCCCAGGGCGGCACGCTGACGGTACGCAAGTCGTGGATGTGCTTCGACGACGAGGTGGTCGCACTCGGTGCTGGCATCACCGCCACCGACGGACGCAGGGCCGAGACCATCGTCGAGAACCGCCGCCTCGGCGACACCGGCGACGAGAAGGTGCGCGCCAACGGCGACCAGATCGTCAAGTCGCTCGGAGACTCCGCGACCGTCAAGAACGCCCGCTGGCTGCACGTGGAGGACACCGGCGGGTACGTGTTCCCGAAGCCGGTCGCCCTGCAGGTGCTCCGCGAGGCGCGGACGGGCAAGTGGTCCGACATCACCCATCATCCCGTGTGGGCCAAGGATGATCCGATCACGGCGAACTACCTCACCGCCTTGTTGGACCACGGTGTCGACCCGGCCGACGACAGCTATGCGTACGTCCTGCTGCCGACGGCGGGCGCAGGCGAGACGGCGCGCTACAGCGAGCGCCCCGAGACGGCGATCGTCGCCAACAGTTCGGCCGTCCAGGCCGCGCGACGGCTGGACGCCGGCGTGCTGTGCGCGAACTTCTGGCAACCGGGCGAGGCGTCCCTCGTCTCGACGACCGGCGGTGTGTCCGTCGTCGTCGAGGAAGGAGACAGCGAGCTCGCCCTGGCGGTCGCCGACCCCACCCACCTCGCGACGACCCTGACCCTGGGCGTGGCGGTCACCGCGACCGATGTCGTGTCCGCTGACGACGGGCTGACCGTCACGTCACTCGACCCGCTCACCGTCGAGGTCGACCTGACCGGTGCGGGCGGTGCCAGTCGTACGCTCCGGGTCGCGTACGCACCGCTCACGGTGGCTGACGTCCGCGCTCGGCTGAACGAGTTGCGGGACCGCGGCGAGGCGGAGGGTGCCTACGCCTCGCTGGAGGGCCAGCTGACGACGATCGAGGCGGCGGTCGAGGACGGCAAGCCGTCTCGCGAACTCGTCGATGCGTTCCGCAGAACCGTCGCCGGACACCGGGGCGATGGCATCAATGAATCCGCGACCGGGATCCTCGATGACCTCGCCCAGCGCCTCATCGCCCGGCTGTCGTAGCGGCCGAGTCTGCTGGCAGTGCGCCGGAGCAGGTCGAGGAACACATCAGCCTTGATCTGCGCCAACGTCCGAACATCCCCGGCTCGTTTGATCCGCCGGGCGTGGGTCGCCGGCACAGCCGAAGCCAACACCGAGAAATCCACACCCCCGCAATCGAACATACCGACGATTCTACCAGATGTTGATCACGTCCGGATTCGCGAAAGCACGTTGTTTCCAAGGCGATCCGCGAGAATCAGCGCCATCTCGCCCGTGCGGCGCTGCTGCAAACCCGCGGCACATACGCGGCATCGCGGGCGGGTTACTTCCACGCCCGTGGCCGGTTGTCGTACGTTGAGGCCGCGGACGAAGGGCAGGCGGGCTCACATGACGGAACGCGTCGACGGTGTGACGGCGACCCGATGGCGTCGGCGGCTGTCCAGCCGAGACATGACCGAGGCGCATCGGAGCGCGACACCACTGGAGTTGCTGTTCGATCTCTGTTTCGTCGTCGCCGTCGCCCAGGCTGCCGCGCACCTGCACCACGCCGTCTCCGCGGGCCATGTGGCGGGCGGCGTCCTCGGCTACCTGACGGTGTTCTTCGCGATCTGGTGGGCATGGGTCAACTTCACCTGGTTCGCCTCCGCCTACGACAACGACGACGTGCCGTACCGGCTGGCGACGATGGTCGAGATCGCGGGCACCCTGGTGATCGCGGCCGGGGTTCCGCGGGCGTTCGACTCCCGCGACTTCGGGATCATCGTGCTCGGCTACGCGATCATGCGGATCGCCCTGGTCGCCCAGTGGCTGCGAGCGGCGTTCGCCAACCCGGCCGGCCGGGCCACCGCGATTCGTTTCGTCATCGGGCTCACGGTCTGCATGCTCGGGTGGACCGTGCTGTTCATCGAGGGGAGTTGGCCCCTGTGGGGCTGGGGAATCCTGGTCGTCGCGGAAGTGTGCGTGCCCGTCTGGGCCGAACGTGCCGGGCGGACGGCGTGGCATCGGTACCACATCGCCGAGCGGTATGGACTGTTCACGATCATCGTGCTCGGCGAGTCGGTCCTCGCCGCGACGATCGCCGTGCAGACGGCGCTCGACGAGAACCGTGCCAGCGCGGCGTTGTACGAGGTCGTGCTGGGCGGTCTGCTGATCGTCTTCGCGATGTGGTGGCTGTACTTCGCCAAGCCCGCGGCCCGGTTCCTCGACACGAACCGGGCAGCCTTCGTGTGGAGCTACGGTCATTACCTGATCTTCGCCGCGGCGGCCGCCGTCGGCGCCGGCCTGTCCGTGGTCATCGACCAGCAGACCGATCATGGCGAGCTGGGCCGGACCGGCGCGGGAGCTGCCGTGACGGTTCCGGTGGCGGTCTACCTGCTCACGCTGTGGTTCCTGCACGTACGACCGCATGGGGTCCGCGCTGCCCGCACGGTGCTGTACCCGGTCACCGCCGTCCTGGTGCTGGCGACCACGTGGACGGGGGTCCCGGTGCTGCTGAGCGGCCTGCTTCTGACCGGCCTTGCCGCGGTGACCTTCGTGATCGCCACCCGAGATAATTCCTCCGGGGACAGACTCGAGGACCAGCCTGCTGGGAGATGACATTGGTGAACGATTACGTCCACGGCTATTCGGCAGTGGAGGGCACGCGCCTCGGTGACCAGGCGGCGACACTGACCGAGCTTCTGCACGCCGACACCCGATTTCCTCCCGGCAGCAGGGTGTTGGAGGCGGGCTGCGGCGTCGGTGCGCAGACCGTCATCCTGGCCGGCAACAGCCCGCAGGCGGACATCACGTCCGTCGACATCTCCGATGAATCGCTGGCAGCGGCGAAGCAGCGGGTCGACGAAGCGGGCCTGGGCAATGTGGAGTTCCGGCAGGCGGACATCTTCGACCTCCCTTTTCCAGACGATCATTTCGACCACATCTTCGTGTGCTTCGTCCTCGAGCATCTGCCGAATCCGACCGAGGCGTTGGCCGCACTCGCGCGCGTGCTCAAGCCCGGAGGCTCGATCACCGTCATCGAAGGTGACCATGGATCCACCTACTTTCACCCCGACAGCGAGCCAGCGCGCCGAGCCGTCCAGTGCCTGGTCGATCTCCAGCGGCAGGCCGGTGGCGACGCCCTGATCGGTCGACGGCTGTATCCGCTCCTGGTCCGGTCCGGCTATCGCGACGTTCACGTCTCACCCCGGATGGTGTACGTCGATGCCAGCAGGCCTGCCCTGGTTGACGGCTTCACGCGGAAGACCTTCACCGCCATGGTCGAAGGGGTCGGAGAGCAGGCCGTCGGACAGGGAATGATGAACGAGGCGGACTGGGCGGCCGGTATCAGGGATCTGTATCGCACGCCGAAGACGACGGGACTTTCTGCTACACGTTCTTCAAGGCTGTCGGACGGGGATGACCAGATGATCGGCCCTGCCGCACCCGGCCCGAAATGCGATGGTCTATTTGCGCCCCGGGAAACAACACCTGTTCAATGATTTGTCGGGTACAGTTTCACGTATCCGGAATTGACGACATCCCCGAGCCTGAGGTTGCCAGCCACCCGGCTACCAAAAGGGGATGCCATGAACGTCATGTATCGCAACCGCGACAATTCCAACGATCCGAGCGCGGACAGGCCGTCGGACAGCCCGATGCCCGCAGGGTACGGGTTGTCGCCGACCAGCGAGTCTCCGGCTGCCCGCCGCCCCGCGAATCTGCCCTGGATGGTCAGCGTCGGTGCGGCAACCGTGGTCTTCGTCGCGCTGACCGTGTTCATGCTGCAGAACACCGGCACCGCCGAATTCTCCTTCCTGTGGATGCGGGGTTCTGCTCCGGTAGCGATCGTGGCGTTGATCGCCGTCGCGGGCGGACTACTGCTCGCCCAGTTCGGCCGCCTTGTCGGTCACCACAGGTGACGCTCCGACCAGTCCACGAGCCGATCACACGGGACGGTCGCCGAGGCCAGGAGCCGGGGGTCAGGTCACCTGGGCACGCCGCACCTCGTCCAGCGCGCTTTAGGATGAAGAAGGCGTGGTGAGGAGCCAGCAGAACCACGCCGGTGTGGATTATGACGAGAGTCGCGGTTCGCGAGGAAGGCAACCTGCGCACGGACCTGCCCGGTTTTGTGGGTCGCCGCGAGGCGACGGCGCAGGTGCGGCGAAAGCTGTCCGAGGCGCGCGTGCTCACTCTGACAGGTGTCGGAGGGGTCGGAAAGACCCGTCTGGCCCGGCACGTGGCGTGGGAGTCCCGACGCGCGTTCCACGACGGGGTGTGGCTGGTCGACCTGGCCAAGCTGGATGATCCCTTACTCCTGGACCATGTGGTGGCGGCCACCCTCGGCCTGCAGGAAACCGCGATCCGCGAACCACAGCGGGCATTGGTCGAGTACCTCCAGGACAGGCAACTTCTCCTTGTTCTGGACAATTGCGAGCACGTGTTGGACGCGAGCGCGCGCCTGGTGGCGGAGCTCCTGCGGACCGCGCCGGACATCCGCGTACTGGCCACCAGCCGGGAGCCGTTGAGGATCGTCGGCGAGCACGTCTGGCCGGTCATTCCCTTGTCCGTACCGCCCCAGGACGCCCTCGACCCGGGTGCCGGGCATGACCGCCGGTACGAAGCGATCGACCTGTTCTGGCAGCGGGCGGAGTCGGTCCTGCCAGGCGTCGCGAAGGACCGGTCGAACGACAGGGCCGTCGCTCGCATATGCCACCTTCTGGAGGGGCTCCCGCTGGCGATCGAGCTGGCTGCGGCACAGCTGCGGAGGATGTCGATCGGCCAGCTGCTCGCCCAGCTCGATGATCGTTACCGCGTACTCGCCGACGACCACACGACATCGAGACACGCCACGCTCGATGCCGCGATGGGCTGGAGCTACGAGCTGTGCTCACCGCCGGAGCGGGTTCTGTGGGCACGATTGTCCGTGTTCGCCGGCGGCTTCGATCTCGGTGCTGCCGCCATGGTCTGCACCGACGCCAGTCTGCCGGCCGACGACCTGCTCTCCGTCCTCGGCGGACTCTCGGACAAGTCCATCCTCACACTGGACCAGGACGCTCCTGAGGCGCGCTACCGGATGCTGGAGACGATTCGTGAGTACGGCAGGAGCCGGCTTGGCGATGGCGAGAGCGACACGCTACGGCGCCGGCATCGGGACCACTACCTGGACCTCGCGGAACGGGTGGAGTCGGCGTGGTTCGGCGAGGCCCAGCTCGATCTGGCCAGGAACCTGCGGAGTGAGTACGCCAACCTCACCGTCGCGTTGGAGTACTGCCTGTCCGAGCACGGGGAGAACCGCTCGGGGCTGCGGTTGGCCGGCGCCCTGTGGCCCTACTGGATTCCCTGCGGATTCCTCCTCGACGGTAGGTCATGGCTCGACCGGGCCCTCCAGCTCGACACGACATCGTGTCGGGAGCGCGCACAGGCGTTGTGGGCCTGCGGTTATGTCGCCACCAGGCAGGGCGACATCGCCACCGCGCTGGACATGCTCGACAGCTGTCGGGCTCTCGGGCGGGAGCTCGGCGAGGAGGACATCGCGGCCCATGCCAACAGCGCCGCGGGGCTGACGTTGCAGTTCGCCGACGATCTGCCCAGCGCCGTCGCGCGCCTGGAGGAGGCCATCGCGTACTACCGGACCGAGCATGCCAGGCCGGACACCCCGCTGATCCTCGCGCTCTTCTTCCTTGCGTACGCGATGTGCCTGCGCGGGAACACCGAGCGGGCGGTCGCGCTCTGCGAGGAAGGCGGGAGGATCTGCCGCACCCACGACGAGCGCTGGGCACTGTCATGGACGCTGTGGGGACTCGGCCTCGCCCACTGGATCGCGGGGAACATCGAGGACGCCATCGCCCAGCTGCGTGAGTCACTGCTGATCAAACACGCGTTCCACGACCTTGCGGGCACGTTGTTGAGCGCCGAGTGCCTGGCGTGGACGCTGGCGACTCCCGGGGACACCGCGATGGCGGTTCGCGCGGCCCGACTGCTCGGCGCGGTACATGCGCGCTGGAAGCCGATCGGTACGTTTCTGTACGGGCACAAGGCGTTCCTGGACTGGCGCGAGCGATGTGAGGCGCGGCTGCGTGCGCTTCTCGGCGATCAGCCCTACGAAAACGAGTACCGGCGCGGATCGCTCCTCACCGTCGACGCGGTCGTCTCCTGCGCCACCGGTGAGAAGAAGAGAGGCGCACGGGCCGCACATGACCAGGATGACCAGAAAACCCTGAGCAGTCGGGAACGAGATGTCGCGAAGCTCGTCGCCGATGGCCTTTCGAACCGGGAGATCGCCGCGCAGTTGGTGATCGCGGAGCGGACCGCCGAGAGCCACATCGACCACATCTTCACCAAACTCGGCTTCACCTCCCGCACGCAGATCGCGGCGTGGGTCGGCCAGGACAGTTCATTCGAGCCGAACGCCGCCGATGACACTGGACGCTAGGTTCCAGAAGCGCCCGGAAGGGTGCGGAGAGTACGCAGCGGTGACATCACCGCGACGGCCACACCCGTGAGCATGCCGACGCTCGCGACGACCATCGTCGACCGGAGCCCCAGCGCACCCCCGGCGACGCCGCCGAGCAGAGCGCCGACCGGTTGGGCGCCGAAGACGAGGAACCGCCAGGTGGCGTTGATGCGCGTCAGCATCTCGGGCGCGACGAGGGACTGGCGGATCGTTCGCTGGTTCACGGCGTAGAGCGGCGGCCCACCTCCCGCAAAGACCTGCCCGATCAGGACGATGCCCAGCACGAGGGGGAGCGGACCCGTCGCCGTCGCGAGGACGAGGCCTGCCGTCGAGGCGATGAGCCCGCCGGCGATGAACGTCGGCCCGTGGCCCAGCCGCCCGGTGACTGGACCGGCCACGAACGCCCCCAGCACCGCGGCCCCTCCGCTGACGGCGATGGCGATCCCGACGACGCCGGGTGCAAGGCCGAGCTGACGGGTGAGATACAGGACGAGCATGACGCTCTGCATCTGGCCGGCGAGTGCACCGATCGTCGCCGACAGGACGATGGCGCGCAGGATGGGGTCGGCGACGGTGGCGCGCAGGCCCTGTGCCACCAGCGACCACAGGCGCTGTCTCGAAGGGTTGTTCGTGGTGGTCGCCTCGCCAGCGAGCGGCCTGCTCGTTTCAGCGCCCGACGCCACCACCCCGGGCGTACGGATCCACATCGTGGTCAGTCCCGCGACCAGGAACGAGAACGCGTCGGCGGCGATCGCGATCGGAGCCGTGAGCAGCTGCACGAGTGCCCCTCCCGTCGCCGCCCCGATGGTCTGGACGATCGAGGCGCTCTGCACCGTGGCACTGTTCGCCTCCAGCAGGTGCGCGCGCCCCACCAGCAGCGGAACGAACGACATCGCGGCGAGGGTGGCGAAGAGTGTCCCCACACCGGCCAGCATGGCCACGGCGTACAGGTGCCACATCGCCAACATGCCCAGCACGGCCAGCACCGGGATGCAGGCGAGGAGCAGGGCACGCGCCAGGTCGGCGAGGACGAGCACCCGGCGGTAGGGCATCCGGTCGACCCACACGCCGGCAGGCAGGCCGAGCACGAGATGCGGAAGGAAGGTGGCGGCGCCCAGGAGTCCCATCTGAAGGGGCGAGGCGTCGAGCACGACCACGGCCGTCAGCGGCAGTGCGACCGTGCTGATGCTCGATCCCCACCCCGAGATCGTGTCGGCGGTGAAGAGCTTCAGGAAGTCGGGATAGCGCGCCAGGGCGTTCCACTGCCTGAGCACTACGGAAGGTCCCCTTCCACCGACGTCGAGCCTGGGGCGTCGAGCCAGCCGAGCCTAGCCACCTGCCAGGCGAGCTGCATGCGCGTTTGTGCGTGCGTACGCCGCATCAGGTCGTGGATCCGCCGCTGTACGGTCCGCTGGCTGATCCTGAGCTGGGTCGCGATCGCCTTGTCGGTGACGCCGGCGACCAGCAGTGAGAGCAGGTACCGCTCGTCCTCGGCGTCCGGGTCGCCCGGCCGGCTCTCGGTGAGCCGGACCGGCGACCCGCGGTCCCAGTAACTTTCGAACAACGCGAGCAACGCCGCCAGCAGGCTGCTCTCGCGGACGAGTGCCGCCGTCGGCTCCCCAGGACCGTCGGCGACCGGGACCAGCGGGCAGATCGCGATCGACCGGTCGGCGATCACCAGGCGTACGGGCAGGTCCGCGGTCGCGCGTGCGACCTCTCCGTGCCGGATGCCCTCGGCGACGTTCTCGAGCATGCCGGGTTCCTCGAGCAGGGCGCGTTCGTAGAGCACGCGGTAGCGGACGCCGGCAGCGAGCGCGTCGAACTCCTCGGTGTTGTCGTTCGACGTCATGGCGACATGGCCGGCCTTGCAGAACCACACGAGCTCCTCCCGCGCACCCAGCTGCAGGTTGCGCAGTTGCTGGCGGATCGCCGGTGCGCCGGTCAGGACCTCGACGAGCTGCCCGGCGTCGCGGCGGCGGGCGCTGCTGCGGTACTCCTCGGTGAGCTGGGCGACCGCACTGCGGGCCCACTCCAGCGACTCCTGACCCTTGAGCAGCAGCGGGCCGAAGCCGACGTCCGGCGGGGTCGGCGCGAAGCGTGGTGTGGGGCCGGACATCCGGCTGACCAGGCCCTTCGCGTGCAGGGACTCGAGGATCCGGAGTGTCTCGCCGGCCTCGAGGCCGTGCCGCTTCGCGATGCGGCCCGGCTCGGTCTCGAACGACGTGACCAGCAGGCGGTAGACGCGCTCCTCCTCCGTGCTGACGCCGGCGGCTTCGAGCATGCGGACCTCCCATGACGGGTCGTGCGGCGATTCGGTCGTACGCATGCACAGCCTCGACCATCCGGCCGGCTTGTCCAAGACGCGACATGTCGCAAGTCCGGCAGCCCGGCACCGGTGACAGCGGCCTGTGCCTGGCCCGACGCTGTGCGGTGGCGGAGTCCTTGCGTTCCGGTGGCGGAGCCCTGCGTCCCGCCGATCCGGAACGGCTGGAGGGGCGGATCGATGCGTACGAGGACCATCGCCGGGAGGGCACGCACCAGCAGCGCGGCACTCGCCGGCTGCGCGGCGCTTGCCGTCGCCGCGTCGTTGATGGCCGTCGTTCCGGCGGCGGCGGGTACGCCCGGCGTCCGGTCGGCCGGACCAGGCGTGGCGACGGCAGGGGCGTCGCCGACGTCCGTCCATGCCGGCGTGGGCAGGACCCGGTCCATCACGCTCGTCACCGGCGACCGGGTGGATGTCGACCAGGTTCAAGGTGGGCGGCAGGCGGTGACCGTCGTCCCAGGCGAGGGTCGGGCGGAGGTGTCGTTCAGCCAGGTCGAGGTCGACGACGAGCTGCAGGTGATCCCGCTCGACGTCGTTCCCTATCTCGCGTCGGGTCAGCTCGACCGGGCGCTGTTCAACATCACAGAACTGCTGGAGCAGGGCTACGACGACGCGCATCGGTCGAGCGTCCCGCTGATCCTCACCTACCGAAAGGGCGTCGATCCTGGCCACGCGCGCACGGCCGCTCCGCTCGCCGCGGCCGACGTCGGCCCCCGGCTCGAGAGCATCAACGGGCAGGCGGTCGCGGCCGACAAGCAGGACGCCGAACGGTTCTGGGCGTCGGTGGACGACGACCGGCCGGCCTCGGCCCCGGACGCAGAGATGGCGGGCGCGCCCAAGCTCGCCGGTGGGATCGCCCGCATCCGGCTGGACCGCCAGGTGCACGCCACGCTCGACCGGAGCGTCGCCCAGATTGGCGCCCCCGAGGCGTGGGCCGCCGGCTACGACGGACAGGGCGTCGCGGTGGCCGTACTCGACACCGGCGTCGACACGACGCATCCCGACCTCGCCGGCGTCGTGACCGAGACCCGCAACTTCACCACAAGCCCGTCGACGGCCGATGCGGTCGGCCACGGAACGCACGTCGCCTCGACGGTCGCGGGCAGTGGGGCGGCGTCCGGCGGTGCCCGGACCGGTGTGGCGAGGGGCGCGACGGTCATGGCCGGCAAGGTGCTCGGCGACAACGGGACGGGCCAGCAGTCGTGGGTCCTCGACGGCATGGAGTGGGCGGCGAACTCGGGTGCCCGCGTGGTCAACATGAGCCTCGGCGCCGGCCCGACCGACGGGACGGATCCGATCAGCGAGGCGGTCGACACGCTGACCGCGCAGACGGGGACGCTGTTCGTGGTGTCGGCCGGCAACGACGGAAAAGACGGGAAGTTCACGGTGGGTACGCCGGGAGCCGCGACCTCCGCACTCACCGTGGGCGCGGTCGACCGGGACGAGTCGCTGGCGGAGTTCTCCAGCCGCGGACCTCGTCTCGGCGACTTCGCCGTGAAGCCGGACATCACCGCGCCGGGTGTCGGCATCGTCGCGGCCCGCGCGGGCGGCACGAGCATGGGCAGCCCGGTCGACGCTTCGTACACCGCGGCCTCAGGAACCTCGATGGCCGCACCGCACGTCGCCGGCGCCGCCGCGATCCTGGCGCAGCGCCACCCCGACTGGTCGGCCGACCGACTCAAGGACGCCCTGGTCAGCACCGCGAAACCTGCCGACCTCACCGTCTTCGAGCAGGGCGGTGGGCGGGTGGACGTGGCACGCGCGATCGAGCAGGGCGTCTACGCCACGGGCACGCTGGACCTCGGCGTGATGGCCGACGAGGCCGGAGCGGGATCGGCGGAGGCTGCGGAGTTCTCCCGCCCGGTCACCTACACCAACCTGGGCGCGGAGCCGGTGTCGCTGGACCTGGATCTGGACCTGCGCGACGCGGCCGGCGATCCGCCCGCCGATGACGCCGTACGACTGGACGCGTCGAACGTGGAGGTGCCGCCCCACGCGACCGCGACGGTGACGGTCACGGTCGACCCGACCCGGCTCGGGCGCGGCATCTTCGGCGGCCACCTCACCGGGCGTACCGCGGACGGGCAGGTCGTCGTCCACACCTCGCTCGGCCTGGTGAAGGAGGCACCCCGGCACACGGTGACGATCCGCGGGGTCGGGCGTGACGGCGAGCCCGTCACCGTCAACCCGATCTCGTTGTTCGGTGCGGACTCCCGCTTCGACGTCGTGAGCTACATCCCGGCAGGGAGCAGCCGAACCGTCGAGCTCGCGGAGGGGTCGTACCACCTGCACGGGATGGTCACCGAGGGATCGGCGCCGGACACGGAGGTCTCGGAGATCATCGACCCGGCGTTCGAGGTCACCGGTGACACGGACGTGACGCTGGACGCCCGGGACGCGAACCCGATGACGATCTGGACGCCGAAACCCGCTGTGCAGGAAGGGATCCTGAGCTTCCACTCGCATCGTGAGTTCGCGGGAAGGCGGATCACCAACGCGGTGATGAAGTTCCCGGGCATCCGGCATCTCAACGTCACACCGACCGCGCCGGTCGCCGAGGGGACGTTCGAGTTCGGATCGCGCTGGCAGCTGGTGGCACCGCTCCTCGATGCCCGGGTGGTCGGCCACGTGCCCGAGGTGCCGGTCGAAATGTTCTACCTCAGCACGTCTCCGGCGTTGGAGGGCGTACGCACCCTCCCCGTGGTCGACGTCGGCGCGGGAGCACCGGAGGACTACGCCGGCCGCGACGTCAGGGACCGGATCGCGCTCATCGCAGCGACCGGCACGAACTACACCCAGCTCGCCCGCGATGCGGCGGCCGCAGGCGCTGCGATGGCGGTGATCAGCGTCCGCGACGGTGCCAAGCCGTGGAGCCGGTGGAACCCCACCATCAGCGACCGGCTGCCCACCATGGCGGTCCTGGTCTCCCATGCGGCCGGCGCCCAACTCCGTGGCCTGGCGGAGGCAGGAACGACGACAGACAAGGGGAAGCTGACGCTGGAGCTGCGCGGTACGCCGGCCAGCCCGTACCTCTACGACATCCAGCAGGTCTCACTCGGTCGCGTCCCGGAACACATCATCCACCGGGTGAACGACGAGAACACCGCGACCGTCGTCACCTCCTACCGCGAACCCGGTGGAGCCCCGTGGTCGAAGGAGCAGCGGTTCGGCTGGCGGCCGTGGCAGGACTCGGCGCTCAACCAGTACCAACGCCTCGTGCGTACCCCCATGGTCCGGCGCGAGATCGTCAGCTCCGGGGACACGTGGTGGCAGCAGCGGGTGAAGTACCACGCGTCCGGCGAGTCCATCAACCCGTTGCAGGGCGGGATGACACAGCCGCCGCGGCGGTACGAGGCCGGGCAGGAGGCGCACGAGGAGTGGTACGCCCCGGTGATCCGCCCGGCGATCCCGCGCGACGTCCCCGGTCTCACGTCGTACCGCGAAGGTGACACGCTGCGGATCCGCGTGCCGGAGTTCGCCGACGCGCAGCGCGGACACTACGGCTTCGCGGAGGGTGGCTTCGGTGTGCCGTCCGACGTCGGGGAGGCGCGGCTCTTCCGCGACGGTGCGCTCATCGCCGAGCAGGACTGGGCGTGGGGCGACTTCCCGGCCGGCGGCGCCGAGGGCCCCGGGACGTACCGGCTCGATCTGAGCGTCGGCCGTCCGTCGCCGGAATGGGTGTTCTCGCCGACGACCGAGACGTCCTGGACGTTCGCGTCACGCCCACCGGCTGCGGGTGAGCGGGAGCTGCTCGGACTGCTGCAGGTCGACTACCGCGTCGACACTGACCTGCGCAACCGTGCTCTGGCCGACCGGGCGGTGTCGCTCGACCTCACTGTGCGACACCAGGACGGCTGGACGGGCGCACCCGTGCACGGGCTGGCCGCGTGGGTTTCGTACGACGACGGCGCGAGCTGGTCCGAGGTCCGGCCGGTGTACGACACCGGTCATGGGCAGTTCCGCGGGGTCGTGCGGCACCCGCGACTGGGCGAGACGAACGGCTTTGTGACGTTGCGGGTCCGGGCCGAGGATGCCAGCGGCAATTCCGTCGTCCAGACCGTCGAGCACGCCTACGCGCTGCGCTGAGCGCCTGTCTAGACCTTCGATGCCTGAGCCGGGACGGATGTGTCGGGATGCGCGGCTTGTGCGAACTGCTCATGCTGTTCGGAAAGGACGTCCTGGGCCTCGTAACTGCGGAGCCCATTCCCGAGCGCGATGAACGTCGGTGCCCATTCGCCGACGAAGATCCCCCAGCGGTCGGCGCGGTCCATTCCAGCCTTCTCTTTTTGCATCGAAACCGCCCAGGTGGCGACGGCCAACGCGATGCTTGCGAGTCCGGCCAAGTACATGTGATCGGACTTGATGCCTAGATCGTGAATCTTCCGAAGCATGGCTCCCCCATTGTTCTGGCTGCTGCCGTTGCGCAGCCCTTCCTTGCTACCACGCGTCTGGCTGAGTTTCTAACAGCAGAGCAGGCGCTACTTGACGTAAAGTGTCAAGTAGTCTGGTAGCGTCTGTACCACGGCGCGAGCGGACATCAGGGGTGTGGTGGTGAGAGCGTCGACTGCGGAGCACGTGCAGCTGCGCGACGACCTGATCCGGGTGGTCACGAGCCGGCTGCTCGATCCGTTGAGCGTGCTGCTGCAGTCCGACTCCGCAGTCGAGTCGATACGTCGGCAGATGCGCGGGGACGCCGAGATGTGGGCGGCCCAGCTGCTTGGTCCCGACGACACATGCGCACGGCAGCTCGCTGTCCGCCTCGTCGCGGCGCTCTATCCCGGCGACACGCCTTTCGATCCGCCGGAGGAGTGGTGGCAGACCCCGCTCGGGCGCGCCGTCGCGCGGCGGGTCGGCCATCCGGGTGCCGCCCAGGTGTCGTACGCCGTCGCCGGAGCGATGCTCGGCATCACCCGGCAGGGGGTTCATGACCTGGTGAAGCGGAGCAAGTTGCGGCGCCACCCGGACGGCGGAGTGACGACAGCTTCGGTCCGCACCCGCCTCG
Source organism: Actinopolymorpha sp. B17G11 (assembly GCF_040196095.1). NCBI lineage: Bacteria > Bacillati > Actinomycetota > Actinomycetes > Propionibacteriales > Actinopolymorphaceae > Actinopolymorpha > Actinopolymorpha sp. B17G11. Next base: position 272,152 of record NZ_JBEFTW010000001.1, read on the forward strand.
TCGAACTCCGCCGGACCGCCCCGACTCAGGACCCAGGAGGTACGCATGGCCGCCCCACCCGAGGTGAGCGAAGCGATCGTGGACTCGGGACCCGTTCCCCTGGCCGTCCGTGACCACGGTGGCGACGGTCCACCCGTACTCCTGATCCATGGCGCCGGTGGAAACCTCCTTGCGTGGGAGGGATTCGCGCCGCAACTCACCGAGACGCATCGGGTCGTGGCGCTCGACCTGCGCGGCCATGGCCGGCCCGGCGACGGACCGTGGAGCTGGGCCGAGGTCCTCGACGACCTCGAGGTGGTGATCGAACGCCTCGCCCTGGACGCCCCCGCCGTCGTCGGGCACTCCATGGGCGGAATGCTCGCCGCCATGTGGGCCCGCCGACACCCCGACTGCCCGGCGGTGGTCAGCCTCGACGGTCACCGGTCGGCCGAGACGTACGCCCGGAACTACGCGGGAATGCCGCCAGAGCAGGTCATCCAGGATCTCGCCGCGCTGAAGAAACTCTTCGACACGCAGGCCCGGCAGATGGCGCAGCCCCTGACCGAGGCGATGGTCGACATGCTCCTCGAGCAGCAACGCGCCGCCGCTCTCGCCATCGGTGCCGACCCTGACCGGGCGGCCGCAACAATGAAACGCGGACTCCGCGTCGACGACGACGGCAACACCTGGTGGCGACCCTCGGCGGCGACCAGCGCGACCTTGAGGGACCTGCCGGAGTTCAAGGACTGTCTGCCCGTGTTCGCCGAGGTGACGAGTCCGTTCCTGGTGGTACTGGCCACGAGGATCCTTCCCGGAGTGCCGCCGCAGCTCGCGCCGTTGCTCGACGCGTTGCGGACCGGCCTCCGACGCGACCTCGGCGCGCTGGCTGCCCGGAACCCGCAGCTCCGCGTCCAGGAGTTCGACGCCAGCCACGGCATGGTGTTCGAGGAACCCGCAGCCGTCGCCGCGGTGGTCGGCGAGTTCCTCCAGGCGTACGCACCGGCCGCCGATCCGGCTGGCAAACCGGTGGAGGTCGGCGACGGCCAGGGTTAGCGTGCGGTCCCATGGAGCAGACCCGGAACCAGAGCCAGCCCGAGTCGAAGGACCAGCCTCAGTGGCACGAGTCCGCGCCGGTCGCCCGCGCCTTCGACCTGGACTCGCTCGTCGCCGCGGTCGCGGCGGAGGGTCGGCAGGTCGACCTGGCCGGTGTCGTACTGAAGTCCGGGTGGGAGAACGTCGTCCTGGAGACCGTCGACGGGTGGATCCTGCGGTTCCCGCGCGACGACGAGCTGCCGTTCGAGCGGGAGCTCGCCATCCTCGATCGCGTCTGTGGTCGGCTGCCGGCCAAGACCCCGAAGGTGGAGTGGACCGGTAGACACACCCGGTTCGCCGCCTATCGCACACTCACCGGCGCGTCCTTCGACGCCGAGGCCTACCTCGCCGCGTCCGCACACCAGCGGGACGCACTCGCCGGCTCCCTGGCGCGGTTCCTGGCGGCGATGCACTCCTTCTTCAGTTCGGCCACCGTCGCGGAGCTGGGTATTCCTCGTCCAGCCGAGACCTCGGACCCCGATCCGTACATGCTCATCGTGAACGGACTGGCGGAGATTCCCGCCGAGGCACGGCCAGCCGTCGAGAGACTGCTCGCGGACCACACGGCGACCTGGGGGAACGGCGCGGTTCCGGGCCCGGATGTCGTGCTCCACAACGACTTCCACGTCGGCAACCTGGTCCTGGACGGACCGGTCGGCGAGGTCACCGGCGTCTGGGACTTCTCCTGCGTCCAGATCGGGGTCCCGAGTTTCGACCTGCGCTATTTCGAGGACGGCCCCGCGGACCTGCTGCGCCGCCTGGCCGCGGAGTACGAAACTCTGTCCGGCCACCGCATCGACCTCCGAGCTGCCACCCTCGCCTCCCGCGTCGAGACCGTGTGTGACGCGCTGGAGACCGGTACGACCGACACCCTGCCCGCGGTCGTCGCTCGCTGGCAGTAACCCGGCGCATGTTCAGCGCGACCGCTGGCCTGTCGACGCCGCTCGGCGGGGTGCGGTTCAGCTCGGCTACAGGCCCGTTTTACAACCTTTCCGGATGTGGCATCGCTGTGGCCACAAGTACGGGAGGAGTGGACGGTGGCGGATCGAACCGCGGAGTTCAGCGCGTATGTCGCAGCACGGCAACATGCGCTCGTGCGTACGGCGTTTCTGCTGACGGGGGACCATCACACTGCCGAGGACCTGGCGCAGACCGCGCTGGCCCGGACGTACCTCGCCTGGGAGCGAATTCGCGACAAGGGCTCGCTGGATGCGTACGTCCGGCGCGTCATGGTCAACGAGCACACCACCTGGTGGCGACGCGCATGGCGCCGCCGCGAGCGAAGTACTGACAACGTGCCAGAGGAGGAAGCGTGGAGTCCGCCCGACATGGGCGAACGGGCCGAGGTCTGGACATTGGTGTGCAGCCTGCCGCCACGGCAGCGGGCGGCCGTCGTCCTGCGCTACTACGAGGACCTCAGCGAGGCGGAGACGGCGCAGGCACTGGGCTGTTCGGTCGGCACCGTGAAGAGCCAGACCAGTCGCGCGATCGCCACGCTGCGCGAACGACTTGCCGGTGACGAGCCCCGATCCACGTCCTACCTGACCGCAGAGGGGGGCAGCTGATGCCCGACATGCAGGCACGTGTGCGCTGCACCCTCGACGGTGAGTGTGAGCTCGCCACCGAGGTCCACCCGGCCCCGACCGGCGGCGGAACAGCGTAAGGATGGCGCGGTTGGGCGGCGCGACCGCTCAGGCGTGGTCGGCGTCGAGCGGGACCTCGCCCGGCTGGACGAGCCCGAGCCTGACCACCTGGGGTGGCAGAACCGCGTCGAGCAGCCAGTCGGCGGCGATCCGGGCGCGGTTCGCTGGAATGGCCGCCAGGTGATAGCCGCGGGTCACCGTCTTGGCCGTCGGGCCCGACAGCGGCACGTGGAAGGGGTTGGCGGCGGCGGCGAAACCGCCGAGATCCACCGCGAATCCGAGGTCATGATGCCGGTACGGCCGCATCCGCCCCGTACCGAACGACGCGGCGACGTTCTCCGCGACCTGCTTACCCTGTCGTTGGGCGTGCTGCGCGGTCATCGGGGTGACCTGACCGGGCCGGGTGAGATCCGGTACGGCCGCGGCGTCACCGCAGGCGAAGACCTCGGGCCGGTCAGGGAGCGAGAGGTACTCGTCGACGCAGAGCCGCCCCTTCTCCGTCGGCAGGCCGAGGCCTGCGATCAACGGATCCGGGCGTACGCCCACACACCACACCAACGACCGGGTGGGAACGAACTCGCCGGTCGACAGCTCGACCCCCTCCGCGGTGGCACTCGACACCGACGTGCCGGTGTGGATCTCGACGCCACGGCCGCGGAGCACGCGTTCCGCGGTCGCTGAGAGCCGCTGGTCGAGTTCGGGCAGCACCCGGTCGGCGATGTCGATGAGCAACCACCGCAGCGGCTCGGCGGCCAGGCCGGTCCGTTGGTCGGCGGCCCTGCGGGTGAACAGCTGGCAGGCGGCCGCGACCTCGGTACCGGTGTAGCCGGCGCCGACGACCACAAACGTGCAACGTGCGGACCGCTCGGCCGGGTCGTCGCTCGCGTCGGCCAACTCGATCTGGGCGATCAGGTGGTCGCGCAGGAACAACGCCTCGGCGACAGTGCGGAACCCGTGCGCATACTCGCACACCCCCGGAACGGGGAGCAGCTTGTTCACGCTGCCGGGAGTGAGGATGAGCCGGTCGTAGCCGGTCGTGTGGTCGCGTTGATCGGGGTCGACATAGCTCACCGACCGGCGGTCGAGGTCGATGGCGCTAACCTCCCCGGGGAGCAGTCGTACGCCGCGAAGGCTCGTAGCCAGCGGCACCGTCACGGCCCGCGGATCGAGGATGCCGGCGGCCACCTCGGGAAGCAGCGGAAGATAGCTGAAGTAGTCGGTCGGGTTGATGACCACGATCTCGGCGCGGCCTTTGGCGAGCCGGTGGAGCCGACGGGCCGCATGGAAGCCCGCGAACCCGGCACCGACGATGACGATCCGCGGGCGCGTCGAGAGATCGCGAATGGTCGACCGTACGTCCGCGGACTCCACCATTCATGACCCCTCGCCTGTGCTGGACTGAGGTCACGTGCCCGTGCCCGTCCATCGCTAAACCGGCTCTGCGCAGATGGGGGTGTAGTGCCTGAGGAGCGATGCTGACGCACCTCAAAGTGCCTTTTGTAAGCTCTCTCTTACTCACTCATGATGGTGTTACGCACTACTAGTGAGGTGAGAAGGAAGATGGTTGAGCAGCCAACTCAATCCGAGGGATCGCAGGTCGTCATCGAGGTGTGGTCTGACCTGGGCTGCCCGTGGTGCTATGTCGGAAAGCACCGACTCCAGGCTGCGATCGCGCAGCGTCCGGACGCGGATCGGTTCGAGATCGTCATGCGGTCGTTCGAGTTGGACCCGGGCGCGCCGCACGAGCCGGAGGAGAACGAAAAGAGCTTCCTCCGTGCCACGGCGGAACCGCCGTCGACGTCCTCCGGGCCGAGCACCAGATGCAGACCCTCGCACGCCAGGAGCGCCGCTGCGGCTCAGACTGCCGACGCGCTGACCGATGTCTTGCCTCGCCCGACTCCGGTCAGTTCGCTGGCGGCCCGGTTGCTGGCGATCTCACTGTGGTGGGCGGCGGCCCAACCAGCCATCGCCGTCACCGCATCCAACAGGGACCGCCCCAGATGGGTCAGCTCGTACTCCACTCGCGGCGGGACCTCGGCGTATGCGGTCCGCGTGATCAGTCCATCTCGCTCGACGTGCTTGAGGGTCTGGGTCAGCATCCGCTGGGAGATGCCCGGGATGCTCACCTGCAAGTCGGAGTAGCGCAGCGGGCCGGTGCTCAGGGTGCAGATGACCAACATTGTCCACTTGTCACCGATGCGATCGAGCACCTCACGGATGAAGGCGCTGTCCTCTGGCCACGCCTGGCACGGACCACTGATCTGTCGCGCTGACGCCATCCCTCTCGCCTCTCATCTGGTGTGCAACCGCACTACCAGTATGTAACACCCAGTCGGCGACCACACACCACTCCACACACCACTCCACACACCACTCCACACACCACTCCACGACAACGACTCGCTCTGGTCGAGCACTGGAGCGCGCTCTCACGCCACTACTGAAGGGAACACCCAGCCATGTCGTACCTGCTTCACATTGACTCCTCCGCGCTCGGCGAGGCCTCGGTCTCGCGCCAGGTCGCCCAGTCCTTCCTCGAAGGCTGGGACGGCACGGTTGTCCACCGCGACCTCGCCGCAGCACCCGTGCCCCATCTCAGTGCTGCCGGCATCACCGCCCGCGTCACCGATCCCGTCCATCACACCGACGAGCAGGCTGCCGCAGCCGCATTGCAGGACGAGCTCATCGAGGAGTTCCTCGGCGCCAGGGCCTACCTGTTCACGGTACCGATGTACAACTTGTCGATGCCGTCGGTGTTCAAGGCCTGGCTCGACCAGATCATCGTCTTCGGTCGCACATTCAGGCCGTCCCCGGCTGCCGGACGTCCGGCGGTGCTGATCTCCGCCCGAGGTGGCAGCTACGGTCCCGGCGCGCCCAACCACGGCTTCGACTACGTCGTGCCCACCACTGAGGCGGTGCTCGGACGAGAGGAACTGCTGGGACTCGATGTCGCCACCGTGGTCCCAGAGCTGACCATGGCCCCCCACATACCGTCCCTGGCGGAGCTTCTCCCGATGCACGAGGCATCCATGGCCGACGCCCACGACCGTGCTCGTGAGCTCGCCGCGACGATCGCCACCGCGGCCGCCGCCTGAAATCCCCAACGGTCACGGACCACAACACCCGCGACAGCGCTGCGCAGCTATACGCCGTGACGGGACGCTCGACAAGCTGGCGCCGCCGTGGGTCACCACCCGTGGCTCGGTCGCCTCCGCGACCCAGCGGGCGAGTGTGTCGTAGCGGCCGGGACCTACGTCGCCGGGGTGTACGTACTCACGGTGAACACCGCGCCCTGCGGGTCCCGGAGCGTGGCGATCCGAGTGACTCCGGCGTCCGAGGGCGGCACCACGATCTCGCCGCCCAGCTTGGCCGCCGCCTCGACGGTGGCGTCGGTGTCGGCGGAGGCGAAGGTGACCGCCCAGTGTGGCGCCGCACTGGCGTCGTCGCCCGACAGCGGCAGCAGCCAGCCGATCGCGTCGGAGAATCCCTCCGGTGCTCCGCCCTCGGAGTGGCGTCGTCGCAGGCCGGGGTCGAAGGTCTCGAGGAACTCCGCATATCCGGGCCGGCGCCACATGACTGTCTCGCCGAAGCCGAAGCCGAAGTCGACCGGGGTGGCCTCCCAGCCGAACACCTGGCCGTAGAACGCCGCCGCCTCGTCGAGGTCGTGGGTATGGAGGTCGCTCCAGTTCCACGTGTTGGGCGCATTGACCACCTGCGCTCCCTGGTGTCTGCCGGCCTGCCACAGGCAGAACGACGCTCCGCCCGGATCGAGGCACATCGCCATCCGCCCCGCGTCACTCACGTCGAACGGCTCGCCGATGACCTGCCCACCGGCCGCGGTCACCCTGCCGGCGGTGTCGTCGGCACTGTCGACCCAGACGTAGGTGTTCCACATCGGTGTCGTGGCGGCCCCATCGGGTTGGGATCCGACCGCGGCGACATCCCGGCCACCCAGCCGGGCCGCGAAGTAGCGTCCGGGCGCGTCCGCCGGCACCTGGTCCTCGAGCTCCCATCCGAACACGCCGGAATAGAACGCCACCGCCGCCTCCGGGTCGGGCTGGGACGTGTCGATCCAGCAGGGGACCCCGGGCGGAAAGCCGGTGCGTTCGAGCATCGGAGGCGCTCCACTTCGCTTGGTTCGGTCGTACGGACAAGAACCGTACGACCGACCGGGGACAACGGCGCCACCCACCGCACGCTCGTCAGGGCCTGAGTCCTGCAGCGTCACCGGACCTGTCCGACGATGCTGGGGGCGGAAGGGTCCTATCCTTCGCACAGGTCCGGCCCTCTCCACCGCCGCGGGACGGACCGCTGCCCCCGACGATGGGAGACCCGAGCATGCTGCGTCCCCAGGACGGTCCCACCCGTGACCGCAGGCGCCTCGATGGCCTGTGGCATTTCGTCCGCGATGTGGACGGTGTCGGCCGCGACCAGGGTTGGTGGCGACAACCCCTCCAGGGACCGCGCGACATGCCGGTGCCGGCGAGCTACAACGACATCACCACCGACCGCGCACTCCGCGACCACGTGGGTGACGTGTGGTACCAGACCACGGCGCGGGTGCCGCGTGGGTGGGCCGGCCAGCGCGTCGCGCTCCGCTTCGATTCGGCCACTCATCGCGCGGTTGTCTGGGTCGGTGACACCCAGGTCGCCGCGCACGAGGGTGGCTACACACCGTTCGAGGCGGACATCACCCAGCTGATCACCGCGGGCGCGGAGATCCGTATCACGGTCGTTGTCAACAACGAGTTGACATGGCAGTCCATCCCGCCGGGCGTCGTCGAGGACACGCCGGACGGTCCGCGGCAGATCTACTACCACGACTTCTTCAACTACGCGGGACTCCACCGCTCGGTCTGGCTGTACTCCACCCCACGCACGCACCTCAGCGATCTCCTGGTCATGACCGGAATCGACGGCACGACCGGCACGGTCGACTACGACCTCGACGTCGCCATCGACCACTCCGGGGGAGAGTCGGCCCGCGCCGATCGTCACGGGGTACGCGTGGTCCTGCGCGACGCCGCCGGCACGGAGGTCGCCCGTGCCCTCGGAACGGCCGGCCAACTCACCGTGCCCGACGTCCGCCCATGGGCACCGGGCGACGGGTATCTCTACGACCTGGTTGCCGAGATCGTCGACAGCGAGCGCGGCGACGAGGTGGTGGACTCGTACACGCTCCCCGTCGGGATTCGTACGGTGGAGGTACGTGGCACGGAGTTCCTCATCAATGGCGAGCCGTTCTACTTCACCGGCTTCGGCAAACACGAGGACGCGGCCATTCGCGGCAAGGGGCACGACGACGTTCTCCTCGCCCATGACGTCGAGCTGCTGGACTGGATCGGCGCCAACTCCTTCCGTACGTCGCATTATCCGTACGCCGAAGAGGTTCTCGACCTCGCCGACCGGCGCGGAATCGTTGTCATCGACGAGACCGCGGCGGTGGGCCTGAACACCGGGATCGGTGGGGGAGTCTTCGGAGGCCGGCGCTACGAGACGTTCTCCGCCGATACCATCAACGACGCGACCCGCGAGGTGCACGCGCAGGCGATCCGCGAGTTGATCGCCCGGGACCGGAACCACCCGTGCGTGGTCATGTGGAGCATCGCGAACGAACCGGAGTCGCACACCGAGGTCGCCCGGGCCTACTTCGAGCCGCTGTTCGCGCTCACCCGTGAGATCGATCCCAGCAGGCCGGTCAGTTTCGCCAATGTCGGGATGGCACCGCACGGGAAGTGTCTGGTCAGCCAGTACGCCGACGTGCTCATGCTCAACCGCTACTACGGCTGGTACGTACACTCCGGTGACCTGGCAGCGGCCGAACGGGCGTGGCAGGCCGAGCTCGAAGCATGGGCGGGTGACGGCAAACCGATCATCATCACCGAGTACGGCGCCGACACGCTGAGCGGCCTGCACGCGGTGGTGCCGCAACCGTGGAGCGAGGAGTACCAGGTCGAGTACCTCGAGATGAACCATCGGGTCTTCGACCGGATCCCGGCCGTCGTCGGCGAGCAGGTATGGAACTTCGCCGACTTCGCCACCAAGTCGGGGATCATCCGGGTCGACGGCAACAAGAAGGGCGTCTTCACCCGCGACCGTCGACCGAAGTCGGCAGCCTTCGCGCTCCGGCGCCGCTGGCAGGCAATGCGACCTTGACGGCGGACGCACGGACACCCGCTTTGTTGCGGCGCCACGACTGTGCGGTCGGCGGACTGCACGTCACCGGCCTCATGGAGCCGTTGCCGGCAACGGCTCGCACGTGGTCGCGTCGGCGGTCGCTTCGTCGCCCGCTCCGTCGCTCGCCCGGTCCGTGCCGTCGTTCGCAAGGTCCGTGCCGTCGCTCGCCCGGTCCGTACGCAGGACGGCGATGGTGAGGACGGCGAGCCCGAGGAAGGCCAGGCCTCCGACGAGTCCGACTACGTTGAGACCGGCGGTGAACGCCGTCTGGGCGGCGACCAACAGTTCCTGCCCCGGGGCGCCCGCCAGCTGGTGGGCAGCGGCCGTCGCAGCGGTGATGCCCTCCAGTGCGGTGGTTGCCACCTCGGCAGGCGCCGAGGCGGGCATGGTGTCGGCCAGCGCACCGCGGAAGACGACGGCACCGAGGGAACCGAGCGACGCCACGCCCAGCGCGATCCCGAACTCCCCGCTGGTCTCCGACACAGACGACACGGCGCCGGCCTTCTCCGGAGAGGTCGAGGCCAGAACGAGGTTCATCGTCAGGGCCATGGGCAGGGCGATTCCCGCAGAGGCGAGGACGAGTCCGGTCACCACCAGAACAAGCCCACCGGCCCCTGTGATCTGGGTGAGTACCAGGAGCCCGAAGCCGCTGACCGCCAGTCCGGCCGCGACGACGTAAGTCGGCCTGAACCTGTCCGCGAGCTTCGGCGCCACCATGAAGCCCGCGACCATCGCGATGCTCCCCGGGATCTGCCACAGGCCGGCCGTCAGCGGCGTGAACTCCTCGACCACCTGCAGGTACAACGCCGTCTGCAGCGAGACACCCGCCATGACGATGCCGCTGAACACCATGATCGCCATCGCGGTGCTGAACGACCGGCTGCCGAACAGTCGCAGGTCGAGCAGCGGCTCGGCGAGGCGGCGCTGCCGGCGTACGAACGCAACGCCGAACGCGAGACCCACGATGAGCGCGGCGCCGGCAACGGGGTTCCAGCCGTCCCGGGCCAGCGTCTTCAGGCCGTGAATCGCCGGCAGGATCGCGGCGAGGGACAGCGCGACGCTGCTGAGGTCGAGGCGACCGGCCGCGCGGTCGCGGTACTCCGGGAGCAGGATCGGGCCGGCGACCAGCAGCACCAGCATGCACGGGACCCCGATCAGGAACGCCGATCCCCACCAGAAGTGCGCCAGCAGTGCGCCGCCGACCAGCGGGCCGACGAGCATGCCGCCCATGAAGCAGCTGAACCACACGCCGATCGCCACGCCCATCTGCTTCGGATCGTGGAACATGTTCCGGATCAGCGCCAAGGTCGAGGGCGTGAGCGTCGCCCCGGCGATCCCGAGAAGTGCGCGGGCGGCGATCAGCATCTCAGGAGTCGTGGCGTACGCAGCGACCACCGAGGCCACGCCGAACGCCGCCGCGCCGATCAGCAGCAGCTTCCGCCGCCCCACCCGGTCGCCCAGGTTGCCCATCGTCACCAGGAACCCGGCCAGCAGGAACGAGTAGATGTCGAGGATCCACAGCTGCTGGGTAGTCGAGGCGCCCAGGTCGGCGCTCAGCCGCGGCAGGGCGAGATAGAGGACGCTGACGTCGATCGACAGCAGGAGGGTGGGCAGGGCGAGAACCGCCAGCCCGATCCACTCCTTCCGGGACGCGCCGCGGATGTCGCTCGTGGGATGTTCGGTCGTCGCCACGCCGTTATGGGTGCCCTTGGTGGCTGTCGCCTCGCTCATCGGGAGTTCCTCTCACAGGGTTGCCTGTCCCTATGGACCCGCGCCGCGAGCAAAACTCATCGCTCCCCCGGGGCCGGCTAGAGCGGGCCGACGGCGGTGACGCGCACCACCGCCTCGCCGGCCTCGTCGGACGCCGCGAGGTCGACCTCGGCGCTGATGCCCCAGTCGTGGTCTGCGTCCGGGTCGTCGAAGATCTGCCGGCAGAACCACCGGTCGGCACCCATGTCGATCATCAGCAGAGCCGGCCCGCGCGCGTCGGGGCCGGTGCCGAGCCGGTCGTACTCGTCGAAGTACGCCTCCATCGCCGACGCCCACGCGTCGGCGTTCCACCCGGCGTCGGCATCGAGTTCGCCGAGGGCGTCGTAACGGCGCAGAGCCGCCAGCTCGACCCGGCGGAACAACGCGTTGCGCACCAGGACCCGGAACGCCCGCGTGTTGCCGGTCAGCGTCTCCGGCCGCGCGGCGACCTCGGCCGCCGGGTCGTCGGTGGGGTTCTGCAACCGTTCCCATTCGTCGAGCAGGCTGGAGTCGATCTGGCGTACCAGCTCGCCCAACCACTCGGTGAGGTCCAGAAGCTCCTCGGTCCGGGCGTCCTCCGGCACGGTCTGCCGCAGCGCCTTGTACGCATCGGCGAGGTAGCGCAGCACCAGGCCCTCGGACCGCGCGAGGCTGTAGTAGCTGATGTACTCCGTGAACGTCATCGCCTGCTCGTACATGTCGCGCGCCACGGACTTCGGCGACAGCTCGTGGTCGGCCACCCAGGGATGGCCGCTCCGGTACATCTCGTACGCCGCTTCGAGCACGTCTGCGAGCGGCTGCGGGTAGGTGACGTCCTCGAGCAGCTCCATCCGTTCGTCGTAGTCGAGACCGTCGGCCTTCATCTGCGCCACCGCCTCGCCGCGCGCCTTGGACCGTTGCGCGGAAAGGACCTGCCGCGGATCGTCAAGCGTCGACTCGAGCACCGACAGCACGTCGAGGGCGTACGAAGGAGACTCCGTGTCGAGCAGCTCGATCGCCGCGAGCGCGAACGGCGACAACGGCTGGTTGAGCGCGAAGTCCAGCGGCAGGTCGACCGTCAGCCGCACCGCCCGCCCCTCGGCGTCGCGCTGATCCAGGCGTTCGACCACGCCTCCGGCCAGCAGCGCGCGGTAGATCGCGATGGCCCGGCTGATGTGCCGGCGCCGCGCCGACGGCTCCTCGTGGTTGTCGGTGAGCAGGTGCCGCATCGCGTCGAACGCGTCCCCGGGCCGCGCGATCACGTTGAGCAGCATGGAGTGGCTCACCACGAAGCTGGACGTGAGCGGCTCCGGTGCGGCCGCGACCAGCCGTTCGTAGGTAGGCTTCCCCCAGCCGATCGTGCCCTCCGGCGGCTTCTTGCGTACGACGCGTCGCCGCTTCTTCGGATCGTCGCCGGCCTTGGCGAGCGCCTTCTCGTTCTCCACGACGTGCTCGGGTGCCTGGACGACGACGGTCCCGAGCGTGTCGTAACCAGCCCGACCGGCGCGCCCCGCGATCTGGTGGAACTCGCGCGCCTTGAGCAACCGCACCTTGGTCCCGTCGTACTTCGACAGACCCGTGAACACGACCGTACGAATGGGCACGTTGATGCCCACGCCCAACGTGTCCGTCCCGCAGATGACCTTCAGAAGCCCTGCCTGGGCAAGGGTTTCGACCAGTCGGCGGTACTTCGGCAGCATCCCCGCGTGGTGGACGCCGATGCCGTGACGGACGAGCCGCGAGAGGGTACGCCCGAAGCCGGCGGCGAAGCGGAAGTTGCCGATCAGCTCGGCGATCCGGTCCTTCTCCTGCCGCGTGCAGACGTTGAGGCTCGTCAACGCCTGCGCCCTGTCCATGGCCGCCGCCTGGGTGAAGTGCACGACGTAGACCGGGGCCTGGTGGGTGGTGAGCAGCTCCTGGAGCGTCTCGTGCAGCGGGGTCGTGACGTACGAATAGACCAACGGCACCGGCCGCTCGGTCCCGGCCACGACGGCGGTCGCCCGCCCGGTTCGCCGGGTGAGGTCGGCCTCGAAGCGGCTGACGTCGCCGAGCGTCGCCGACATGAGGACGAACTGCGCCTGCGGCAACTCGAGCAGCGGCACCTGCCAGGCCCAGCCGCGATCGGGTTCGGCGTAGAAGTGGAACTCGTCCATCACCACCTGACCGACGTCGCCGTGGTGCCCTTCGCGCAGGGCGAGGTTGGCGAGGATCTCGGCCGTACAGCAGATGATCGGCGCTTCGGCGTTGACGGCGGCGTCGCCGGTCATCATGCCGACGCGCTCAGGCCCGAACATCGCGCACAACGCGAAGAATTTCTCCGAGACGAGCGCCTTGATCGGTGCCGTGTAGAACGTCCGCCGCCCGGTGGCCAACGCCGCGAGGTGTGCGCCTGCCGCGACCAGGCTCTTGCCCGAGCCGGTGGGCGTGCTCAGGATCACGTTGGCGCCCGAGACGATCTCGATCAGCGCCTCCTCCTGGTGCGGATAGAGGCTGAGTCCCTGACCCGCCGCCCACCCGGCGAACGCGTCGAAGAGGGAGTCGGCGTCGGGTTCGGCGAGGCCGGAAAGGGCGTCGGGAAGCGCGATGGTCGAAGTCATGGCCACTCCATCGTGCCGTAACCATGCGCGGCTCCACCCGTTGCCTATGCGTGACGAATCCGGCAAAGCCGGATCATCCACGACACTTCCTACGAGGGGATGGCCATGGACCAGGTGACCCTGGGAGGACGACCGCCCGGCCGGGGTGCGGGCAAGTCGGGTACGACACTCGGCGCGGTCGTCGTCGTCCTGGTCCTCCTCGTCGTCGCCGCCCTCGGCTACGGCACGTGGAGCTGGGCGGCGGGGCCCCGAGCGAACGAAGGTCCGTTGGAGTCGCGGGCGTTCGAGGACGGGTGTGCGTGGCCGCGGGAGTACTTCCCCCGCGCCGCCGCCTACACCGGCGAGGCGCCTCATCCGGTGCAGATCCTGATCGAGGAACACGCGGCGAGCGGTGACTACTACACCGGGATGGTGCTCCTTGCGCCGAATGCGGCGGAGCGGCTGCCCGGCTATCTCAACCCGCGCGAGACGGCGGAGGTCCAGCTGCTCGCGTGCCTCGACCAGACCGGGCAGGGCCGGCAGGTGCGTACCTGCCGCTTCGCCGAGCCGTCCGCGACGGTCCCGGTGTACGAAGCGACCTACGACATCACCGTCTACGAGGCCCGCACCGGCGCCAAGGTCGGGACCGCCGTGATCCCCGCGGCCACCACCGCCAGTTGCCCGATGCTGCTCAGCTACGACTCCGACGACGAGCCGAAGATCTTCACCAAGCCCAGCGCGCGCCAGGTCGACGACGCGCTGGCGTCGTTCACCCGCGCCTACTGAGGTCAGGCGACTGGCTGTGCGGCACTTCCCGTACGTACCGAGCGCAGCGCGCCAGCCCAGCTGAGCACCTCGTCCAGCATGGTCTTCATCGAGGCCTCGTGGCGCGGATCGGGCTGGAACTCGGTGAAATTCACGAAGTCGGTGAAGAGCGACAGCGAGACCTGAGGTCCCACGTCGGCCACCTTGAGGTGTGCCATCACCTGCCGGATCTGTTCGATGGCACGGATTCCGCCATCGGCGCCGTAGCCGACGAACCCCGCCGCCTTGTGATGCCACTCGGCGTAGACGAAGTCGAAGGCGGTCTTCAGTGCCCCCGGCATCGAGTGGTTGTACTCCGGCGTGACGAAGATGTACGCATCGCACGCACCGACCGCGGCCGCCCAGCGCTTGGTGTGCGGATGGGCGTACTCTCCCACCGCCGCCGGGACCGACTCGTCCAGGTGCGACAGCCCGTAGTCGGCCAGGTCGACGATCTCGTACTCCGCGCCGCCGTGCTTGGTCGCGAGGTCGTGGACCCAACGGGCCACCGTGTCACCGTTGCGGCCGGGGCGCGTGCTTCCGATGATGATTCCCACTCTGGTCATGAGTCCTGACCGTACGAGCAGAGCAGAAGACGCCCCATGCGTAGAAGTCTTCGGACCATACGTCAGCGTCTCCGGCCGGCGGCAGCGGAAGGACGCCGGATAGGCTGGCGGTCATGGACGTCCTCAGTCACGTGATCACCGCCATGCGGACTGGGCAGCCGCGATCGTTCCTCGTCGAGTGCCGGGCGCCGTGGGGTAGGTCGTACCAAGCCGTCCCCGGCGCGGGTTTCCACGTGATCCTCCAGGGCTCGGCCTGGCTGCTCCCCGAAGATGGCGATCCGGTCGCGCTCGGGGTCGGCGACGTGGTGTTCATGCCGCAGGGGATCACTCATGCGATGGCCGACAGTCCCACCACGCCGACGGTGCCGACGCACCCGGACGAGCACTGCCGGACCGAGCGGCACGTGGTCCCGGTCGGCCCGGACCGACCGAACGGCTCGGCGCCACTGACGGTGATGCTCTGCGGGATGTACCGCCTCGACCGGTCGCGGATCCATCCGCTGCTGCGGGAGTTGCCCGACGTCGTCCATCTCCCGGCTCGGCTCGGGCACCATCCGTCGCTGCGCGCGGCCGTCGACCTGCTGGGCGGTGAGCTGCAGAACCCCCGCTACGGAACGGACGCCGTGGTCCCCGCCCTGCTCGACATGCTGTTGCTCTACATCCTGCGAGCGTGGACGGAGGACCAGCCCTGCGACGAGGCGGATGGCGGGTGGGCCGCCGCGCTCAGGGATCCGGCGGTCAGCGCGGCCCTGTGCGGCATCCACCGCAGCCCCGAACGCCAGTGGACGGTCGAGAGCCTCGGCGCCGAAGCCGGCCTCTCCAGGGCGGCGTTCGCCCGCCGGTTCACCACGCTGATCGGACAGCCGCCGCTGGCCTACCTCACCTGGTGGCGGATGACGACGGCGGCGAAACTCCTTCGCGACACCGACATCTCGTTGCATTCGGCCGCACAGCGGGTGGGCTACACCTCGGAGTTCGCGTTCGCCAACGCGTTCAAGCGGGCTTTCCGCACCGCGCCCGGTGCCTACCGTCGCCAGCACGCGGGCGAGCCGGTCACGGCCGGCGACGCCGCCACTCAGCCGGGGGGGTCGGCCTCGAGCATGAACTGACCCGCGACGATCTCATGGGCCACGTAGCCGATCGACTGCTCGTGGCTGAAGGCGTGGAACTTCACCCGTGCGAGCGCGTCGTCGAGGCTGATGCCGAGGAACTCGGCGACCATACCGGTGGCCTGGTAGACCTCGGCGCGCTCGCCCAGTCGTACCGCCGCGAGACTGCTCCCCACGTCCTCCGGTCCGCCGGCGTGACCGAGGATCGACACCAGTGCGAGTTCCGCGCACATCGCGGCGTCGTGCAACTCGTCCGGGTCCACCAACCGTGGGGTGGTGCGGTACAGCTGGAGGACACCGACCCGGTTCCCGTCCGACGACAGCGGGAGTGCGGCGAGGGCGCGGATCCCCAGGTCGGCGGCCGCCGGAGCGAAGACCGGCCAGTCGTGCGCCGACGCCTCGCTCGCCACGTCCTCGACGATGACCGCGTGGCCGGTCTGCAGGGCATGGATCTTGGGGCCCTGGCCCAACGTGAACTGCAGGTCGGCGAGCGTCTTGGCAAGCTCGCCGGATGTTCCCAACAGCGCTGACCAGCGATGGGCGCTGATCAACGACAGGGCGGCGCCGTCGGCACCCGCCACCTCGGCGCAGGCGTCACACACGTGGTCGCCGGACTCCGGTCCGTCCGTCCGGTCGGCACAGTCGGCAAGCAACCGGTAGAGCCGTGCGTAGCGGGTAGTAGCAACGGCGGATCCCGCTCGAGGTTCAGCGTTCACGAGTGGTCCATTCCTCGCCACTCCGCCCGCGGTGTGGGGGCGCGCCGTTGGCGCACGCCGGCGGTCGACAGGGCGTCGAGAATCCTCGACGAGTCGACGGTTCCGTCGACCACCGACTCGGCGACCTCGACCAGACCAGTCCGGTGCTTGCGGGCGAAACGGAACAATGCCTGGAACGCCTGCGCGACGTCGATGCCGCCCCGTTGTGCCAGCATTCCCTTTGCCTGTTCGATGACGACGCGTGCGTCCAGGGCGGACTGCAGCTGGGTCACGCCACCGTGCAGGCCGTGCGCAGCCGTGTAGCGCTGCAGGAGCCCGACGACGGCGATGTCGGCGATCGCACCCACCAGGCGGACATGATGCACATCGAGACGGTCGTCTTTGGTCGCGAGCAGGCCGAGTGCGCCGATGCTTGTCTCGCGGTCATGAAGCGGAAATGCCAGAACGCCACGGACCCCAGCTTTCCGGGCATCTGTCGCGAACTCCGGCCATCGCCGGTCAGCCCTTGCCAGGTCCGTCTCGATGACGGGCTCCAGCAGGTGACAACTGTCCGCGCAGGGGCTCTCCTCGGGATGCGCGGCGAAGAGATCGCCCAACTCCGGCACGGCAGGGGCAGCCGTCGCCGCGGCGTGGAGGTCGCCGCCCGGGCCGACCAGCATCACGCCCGCCGCCGACACACTGAACAGGTCGGTGCAGTGATGGGCAACCCGGTCAAGGAATTGGTCGGAGTCCTGGGCGTCTTCGGCGGTCGCCGACTCGTCGAGTCCTTCGTATGTGGGGTGTTCGAGCTCCCCGAACATGCTCACCAGCCCTCGCCTGACGTTCGCGGGGGGACGGGTACCCCCGACGCTGATCGCTTCCACGCTCGCTGAGGTGAGGGCCAAAAGTCAACGGGAGTGAGGGGAAAACCCCAGGTCACGCCCTAGTATTCGTACACCTGTCCGAGATGAAGTGAGCCGACGCATTCCCGCGGGATGGTCTGCATAGGTGTCCCGCGACGACTGCCGTGTCCCTGCGGCCATTGTTGGCCATGTCCACTCATCCCCGAGAATATTGACAGCCGTTCGGGTCCGGACCATGCCGGCATTTCATTGAAACGATCCAGAATACTAGTGGACATGGCCGGTCGGGGCGCAGTGTCCGTGGTGGCACCATCCAGCGATCTGCGTCGGCTATGGCGGGGCGACCCTCCGGGTGGTCGTCACGGTCCCACCGCCGGTGCCGACGCCCATGTATGACTTCGAGGACGGCCCCGCCGGGTGGGCCCCGGGGCAGAACGTCGACTCCGTGGCGACGGTGGAGAGCTTCGCCAACGGACCCGGCTCACCGCACGGCGGGGACTGGGCACTGGAGGCGACCACGACGCCCGGGCCGGCGTCGGCCGCGAAGACCGTCGTCGTCGCACCCGCCACCCCACTGGATCTGTCGGCGGCAACCGGTGTCGTCGCCTGGGTCGACGCCTACGGCGGTGCACCCGGCGCGACCGGCTACGAAGCCACGCTCACCCTCGTCAGCGGAGAGGAGCGGCTGACCAGCACGCTCGATTCGTTCAAGCCGGACCAGTGGAACGCCCTCACCGTCGACGTGGCCGACTGGCCGCACCGTGGCCGGATCACCGCGATCGAGATCGGCTTCCGCGCTCTCGGCACCGACGCGCCGTGGGGAGCACGGTTCCAGGTCGACGACGTGGCGTATCTTCACTGAGCTATGTCCTACCCACCGATTCGCTACACCGGTGAGACCGGAGAGGTCAGCGCGACCTTCCGGCCACGTGACCACGAACCCGAGCTGTCGTACACCTCGGGTGGCTCCGTCGACTACCTCACCACCGGGGCGTCGACCGGCGGGGACTTCGGGCTCTACCGCTGGAACTTCGGCCCGAACGAAAGCGGACCCGGACCGCACTTCCACAAGACGATCTCCGAGTCGTTCTACATCCTCGACGGAGCCGTCCGGCTCTACAACGGAGAGCAGTGGGTCGAGGCGACCGCGGGCGACTTCCTCTACGTCCCTCCGGGTGGCATCCACGCCTTCCGGAACGTCGCCGGCGAGCCCGCGTCGATGCTGCTGCTCTTCACCCCGGGTGCCCCCCGGGAGGAGTACTTCGAGACCCTCGCGGAGCTCGCCCGGGGCCGGACGCTCACAGACGAGGAACGCGCCGAGTTCTACCTACGCCACGACAACTACTGGCTCGAGGAGTCCTGAGCCCGGTCCGTACGTCAGCGTCGTACGGCAGAATTTCTGGGGCCGGATGTCCAAGCCGGATCGCCCGCTCCGACGTCTCCGGCGAGAAGGGCCCGAGAGGGTTCGCAAACGTGAGGAGCGAGGACATGAAGTACATCATGCTGGCCTACACCAACCCCGAGGGCTGGGCCAACGCGACGCCGGAAGAGGTCCAGAAGGCCTGCGACTTCTACGCGCAGTTGGGCAAGGAGCTCAGCGAGTCCGGCGAGTTCGTCGCCACCGAGGGCCTGGGCGACCCGTCCCACACCGTGACCGTCCGGAAGCAGGACAGCGGACCGGTCGCCACCGACGGACCGTACGCAGAGGTGAAGGAGGTCCTGGTCAGCTTCGGCATCGTCGACGTGGAGAGCCACGACCGGGCCCTCGAGATCGCCGCCCGGATCGTGGACGCCATCGGGGACACCGTGGAGCTGCGCCCGTTGATGGCACCCGACGGCTTCGAGGCCTGACCGAAGTCCCGATGGCGTACGACACCAGCCTCGAGGACCTGCTGCGCGACCTCGCGCCGCAGGTCCTCGGCGCGGTCGTCCGGCGCTACGGGCACTTCGACATCGCCGAGGACGCGGTCCAGGAGGCGCTGCTCGCCGCGGCCGTCCAGTGGCCAGCCGAGGGTCGGCCGGACAGCCCGCGCGCGTGGCTGATCCAGGTCGCCGCGCGCCGGCTGACCGACCAGCTCCGCAGCGACCAGGCGCGCCGGCGCCGGGAGGACGCCGAGGGGCTGCGGGTCCCGCTGGAGGCCTACGTCGCCCCGGCCGCCGACATGCGGCTGGCGGCCGACGCCGACGACACCCTGATCCTGCTCTTCCTGTGCTGCCATCCCTCCCTCTCGCCCGCGTCGCAGATCGCGCTCACGCTGAGGGCCGTCGGCGGCCTCACCACGGAGGAGATCGCGCGGGCGTTCCTCGTCCCCGACCAGACGATGGGCAAGCGGATCAGCCGGGCGAAGCGGACCATCAGGGCCTCCGGCGTTCCGTTCAGCCTGCCCCCGCCCCACGAACGCGCTGCGCGGCTCGGCGCGGTGCTGCACGTGCTGTATCTGATTTTCAACGAGGGCTACTCCGCGACGTCCGGCCCGGACGCCTGTCGCGTCGAGTTGTCCGGCGAGGCGATCCGGCTCACCCGCATGGTGCGTCGGCTCCTGCCCGCCGACGGCGAGGTCGCCGGACTGCTCGCCCTCATGCTGCTCACCGACGCGCGGCGCCCCGCTCGCACCGGTTCCGACGGCGAGCTGGTCCCGCTCGCCGAACAGGACCGCAGCCAGTGGGACCGCGAGGCCATCGCAGAGGGGACCGCGCTCGTCACCGACGCGATGTCGCGCACCGCCCTCGGTCCCTACCAGCTCCAGGCCGCCATCGCCGCAGTCCACGACGAGGCCGCGCGCGCCGAGGACACCGACTGGCGCCAGATCGTCGCGCTGTACGACCTGCTCGCCCGCATCTGCGGGACCAACCCGGTGGTGACCATGAGCCACGCCGTCGCGGTCGCGATGGTCCACGGACCGCGCGCCGGGCTCGACCTCCTGGCACCTCTGGACGACGACGAGCGGACCGCGACGCATCACCGGCTCTCCGCGGCGCGGGCGCACCTGCTGGAGATGGCCGGCGACCACGAAGCCGCCAGTGAGCACTACGCGACTGCCGCCCGTCGTACGACGAGCCTTCCCGAACGCCGCTACCTCACAGCCCGCGCCGCCCGGGCGGGTAAAACCGCTCTATCGTGAGCGAATGGCGAAGTCGTCGCAGGTTCTGGAGGTCGCCGGTCGCGAGGTGACCATCACCAACCCGGACAAGATGGTCTTTCCGGTCGGCGGCCACACCAAGCTCGACCTGGTGAACTACTACCTCGCCGTCGCCGACGGTGCCCTGCGCGGCATCAACGGCCGGCCGATGATCCTCAAAAGGTTCGTCAAGGGAATCGACGAGGAGGGGTTCTTCCAGAAGCGCGCACCTGCCAACCGGCCCGACTGGATCGAGGTCGCCGAGTTGCACTACCGCTCCGGGACGTCCGCCGCCGAGGCCGTCGTCCGCGACGCCGCCGGCCTGGCGTGGGCGGTGAACCTCGGCTGCATCGACCTCAACCCCCACCCGGTGCAGGCGGAGGACCTCGACCATCCCGACGAACTGCGGATCGACCTCGACCCGGTGCCCGGCGTCGACTGGCGCCAGATCATCGACGTCGCGCTCGTCGCGAGGGAGGTCCTCGAGGACCACGGCCTGACCGCCTGGCCGAAGACCTCGGGCTCCCGCGGCTTCCACGTCTACGCGCGGATCGAACCGCGATGGGCCTTTCGCGACGTACGCAGGGCCGCCGAGACCGTCGCCCGCGAGGTCGAGAACCGCGCGCCCGACCTCGCGACCGCGCGGTGGTGGAAGGAGGAACGCCAGGGCGTCTTCGTCGACTTCAACCAGAACGCCAAGGACCGGACCGTGGCGTCGGCCTACTCCGTACGACCGAAACCCGACGCACGGGTATCCACACCGCTCACCTGGGCGGAGGTACCGGACTGCCGTCCCGAGAACTACACCCTGCCCACCGTGCTTGCGCGGTACGCCGAGCATGGTGACCCGTGGAAGGGCATGGAGGACTCGTCCGGGTCGCTCGACGCGCTGCTCGCCCTCGCAGACCGGCTGGGCCCGGCGGAGAAACCTCCGAAAGGCGTCGGCCGGCGCCAGTCGACGATGCCGCTGATCGAGATCGCGCGCGCGAAGACGAAGGACGAGGCCCTGTCCGGGCTGGAACGCTGGAAGTCTCGGCATCCCTTCGTCGTAGGCCACCTCGAACCCGCCGACATCCTCGTCGACGGCATGCGCGGCCGGAGCTCGGTGTGGTACCGGATCCGCGTCAACCTCCAGCACGTACCCGAGGGTGAACGCCCGCCGCAGGAACCGCTCGAGGTCGACTACGACCCGTGGGCCAATACTCCCTGGGCCCAACCCGACAGCTCGCGCACCGACGCCTGAGCGGCCCCGTCCGTTGGGCGCCCGGGCCGGTCACAGGTGGAGGACGACGTACTCCCGGTCGACCTCGACCCGGTAGGTCTCGGCTTCGTACGGGCCCTTCGCGTATCCCGCGAGGGACTCGTGGGTCTCCACGGTCGCGTCGTAGGACTGGACTCGCGTCTTCGCCGGGTCGAACCACGACTGCCCGGTCATGACGTCGAACTCCCAACCGTGCCACGGACACCGCAGGATCTCGCCGCGCCGGAGATAGTCGTATGTGCCCGCCCACGGCGACCGTACGAGGCCGGAGAGGACGCCTTCACACAGCGGTCCGCCCTCGTGGGGGCACTGGTTGCGCAGGGCGTAGTAGGCACCGTCGACGTTGAACACCCCGATCGAACGCCTCGCCACGGTGACGATCTTGCGGGAGCCCGGCGGGATCTCGTCGACGGTCGCGACGACGTAGCTCGGCATCGTCGACCGTCCCTCACGCCAGCCCGTACAACGCCTTGGCGTTGCCGGCGAAGATCTTCTGCCGGTCCTCTTCAGGCAGCCGCACCCGGAACGCGCGGTCCGGGTCGTCGTAGTCCCAGTGCGGGTAGTCGGTCGAGAACATCACCCGGTCGGTGCCGCCGAGGTGGTCGAAAACCTGCAGGATGTGGCGTGGGTCGTGCGGTTCCTCGATCGGCTGCGTGGTGACCCACATGTGGTCGCGGATGTACTCCGACGGCGCCCGCTTCAGGTGCGGCACCTCCTCCTTCAGCCGCCGCCAGTGCTTGTCGAGGCGCCACATCAGCGGCGGCAACCAGGCGAAGCCGCCCTCGATCAGGACGACCCGCAGTCGCGGGAAACGCTCGAAAACCCCTTCACAGACAAGGCTCACGACGTGTGCCTGGAACGCCTGCGCCATGTCGGTGTGGTCCTCGATGTAGTACGACGGCCAGCCGGAGGCCGTGACCGGAACTCCGCGGGCGCCGCCGCCGAAGTGGATGCCGACCGGAAGGCCGTGCCGCTCGGCCGTTTCGTAGATCTTCCAGTACTTCCGGCGGCCGAGCGGTTCGGCACTGCGCGCGACCAGCAGGACCTGGACGAAACCGGGATGGTCGGCGAACCGGTCGATTTCGGTGACCGCGAGGTCGGCGTCCTCGTAGGGGATCGCGACGCCGGCACGCAGCCGCGGCTC
Organism: Actinopolymorpha sp. B17G11; assembly: GCF_040196095.1. Classification (NCBI taxonomy): domain Bacteria; kingdom Bacillati; phylum Actinomycetota; class Actinomycetes; order Propionibacteriales; family Actinopolymorphaceae; genus Actinopolymorpha; species Actinopolymorpha sp. B17G11. The sequence goes on from NZ_JBEFTW010000001.1 coordinate 294,908, forward strand.
CTTGTCGAGCCACTCGACGATCTGCCATTCGTTGACGGCGCGGGACAGTGCCGCGGAGTAGTCGGCGTTGAGCTGGGTGCCGGCTGCGCTGAGGCAGTTGAGGATGCCGTAGGAGATGCCCTCGGCGTCAAGAAGCTGTTGGCGCATGAAGTCCAGGTCGCCGCCCGCCGGACGGCCCGACGGTGGCCAGGCGTCATGGCGCGCGGCGGCGGGACTTCCCTTCGGATACAGCGATCCCTGGTGCGTACGCGAGCCGAAGAGAGCGCCGTGGCGGCGCCACCGCTTCGGCAGGTACGCATCGAGCGCGCCCGGCCAGACGGCGTTGTGGATGTCGCAGTCGACGATCGGTGGCCGGGTCCGCTTCGCGGTGGTGCGGGTCGGGGCCATCGGCGTGGTGGCGGCCATGCGGCGTACTCCGTACTGTCTGACGTCGCTTTGTCAGAACCGGTAGGTGGCGCGGGCGTTGGCGGCGAGGATCGCGCGTTCGAGATCGTGGCGGAGTCCGGTGGGGAGAAGTCCTTCGCCGGAGTCGTACTGCCAGTGCGGGTAGTCGGTCGCGAACAGCAGCATCGCGTCGTCGCCGAGCTGTTGGATGGTCTCGACGAGCTGGCGCGGGTCGGCCGGTTCGTCGAGTGGCTGCGTGGTGAGGCGGATGTGCCTGCGGATGATCTCCGACGGGGGCTGGTCGACCCAGGGGATCTCCCGCCGCAGGCCCTTCCAGTTCTTGTCGAAGCGCCACATGAGGGCGGGCAGCCAGGTGAAGCCGCCCTCGATGAGCACCACCCGAAGCCCCGGGTGGGTGGCGAAAACCCCTTCGCTGACCAGGCTCACGACCTGGGCCTGGAACGCCTGGGCAATGCTTACGTAGTCCTCGAGGTAGTACGACGGCCAGCCAACGGGTGTGATCGGATTGCCGCTCACCCCGCCGGCATGGATGCCGACGGCCAGGTCGTGGCGTTCGGCGGCCTGGTAGATCGGCCAGTAGCGTCGTCTGCCCAACGGCGCCTCCGCGCGCACGGGGAGCAGGACCTGGACGAAGCCCGGATGGTCGCCGAGCCGGTCGATCTCCTGTGCCGCGAACTCCGGATTCTGCGGCGGTACGACGAGCGAAGCGCGCAGGCGTGGTTCCTGGTCGAGCCACTCCGCGACCTGCCAGTCGTTGACCGCGCGCGCCATCGCGAGAGCCCAGTCGTCGTTGTGGATCGCGGAGATCTCGATGCCGCAGTGGGTGACCGCGTGACTGGCCTGCCAGTGGTCGAAGACGTACGTACGAAGGAGATCGAGGCCAGCGGTGGTCGTGGAGGACGGGGGTGTGGCCACGATTCCAGGGTGGTGGGAAAGTGGCGCGTTCGGCGGATACAGCGGCGGGTTGACGGCACGAACACCGCTCTCCGTCATGTAGTCGCGCCAGCGCTGGTCGAGATGGCGCTCGAGCTGGTCGAACGACGGGACGGGGAGATGGACGTCGCAGTCGATGAGATCCGCGTCGCGCCATCGGTCCGGCCGGCAGGGGAGTGTCGTGTCGCTCGCCTCGCCTGTGTCGAGCATGCCGCCACCCTTGTCTTTCCGTGCCGGACGCGAGAACCGGTGCGGATGTCGCGCGCTGCGTGGAACGGAAATTCCACGATGCGACGAACGTAGGTATGCGCGTCGCGCGACGTCAAGGGTTCGTACAGATGCGGACACGCTCACGCCGAGAGGATTCGCCCGACATTCTCCTCGGAGAAGAACTCAACCGGCGACGTCACCCCCGCGTTCACCCGAACGAACGCGTCCATCGCCTCGCGGTTGCCCTGGATGGCGCCGAGCAGCTGCGCCATCTCCGGCGGCGGGGGCTCCAGCTTGGCGAGCTGGGTGGTGAACTCGTACATCGGCAGGGCGCGCTGGTCGCGGGCGGACTGGTAGCGCGCCATCGCGACCTCGAAGGAGCACACGCCGGAGAACGCCTCGGCTATCGCGCTCACGCACAGCTCTGCGTCTCGGAAAGCGTCGCTGATCCCCTGGGCCGTGATGAAGTCCTTGTTGTAGCCGGCATCACCGACGAGCGCCCAGCCGGGGCCGAACGGCCTGCGGAAGAAGTTCGGCAGGGCCATGCCGACGAAACGCGCCTCGCGACGGGCGGCACGGATCCGCTCGACGAAGGCCGGCACCAGTGCGAACGTCTTGTGGTAGTTGCCCTCGATGTCGGTCTTGTTTGCTTCGAACTCCGCGTACGGCCAGCCGGCGATGACCAGGGTGAGGTCGTCGTTCGTGGGGATCGCGGCAAAGCCCCGCTCCGGGCGAAGGTAGACCTCGAACCGGCCGTCCATCGGCAGGCCGCTGAAGTACGTGTAGTAGCTGGACTGCAACCGGGGTTGGTCGTGGTACTGGTCGGTCTGGACCGCCTTGGCGACGACGGACTGCCAACCGTCGGCTCCGACGACCACGCGAGCGTGTTCGGTCATGGTCGGACCGTTGCGGGTGTGCCCCTGAATTCCCGTCACCCGACCGTTCTCGACCACGACGTCGGAGACGGTGAAGCCCTCCCGAATCTCGGCTCCCGCCGCGGCTGCGGCGTCGACGAGCAGCTTGTCCAGCACCGTCCGCCGAGGACAGTACGACACCGGTTCGGTGTCGGTCCCGGGGCTCCCGGCGATCGTGAATGGCCCGAGGTCGAACGCGTACGTGTGGATCGGCGGGCATCCCGTCCCCTTGACCTGCTCGAGCAGTCCCCACCTGCGCAGTGCCGCCACGCCGGGCGGGTGGACCAGGTGGGTCGAGATCGTGTCACTGGGAAAGGTCGCCCGGTCGACGACAAGGACCCGGTAACCCGCCCTCGCCAGCAGCATGGCGGTGGGCGACCCCGCACAGCGTGCGCCCACCACAATCGCGTCGTACACGTTCTTGGTCACGTCCGGCTCCTTCGTCGAGTACAAGGAGCAGCGTGCGGCCACCGGGCGTCCGGAAGTATCGGGGAACTCCCCTACCTAGATGACCAATTCCAAGGGGAGTCGCCTGACTCCCCTTGAAACTGGCCATCTAGCGGCTGGGATTTCCCCTCGTGACGTGGGCGGCCGCCTCGGCCCGGTTGCGCAGGCCAAGCTTCGCCAGCAGGTTGCCCACGTGGTGTTCGACGGTCTTGCGGGTGATGAAGAGCCGATCGCCGATCTCGGCGTTGGACAACCCTGCGCCGAGCAGGTGGAGGACCTCGGACTCGCGCCTTGTCAGCGTGCCGAAACCCTTCGGCCCCGTGCGGACGGGCGCGCCGAGCGAACGCAGAAGCGCCCCGGCGGCGTCGGCATGCCGGGCGGCCTTGAGGCGCTCGAAGTCGTCGAGCGCCGCCTTGGCGGCCGCGATCGCGACCTCGGGGGACTGTGTCGCGAGTGCCCGGGCCATCTCCAGCCGGGTCTCGGCCAGCTCCATCGGCAGCTGAGCCCGCGTGAAGTCCTGCAACGCGGAGTGCAGGCAGCCGCGGGCGTCCGAATCCCCGCGAGCTACGCAGATCCGTCCGTTCGCCAGCGCTGCCACCGCCCGTAGGTACGGCATGTGTTGCAGCCCGGCGATGCGGTCCAGGCGTTGGGCCACGCGCTCGGCGGCGTCGAGGTCGCCCTGGTCGAGGTGGACTTCGACGAGGAGGGCGAGCAGCGGGCCTATCAGAGTCGTCTCGCCGGCGGTCGGAACCGCGTCGTCGGCGCCGGCGGTGCACCGCTCGAGAAGGTCCCGGGCCAACGCCGTCTCCCCCTTGGCGAGGTGGAGGGCGGCAAGGGTGCGAACCGCGTCCGGATGGGTGTCGAGCCCGTCCAGGAGCAGAGCGGCCTGCTCGAGATCCCCCTGCCGTAGGCGAAGCTCGGCGAGGCGGATGAGCGAGAACGCGCGCCGGTCCGACATCCCTCGGGCGAAGCACCGGGCGGACTCGACGAGCTCAGCCTCCGCCTCCTCCCAGCGTCCAGCCGCGGTGAGAATGCCGCCGTAGTGAGCGCGACAGAGCGCCGCGACGACATTGCTCCGCCGCAGGTGTTCCGCGGCCGCGCGTACCCACTGGTCCGCCCGCGGGACGTCGTTCACCAGTTCGCACATCCAGAAGAACCGGCAGAAGATCGCCTCGACCGTGGCGAGGTCGGTCAGTTCGCCCGCGCAGGCCGCGGCCAGGCCCTCGTCGCAGAGGGTCAGACCCTCGGTGACGCGATCGGTCATGACGAGGACGCAGCCGAGGCATACCAACGCCTCGAACTCGATGTCGGGGTCGCCGAATCGCCGTCCGATGGTGACCGCCTCGCGCAGCAGGTCCTCGCGTACCTGGACGTCTGGTTCTGAGTAGGCGTCGATGAGCAGGACCCATCCGTGCTCGGGGCCATCCTCGCGCGCTTCGGTGAAGATGGTGCGGGCCCGGGCGAACCACCCACTCCCCACAGCCCAGTCACCCAGGACATAGCCGCGGATCCAGCCGGCCGTGCGGGCAGCGAGCCCGGCGGCCATGCTGTTGCCTTCCTGACGGTGGGCGGCGTACGCCCGCTCGTAGTGCGCCGCGGCGGCAGAGTAGTCCCGCTGCCAGTACAGCGCCTCGGCCAGACCCTCGAGGGCCGCACCGGACTCGGTGTCGGCCAGGGCGAGTTCGAACGCAGAACGGGCGGTCACCGTGTCGCCTGCACGGAGGGCCGCAACTCCCTGGTCGATCAGAACCGAGCTCACCCCATGATGATGGCACGACAGGGCGGGCGCTCCCGCAGACTGTGCGGATGACGATCGGATGGCGAACGTCGCCTGGGCGATTCCAGGTGCAAGATATGACGGTGCCGCGGCATGGTCAGCCTGAAGGAAGCGATTTTCCTTGCTGGCAAGGGATTTGACGCCTGCGTACGGAATGAGCATCTGATAGAATCGCTGCTATGTTCGATTTCGGGGGTGTGGATTTCTCGGTGTTGGCTTCGGCTGTGCCGGGTCCTGAGCTTGGTGTGCTGTTGGCGCGGGTGGATCTGGCTGCGGTGAATGGTCATGCGCGTGTGTTGGTGATGCGGGCGTGGGAGCGGCAGGTGTCCTGGGCGAGTGCGCAGTTGTATGGGGCGATGGCATATGTGGCGCGGTCGCCTGCGTGTGAGCCGGACTCGCCGCCCGGATTGAACGCGTCGTTTGGTGAGTTCGCGTCTGCGGAGGTGGGTGCGGCGTCGTGTCTGTCGCCGGGGTCGGCTGATCGTGAACTGTCTTTCGCCTTCGAGCTGACCGAGCGACTTCCCGCGACTCGCGCGGCGCTGTCGGCAGGGACGATCAGTCTGGGTAAGGCGCGGGCGATCGTCGAGGAAACGTGTTGTCTGGCGCCGGAGTTGGCGGGTCAGGCGGAGGAGTTCATTCTTGCCGCGGATGCGGCGTCCGGCGTGGGCTTGACTCGGGCGCAGGTGGTGCGGCGGTTGCGGCGGAAGGTGCTGGAGTTGGACCCGGCGGGTGCGGAGGAGCGTCGGCGGGAGGCGCAGCAGGGTAGGCGGGTCGGGTTCGGTGCGAACCCGGACGGGACGGGGAGTATCGCTGGTCTGGATCTTCCGATGGCGGGGACGGCGGCGGCCAGGGTGTTCATCAAGACCCACGCCAGACGAATCAAACGAGCCGGAGACGTCAGGACGTTGGCCCAGATCGAGGCTGATGTGTTCCTCGACCTGCTCCGCGGCCGCCACCCCACCGCCAACCTCGACCCCGCAGCCACCGCCGACGCCGATACGACCACGTCCGCCGACCCGACCACGTCCGCCGACCCGACAAGTAGTGCCGATCCGCGTTGTAGTGCTGACCCGCCACCCGCCGGCTCCTCCGGCAGGCGCACCGGTGCTGATGCGGCCGCTTCTCCCGGCGCTGGGGCAGGTTGGGGCGGCGGGGACACCGATGTTGATCTGGACGATCCGGGTGATGCCGGTGTGTGCGCCGGGACAGGTGATGAATGGCTGGTGGCGAAGGTCGAACTCGTCGCCGAGCTGGAAACCTGGCTTCGGCTGGGCTCCCGCGCAGGCGAACTCGCCGGACTCGGTGCTATCACCCCCGCGGTGATCGACGACATCAAGGACGCCGCCGCCGGCGGGTTCGAATACTGCCGCACCGTCACCCTCGACGGCGAAGTCGTCTACCACCAGGCCAGCAGCCGCCGCTACAATCCCACCGCCGCCCAACGCCGGTTCATCGAAGCGATGCACCGCACCTGCGCCCAACCCGGCTGCTCCAGAACAGCCACCCAGTGCGACCTGGACCACACGATCGAACACCGATTGGGCGGACCCTCCTGCGCCTGCAACCTCGCACCGCTATGCCGGCGACATCACCGCGCCAAACACCAAGCCGGCTGGTGGTGGACCCACAACCGACCCGACCACCTCACCGCCCAAAGTCCACTCGGCCACACCTACACCATCCAACCCGAACCACCACCCGGCGCACTGCCAGCAGACTCGGCCGCTACGACAGCCGGGCGATGAGGCGCTGGGCGAGGTCATCGAGGATCCCGGTCGCGGATTCATTGATGCCATCGCCCCGGTGTCCGGCGACGGTTCTGCGGAACGCATCGACGAGTTCGCGAGACGGCTTGCCGTCCTCGACCGCCGCCTCGATCGTCGTCAGCTGGCCCTCCAGCGAGGCGTAGGCACCCTCCGCCTCGCCGCGGTCCCGCAACTCGTTCAGCCGAGCTCGACAACCGGGAGGGGATCGGATGTCGGTATCGAGCCATCCCACTCCTCGCTGGGCGTGGGGGTGGCACTTGGCAGACTGGACGGATGAAGATCACCGTGCTCGGCGGATGCGGGGCCTGGCCGGCGGCCGGGCTGGCGTGCAGCGGCTACCTCCTCGACCATGACGGGTTCCTGTTGCTCGTCGATCCCGGCTACGCGACCCTGCCAAGGCTGCTGGAGCTGGTACCGGCCGAACGCATCGACGCGGTCGCCGTCACCCACAAACACCCCGACCACTGCGCCGACCTCAACCCGCTGCTCCGCGCGCGGGCGCTGCGGGACGACCCCGCACCCGCTCTCCCTGTCCACACGTTGCCAGGTGCGCTGGACGCCGTCCTCGCGCTCGACCGTCCCGGAATGCTTGATGAGGCGTACGACCTGCAGGAGTTCGCCGCAGGTGAGGCGTTCGAGGTGGGGCCGTTCGGGATCGAGACGATGCTCCTCCCGCACTATGTTCCCAACGCGGGTCTCCGGATACGCGCCGACGGAGCGACCGCCACCTACACCGGCGACACCGGTCCCAGCCCGTTGGTCGCCGAACTCGCCGCGGGCAGTGACGTGCTGATCGCCGACGCGTCGTACGCCGAGGAGGTGCCGGAGGACTCCGCCGCCTACCTCACCAGTGCGCGGCAGGCGGCGCTCCAGGCGGCGGAGGCGGGCGTCGGGCGGCTCGTCCTGACTCATCTGGTGCCCGAAACGGACCCGGACGCTGCCCTCCGAGCGGCCCGCGACGGGTTCGGCGGTCCGATCGACGTCGCGCGCCCAGGGCTGACACTCGACGTCCCGCGGCAGAGCGGCTAGGGCTAGGGCTAGGTACCGCTCTGGTCGGCGAGGAACGACGCCACCCACGCGAGTGCGGAGTTCCAGTTGATTGCCACCTCGTTGGTGGCGTAGGACTCGATGTGGTCCACGTAGCAGAACTGTGGCGCACAGCCGGCGAGCAGTTCGGCCGCGAACGGGTCCTGCAACGCCGCGTTCGCGCCGCCCGCGAGCGATCCGGCCGGCGGCTTCGGTGTGTTCGGGTCGAGCTGGTGGCCGAAGATCCGGGAGTGCTGGTTCTGCGGTGACTTCGTGCCGTAGTCGGTGACGTAGGAGTGATTCAGCGCGTTCCGGCCGAAGATGTAGTCGACGCCCTGCACCGCACCGTCGCGGAAGTCCGTCCGGCCGGTGAGGTCGTACGCCGTCGCCAACACAACGACGTTGTTGAGGATGCCGCTGTTCGAGCCCCAGTTGTAGAACTCGGCGCGGTCCGGCAATGGCAGCCCGTACGCCTGCCCGTGCAGCGTGTCGAGGTAGCGGTCGGCGGCCGCGACGACGGAGTCGTGGACCTCACGCCGCTGGTCGGTGGGCAGCCGGCTGGGCACCGTCGCCAGCTGGAGGCGCCCGAGCGCCCCCACCGACCCCCAGCTGAAACCGCCGGCCGAGAACACGTCGGCGTCGTGCATCGGCGAGGACAGCACGGCCTTGTGGAAGGACGGCTCACCGGTGGTGAGGTACAGCTCCACCGCCGCCCAGTAGAACTCGTCGTCCACGTTCGGGTCGCCGTACGCACCGCCGCCGTTGGTGTCGGCGTCATCGGCGTAGACGTCCGGGTGCGCCTTCGCGGCCGCCCACGCCGCCTTCGCGGCGCCGAGGCAGCGACCCGCGAACTCCCGGTCGTACGGCTTGAACACCCGGGCACACTGCGCGGCCGCGGCGGCGAGGTTCAGCGTGGCGGCCGTCGACGGCGGGTGCAGCTCACGCAGCTGCGGGTCGGCTTCGGGCTGCATCGGCAGGCCGGTCCAGTTCTGGTCGTGCATCTTGTGGTGGGCCATGCCGGCCAGCGGCTGCCCGGACGGGACCTGCATCCGCAGCAGGAACTCCACCTCCCACCGCGCCTCGTCGAGGATGTCGGGCACACCGTTGCCGCGTTCCGGCACCCGCAGCCGGCCGTCGTCGAGCGGCTCGGTCCTGCCGGTGGCCGCGTGCGTGGCGCGTTCCCAGGTGCTGAGCAGCTGGTGGGCGGCGATCCCGCCGTTGACGACGTACTTGCCGTGATCGCCCGCGTCGTACCACCCGCCGTGCACGTCGAGCGTGTAGTCGCAGACCCCGTCCTGGCAGGGCACGTCGGTGTCGCCCTGGTTGGGTGGGATGCCGACGTGGCCCGCCGGCCGGGTGTACTCCTCGCCGACGAGCGCGCCGTCAATCGGGATGCCGCTGCGCTGGATGTAGAAGAACTGCAGGGAATCCGACCGCAGTTTTTCGTACGCCGAATCAGTGATGACGAACGGATAGCTCGTCTCGCCGTCCACGGTCAGCGTGTAGCCGGAGCCGCGGCCGCGGTAGGAGCTGAAGTCGATCGTCGCGACGTTCTGCTCGGACGCCGCGTCGACACCGCGCGGGGTGGACGATCCCTCGGCGACAGTGCGGCCGCCGGCGTCGCGAAGCTGCCAGGGGAGTGCGTCCGTCGCGTCGGTCACCACCGTGGCGTTCTTAGGGCCGTGCGGCAGATATCCGACCTGGTTCACCCGCACCCGCGGGCCCGTGTCAGGCACATACACCGGCGGTTCTCCCCCACCCCGCAGCGAAACGTCGTCCAGGCAGAACGTCCACGGCTCAGCCGCTCCGCCGACCTGTAGTTGGACGCTACCGGCCGTGGTCTCGGTCCCGGACGTGAACTCGTAGGTGTACGACCCGGCCTCGCCGGTCAGCTCCACCGGTTCGGAGAGTTCGGCGGTGTAGGGCGGGTCGGCGAGCTGGACATTGGTCCGCACGGTGACGGGCGAGCTGGCGGACGCGGTGAACGACAGGGCGTACGACGCGCCGTCCTCCAGGGCGATGCCGTTCTGCCCGACGATGACGTCCCACGGGTTGGCGGTGCCGCCGGGGACGGTGGTGCACAGGCGGCCGTCGACGATCTCCGCCGAGGCGTTTCCGGTCCACCACCACGGGTCGGTGCCGTCGTCGAAACCGCCGTTCTCGACCTGTTCGGCGCCCTCAGCAGCCGTGGCTGCCTTGGTCGTCGTGGGGGCCTCGGCCGCTCCCGCGGCGCTGGTCGAGCCGGCCATGGCGGTCAGGGGGAGGGCGCAGGCCAGCAGGACGGCGGCGTACCGCCTGGTTGCACCGATCATGAAGTTACTCGGGTCATGCAAGCGTCCTTTGCGGTCCGCATCCCCCGTCGTCACAGCGTGGCGCGAGCGGTGCCCGCTGAGGGGGACGCTCGCGCCGTCGCTGATGGTGGCAGCCTGGCTCCGGGGTGTCAATTCCGTCCTGGTCCGGCCGGAGGTGCATGATCATGCGCGACAAACCGGGCGTTTGCCGGCACCGAGACGCCCAGGTTTCCGCGCATGATCATGGTCGCGGCACGTCAGTCGACGCTGTCTCCCGCCCGGGGCTTCGTCGCCCGGATGAGGTACCGGTGGTCGTGCGTGGCGAATTCACCCGTCTCGCGGATGCGTGCGTCGAGCCGGCGTAGCGCCACGTCATACGTGCGTACGTCGAAGTCGTCGATCGTCCACGGCACCGCCCGCAGTTGGTAGACGACGGCCCCGATGTCGCCGAAGACGTAGGCCGGCATCTCCTCCCGCGCCTCGTCCACCCGGAAGCCCTGTGCGCGCAGCGCAGCGACGGCGAGGTCGCAGGTTTCCGCGTCTAAGTCGATCGAGGGCGGCGCGCCGAGCGCGGCGTTGATCTCGGCGCCGTTGCGGCTGCCGACCTGCTGGGTGAGGAACACACCACCTGGTGCGAGAGCGCGCCACGTGTCGGCGGCGTCGAGCCAGCCGTGTCGGTTGAGTACGAGGTCGAACTCGCCGTCGGCGACCGGAAGCCGGCCGTCGTCGGTGGTCTGGCGTACCTCGACGCCGAGCGGTTCCAACCGTCGCCGCGCGACGGCGAGGTTGGGCGCCCACCCTTCGAGGGCGACCGTGTACGCCGGCAGGGGGCGCAGCCCGGCCAACTGCTCCCCGCCGCCGGTGTCGATGTCGAGCAGCCGAGCCGCGTCGGCGATGGCGGCGCGAGCGAGATCGGGGTAGGACCACGACAGGTCCTCGCCCGTCGTGCGGTCCCGCAGCCAGCTGAAGTCCCAGCCCTCGAAGGGCGCGGCGAGTGCTTCGGCCACGAGGTGTTCGTACGGTTCCATGGGTGATCACCTGTTCTGGTGCAGATATGTGCGAGGGGATCGGCGAGCGCGGAGCGGTCACGCACAGGGGCCGACGGGCATGCGGCTGCCCCCACGTGGCGGCACAGGGCCAGAGCCACGGGGGTACGGATCAGCCGCTATCTCGCACGCCTGGCAACCTAAGGGTCCGGCAGGCGTCCCGGCAATCGGCTTTCGGCGCGGCGGCCTTCGTCACACCGGGAGGGTGTCGACGTCGTACTTCTGGATGGCCGGATCGCGGGCGGGTCAGCGGAACTTGGCGAGGATCGCGCGGGCGAACGCCTCGTTTGCCTGCTTCGTCCGGCCGGCGTTGTGGGGCGTGTGGACCACGTTGTGCCGGCCGAGCAGCGGATCGGACAGCGGCAGCGGCTCGACGTCCCACACGTCGGCCGCCAGGGCGATCTCGTCCGCGAGGACCCGCCGGCGGATGGCCGCCATGTCACAGATCAGCGCGCGCGTCACGAGCACGACGAGACAGCCCGCCGGCAGGGCGTCGATGTGGTCGGCGGTGACGAGCCCCTCGGTCGACGGCAGCAACGGCACCATCGGCACGAAGATCTCCGCGTCCCGCACGAGCCGGTCGAGGTGGTGCTCGCGGCGGGCGCCGGAGCGGTGGAAACAGGGCTCAGTGGCGTACGGATCCCACGCGGCGACGTCGGCACCCAGCGCCGACACGAAACCGGCGTAGCGGCTCGCGATGTTGCCCGCACCCACGACCCGCACCCGCGCGCCCGCCACGGTGCCGGCTGTGAACCGCGGGTCGTCGCCGTACTGCCCGCCACGCGCTCCGGGGCGCGGCACACCGCCGGGCGGGCTGTAGTCCCACGGCGCCAGGTCGGTGAGCATCTCGTGGTGCAGCTGCGGTATCCGCCGCAGCCCGCACAGCGTCAGCGCGAGCCCGAACTCCGCGACCGACTGGCCCCAGAAGCCTTCGCTCTCGTGGCGGTGGACCTCGACTCCACGGGCGCGCAGCAGCTCGGCCGGTTCGGCGTTCTCGCCGTACGCATCGAGCAGGGCGGCCTCGCGTAGGCCCGCGAACGCCTCGACCGACTCCGGCGTGAACGGCGCCCCCAGGACGACCAACCGGTGCACGGACGCGGGATCGCGGATGGCCTCGTGCACCGGCCGGGCGTCGTCGACATCCAGGCGTACGCACTCCAACGGGCACTGGCCGGGCGGCCACTCGAGGCGGAACGCCTCGGCCACCCAGGGCCAGTGGCCGTCGAAGCTGGCGTGCGAGACGAGGACGTCGCGCGCGGACTCCCCGAGCACTGGCGCTGTCACCGCAGGCCGAGCTGCTTCAGGATCTGGTCGATCTCGGCCATCTCCTGCGCACCCAGCGGACCGTGCGCGATCGCGCCGGCGTTGTCCTGGGCCTGCGCCACCGTCCGGATCCCGGGGATGGGCACGAACGCCGGACTGCGGGCGAGGAGCCAGCCGAGCGCGCCCTGCGCGAGGGTGCGGCCACCGGAGGTGAGGATGTCGCGGATGCGGTCGAGGGCGTCGAGCGTGCGCCCCTCCTTGCCGGAGAAGTCGAAGCGCCGGCGTACGTCGTCGGCGGCGAACGTCGTCTCGCGGGAGAACTTCCCGGTGAGCGCGCCCATAGCGAGGGGACCGCGGTTGATGCCGGCGAGCCCGGCGGACTCGAGCAAGTCGACCATGGCGGGGTTGTCGTCGATCACGTTGGCGTGCAGCTGGATCGCGGCACAGTGCTGGCTGCGGGCGAAGACCCCCGCCCGCTCGGGGTCGTCCGTACTCCACCCGAACGACCGGATCTTGCCCGCGTCGACCAGCTCCTCCAGCGTCGCCACCACCGTCTCGGCCTGCACCGGGTCGTAGTCACCGATGTGGAACTGGTAGAGGTCGATCACGTCGACTCCGAGCCGGGCCAGGCTCGCGTCGCACTGCTCGCGGATGGAGGTGGGCGAGGCGTCCCGGCCGATGGCCCGCTTGGCCTCCTCGTCGAAGAGGTTGCCGAACTTCGTCGCGATGACCACCTCGTCCCGCCTGCCGGCCAGCGCCCGCCCCACCACGCGCTCGCTGTGCCCGGCGCCGTAGATGTTGGCGGTGTCGAAGAACGTCACCCCCGCGTCGAGCGCGGCATGGATCGCCGCGACCGACTCGTCGTCATCGACCTTGCCCCAGCCGATCGGGTTGCCGTCGCGGAATGCCGGACCGCCGATCGCCCAACAGCCGAAGCCGATCGGGCTGACCGCGAGACCGCTGCGTCCGAGGGTGCGGGTGGTGCTCGTCATCGTCATACTCCTGCGAGATCGGGGACTCCCATCCTTTCCTACCCCCTTGGAACTGGTCAGCTAGCTCCCGTACCGGGCTCCGGCTGGCCGATCGCGGCGCACCCGGCGTGAGCTCATCCGGCGTGAGCCCACCCGGCGTGAGCTCACCCGGAGCGGTCCCACCATGCGGGGGCCGGCGTAGCGGCGTTCTCTCCGGGAGAGCTCTCGACGCAGCGGCTGGCCGAGGAACTCACCGAGGATCACGCCCGCCGCCAGCGCCAGCGCATCGGTCGCCGCGTGCAGGAGACCCGTGACGCCGCTGATGCTGTCGCCGTGGGTCAGTTGCAGCATCGCGCTGTAGATCGTGAGGCCCGGCAGCATCGGGATGATCGCGGGGAGTACGACGGTGAGGGCCGGCAGTCGCCGCCGCGTCGCGAACGTGTAGCCACACGCGCCGATCCCGACGGCGACGAGCGCCCGCGCCATCGACGGCGACGTGAGGACCTGGTTGAGCGCCAGGAACGCGGTGTACCCGGCGCCGCCGAGTCCGAAGGCGGTGGGGAGCAGCCGGAGCGGTGCGTACACCCCGACCGCCATGGCCGCCGCGACGATCCCGGCCGAGGCGAACCGGTACGGCAGCCCGCTCACCGTGAACGGCGCAGGCGGCTGTACCGGCATGATGATGCCCAGCTCCCGGGCGACGACGAGCGCCATCGCCACCCCGCCAGTGATGCCTGCCGCGAGGATCAGCACCTCCATCGCCCGGCCGGCGGCGGTGACGACGTACCCCGTCAACGCGTCCTGGACGCACGACAACAGCGCGAGGCCGGGCAGCAACAGGACCACGCCGGCCGCGACCACCAGGGCCGGCTGCACCGAGACGCCGGTGGCGGTCAGGATGGCCGCCACCGCGGTCGCGATGGCGGCGCCGACGAAGTTCAGGTAGAAGTCGGGGACGTTGCGGCGGGCGAGACGCCGGCCGATCCGGTCGATGGCCACCGTCGCGCAGAACGTGATCAACGCGAGGAGCCAACCCCCGCCCAGCTGCACCGCGACCGCGCTCGCCAGCACGCCCCATGCGCAGGTGACGACCCATCGGGGATAACGCTTCGCGGACCGGACGATGGTGTCCAGGCGTACGTACGCCTCCGCGGGTGTCAGCGTGCCCTCGGTCAGTCCCAACACCATCTCGTGCAGGGCGGCGAGGCGGTTGTGGTCGACGGCGCGGACCCGGACGTTGCGCAGGTCGGTGACCGGCAGCTCGGACTCGCCGAAGGCGACGGAGACCAGCACCTCGGTGTGGGTGACGGAGGCCTCGGCGCCGCGGAGCCCCAGTGCGGACGCGCAGGCGACGATCGACGCCTCGACGTCGACCGCTCCCGCACCGCTGCGCAGCAGCAGCTCGCCGAGCCGGAGCAGGAAGTCGAGGGCCCGTCGCAGGTCGGGCCCGCAGTCTCCGTCCGGCATCCGCACGACGTACGGCGAACGTCGCGGGGGCTGGTCAGTGGGGTCCTCCCGGCTGAGCACGGCGCCGGCCGCGCGGCGCAGTCGGGTACGCAGCTTGGGCCGGGCGGGCGTGTCCGCCTGGCTCTGGCCGAGCACCGGCATGCGATTCACCTCCGTACGTACGGACGAACATCTGAGAGCTTTCCCACCCGCCCAGTCCCGGAACACGCCCGGAACGCCGACCACGGACAAGTCAGGTGCGGGGTTCATGGGCGCTCCGGAACAATCCAGGGTTCGCGTGCCCGCGATGTGGACGGGGTCCTTCGACGCCGACTGGGCCGATGCCGGCAAGCGGGCGTTGATCCTGGAGTTCCTGCGTACGACGGAGGAGGAGCCGACCATCATCGGCTCGGGCTCGCACTTCCTCGGCATCGCCCACCGATAGGCGCACGCGCCGCCGGTCGGGTGGCGCATACGCGGCACGTTCGTTCCTACGTCGACCGACGTGGACCCGGGTGCGGCCCGACGCCGGTCGCGGAACACCGGGCTAGGTCCGGGCTAGGGCGACGCCGCGACGTACTCCTTCAACGCCAGCAGCGTCTTCTCCATGTTGCGGCGGTTGTGCTCGGCACGGTTGGCGACGCCTGTGCCCAGTGGTCCGACGATCCTCCGGAAGAACGGATTGGTGAGGTTCCTCGTCCGCTCGGTGACGCGGCACCCACCGTCGGCCGGCTCGATCTCGTACCGCCACTCGGCGATCGGCCACCTCAGGGCAGTCACCTTCCAGGCGAAACATCGTCCCGGTCGGGCCTCGGTCACGGTCGAGGTGGTCCACCAGCGCAGCGGTCCATGCCGGTTCACACCGCGGAACCTCGCACCGACGACCGGGCCGTCAGCTCCGTCGAGCCACCGGCAGGAGACCGTCTCCGCCGCCCACCGGGGGAGCTGGGCGACGTCGGTCACGATGTCGTAGACGGCCCGAGGGTCCGCGGCCATCTCGATGCTCGCCTGCACGTCGTCGCTCATCGGGTTCACGCGAGGTGTTCGGCGCGGACGGGGGGAGCGGAGGCATCGGTCGCGTACGAAGGCGGCCGCGGCTGGAGCCAGCGCACGAAGGCGGGCTTGACCGCGAAGGCGAAGTAGTGGTTGCCCGCGGGGCTGTAGTGGCCGCCGTCGATGTAGTGCCGGTCGATGTACTCCTCCGGCGTTGTCGTGTACGCCGCATAGTCCGCGACGTGCATGGTCAGCGAGTCGACGTACGCGATCCCGAGGTCGTCGAGGAGGGTGACGAACTCCGCGTCGGGACGTGGCTTTCCCGCGCACGCGTCGGCGACGGCATCACCGGGATAGCTCAACAGAACAAGCAGTTTCTTGCCCTGCTCGGCCAACGCGCTCCGCATCCGGTCGAGCAGGATGATCGAGGCACGGAACGCGCAGCGGTCGTAGAACTCGGTTGCCGCCCGTTCCCGGTCCGCCTCGCTGGTGAGATCGAGGGAGAGCCCGAGGGCGGCGGCGGTCTCGGTGTGCTGGGCGAGGAAGTCGAAGTCCCTGGTCCGCTGCCCGACGAGCAGCTGCACCACAAGGTCGTTGTCGTACGAATCGATGAGGAAGTCCCGATCGCACAGCTGGTAGAGGGATTCCGGCGTGGGGCAGGAGTTCGGCCGCTCGACGAGCTGGCCCGCTCCGTCGAACCGCACATGCACCCAGGGGTTCGCGTGGAACATGCTGGTCCGCTGCGAGCGGTGCATCTCCCACCAGCCATGGCCGACGCGCAGCCGCCGGTAGGCGTCCAGGCTGCGGTAGTGGTCGTCGAGGAAGATGTTGAACACGACGTACTCGGCACCCGCGTCCGTGGCCTCTGTCCGCCGCAGCCGACGGTAGGCCTGGTGGACGCCGAACCCGCCGACCCCGAAGTTGCGGATCGGCTCACCGAAGTGCCCGGCGAGATACTCCTGCCAGGTCTCGCCGTCACTGACCTGGTGGCACTGGGTGAAACTGTCGCCGTAGGTGTTGATCCGGCAGGGTCGGTCCGCGCCGTTGATGACCCGGCGTTCGCCGAACCCGCCGTACCGGTAGGTGCTCACCGCACCGTCGACGCCGTCCTGCACCTCGGACGGATGCGGCAGATATCCCAGTTCGCTGTCGAACCTCGCCCACTTGGGTTCGTCCGGATCGAGGAACCGGTCGACCTCCTCCCGGTCCACCACGGCTTCGGCGAGGAAGCGGTGCACCTGGTCGGCAAAGCCCGTCATGCGTTCCTCCTCGGCAGGGGTTTGCGCGACGCCAGGACTACGGTGACGTCAGGGTCTCGACGACGCGGGCGCACCGGGCCGGGTCGATGGTGAGCCCATTTTCCAGCCCCCACAGCCAGTAGTCGACCGACCGGACGAGGGTCCACGTCCGGGCGAGCTCGCCATCCAGCCCCGCGGCCGACACGATCAGGTCGAGACAGTCCCGCACGCCCTTGTCGCCGGGCATGTCGTCGAGTCGCCACCAGAGCAGCTGGGCGATGCCGTACTCCGGCACGCCGACCAGGACTCTCGGGTCGATCGCCAACCAGGGTTCGCGTTCGGCGGCCAGGATGTTCTCGTCATGCAGGTCGTGGTTGACCAGCAGGTCCCCGGTGGCGGAGGCCAGCTCGCGGGCCAGCCCGACCGCCATGGTGAGGTCGTCCGACGGGACCGGATCACCCAACTTTGCCGAACGCTCGACCGCCGATGCGACGAAGGCCTCGGCGACGCCGACGACGGGCGGCAGGTCCGCGTCGGCCGGGGCGGGAACCGCTTGTCGCCGGAGCAATTCGCCCGCCACCGTGAGCGAGTCCTCGAGCGGCAGCGAACGAAGCGAGCGGGAGGCGTCGAGTCGTTCCAGCAGGAGCGCGCCGTCCTCGACGGAGGCGTCGAGCAGTCGGACCATGCCGTGGCCGTCCCACAGTGCCAGCGCCACGACCTGGTTCCGCAGCTCCTGGTCGAGCCAGGCCACCTTGAGGACGCAGGCGGCCCCACCGTCGCGTCGGACCACCGGCACGGCGATCCCGTTGGCGCCGTGCATAGGCGCGCCGTCGATCGTCAGCGACCACCGTACGCAGAGTTCGTCGACGAGCGCGGGGAGCGACTCCGCCCATGCCCGGCCGGCCGCCCCCTCCCGCGAGACGCGGGTGTAGGAGAAGAACGACGGCGGAAGGCTGATCACGACCAGCCATCCTGGCAGACCAGTCGCGGGAGGCCGGGCACACGCCGCTGTCGAGGCTGGCTTCATGATCAAAGTGCGCAAACTGTAGGTGTCGGACCCCTCGGACCTGCAGTTTGCGCACACTCGCCGGTGCCAGAATGGGGCGTGGGCAACCGCGCGAGTTCCGCTTGGCTGGACGACACCGGGCTGGTGACCCTCCCCACCGGTAGTCAGGTCCGCGGGCGGCGGGCGGGAGACGTCACCATCACACCCGCCGACTTCGCCCTGCTGCTGGTCGGGGGACCGGCGCCGGCCTGGCCACATCGGCGTATCCGCTGGCCCGACTTCTGGATCCCCACCGACCGTACCGACGCGCTCGACGCCCTGCGCGAAGCTCTCCGACGGGCACACGCCGGCGAACGCGTCGAGGTCGCCTGCCGAGGCGGCGTCGGCCGCACCGGAACCGCCTTGGCCGCCCTCGCCATCCTCGACGGACTCCCGGCACCACAGGCCGTCTCCTGGGTCCGCGCCCACTACCACCGCCGCGCCGTCGAGACGCCGTGGCAGCGCCGCTGGCTACGTCGGCTGCCCTGACTCAGCTGGACCACCTGGGAGGATCAACCTGTGACCTCCGAACCTGCGGACGGAACGAGCCGCGCCGGCGTCGGCGAGGGCGGGGACCCGGTGTGCTGGCTTCACCTGTTGTGTCCGGAATGCGGCGCGATGATCGAGGACCAGCCTCCCCCGGACCACTGCGTCCGCTGCGGGGCCGAGCTCCCCGCCGACTGACGTCAGCTGGCCGACGTCAGTCGGCGGGCGTCACCGGGTCGTCGTCACGGGGCCGGACCGAGGTCCTTGGTCAGGTGAATGAGATCGGGTACCGCAGGCTCACGCTCCCGCCTGGTCTCGACGTAGCCGAGCCGGCGGTAGAGGCGCAGGTTCGCCGCACTGAGGTGGCCCGTGAACAGACTCGCCCGGTGCGCCGGCGCACTGGTCTCGGCCGCCCGCAGCAGCGCCGTCCCGATTCCCTGCCCTTGCAGATCTGGCGCGACGGCGAGCCGGTTGATGTACAGGACGTCCATGTGTAGCCGCATGCGGACGGCACCGACGAGGCGGGTGCCCGCTGTCGCTGCGATCCCGCTACTGCTGACGATCTCGTCCTCCAGTTCGGCGAGCGTCTGGGTCAGCGGAGGCAGCCGAGGGTCGTCGTAGAGTTGCGCCTCACCGACGAACGCGGCGCGCTGGAGGGTCAACAGTTCTCCCGCGTCGCCGAGGTCGAGCGGGCGTAGCTGGAATCGCGGTCGCGGTGTCATGTCATGCGGTCCTCGTCCTTGCCGGCGTGCCACAGCTCCGCGAGACGGAGTAGTCCGTCGGCGATGACGTCCTCCGGCGCGGCGAACGCCACCCGCAGCCAGCCGTCGAGCGCGTCCTCGCAGCTGAACGTCGGACCGGCCAGGACGTCGACACCAGCCCGACCCGCGCGTTCGGTGAACGTCGTCGCGGAGTGGCCCGCGGGCAGTTCGATCCACAGCGACGCGCCGCCGGCAGGTACGTACGACCGCCAGTCCGGCAGTTCCTCCGCGAGGATCTGCAGGGCGAAGTCCCGCGCGGATCCGAGGGTGGCCCGGCGGTGGGCGCGGGCCTCGGCGGCGCGGTCGAGCAGCCGGGCGGTCACGATCTGCGCGGGGATGGACGTGCCGAGGTCCTCGGCACCCTTGACGATCGCCAGGCGTTCCACGAGGTCGCGGCCGGCACGCAGCCAACCGACCCGCAGGCCGCCCCAGAAGCCCTTACTCGCCGAGCCGAGTGTCAGCACGTCTCCGCCGTACGACGCGAGTGGGGGAGGCGGTGGACCGTCGATGATGGCGTCGGTGGGTGCCGCGTCGTCGACGATCGTGAGACCGGCCTCGGCGGACAGCCTGGCCACCGCCGCCCGCGCCCGTTCGGGCAGGACCGAGCCGGTGGGGTTGTGCACGGTCGACTGCAGGAGGGCGAACACCGGCCGATGGCGGCGTACGGCGGCGGCGAGGGCGTCGATGTCGACCCCTTCGCGCCCGCTGGGTACGCCGACGAGGTGGGCGCCGACGCTGCGCAGAACCTCGATCGCGCCGCGGAACGTCGGCTCCTCCACGATGACGGTGCCGCCCGGCTCGACGAGCGTCTCGGCGACGATCCGCATCGCCTGCTGGGCGCCCGAGGTGACGAGGACCTGACCGGGGTCCGTCCGCAGGCCGAGGGCGGTGTAGTAGCTGGCGACGGCGGTCCGCAGGACCGGAAGGCCACGGGGGACGTATCCATGCGACGGCAGGGTCCCGGCGAAGTCCGCGGCGGAGAGCCGGTCGAGCTCGTCGGCGACCATCGGGATCCCTGGGAGTGCTGCGCTGCGGAGGTCGATCCGGGCGTTCAGCTGTCGGGTTCCCCGCGGGCCGGCGACCAGCGTGTCGGTGACGAACGACCGGAGCCGGTCGTCCCCGCGGGCGTTCGCGTGTCCGGCCGCGGTCGACACGAAGGTGCCCGTGCCGGTGCGGCTGACCAGGATGCCCTCGGCGCGTAGGGTGTCGAACGCCTGACCCACCGTCGTCCGCCCGAGTCCGAGGGCCGACGCGAGGATGCGTTCGGACGGCAGGCGGGTGCCGGCCGGCAGCTGGCCGGCGCGGACCAGTTGGCGCAGCGCCTCGGCGAGTCTGGTGCTCAGCCCGCCTGGCTGGTCGGCCCACCCGTCCAGCAGCCGGATCAGCCGCGGCGCGCCGAAGTAAACCACCGGCGCCGGATTGGATCTGGTGCTGCTGGTAGCCATCGCCCGATCATCGCCAAGTCGGAACGGAATTGCACTCCCCAGCGGGTAGGCAGGAGGGATGACCGGTGCCAACCGTCGTACTTCTGGGCACTCTGGACACCAAAGGTGCGGAGTACGCCTTCGTCCGCGACCGGCTTGTCGAGGCCGGTGTCGACGTGGTGGTCGTCGACGCGGGAGTGCTCGCGAGCCCGGCGGCCGGCGAAGGCTCGGCCGACGACCTGATCGCGGCGGACGTGCCGGCGAGCGAGGTCGCCGCGGCGGGTGGCGCGGATCTTGCCGCTCTCGCCGCAGCCCGGGACCGCGGCGCGGCCGTCACCGCGATGGCGCGGGGCGCCGCCGAGGTGCTGGGGCGCCTGCACCAGCAGGGATCCTGTGCGGGGGCGCTCGCCCTCGGCGGGACCGGAGGGACGTCGATCGCCGCGCAGGCGTTCCGCGGACTACCCCTCGGCGTACCGAAGGTGATCGTCTCGACGGCCGCCTCCGGCGACACCCGGGCGTACGTCGCCGAGAGCGACCTCGTGCTCTTCCCCAGCGTGACCGACGTCGCCGGCGTCAACCGACTGTCGGCGCGGATCCTCGCCAACGCGGCGGCCGCCCTGGCCGGCATGGTGACCGCGCCGGAACCCGCGGTCGCCGCGGAGCGGCCACTGCTGGCGGCGAGCATGTTCGGCGTGACGACGCCGTGCGTCACCGCCGCCCGTGAGCTGCTCGAGAAGGGCGGCTACGAGGTGCTGGTGTTCCACATGACCGGCGTCGGCGGTCGTACGCTCGAAGGGCTCGCCGCCGACGGCTGGCTGGCCGGCGTCCTCGACGTCACGTCCACCGAACTCGCGGACGAACTCGTGGGCGGGGTGTTCTCCGCGGGTCCGGGTCGGCTCACCGCCGCCGGCGCCGCGGGGGTGCCGCAGGTGGTGTCGGTCGGGGCGCTCGACATGGTGAACTTCGGCCCGAAGGAGACGGTGCCGGAGAAGTTCGCCGACCGGAACCTCTATGTCCACAACCCGAGCGTGACGTTGATGCGTACGACGCCGCAGGAGTGTGCCGAGCTGGGGACCCGGCTGGCGACGCGGGTGTCCGCGACCACCGGACCGGCCGCGGTCTTCCTTCCGCTGAAGGGGATCTCGGCCATCGCCGGCGAGGGCGGGCCGTTCCACGACGCCGACGCCGATGCTGCACTCTTCGACGCGATCCGGTCGACGCTGGACCGTACGCGGGTCGAGCTGATCGAGCTGGACCTCGACGTCAACGACCCGGCGTTCGCGGCGGCGATGGTCGAGAAGCTCGACGCCTACATCACGGGGAGCAAGAGGGGAATGGCATGAGCCGGCTGACCAGGGAGTCCATCCTCACCCGCCTGCGTGCCAAGGTCGCGGCCGGCCAGCCGATCATCGGCGGCGGCGCCGGCACCGGCCTGTCCGCCAAGTGCGAGGAGGCCGGTGGGATCGACCTGATCGTCATCTACAACTCGGGCCGCTACCGGATGGCAGGGCGCGGATCCCTCGCCGGGTTGATGGCGTACGGCAATGCCAACGACGTCGTGGTCGAGATGGCCCGTGAGGTACTGCCGGTCGTTAGGCACACGCCGGTGCTGGCGGGGGTCAACGGGACCGACCCGTTCTACGACCCGGACGTGTTCCTGCCCGAACTGGCCCGGCTCGGTTTCGCCGGCGTCCAGAACTTCCCGACGGTCGGGCTGATCGACGGCGTGTTCCGCGCCAACCTCGAAGAGACCGGGATGAGCTACGCGCTCGAGGTCGACATGATCCGCCGGGCGCGTGGCTTCGACCTGCTGACCACGCCGTACGTCTTCTCCGTCGAGGACGCGGCCGCGATGGCCGAGGCCGGGGCGGACATCGTGGTCTGCCACTTCGGCCTGACCACCGGCGGCGCTATCGGTGCCGAGACCGCGCGCAGCCTCGACGACTGTGTCGAGCTCGCCACCGCCTGGGCGAAGGCCGCCCGCGACGTCCGGGACGACGTGCTGGTCCTGTGCCACGGTGGACCGGTCGCAGAACCCGACGACGCCGCGTACGTCCTGCGTCGGGCGTCCGGTGTCGACGGCTTCTACGGCGCCTCGTCGATGGAGCGGTTGCCGACCGAACGTGCGATCACCGCGCAGATCAAGGCGTTCGTCGACATCGACCCCTCGACCGGCTGAGCCGCCGGAACCGGATCGAACGAGCGGAACGACGAAAGAGGAGCCGATGACGGAAGCCAGCATCACCCGGGCAGGAGACGTCGCCAGCGAGGACTATCCGTGGGGACGCCTCGACTGGTTCGTGTCCAAGGCGCTCGGCAACTCGCGGAAGCTCACCGTCGGCCGCTGCCAGATCGACCCCGGCCAGGCCAACGCGCCGCACTACCACCCGAACTGCGACGAGGTGCTGCACGTCCTGCGCGGCAGGATCCGGCACCGCCTCGGCGACGAGTACGTCGAGATGGCCGAGGGCGACACGATCTCGATTCCGACGGGAGAAGTCCACAACGCCGAGAACATCGGGAACGACCGGGCAGTGCTGCTGATCACGTTCTCCACAGCGGACCGCCAGGTCGTCACCGTGGATTGAGGGTGAGCCAACCTTGTCATCGACATCGCCGGCCGTGACCGCCGTCGTCAACGCCGACGTCCCCGGCCCCCTGATCACACCAATCCGCGTTTCCTGTACCAACAGAACGCTCTTCGTGACGCGCTCGTGGCGAGTCTGCATTTCGATATCTTCCATCGGCACGCCGACCGGCTGGTGATGGCCAACATCGCCCAAACGGTCAATGTTCTCCAGGCGATGGTGCTGACCGACGGTGACCGACTGCTGAAGACGCCGACCTTTCACGTCTTCGAGATGTCGTCGACGTGCCCGACCATTCGTTCCTCACTGTCTCTGCGCGACTCGGCTGACCTGCCTGCTCGACATACTGGCTGGCAGATTCGGCCAGAATGCAAACCATTGAACGCCCAATTGGCTATGGCATCCCCGAATGTGGCCATGCCAGGATGGCTCCGCGACGTTGACCGTGCGTTCGGACCTGGACGCCTGAGGTTGATCTGAATGTCGACGTCTGGACGTTGAACCCACAGGCAAAAGATAGGGGCTTGATGGCTGTTCACGATATTGCGATGGTCGGTTGCGGTGGTGTGTCCGCGATGCATTTCGATGGTTATCAGGTCCATCCTGAGCGGATCCGTATCGCCGCTGCGTGCGATCCGCGACCTGAGCGGCGTGAGTGGGCCCAGCAGACCTACGGGGTGGAGCGGGTGTACGCCAGCCTGGAGGAGATGATCGACGGCAGCGAGTGGACCGCCGCGGTGCTCTGCACGCCTACCAACGTGCGTCAGGACATGGTCAGGACATTGGCCGCCGCGGGCAAACACATACTCGTCGAGAAGCCGCTCTCGGACACTTTCACGGAAGCCAGTCTGATCGTCGACGTCTGCGCGGACGCCGGTGTCCACCTCGCCGTTAACCAGAACTTCCGTGACCACTACGCATTCGACATCGCCCGACGACTCATCTCCGACGGCAGAGTCGGCGAGGTCCACGGAGTGGTTCACACCAACCTGATGTTCCGGCAGGACCGCGGGTGGCGCACTCAGATCCAACGGCATGCAATGTCGGTGATGGGCGTGCACTGGTTCGACGGCTTTCGGCACATGCTCGGACGGGAGGCGGCGTGGGTGTGGTGCCGCACATCGTCCTCGCCGGAGGTCGACTGTGCCGGTGAGACCGACGCATTCACCCAACTGCTCTTCGATCACATTCCGGTGTCGTACGTGCAGAGTTTCTCCAGCCGGTTGCGGCGGACAGACACGGTGGTCCTCGGCCAGCTGGGCACCCTGGAGTTCGGCTACGACACCGTGAGCCTGCGCGACAAGGACGGCAGCACGGAGTGGGAGAATCCGTACGCCGGGCGGGGAAAGCCGGAGTCCACGTACCTCAGCCTCAACCGGCTGCTGGACGCTCTCGACGACGGCGGTGAGCCCTCTAACAGCGGTAAGGACAACCTGCGAACCATCGCATTGCTCGACGCGGCCTACGAGTCCGCGCGTGCGGGGGATCCAGTCACCTTGACGGGAGGCCTTCCCACATGAAGATCGCCTTTTCCAAGCCGACCGCAGGGCCCGAAGAACAGCGGTTGCTCTTCGACAGGTTCCGGGAGGCCGGATATGCGGGCCTGCAACTCAAGGGTGGGCAGTACGGCTCCTACCTTGATGATCCCGAAGCGTTCCGCAACGAGTGGAGTCGCGACTCGGCATGCACGACCGGGCTGATCACCGGCGGCACACTCGACCCGGACGGTCTGGCGCGCTTGCGTTCGACGATCGAATTCGCCAGCGCGGTGGGTTCGGAGCGGATCGTCTTCTGCCACGGCGTTCCGCGCGAAGGGCTCAGCGACACTGACATCGCCGGCTTCGCGCGGGTGCTGTCCGAGGTAGGCCGGGAGGCGGCCGACCAGGGCATCGCCCTTTCGTTGCACCATCACTACAACCAGCCCGTCATGCACCGACGGGACTTCGATGTCTTCTTCGACGCCGCGGACCACTCTGCCGTCCACCTCACCGTCGACACCGCTCACCTGGTGAAGTCCGGTGTGACCGATGTCGCGGGGCTCGTCTCCGACTTCGCTTCGGTGATCGACAACCTTCATCTGAAGGACTTCGCCGACGGGGAGTGGCGGCTCCTCGGCGAAGGAGTGATCGACCTCGACGGGCTGTTCGCGACTCTGGGAAGCATCGACTACCGCGGATGGCTGTGCGTCGACGAGGAGACCAGCACGGGACTCGTCCACGCGATGGACGTCTCGATGGAGTACGTCCGATTGAGGATCTGACCCACCTCGAGGACCCAGCCCACTGCCCGACGGACCGAGCTGTCCAGCAGCTGTCCGGCAGGCGTCCACGCCCACTTTCGAAGAGGAAAGACGATGGCGAGAAGACCAGATCCACGAGGTATGAACAGGCGGCAGCTGCTGGGGACAGGAGGAATGGCGGTCCTCAGCGGCATCGCCATGTCCGGATGCGACCTGCTCTCCACCGATCCAGGCCAGCAGGAGTCGCGGCAAGGCGGTGGAACCGGCGCCAAGGAGTCACCGATGCTGACCGACATGGTCAAGCGCGGCGATCTTCCACCGTTGAAGGAACGCCTCCCCCGGTCTCCGCTCGTGGTGAAGCCAGTGGACGAGGCCGGTGTCTATGGTGGAGAGCTGAGACTGATCAGTGTCGGTGGGCCGAGCAACGTCGGGGGGAACCTCGATCGCACCCTGGCCTATGACCACCTGGTCCGCTGGAAGCCGCAGATGACCACGTGGACCGCTGAGGACGTCATTCCCGACATCGCGGAGAGCTATTCGGTCAACGACGATGCCACCGAGTACGTCTTCAAGCTGCGTTCGGGCATGAAGTGGTCCGATGGTGAACCGTTCACGGCGGACGACATCGTCTTCTGGTGCGAGGACGTTGCTCTGAACACCGAGATCACACCGGCCATGCCGACGTGGCTCGTTGCCGGCGACGAACCCTTCACGGTCGAGAAGCGGGACCACCACACCGTCGTGTTCCGCTTCGCAGGCCCGAACGGTCTGCTGCTCGGCAACCTCGCCACGGCCAACGGACTGGGACCGACGCGCCACCCGGCGCACTATCTGCGTGACTTCCACAAGAAGTACGCCCCGGATGCCGAGGAGAAGACCAAGGACGCCGGTTTCGACAGTTGGGCGGACTTCTTCCTCCAGAAGGCGACGCCGTGGGAGAACCCTGAGCTGCCGGTGCTCACCGCATGGCAGGTGACGAAGGCGGTCGGCGATGTCACCGACCGGGTGGTCGCCAGGCGCAATCCGTACTACTGGAAGGTGGACACGGCAGGGAGGCAGCTGCCCTACATCGACGAGGTGTCCACCCAGCTCGTGGCCGACAACGAGGTCGCCAAGCTGAAGACGCTCGGTGGCGACGTCGATCTGGTCTACTCCACCATCACCATGGACATCCGCGACAAGCCACTGATCGCCCGAGGCCGACAGGAGGGGAAGTACCAGATCCTCGACCTGACCTACGAGGACTCCAACACGATGGCCTTCGCGGTCAACCTCACGCACCGCGATCGGCAGATGCGCAAGGTCTTCCGCGACATCAACTTCCGGATCGGGCTGTCTCATGCGATGAACCGGCAGGAGATCATCGACACGGTGTTCCTCCGGCAGGGCGAGCTCCATCAGATCGCGCCCCATCCCGATACCGCCTACTACAACGAGAAGCTCGCCACGCAGTACACGGAGTACTCCGTCGAGACGGCCAACCGTTACCTCGATCGGGTCCTCCCGGACAAGGACGGTGACGGCGCGCGCCTCGGCCCGGACGGCCAGCCATTCAGGTTCAACGTCGATGCCATGTCCGACATCAGGGCCAGGGACATCGCCTGCCTGGAGATGATGCGCGAGCACTTCAAGGCCGTCGGCATCGACATGCGGATCAAGTCCGAGTCGAGCACGCTCTTCTGGGAACGCGTGGACGCGAACTTCCACGATGCCTGCGTCTTCGGCTCCGGCGGCGGCCTCGACCCGGTCTACCAGCACGACTTCATGGTGCCGCTCGCGATCACGGCCATCCCGTGGGCCAACTGGTACGACGCCGGCGGGCTTCGCGGTGCGATCCCGCAGGACGCGGTCGGCCCATTCGAGGAGCCGCCGCCCGCGGCGCGGGAGCAGATGTCGCTCTACGAACAGCTCAAGAGCACGGCCAACGGCGAAGAACAAACCGACCTGATGAAGCGCATCATCGCGATCGCCCAGGAACAGTTCTGGTACATCGGGATCAGCCTGCCGAAGGGCAACTACGGAGTGGTCAGCAATCGCCTTCACAACGTTCAGAATCCGATGATCGACGACTGGCCCTGGCAGACGCCCGGCCCGACCACCATGGCGCAGTACTTCATTCGCGAAGGCGAGGCATCGTAGGAACCGCGACGGCGGATGAGGCACCATGGGGCGGGTGGAAACCAAGGCGACGCGCACAGGGATTCTGGCGTTCCGCCACGCGCGGGTTCTGCCGTGCACCGGGGCCGATCCGCTCGACGACGCGACCGTGGTGGTCGAGGACGGTGTGATCAAGGACGTCGTGGCGGGCGTCTCCAGGGTGCGCGCGGACGACACGGTCGACTGCCGTGGCCGCACGTTGATGCCCGGACTGATCGACGCGCACGTTCATGTCTGTTCGTTGGACGTCGAGGTCGGGCGGGAGCAGCGGGACTATCCGACCAGCCTGTTGGCGTACGCGATCGGGCGGGTGATCGGGCAGACGCTCGACCAGGGCTACACGACCGTCCGGGACGCGGGTGGCGCCGACTGGGGGATGAAGGAGGCCGTCGACCGCGGCCTGATTCCCGGGCCGAGGATGTTCGTGAGCGGGCGGCCGCTGTCGCAGACCGGCGGGCACGGGGACAGTCGGTCGCGCGCGCAGGACAGCGTGGGCTGCCTGTGTGGCGCGCACCTCGGCATGGTCGACAACATCGCCGACGGCGTGGACGGCGTCCGCCGGGCCGTGCGGAAGCAGCTGCGTCGCGGTGCCGACGCGATCAAGGTGATGGCGAGCGGTGGGGTGGCCTCGCCGACGGACAAGCTCGAGAGCCTGCAGTACACGGATGCCGAACTTGCCGCGGCCGTCGAGGAGGCGGCGCACGCGGGGACGTACGTCCTCGCTCACGCCTACTCCGCCGAGGCGATCCGGGTCGCCGTCGAGGCCGGCGTCCGCTCGATCGAGCACGGCAACTTCCTCGACGAACCGACCGCCGCGTTGATGGCCGCGCGCGGCACCTTCCTCGTCCCGACGTTCGTGGCGTACGAGAAACTGCACGAGCACGGCCGCGCGCTCGGTTTCGCGCCGGAGAAGCTCGCCAAGCT
Source organism: Actinopolymorpha sp. B17G11 (assembly GCF_040196095.1). NCBI lineage: Bacteria > Bacillati > Actinomycetota > Actinomycetes > Propionibacteriales > Actinopolymorphaceae > Actinopolymorpha > Actinopolymorpha sp. B17G11. The sequence continues at coordinate 323,258 of NZ_JBEFTW010000001.1, forward strand.
CGACGACGTGCTGGGGGCAGGGCTCGACGGCCTGGTGCGCGCCCGCGACGCCGGCGTGCGGATCGCATCCGGCTCGGATCTGCTGGGGCCGCTCGCGGTGCACAAGACGCGGGAGTTGGCGATCAAGGCCAAGGTGCTCGGTGCCGCGGAGACGTTGGTGGCGACCACACGGACCAACGCCGAGCTGCTGGGCATCTCGGCCGAGGTGGGCACCATCGAGCCGGGCAAGCGGGCTGATCTCCTCGTCGTCGACGGTGACCCGCTCGCGGACATCACCGTCCTGCAGGACCTCGAGAAGCTGCCCGTGATCGTCAAGGCCGGCGCCATTCACAAGCGCACATTCTGACGCATTTGACGGGTCGATGTTCACGCGGCGCGCGGGACCGCCGGGTCGATGAGATTTCCCAACTGGGGCAGGGCTCCCACCATCCGGCAGTAGTAACAGCGCCGGGTCCACGGCAGGAGTGGACCGGAGTCGACGTCGCCCACCACGCAGGTGACGTTGTCGCGTCCGCCGGCCTCGAGTGCGGACCGGATGAGACCTTGCACCGCGCCCGTGCGCGGTGTGCTCGTGAGACAGAAGCCGACGTCGTTGTCGGAAACGAGATCGGTGAGCCCGTCACTGCACAACAGGACGCGATCGCCCGCCTGGAGGTCGAGAAGGGCGAGATCCGGCTCGTGCTCGTCCGTGGCGCTGACGGATCGCGTGATGACCGACTGGAACGGGTGGTCGCGTACCTGCTCCGGCGTGATCCGTCCTTCGTCGACGAGGAACTGCACGAAGGTGTGATCGGTGGTGAGCTGGCTGAGCTGCCCGCGACGCAGGAGGTACGCCCGGGAGTTTCCGATGTGGGCCAGGCCGAACCGTTCGCCATCGGTGAGGATTGCGGTGAGGGTGGTCGCCATGCCGGCACGTTCCGGATCTGTCGCCACCCCCTCGCGCAGCTGCCGGAAGGCGTACTGGACCGATTCGCGGAGCACAGCGAGCAGGTCCGACGGCGCCGCCCGCAGCGATCCTCTCGGCGTCAGGGAGATCGCGCTCATCACGAACGCCACGCTCGCCGACGCCACCTCACCCGCGGGGGCACCGCCCACGCCGTCAGCGACGAGGAGCAGGTGCGGTCCGGCGAACCCCGAGTCCTCGTTGGTGTCACGAACATGGCCGACGTGACTCTCGGCGGCGTACGTGAAACGCATCTCGCGACCTCCCGGTGTGGGCGTCCCAGCATCGTGCCACGGGCAACCGTGGAGGTGGAAGCGTCCGCACGCGTCGCGGGCGGCGCGTCAACTCCGTCGATGCGTTCGCGGTCGAAGGGCAGTCAGTGTGTTCCTTAACGGCCTTCAGGCTCGCTCTTCGTACATTCCGACCAGCAGTCCGTATCGCGCGGCGGTCTCGTCTGCGGTGTCGATGTCGGTGGCGAGTTCGTACAACGCGTCGCGTAATTTCTCCGCGGTGGCGGGCGTCAACCGGACGTGTCGCAGCACCAGGAGAGGTTCACCTTGGGCGGCAATGAGTTCCTGCCCGAAGCCCTCGAGCATCGCGGCGGTCGGTGCCGGTGCCTTGGTGGCGATGTCCAGCCGGGCGGCGGCTCGACGGTAGTACTGCTCGGTGCCGCCGCGCACCCGGCGAGTCTCGGACACCTCGACCATGCCGGCGTCGCGTAGGACCTTGAGGTGGTGGGAGATGCTGCCCTTGGCGATGCCCAACCGGGACGCCAACTGGCTGATGGTCGCGGGTTCACCGAGGAGGAACAGCAGGCGTTGCCGTAACGGATGGCCCATCGCCTTGAACTGTGCGGGCGAGGAGATGTTCATGCTGGCTTCGGTCACGAATAAAGTGTCCATGTTCCTTGACGCTTTGTCGAGTCGTTGCTCTACTTGCCCGCATGGACGTGAAACAGATCATCACCGACAGCTCCCGCGCCATCGCGGACCAGTACGTGCTCCCTGAGGTCGGCTCGACTATCGCGCAACGGCTCACCAGACAGCTCGCGGAGGGGCGGTACGACGGGGCCGCGACCGCGCAAGAGCTGGCCAACCTGGTGACCGTGGATCTCCAGTCCGTCAATGGTGACGGGCACCTGCGGCTCATCCACCATGTCGACGAAGTGCCGGACATGCCCAGCGAGGAGATGTACCTGGCCATGGCGGTCAAGCAGGCAAGCTCCACCATGGACGGAGTTCGGCGAGTTGAGCGGCTGGATGGCAACATCGCCCTGTTGGTGATCGACCCGGTCCTGTTCGACCCACCCATTGCGGGGAACTCGATCACCGCGGCCCTCCAACTGGTCGCCAAGGCCGACGCGCTGATCATCGACGTGCGCACCGTCCGCGGTGGAGACCCGTACACCGTGGCTCTGATCTGCAGCTACCTCTTCGACGGTCCCCCAACGCATCTGTTGGACATGCACGACCGACAAGGTAAGCACCTGCAACAGTTCTGGACGCTCCCCTACGTGCCAGGGCCACGATTCGGCGGTACAAAGCCGATCCGGGTACTCACCAGTGCGGGCACGTTCTCTGGCGGCGAGGAACTGGCCAACGACCTGCAGTTCCTCGGCCGGGCCATGATCGTCGGTGAACGGACCGGCGGCGGCGCCCATCCCCGTGTCGGGCTCCGCGTACATCCGCACCTCGAACTTGCCGTCCCCGTGGCGCGCCCGACGAACCCGGGCACCAACGACAACTGGGAGGGCGTGGGCATCATCCCTGATATCGAAGTCCCTGCCGAGGGTGCCTTGGACGCTGCGCTTCAATCACTCCAAACCCAGACCGCCACCGCTTGCAAGCCCCGATCCACGGATCGCGGCTAAGCACCGGGTGGGGGTTCGGGTCGGACGGTGTAGGTGTGGCCGAGGGGGCTTTGGGTGGTGAGGTGGCCGGGTTGGTTCTGGGTCCACCACCAGCCGGCTTCGTGTTTCGCGCGGTGGTGCCGTCGGCACAGGGGTGCGAGGTTGCAGGCGCAGGAAGGTCCGCCGAGGCGGTGTTCGATGGTGTGGTCGAGGTCGCAGGCGATCGCGGGTCTGGAGCAGCCGGGTTGGCTGCAGGTGCGGTCGGTGGCCTGGATCAGGCGGCGTTGGGTGGTGGTGGGTTTGTAGCGTCGGCTGGAGGCCTGGTGGTAGACGACTTTGCCGTCGAGAGTGACGGTGCGGCAGTACTCGAACCCGCCGGCCGCGGCGTTCTTGATGTCGTCGATCACCGCCGGGCTGATCGCGCCGAGGCCGGCGAGTTCTCCTGCCTTCTCGGCGAGGCGGAGCCAGGTCTCCAGGTCGGCGACCAACTCCACCTTCGCCACCAACTGCTCATCGCCGGTCTCGACACACGCACCACCATCACCCGGAGCATCCCAGGCACCCACGTCATCGACACTCACGTCGCCGAACGCGCGGTCGGACGCGGGGTCGGCTGCGGGGTCGGGGTTGCCGGGCGCCGGGTCGGGGTTGGTGGTGGGTCCTCGGCCGCGGAGCAGGTCGAGGAACACGTCCGCCTCGATCTGGGCCAACGTCCTGACGTCTCCGGCTCGTTTGATTCGTCTGGCGTGGGTCTTGATGAACACCTTCGCCGCCGCGGTCCCCGCCAACGGCAGATCCTGACCCGTGATACTGCCGGTGCCGTCGGGGTTCGCACCGAACCCGACCCGCCTACCCTGCTGCGCTTCCTTACGGCGTTGCTCGGCACCGTCCGGATCCAGTTCCAGCACCTTCCGCCGCAACCTGCGCACCACCTGCGCCCGAGTCAGACCCATCCCCGACCCAGCGTCGGCAGCGAGGATGAACTCTTCCGCCTCCCGCGCCAGCTCAGGCGCCAGACAACACGTCTCCTCGACGATCGCCCGCGCCTTCCCCAGATTGACCGTGCCCGCGGCAAGCGCGGCGCGAGTGGCGGGCAGCCGCTCAGTGAGTTCGTACGCGAACGACAACTCCCGGTCAGCAGACCCCGGCGACAGACACAACGCCGCACCCACCTCCGCAGACGCGAACTCACCAAACGACGCGTTCAATCCGGGCGGCGAGTCCGGCTCACACGCAGGCGACCGCGCCACATATGCCATCGCCCCATACAACTGCGCGTTCGACCAGGACACCTGCCGCTCCCACGCGGCCATCACCACGACACGGACATGACCATTCGCCGAAGCCATGTCAACCCGCGCCAACACCGCGGCAAGCTCAGGGCCCGGCGCAGCCGACGCCAGCACCGAGAAGTCCACACCCCCGTGGTCGAACATACCTGCGATTCTACCCAATAGTGCCGGTAAGATCAATTAAGAGATCCTTGCCAGCAAGGAGTTTCGGTGCCGCGCGTCGGCTCACGCCCTCGTGGCAAGCGACGACTCTGGCGCACGGATCTTCCTTCTGCCGAAAGAAACCACGTGCGCCGAATTGGATCTGTCCGGCAGGTGGCGGCCGGTGGAGGATGTGACCGATCCCTTCGTACTCAGGAGACTCGGATGAGACCTGTCACCACCGGAAATGATGTCGGGCACAGCCGTCGAGACATTCTGCGGTTCGGAGGAATGGCGGCTGCAGCGGGGTTGCTGCCGGGCATCGCGGCCTGCAGCGGAAATGGCAGCAACCAGGGCGCGACGTCCGATGTCGCACTGGAGTTCATGTACTGGGGCTCGTCGTTCGAGAAGACCGCCATCGAGAAGATGCTGCAGGAGTTCGAGGCGAAGCACGCGGGCAGCCAGGTCCAGGCGGTGCACGTGCCCGGCGACTACCTCACCAAGGTCAACACACTGGTCGCGGCCAACCGACTGCCCGACGTGGCCTACATGGACGCACCGACGGCGTACCGGCTCGCCGAGCAGGGCAAGGTCAAGAACATCTACAAGTACATCAAGAAGTACCCGCAACTCTCCGGACGGGCGCCAGAGAACTTCTTCTGGTACGGCGACAAGGAAACCTGCGGTACGCCGGCCGCGAGCGAGATCACCCTGCTCTGGTACAACAAGGAGATCATCTCCGAGGCTGATCTGGACCTACCGCCGGCCGAGGCCGGGCGTGCATGGACGTGGGACACGTTGGTGGAGACCGCCGACAGGCTGACCTTCGACCAGGCCGGAAAGCGTCCCAGCGAGTCCGGGTTCGACCGCGGCAGGGTGCGGCAGTTCGGTGTCTCCGCGCCATTGTCGTCCCAGTGGACGTGGTATCCGCTGGTCCGCAGCAACGGCGGTGACATTGTCGACGAGACGGGGAAGAAGTACACGCTCAACAGTCCTGAATGTGTCGAGGTCTTCCAGAATCTGCAGGACCTCATCCATGAGCACCGCGTCGCACCGAGCCCGGCGCAGCTCGGCGGTGGTGAAGGAACGAATGCACCGACCACGACCGTGCAGTTGCAGACCAAGCGGGTCGCCATGGCTATCGACGGCCAATGGGTCCTGCTCGACATGGCGCAGAGCGACGTGGACTTCGGCATCGGTGTTCTTCCGTCCTACCAGGAACCGATCACGATGCAGGCCGCCAGCTGTCGCGTCCTGTCGGCCAACACTAGACATCCCGAGGAGGCGATCGAGCTGTACGTCTTCAGTGTCGACGGTGAGAACAGCGATCTCTTCCAGCAGGGCTTGTGGATGCCGGTCGAGACGAAGTACTACGACGACGCCGCGAGTATCGACAGCTGGATCAAGAATCCCGCGCATCCTCCGGAGTACAAGACCGCGGCGGTGGACTACCGGATCAACAACTCGGTCCGTGACTACAGCCAACTTCTGCGCAACATTCCCGCCATCAACGAGGTTCTCACGCCCGCGATCCAACAGATCGAGACCGGCAAGCTCCCGGCCCAGCAGGTTCTGGACGCGCTGCAGGACAAGATGGAGCCACTCCTGCAGGGGTGGTACCCGACACCATCCAGCCTGTGAGGCGTCGGTGTGGCGCAAGGCCTCACGTACGAACGGATTCCGGTCGGCCAGCCCAGCTGCCGCGGACATGGCTGAGGTGCTGTCGCATCAAGGTCTCCACCGCCTCCGCGTCTCCGGCATCGAGCAGGTCGAGCAACTTCAGATGCTCCTCCGCTGACGCCACCAGCCGGTCCGCCTCGAGCTGGGTGAGGCCGTAGAGCCGGGACCGCTTCCGCAGGTCGCTGACGGTTTCGACGAGGCGGGTGTTGCCGGCAAGGGCGAGCAGGTCGAGGTGGAATCTCCGGTCCGCCTCGACATAGCCGATCACATCGCCCTCGCGAGCGGCGTCGACGATCTGCTGGGCGATCGGCCGGAGGCGTACGAACGCATCGGAGCTCACGTTCGGCACAAGTTTCACCACGGTCGGGACCTCGATCAGCTCGCGCAGCTCGGTGATCTCGTCCAGGTCGGCGTCGGAGAGGACGGTGACGCGGAAGCCCTTGTTGCGAACGACTTCCACGAGACCTTCCTTGGCGAGGTCGAGCATCGCTTCGCGGACGGGGGTGGCGGAGACGTCGAATCGCGCCGCGAGCGCCGGTGCCGAATAGACCGTGCCAGGACGCATCTGACCGGCGACGAGTGCGGCCCGCAACGCATTCGCCACCTCCTCCCGCAGCGACCGGTAGCCTCGCAGGGGCGGAAGGTCGAGCCCGTCGACATCCGCCGACTTCACCACTGCGCTCACCTCGGGCTCCACTCTGCTCACGCCTGCGCTCGCCCCGCTCACAGGAGGAACCCTTGGGGGAAGGGGTCTTCGGGGTCGAGGAAGTACTGCGCGGTGCCGGTGAGCCAGGCCCGTCCGCTCACCGTCGGGATGACGGCCGGGCGGCCGCCGACCGTCGTCTCGCCGATCAGCCGCCCGACGAAGGTCGTCCCGATGAACGACTCGTTGACGAAGTCCCTGTCCACCTCGAGGGCACCCCGGGCATGCAGTTGGGCCATCCGCGCACACGTGCCCGTGCCACAGGGCGAGCGATCGAACCACCCCGGGTGGATCGCCATCGCATGCCGGGAGTGCTTCGCGTCGGAACCCGGCGCGGCGAAATAGACATGGTGGCAGCCATGAATTCCCGGATCCTCGACATGTCGCGGCGGTGCGGTGTCGTTGATGGCCGCCATGATCGCGAGACCGGTCTCAAGGATCGCTTGCTTCTCCGCGCGGTCGAACGGCAGGCCGACGGACTCGATCGGCACGATGGCATAGAAGTTCCCGCCGTACGCGAGGTCGTAACCGACGTCACCGACCCCCCGCACGGCGACCGTCTGGTCGAGGGCATGGACGTATGCCGGAACATTCTGCAGCGTCACCCGTCGCGCCACCCCGTCGGAAACCTCGACGTCGGCGACGACCAGTCCGGCGGGGGTGTCAAGGCGCACCTGTGTCACCGGTTCGGTCACGGTGACCATGCCGGTCTCGACCAACACCGTGGCGACGCCCATCGTCCCGTGCCCGCACATGGGAAGGCAGCCGGAGACCTCGATGAAGAGGACGCCGTAGTCGGCGTCCGGCCTCGTCGGCGGTTGCAGGATCGCCCCGCTCATGGCGCTGTGGCCGCGCGGTTCGTACATCAGGAGGGTACGCAGATGGTCGAGATGAGCAACGAAGTGCTGCCGGCGTTCGGCCATCGTCGCGCCCGGAATCACGCCGATGCCGCCGGTGATGACGCGGGTGGGCATGCCCTCGGTGTGGGAATCGACGGCGTGGAAGACGTTTCGCGTCCTCATCGCCCCGGCACCTCCACGGCGTGGTCGGCATCGAGAGTGGCGAGCACGGTCTCGGTTGCCTTGCGTACGGCCGCGTCCTGCTCGGGGGTCAGCGGCAACCGGGGCGGGCGGCAGGGTCCGCCGTGACGTCCGGCGATGTCCATCGAGGCCTTGATCGCCTGCACGAACTGGGTCTTGGAATCCCAACGCAGCAAGGGATGCAGCAGCCGGTAGAGCGGAAGTGCCGTGGTGAGGTCGCCGGCGACAGCCGCGTCATAGAGCCGCACGCACACCTCGGGCAACGCGTTCGGATAACCCGCCACCCACCCGACCGCACCGGCGACTCCCAGCTCCAGCGCCACGTCGTCCGCGCCGATGAGGACGTCGAGGTCGGGCGCCAGCTCGCGGATCTGGTAGATCCGCCGGACGTCGCCGCTGAACTCCTTCACCGCCGCGATCAACCCCTCGCCGTGCAGCCGCGCGAGCAGTTCCGGAGTGAGGTCGACGCGGGTGTCGTGGGGATTGTTGTACGCGACGATCGGCAGGCCCGCCTTCGCGACCTCGGCGTAGTGCGCGAGGACGATGCGGTCGTCGGCGCGGTAGGCGTTCGGGGGGAGGAGCAGCACGGCCTCCGCGCCTGCCTCGGCCGCGTCCTCGGCCCAGTGGCGAGCGGTGAGGGCGCTGTAGGCCGAGACGCCAGGCACGACGGAACCATGGTCGGGAACGGCGGCAAGGGCGGTACGCAGGACGCGGGAGCGCTCGTCGTCGGTCAACGACTGGTACTCGCCGAGCGAGCCGTTGGGCATCACGCCGGCGCAGCCGTGGTCGACGAGCCACCGCACATGATCGGCGAACCTGTCATGGTCGACGGTGAGGTCGTCGTGGTACGGCAGTGCGGTCGCGACCATCACACCGTGCCAGGGCTTGCGGGTCGTCGGCGTCATCATCGTTCTCCTTCTCCGCTACGTCTGCTCGGACCGGGGCTCGGGGTCGGGGACGTCGAGGTCGGCGAGGACGCCGAGCGGGACGGGGTGCGCGAAGGGGCGGCGTGCCAGAGCGATCGTGTCCTCGACGGCCACCGGCCGGCTCGTCAGCGCGGCCGTCAACTCCACGGTGGCGGCGGTGCAGATCCGGCCCTGACACCACCCCATGCCGGTACGGGTGAGGAGCTTCACCGACCGCGGGTCCGTCGCGCCGAGTTCGCGGACTGCCCGGCGGACCGTACCGGCGGTGACCTCCTCGCAGCGGCAGACAAGCGTGTCGTCGGGGAGTCCGGCAGTCCAGCCGTCCGGTGGCGCGTGGACCTGGTCGAGGACGGCAGCGAAGGCCCGCAGCCCGGCCCTGCGGGTCCGGAGCCGCCGCACCTGGCGCTCGTCCACCGCGATCCCGTGCGCGGCGGCGACGGCCAGGCCGGCCAACTCGCCCTCGACCTGTGCCAGTGCCGCTCCACCGATGCCGGTCGTCTCCCCGGCGGAGTAGGCGCCCTCGACCGTGGTCCGTTGGTCGAGGTCCACCGCCACGACAGGTGACCCTCCTCCGTGGTCGCCGGACAGCTCGCAGCCAAGCTCGACGAGCAGGTCGACGTGCGGGGTGAACCCGAACCCGACCGCCAGAGCGTCGCAGGGGACCGCCGACTCCGTGCCGCGGATCGGCCGGCGCTGCGCGTCGAGCCGAGCGACAGTGACACCGGTGAGGGAGGCGTCGCCGTACGCCGCGACGACCGCGTGGCCGGTGCGGTAGGGCACCCGGTGCCGGGCGAGTCTCGCGGCGTACGACGCGGCTTCGGCGAGCCGCGCCGGGTGCCTCGCGACCGCGCGCACATGCTCGAGATAGCCGCGCATAGGGCTCGCTTCGTACACCCCGACGACCCGTGCACCACCCTCCGCGAGCCCGGCCGCGACGGGCAGCAGGAACGGACCGCTCCCGGCGACCACCACCCGTTTACCGACGAGGACGCCGCTGCCCTTCAGGAGCGCCTGCGCCCCACCCGCCGCCACGACGCCGGGCAGATCCCAACCAGGGAACGGAAGCTGCCGGTCGTACGCACCCGTCGCCACGACGAGGGTGTCGGCCTCCGCCCGGCACGGCCGTGGTTCACCGTCGCCGGACTCGTCGAGGGCGTGAACGGTGAACCGGCGGGCCGCGCGTTCGACCGTCCAGACCTGGTGTCGTGGTCGGTAGGTGAGCCGGCCGGCGGCCACCTCTGCGGCGAGAGTGGAGCGGAGCGCGCGGAAGCCGGGACCGTGGGCGTCGGCGGCCGCGTCGTCGCGGTGCCGGAAGAACTGCCCGCCCGGGCGCCCGCCCGCATCCAGCAGGACAACCCGGAGGCCGTGGCCGGCCATGGTCGTCGCCGCGGTGAGCCCGGCCGGACCCGCACCGACGACCGCGACGTCGTGCGCCTCCTCAGTCATCTGGCTCCGACCCGGTGCTCACCACGTCGCCAGGCCGGGCCTCGGCCACGCAGGCGCGCACCGACCCGCGGCCGTTGACGGTCACGAGACAGTCGAAGCAGACGCCGATGCCGCAGAACAACCCACGCTGCTTGCCGGTTCTCGTCGTACGCCAGGATCGGATCCCGGCGGCGAGCAGGGCGCCCGCGACGGACTGCCCCGGACGTACAGCGACCCGCCGCCCGTCGACGACGATCGCGGCCGGCTCTGGGCTCATGCCGGCACCGCCGTCGAGTCGAACCGCTCCGGCCGAAAGGGCCGCACATCAAGACCTGGGTCCTGGCCGGTGAGAAGCGCGGCTACGACGGACCCCGTGACCGGTGCGAGGCCGACGCCCGCACCTTCGTGCCCGCACGCGTGGAACAGCCCGGGCGCGCGAGGATCGTGGCCGATCACCGGCAGGTGGTCCGGCGCGTACGGACGGAATCCACGGTACGCACGGATCGCGGACACCCCGGCCAGGAACGGGAACAACCGCACCGCCTGGGTTGCGAGCCGCTGCAGGACCCGCAGCGACAGGGTGCGGTCGAAGCCCACCCGCTCGCGGCTCGCGCCGATGAGGATCGTGCCCGAGGCCGTGCCCTCGACGACGGCCGACGTCTCGAGGTCGGGGGAGCTGCTCGCGACGTTCGCGACGTACTCCGCGCTGTAGACCTTGTGCCGCACCATCGGCGGCAGCGGCTCGGTGACGAGGACGAACCCACGCCGGGGCAGGATCGGCACCTCGACACCCGCCAGCACGGCGACCTCGCCGCCCCAGGTGCCGGCGGCATTGACGACGGCTCCGGCGGCCACGGTGCCGCCGGTCGTGACGACCCCGGTCACCCGCCCGTGCCGGTCCCGCTCCAGGGCGGTGACCCGGGTGTGCGGGTGGACCGTGGCGCCGTGCGCCCGGGCCGCGCGCAGCAGCGCCGCCGCCGCGAGCATCGGCTGGACCTGCGCGTCCTGCGGGTAGTGGATGCCGCCCGGCAGGCCTGGCGCGAGCCGAGGTTCGAGGTCGGCGAGTTCGGCGTCGCGCACAGGTTCGGCGGTGATGCCGGCGGCGCGCTGGCCGGCCGCGAACGCCTCCAGCCTGGCGTGGGCCTCGGCGGACTCCGCGACGACGACGCCGCCCTTGCGTTCGTACTCGAACCCGCTGTCGCACCCGAGGTCGCCGTCCAGCTCGCGCCACAACGCGAGCGAACGCAGGGCCAGCGCGAGCTCCGGACCGGGTTCCTTGTCCGAGACGAGCAGGTTGCCTTCACCGGCGCCCGTCGTACCCCCTGCGATCCCGGCGGCGTCGACCACCGCGACGGCGAGCCCTGCCCGCGCGGAGTAGTAGGCACAGGCCGCACCGACCACGCCGGCCCCGACGACGACCACGTCGACGGGCGTACGCGAGAACCCGGCAGGCACGGCAGTACTATGTCACATACCGTGCGATCTCCTGCCGAGCCGACTGCTGCCTACGCCTGCGCGGCCGCCGCCAGCGCCGGGATCAGGCTCTCCTCCTCGTAGCGGAAGTGTTCCTCCAGGTTCACGGCGAGCTGCTCCAGCTCGGCCCGCATGGTGACGGCGTCCGCCGCGCCCGGAGTGGAACCAAGCCGTGCCACCAGCTCCCGCAGCCGCGTCAGGGTCTGCCCCACTACCCGATGCTCCCGGCGCAGCCGTTCGACCAGGGGCGCGACGCCGGGCACTTCCGTCTCGAAGGCGGTGAACCCGCCGTCCTCGCGGAGGTGGTGCATGTGGAGGGCGGCGCAGAAGCTCAGGCAGTGCTCCAGCAGCACGCCGTCCAGGCTGTGCCCGTCGTGCGCCCCGTCGGCCGGTGCCTGGCGGCCGGCCACCAGGTCGTCCGCTCGGGAGCGGAGGTCGTCGAGTGCACGTCGTAGCTCCTGGTGGACCTGGGTCAGCTGCGCGCCGATCGCCGTCACGCGGTCCGCGCCGCCAGTCAGGTCCACCGGGCGGAGGGCGACGACGGGGATCCTGCGCGAGGTCATCGCCTGGTACTCGGCGTACGCGGGGACCCGTTGTGCCTGCAGCGCGTAGAGCCGGTCGCGTTCCTCGCCGTGGAGCGGCTCCGCCAGGACCAGGTGGGTGCGTACCTCGCCCTGCTCGCCGATCTCGACGACGACATTCGGGTCGGCGAGCAGGTTGTGGTACCAGTCGGGGTTCCTCGGCCCGCCCGCGTTGGAGGCGAAGATCACGAGCCGGTCGCCGTCGCGGGCATAGGTGGCCGGCGTGGTGTGTGGCCTGCCCGTCCGCGCACCCCCCGTTGTGAGCAGGAGGAGTGGGGTGCCTTCGAAGCGGCCGCCCACTACTCCTCCTCGGGCGCGGAACTCGTCGATCACCTGCTGCTGGAGGGAGTCGTGTGCTGGAGGTCGGTCGTCGGGCACTGGGATACTCCTCGTCAGGATTGCTGTCGACACAGAGTCAATTGGCTTTGATAGCAAAACTACTCTGAGGACGAAGGTAAATGGAGGCTGGTGGGGTGTCAACCCGGAAACGGAGAGTCGCTGCCGACCCAGGGCTGGGTGTCGACGACGCTGTCCGCGCGCTGATCCTGCTCCTGCCGCGGATCGTCGGGCGGGCGAAGCGCGCTCGGATCCCCGACGAGCTGCGGGGGTTCTCCCTGGCGCCACGCCATCTGTCGTTGTTGTCCTACCTGCTCTTCGACGGGCCCATGACCGTCAACGACCTCGCCACCAGGCTGGAGGTCGCGCCGGCGACGGTGAGCCTCATGGTCGGTGAGCTGAGCCGCCAGGGGATCCTCGAACGGCGCGAGGACGACGACGACCGGCGGCGCCGGATCGTGAGCATCGCCGACGCGCACCGACCGGCGATCGACGGCTGGCTCGCCCGTGGCGCGACCGCCTGGCGAAACGCCCTCGAGCCACTCAGCCCCGCCGAGCGCCGGCTGTTCGTCCACACGCTGCGGGCGTACGAAGAGGGCATCGCCGACGGCCAGGACGGCCCCGGTGATCCGCTCTGAGCGAATCCACTAGGCAGGCTGCCGTCCACCAGGATTGGCTGGACGCCATGCAGATCCTGATCCTCGGCGGCACCGCATGGCTCGGCCGGCAAGTCGCGCGACAGGCACTCGACCAGGGACACTCCGTGACCTGTCTGGCGCGCGGAACGAGTGGTGAGGTTGCCGCGGGCGCGGAGCTGGTGGCCGCCGACCGGCGGCATCCAGAGGCCTACGACGCCGTGGCCGGCCGTGACTGGGACGCCGTCGTGGAGGTGTCGTGGCAGCCGGGCATGGTCCGCAGCGCGCTGACGGCACTCGCGGACCGGGCGCGGCACTGGACCTACGTCTCGTCGGGCAACGTCTACGCCTCCCACGCGACGCGCGGCGCCGACGAGAGCGAGGAGACTCTCGCCCCGACCGACCGGGACGAGGTCGACCGCGCGCTCTACGGCGAGGCGAAGGCGGCCTGCGAGCAGGCGTCGGCCAACGCCCTCGACGACCGGCTGCTGATCGCCCGAGCCGGACTGATCGGCGGCCCGGGAGACCACACCGACCGCTCCGGCTACTGGGTGGCGCGGAGCGCACGCGATCCCCACACCCCGCTGCTGGTGCCGGCCACGCCGGACGCGCCGACGCAGGTGGTCGACGTTCGGGACCTCGTCGACTGGCTGCTGGGTGCTGCGTCCGCCGGGACCGCCGGGCTGTTCAACGCGGTCGGACCGACGGTGCCGTTCGACGAATGGATCGAGCTGTGCCGCGCGGTCGGCGGGCACACCGGCAAGGTCGTTCCCGCCGAGCCGGCGTGGCTCGCCGAGCACGGCGTGCAGGAGTGGAGCGGGTCGGTGTCGCTGCCGATGTGGATCCGGGAGCCGGGCTGGGAGGGATTCGCGGCCCGCGACGGGTCCGCTGCAGTGGCGGCCGGCCTGCGGCATCGCCCCCGCGCGGAACTCCTCACCGACCTGCTCGCCTGGGAGCGTACGCAGGGCCTGGACCGTACCCGCTCCGCCGGCCTGGCCCCGGACCGCGAGCGCGAGCTGCTCGACCTCCTCGCCATTTACGGACGCTGAACGTCGACGCGCGCGAAGGCGGCTTCGACCCGCGCCCGGTCATCGGCGGCGTAGTCGCGGGAGAAGTGCGGGATCTCGAGCATGTACCTGCACCGTTCTCGCGGGATGACGCGGAGGAACTCGCCCATGTCCGCCTCCATCTGGTCGAGCATCGGCCCACCCCCCACCCCCAGGAGGTCGATCAACTTGAGGTGACCGTCGGCGGCGCGCATCACGTGGTCGCCGATGTCGATGCCCATCCAGAACCGCACGTTCTCCTGGCAGTGCTTGTTCAGCGCTTCCGTGGCTGCCCGGGCGGCCCGCAGGTCAGGGTCTGGGTCGGCGTCGCTCTTCCAGCGCGCGAGGAACGCGGCCTCCTCATCCGCGCTGACCTGGGTGAGGAACTCGAGGATCGCGAGGTGGCCGCCGCCTTCGAGCTCGGAGACGAGATCGATCCGGGGGAAGTACGGATTTCCCTCCATCCGCCGGCAGAGCTCGACGAACCAGGCGTACGACGGTTCGAACGCACTGACCCGTGCCGCCAGCCCGCCACCGGGCGAACGGAACGCGAGCGCCCAGTCGCCCTCTCCACACGGCGTCCAGCCGTGCGCCTCCAGCCGTACGCGAGTGTCGCGATGGTTCAGGTCCGCCCAACGCACGCCGGCGAACACGGCCATGTCCGGGTCGGTCACCTGCGCAGGCTAGATCGCCGGCGCCAGGACGCGCGACGCGTTTTCGACCCGGTGTTCTGACACAGGACGGTGCTCGGGATTCATGGCCCGCCCGGTGTGAGCTCCTGGAGCTTCGTCTTCGCTCCCTGCACGATCAGGTGCCAGGCCGCCGGGTCGCCCTTCAACACCGACTGGGTGGTGGCCTTGATCTGGTCCCAGGTCGCGTGCGGCGGGATGGGCGGCACCTCGGGATCACAGTGGACGTCCAGGAGGGCGGGCCGGTCCGCCTGCAGGCAGCGTTCCCATGCCGCGCCGAGGTCGTCCGGTGAGTCGACGGTCACCGCCTCCAGTCCGAAGCCGCGGGCGATGTCGGCGTAGGAGATGTCGGGAATCGTCTGCGACTCCTCGAACTTCGGCGCGCCGCCCATGGCCCGTAGCTCCCAGGTGACCTGGTTGAGGTCGTTGTTGTGCAAGACGCAGATGACGCAGCGCGGGTCGGCCCAGAGTTCGTAGTACTTCGCCAGGGTGATCAGCTCGGCGAGGCCGTTCATCTGCATCGCGCCGTCACCGACCAGGGCGACGACCGGCCGGTCGGGGCAGGCGAACTTCGCTCCGATCGCGTACGGCACCCCGGGACCCATCGAGGCCAGCGTGCCGGACAGGGACCCGCGCATCCGGCCACGCATCTTCAGGTCGCGGGCGTACCAGTTGGCGGCCGACCCGGAGTCGGCGGTGACGATCGCGTTGTCGGGGATCCGCTGCGACAGCTCCCAGACGATCCGCATCGGGTTCACCGGGCGCGCGTCGAGCATGGCCTGCTTCTCGACGGTCTCCCACCAGGAGGTCACGTTACGCTCGACCGCTTCCCGCCAGGACCGGTCGGTCTTGCGTTCCAGCCGGGGGATCAGTGCGGCGAGCGCGGCATGGGCGTCGCCGACCAGGTTGACCTCGGTCGGATACCGCATCCCGATCAGGCTGGGGTCGAGGTCGACCTGGACCGCACGTGCCGTGCCGAACTCCGGCAGGAACTGTGAGTACGGGAAGCTGGAGCCGACGATCAGCAGTGTGTCGCAGTCGCGCATGAGTTCGTAGCTCGGCCGGGTGCCGAGCAGGCCGATGGCCCCCGTCACGTACGGCAGGTCGTCAGGCAGGACGTCCTTGCCCAGAAGGGCTTTCGCGACTCCCGCGCCGGTGATGTCGGCGACCCGCATGACCTCCTCGACGGCGCCGCGGGCGCCCTGGCCGATCAGCATGGCGACCTTCGAACCCGAGTTGAGGACCTCCGCGGCGCGGGCGACCTCGCGGTCCGGTGGCGTCACCAGCGAGTCGACCGGCCCAGGTGGACTCGACGGCACGTGCTTGAACGCGTGCTGGGGCGCGGAGTACTCCTCCTCCTGCAGGTCGTTCGGGATGATCAGCGCGGTCGGAGCCCTTCGGGCCTGGGCGGTCCGGATCGCGCGGTCGAGCGCGTTGGGCAACTGCTCGGCGACGTTGACCTCGACCAGGTAGTCACTGGCGACGTCCTTGAACAACGCCTGCAGGTCGACCTCCTGCTGGTAGCTTCCGCCCATCGCACTGCGCGCGGTCTGCCCGACGATGGCGACGACCGGCACATGGTCGAGCTTGGCGTCGTAGAGACCGTTGAGCAGGTGGATCGCTCCCGGCCCACTGGTCGCCATGCAGACACCGACCCTGCCGGAGAACTTCGCGTAGCCGACTGCCTGGAAAGCCGACATCTCCTCGTGGCGGGACTGGATGAAGCGTGGCTGGTTGTCCGCCTCACCGAACGCTGCGACCAGGCCGTTGATGCCGTCGCCCGGGTAGGCGAACACGTGCTCGACACCCCAGTCGCGGAGCCGTCCGAGGACGAAGTCGCCGACTGTCTCGGCCACTGTCCCTCCCTTTTCGTTCCGACGCCTGCAACCGCAGAGTTACCCGCGCACGAAGGTCCGACACCTGCACTTGTCCGGCGGTCGGCGTCCACGCGCGGCCCGTCACCTGGTAGAGAGCAACTCCTTCGCGCGGGACAGCGCGTGGCTCGTCACCTGCTCCAGGGTGCCGGCGCCGTAGGCGGTCTGCCACACCTGGTAGATGTCGTGGTCGTACGCATCCAGCGGCGGCAGGTAACCGAGGCTGTGGCCGTTGGTGAGGTTGAGGACGAAGACCGCCGCCTCGGGCACCTGGTCCCGCAACGTGCGCTGGAAAACGGAGTACGCCTCGCCCGGCTGCGCGACCATCACGACGTCGCCGAGCCGCCACGTCCAGACCGGCTGGGTGGTCGTCGTACCGGTGGGGAGGTTGTCCCGCTGGTCCATCGCGCGGTGGATACGTTCGGCCCGGGCGTGGGCATCGATGCCGGCCCACCGGCGTTCGAGTTCTTCGAACGTAGGAAGGGGTTTGACGGGGACCGACAGCTCGGTCCGGTCGGCGACGACGTGCCTCGGCCAGGTGGCTGCGCGCGGTCGCCAGACCGCGAGCGGCGCGCCGGACTCGACGATCCGCTCCAGCGCCAGCCCGTGCGCAGGTGGCGGCAACGTCTGCAACGCGCCGAGGGCGGCGTGGCCGAGCGCGAACCCGTGCCGGTCCGCCACGCTCGTGTCGCCGGTGTACTGCTCGCGAGGGGCGAGGTCACCGGACGCACCCTGCAGGAAGACGCACGGCGCACCCTCCGTACCGTCCTCGACGATCGCGCGCAGGCCGCCCACATAGTCGGCGGAGACCAGGGTGTTCTCCCACGCGAGGGTCGTGGGATGGCAGGCGTAGTTGATGATGGTCGCCAATACCCGGCCGTCGTCGGCCGCCGCGATCCGGGCGACCATGAGGGTGTCGTCGGCCCTCGCCTGCGGGTTGAACCCGACGACGTACCGGTCGCCGGCGGGAAGGTCGCGGATGGCGGCGACGCTGCTGCGTCCGGTCGCGACCGTCATGCTGGCGGGAACACAGGTGGCGAGCGCTTGGCCGGTGGCCGCCACCGCGGCATCGCGGAGCGTGGCCAGATAGGCGGGTACGCAGGCACCGCCTGGTTGGTCCACCTCGGATGCGTGAATCGATGGACTGGCGTGGGTGTGGACCAGGTGCAGCATCACCCTGGTGGCGTCCAGCCCATGGGCTTGCAGGACCGCGCCGCGGACGTACCACTCGTCCTCGGCGCGCCGCCACACCGACAGGTCGGCCGTGATCAGCACGACCGGCTCGGCGTCGGGGCCGGCCCGCAGGGCGACGGCGGTCAAGGTGAGCGGGCGGTGCGCGCCGGTGGAGACGTCGGTCAGCGCGGCGCCCCAGTTCTTCGCCCTGATGCCGGTGGGCGGAGTGATGTCGCGCCGGCCGACGCCGACCTCTCCCTGCCAGCCGGGTGGTGCCCACGTGTCGTCGCTCATCGGTGCTCCTGCTCCCACCTGTCAGTCACTTCGCGCGTTCGGATCGGTCTCCAGGCGTAGGTCCTCGCCTCGGGAAGCTGCTGGCCTCCTTGGAAGGCTCCAGCATCACGGCGTGGAACCGATGCCGCCCATGGTGCTGGCGGACGCACTCACGGCCGGTCGGTTGGTGAGGGCCTTCGTCAACGCCTGCCGGGTGGCGTCGATCAGCTGGTCCACGTGGCTTTCGGTGTGGGCGTACGACAGGTGGTTGCGTTTGAGGTTCAACGGGAGTTCGAAGATGAGATGGTCGCGCAGGTGGTTCCGGTAACCGATGAACAGCTCGGTGTCGTTGGCAAGGAGATCGCGGTAGGTCCGGGGTGGCGTGTCCATGAAGTACGTGAGGAAGACCGAGCCATAACCGGTGACCACTGCGGGTATGTCGAGATCGGCGCAGACCTCGCGAAGCCCCGCGCGCACCTGGTCGCCGAGGGCGTGGACGTGGGCGAGGACGGGCTCGTCCTGCAGCTTCGCGATCGTCGCCGCCGCAGCCGCGACCATCGCCGGATGTCCGTTGTACGTACCAGCCGCGAAGACCGGCGCACCAGGACGTGAGCTGAGCTGGTCCATGAGGTCAGCCCGCCCACCGAGGGCGGCCACGGGAAGGCCGTTGGCCATGGACTTGCCCAACGTGGTGAGGTCGGGTGTGACCCCGGAGATCGCCTGGTAGCCGCCGAGGTGGTGCCGGAAGCCGGTGATGACCTCGTCGAAGACGAGCACGGAGCCGTGCCGGCTGGTCAGGTCGCGGCAGGCCCGCAGGAACGCCTGGTCCGGCAGGAGCGCACCGACATTGTGCGGGATCGGTTCGAGGATCACTGCCGCGATGTCCGGGCCGAGCGCGTCGAACAGCGTGGTCAGCCCGTCGACGTCGTTGAACTCAGCTACCAGCGTGGCCTCGATCACCTCGGGCAGGATGCCGGCGGAGATCGGGTCCTTGTGGCCCACGGCATCGGCCCTCGAGATGACGTTGAGGCTGACCGCGTCGTGCCAACCGTGGTAGCAGCCCTGGAACTTCACGATGTAGCGGCGTCCGGTCACGGCTCGCGCGAGTCGCAGGGCGTGGAAGGTCGCCTCGCTGCCGGTCGAGGTGAGGAGCAGCTTGTCCACCGAGGGAACGAGACCGGCCACCGTCTCGGCCAGCTCGACCTCCTGCGCGGTGACGCCGACGCCGCACAGGTCGAGGCGCCCAAGAGCGGAGGTGACCGCGGCGTTGACGTCCGGATCATTGTGGCCGAGCAGCGGTGGGCCGAAGGCGGCGTGGTAGTCGACGAAGGTACGCCCGGTCGTGTCGGTGAACGTCGCGCCCGACGTGGAGGCGACCACGAGGTTCTCGAGGCCGGGCACGCACCGCTGGCCGCTGTTGACGCCGCCCGGGATCACGGCACGCGCGCGGTCGGCGACCCGTGAGGACTGACGCTCGGGCTCCGCGGTCCCGGCCATCCGGGCCACCTCCTGCGTTCGGGCTGCGCTCGCGCTCCGCGCGTCTGCGTTCGGTAGAACAGAACGGCGTTCGGAAAACAGGCTATGCTCGTTCCGGAGGGCCCGTCAATGGCTCCGGCGGACCCGTATCGTCGTGGCGGAATCACTCAGGAGTCGTCGTACGGAATCACCTGTCGTACGCAATCACTCAGGGAAGAGGGGCGCAGAGGTGGCACGAGCGCAGCGCGATGCCCAGCCCCAGCGCGCCGACGGCGACCGCTACACGGTGCGCAGCGTCGTGCGTGCGATCGGTGTCCTCGAGGTCCTCGCCGAGCACGGCACCAGCGACGGGATGAGCGTCACCGAGATCGCCCAGGCGTGCGGACTGTCGAAGAGCATCGTCTTCTCCGTCCTCCATACCCTCCGCTCCCACGGCCTCGTGGCCGACCATGGCGAAGGTCAGAGCCGGCGTTACCGACTCGGCATGGGCCTGTCCCGGCTCGGCGAACGCGCCCGCGAGCAACTGTCGCTCATCGACCTTGCCCGGCCGGTCCTGCGGGAGCTCACGCAGACCGTGGGGTTGTCCGCCCGGCTCGCAGTGCTCCAGAACGACTCCGCCGTCTCCGTCGACCGCGTCGTCGTACCCGCCCACGTGCACATCGATCTCCGCATGGGGGCACGGGAGATGATGCATTGCACCGGGATCGGCAAGGCGATGCTGGCGTACCTCCCCGACGCCGAGGTCGAACGCATCGTCGCGGCGGGCGGACTGCCCCGGCGTACTCCGCACACTCTCACCGACCGCGAGGCGCTGCTGGCGCAGCTGAAGGAGATCCGCCGACTCGGGTACGCCGTCGACGACGAGGAGGACGCCGAAGGCATCTTCTGTGTGGGCAGCGGCGTCCGTGATGATTCAGGCGCATGCGTGGCGGGGATCAGCGTGACCGGAATGAAGGCGGGTTTCACCGCCGTACGCATGCGCGAGGTGGGTCGGGCGACCCGCGCGGCCGCCGACCGCGTTTCCGCCCAACTGGGCTTCAGCGGACAGGTGTCGTGAAGCCGGCCACGTAGTCGCCCAGAACGGAGACCATGGCGGCGGTGGGCCGCTCGGAACTGCTCCGCTCCACCGGAGTTGTGCGTTTCACTCGGTCCAGAACTGGCGCACCTCGATCATGGAGGTCCGGGCCGCGGGGTGCTTGGCGGCGACCTCGATCGCCTCGTCCAGGTTGGCGCACTCGATGACGTCGAAGCCGGCCATCCATTCCTTGGTCTCGGCGTACGGCCCGTCGGTGGTCAGCACGGCACCGTCGCGCACGCGCACGGTCGTGGCCTCTGCAGGCGGCCGGACCCGGCTGCCGAACAGCCGGACTCCCCGGCCGTCCATCTCCTCGACCCAGGGGCCGGCGCCGACGTCGACCGACTGGCCGTCCCGGACCTGGACGTCGGGAGCGTTCTCGGCCAGCTCCGCCGGGTCGGTTTCGCTGCAGATCAACAGCAGGTACTTCATCGTTCCTCCTCTTCTGTCGCGATCAAGCGACCCGGGTCGCAGCGCGTCCGCCACGGCCCGGCCGCGGTCAAGCAGAGCCGCTCGGCCCAGTCACGAAAACGTGGGGTCGGCCTTACGCGCGTTCTCGGCGCGACCCGCTGGCTCCTCCCAGTCTTCCTGGCGGCCCAGTGCGGTCAGGTCGAGCAGTGCGTAGGTGTCGTTGGCCACCTCGGTGCCACGCGCATAGGTGGAGTACGTGTGGAAGATGGCGTCGCCATCCCGCAGAAAGCAGCTGAAGCCGGGCATCTCGGTCGAACGTTCCGCGGCCCAGTCCGGGTCGATCGCGGCGAGTTCGGCCTGGCTCCGGTAGTTGTACTCGATCGGCGTCACCGCCGCGTCGAGGGTGACGTGGAAGTCGTAGTTGAAGTCACTGCCGTACGACGAATACCAGGGGAAGGTCCACCCACGCTCCGCCCGGAATGCCGCGATCTTCCCATAGGGAGCACGGGAAACCCGCACGTACGCGGTGTCACGTGTCTTCAGGTGCGCGAGCAGGCCGTCGGTGGACTCGTCCATGGTCGCGGTGCAGCCGGGGCAGGCCTTCTCCCACGACGGGTCGAACATCGCGTGGTAGATGATGAGCTGCCTGTTGTCCTCGAACAGCTCCGCCAGGCTGGCCTTGCCGGTCTCCCCCTCGAAGACGTACTCCTTGTCGATCCGCACCATCGGCAGCCGCCGTCGGTCGGCGTTCAGCGCATCGCGTTCGCGGGTCGACTCCTTCTCCCGCACCAGCAGGTGCCTGCGTGCGGCCAACCACTCCTCGCGGGACACAACCTCGGGAAGACTCATTCTCCTACCTCCGGGTGATCGATCGTTCGAGGCCGGTCCGGCCTCGTCAGGACCATGACGAACGGCCCGGACCACAATCGACAGGCCCCGGCGAGGAATTTCCCGCCGACGGGTCCTCTCCGGTTGGTGCGATGTCCGTTCTGGCGCGGACCTTCTTGACGAAGACCGCCGCGCCGGAGGCCAGGGCTCCGATGGTCGCGATACACAGTGGGCACATGGGGATCACCGACCCTCGGTGTCATCCGGCGGAGGGCCGCTCAGTGTGTCGGCCTTCGGCTGGCTTTGTGCGTCCGTCATGTGGTCTCCTCGTTCCAGGCAGTTAAGGCGCCGCACGTGAGTGGTGACTATTCGAGCCGGCCGAACTCATCGCTGGCGGGCAGAGAAACTGGGAAGGTGATCGGCGATGAGCGGCGGTGAGGAGCGCGACGGGGTTTCGCTGACCAACCTCGACCAGCCGTTGCTCGCTGGCGACAACGCGACGAAGCGGGACTTGGTGGACTATCTGGACACCATCGGCGACCGCCTCGTCCGGGTGCTGACCGACCGGCCGCTGTCCGTGGTGCGCATCCTGCGTGGTCAGGCGCCGTTCATGCAGAAGAACGTCCCGAAGTACACGCCGTCGTGGGTACGCACGGTCATGTTGTGGGCGGAATCGTCCCAACGCGAGGTGGCGTACGCACTGTGCAACGACCGGCGCACGCTGCTGTGGTTCGCCAATCAGCGGGCGGTCGAATACCACCCGACCCTGGCCCTTGCCGAAGGGCTGCACCACCCGACCCATCTCGTCCTCGACCTCGACCCGCCGGACGGTGACGCGTTCGCACCGGTCGTCGGCGCCGCGCGTCTGGTCCGCCAAGCGCTGGCCGACCTCGACCTGGTTGGCGCGGTGAAGACCAGCGGGGCGAAGGGCCTGCACGTCTTCGTACCGCTGGACGAGCAGGCGACCACGGAGGAGGCCGCCGCTGCCACGCGGGCCATCGCGGTCCGGGCCGAACGACTCGACCCGGCACTCGCCACGACGGCGTTCATCCGGGAGGATCGTGGCGGCAAGGTGTTCCTCGACTCGACCCGGGCCGGTGGGGCCACGGTGGTGGCGGCGTACAGTCCGCGCCTTCGGCCGGGCGTCCCGGTCTCGTTCCCGGTGGGTTGGGACGACCTCGACCGGATCACGCCGGGCGACTTCACCCTGCGTACGGCCCCGGGGTTGCTCGGCGACGACGACCCGTGGGCCGCCCACATGCCCGAGCCACAGCGCCTGAGCACCGAACTGGTCGAGGAGGGGCGTGCGATCCCCGTCGCCCGCGTCCAAGCGATGCATGAGGGCAAGCGCCGGGCCCGCGCCCGCCGCGAGGGCCGGTAGCGCGCAGCCTCGTGCGGGTCGTACCAGGATGCCTTACGGGCAAGGCCGCATTGCCGTCGTCACAGACGACGAACGACTCACCGGCTCATCATCACCAGCGAGTTGAGGCGCCAGTGTTCAGCTGGCACACCGGACAGCTCCAGATCCACCTCGCGTCCAGATGGCCCGCCGTCGAGCGTGAACCGTACCCACGCGAATTCCCCCACGCCCAGCGGCGCGCTCTCACCCACCAGCGCACCCCCGGATCGGACGTACGTCGGCTGCGATGGCTGCGTCCCGTCGCCCACGAGCAGGAAGACGTCGCACTCGCCTGTTGGTACCGAAAGCCGGAGCACCCGGGGGTTCACGTCGTTGACGAAATCCCGGCGGAGTGGATCGAGCACGGCACGGTCCCGCGACTGCGGCGCGGCACCGACCCAGCCATAACCTGCGGCACCATCCCACTCGTCGTCCGGTGAGAGCCGTCGATAGCCCGCCAGCAGAGGCGCCGACGCGGGCCCGGCGTCGATGGCAAGAAGAGCGGCGTCGCCAGATGGAACCGCGAGTACGTCGACAAGCCGATCGTCCCCGACCGGCTCGCCATCGGCCGTCACCCCGACCCGCAGGGTCGCAAACACCGGCGTCCCCGCAGCGACGACGGTCACCTCGAGGGCGCTGCCAGCGCCCGCCGGAACGGTGGCCACCGCGTCC
Source organism: Actinopolymorpha sp. B17G11 (assembly GCF_040196095.1). Lineage (NCBI taxonomy): Bacteria > Bacillati > Actinomycetota > Actinomycetes > Propionibacteriales > Actinopolymorphaceae > Actinopolymorpha > Actinopolymorpha sp. B17G11. The sequence goes on from NZ_JBEFTW010000001.1 coordinate 347,198, forward strand.
TGTGCCGACCAGCCCTCAGGGACTTCCACGCGGGCGGCGAACGCAATGTCGGCGTCGGTCAGGTTCACCACATCCACCGTCACCGCGGAGTCCTGGCCGCCGAACATCGGCGAGGTCGCCTCCACAGCTCCCACGCCGGCGCGCGGCGGCGAAGCGGCGGGATCACGCAGGACGAGCGCATTGAGATGCCAGTGCTGGTCAGGAGCGCCGGAAAACTCCAGGTCGACCTCCCGCCCGTCCGCTCCTCCGTCCAGGCTGAAACGCAGCCAGACGTAGGAGTTGTTCTCCAGGAACACGCTCTCGGCCATGAGCTCGCCGTCGGCCCGAACGAACGTGGGCCAGGAGCCGGCACCCGCATCGCCGACAAGGACGTAGGCATCGAGAACGCCTGCTGGTAAGGCGATACGCAGCGTCCGAGCGGTCGTGTCGTTGACGAAGTCCCGCCGCAGCGTGTCAGGTCCGCCGCGGTCCCGCGACTGGGGTGCCGCCCCCACCCAGCCGTACCCGACCGCCGCGTCCCACCCGGAGGAAGGCGACAGCCGCCGATAGCCGGGAAGGAGCGGGCTGGAGACGGATCCCGCGTCGAGGGCGAGTACGCAGTGCGGCCCGGCTGGAGCGGTGATCACCGGCGTCGACGGCCCGAGAACCGGAAGGCCGCCCGCATCGACAACTGCCTGCACCATGCCGATCTGGGGCGCGATCGGCGGCGTGATTGGAACCGCGAGTACGCCGAACTCACGCGACGCCAGCGCCGCGGTGTCGGTGCCGCTGCTCCACCCGGGCGCCGCCGCGACACCCACCGTCACCTCGCGCTGCTTCGCCGAGGCGTTGCCGACCCGGAGCTTCAGGACGTTCGGCCAGCCGCCGAGCAGCACCGTCGTCTCGGCGGGCCGCACCTGCACCCATTCCCGTTTCTCGTCGAGGACCTTGCCCTGTTCGAAGTAGAGGCCGACGACCGAATCCCGCCACAAGACGGCCTGCTCGACCTGGCCGTCGAACCGCTCCAGCGTCTCCGCATAGCGCCGGGCGTCGACCCGGCTCCCCACTGCGTTCCACAGCTGACGCAGCCGCCTCGCCTGGTCCAGCCCGTCGAAGTGGCTGTCGTAGATGTGCTGGATGACGGTCTTGCCGGAGTGCAGGCGATGGCCGTACGGCACGTGATGCATGAACAGGAGCAGCTCGTCGGGACACGTGGCCAGCGACTCGTACATCCGTGCCACCGGAGGATGGTAGAGGCCGGTGTAGCCGATGCCGGTGGCCACCGTACGGTCGAACCCGGTTCCCTCGGCATCGGCCTGGTGCCACGGGACGTTGCCCCACGGGTCGGGAGTGAAGTGGTCGCCGCCGATCAGGAAGCCGACACCCAACGGCGAGGTGTACGCCTCGTAGATCTCCCATGACCGCAGCAACATCTGGGTGAGGACCTGAACGAGATCGCGATCCAGGCCGAAGGTCATGCGTACCCACTCCTCGGCGATCTCGGCAGGCGCGAGTCCGGGATTCCACGCGAGGCGGCCGAACCCGTGCGTGTTGGCCGCGGCGAGGTGGTGGCCGGTCCAGTTGGTGTCGGAGCCGACGTTCATCACGCCCGCGACACCGCTGTGTGCATAGCCGTACGCCGACCCGTCGATGATGTCCGCGACAAGCGGACCGTCGCCAGTCGCGTGGGTGTCGAAGTCGTAGACCTCCTTCCACATCGGCACCAGGTAACACAGATGGGTGGACTGACCGGTGTACTCCTGGGTGATCTGCAACTCGAGCATCGAGTTCGTGCGCGGCAGCGCGCCGAACAACGGATGCACCGGCTCGCGGACCTGGAAGTCGATCGGCCCGTTCTTGATCTGCAGAACGACGTTCTCGGCGAACTCTCCATCGAGCGGCGTAAATGTCTCGTACGACTTGTGGGCCCACGTCTGCGGGTTGAAGTCGTGGACGAACGCCCGCCACATGACGATTCCGCCGTACGGCCGCACCGCGTCGGCCAGCAGGTTGGCGCCGTCGGCGTGCGTACGTCCGTAGGTGAGCGGGCCGGGTTGTCCCTCGGAGTCGGCCTTGACGAGGAAGCCGCCCAGGTCGGGGATCAGGTCGTAGACTTCGCGGGACTTGTCCCGCCACCATGCCTGCACGTCCGCGTCGAACGGGTCCGCCGTCGAAAGCCCGCCCAGCACGATCGGGCTGGCGAAGTTCGCCGAGAGGTAGAGCGTGACGCCCCATGCCTGCAGGACCGCCGCCAGCCCGGTCAGCTTCTCCAGCATCTCGGTGGAGAGAAACTCCGGGTTGGCGTTGACGTTGTTGACCACCGTGCCGTTCATGCCGACCGACGCGAGCGCGCGGGCGTAGTCGACGTAGTGCGGCAGGACGGTCGGCAGCTCGTCCCAGTGGAAGATCGAAGGTCCGGCGTATCCGCGTTCGACGCTGCGGTCGAGGTTGTCCCAGTGGTTGGCCAGGCGGAGTTGGTTGACCGGCCGCTCGCCGATGTCGAGGGCGTCGAGGCGCTGGTGGGTCTGAACGAGCCGCAGCAGGTGGAACGCGCCGTAGAGCACGCCACGGTCGCCGTTGCTCGCCACGAGAATCGCGTCGAGTCCGTTCACCTGGCGTCGTCGGAGTACGTAGCCTTCCGGGCCCAACCCGGCCAGCTCAGCGGCGTCGACGTGCTGCGCGATGAGAGCGGAGGACTCCGGCGTACCCACGATCACCGCGCCGTCGCGAACGGGTTCGTCCTCCTCCGGCACCTCCCGCCCGGTCAAGCCCGACACACCGCGCCGCAGTTCATCAACCGCAGAACGCAGAACGGCCCCACCACCGGCACTGACGACGTGCGTCAGCGTTCGCCGGTACGCGTTCAGCAGCGTGGAAGAACTGACCAGCCGATAGCGCAGCCACAGCTCGTGGCTGTCCTCCTCGCCGGCCGCGAGGGCGGCGAACGCCTGGGTCGGGTCCGCCAGCAGGTTGGCGCCCAACAAAGCAGCGCTGCCAGCCAGAACGCTGCGACGGGTGAACTCGGGACCCATGTGACGCCCTCCGGCTCGACGCTGCGGGTTCTCCCACGACTGAGAAATCGGTTTCTGAGGCTAGGAAGACCGCGCGCCGACGTCAAGGCGCCTCGATGTAAGTGGCCGTCATGGCCAACGGGTGGCGTAGTTGTGGGTGGTGCGGAGGGGTTCGTACGCGGCGCGCGGCAGGTCGTCGACCACCCGGGTCGACCACCACAGCAGCCGCTCGGTGAGGTCGGCGCGGACGTCGCGAACGGCCGGATCGGCCCACCGGTTGTGCAGTTCGGCCGGGTCCTCGGCCAGGTCGTACAGCTCCCCACGGCCCGTCACGTCGTAGAGCAGCTTCCAACGCCCCTGCCGCAGCATCCGGGTCGTGCCGCTCTGCGTGACGCTGTTGAGCTCGTCGTACATCGTTCCCTCGTACGCGAAATGCAACGGTGGCCGCGCGTCCGCGTCGTACGGCAGGCCACCGAATCCGCGTTCGGCATAGACGCTCGCGAACTCCTCGGCCGGATAGTCGCCACCGGTCAGCATCGGCCACAGGCTCCGCCCCTGCACGCCAAAGGGGATGTCCCGCCCGATCGCCTCGCACAGCGTGGGAAACAGGTCGGCAAGGGATACCTGATCGGTGGCGTTGTCGCGCGTGACGATGCCCGGACCGGCCACGACGAACGGGATCCGCATCAGCACATCCGGCATGCCGGCGCCCTTGCGCTGCAGGCCGTAGTCACCCACGTAGTCGCCGTGGTCGGCGACGAACACGACCAGGGTGTTGTGGGCGAGCCCTTCGTCGTCGAGGAAGTCCACCAGGCGGCGGATCTGGTCGTCGATGAGCCGCAACATGCCGCAGTAGGTCGCGCGATAACGGCGCCAGAGTCGGTCGTAGCCGGGCCGCTTCTCCTCCAGGAGTTCCCGCAGCCAGCGGTACGTACCGCCCTTCGCCTCGGCCGCCTCGGGGCCGCACGCACGATCCGGCACGTCGGCCTCGTCGAACAGCGAGAAGTACGGTTCGGGCGCCTGATAGGGGTTGTGGGGTTCGGGAAACGACACCCAACTGAAGAACGGACGATCCGGGTCGCGCTTCTTCAGGCCCGCGATGGCATCGGAGACGATGCGGTACGGATACTGGCACTCGAGCGGAAACGGCGTGGGTTCCAGGCTCGGCCCGTGGTCGATCGACCGCAGCCATGTCGAGAAGTCCCGCTGCGCGTCGGTCTCGTCCGGCCCACGTTCGTGCCAGTACGGGCCCGCGAAGGAGTCGAAGTCCTCCTTCGCGCGGTACATATGCGTCTTGCCGGCGAAGTGCAGCGAGTAGTCCGCATCGTCGAGCACGTCGAGCAGATCGGCGCCACGGACCACCTCGCGCACCGCGGAGTTCTGGCGTACCCGGTGGGCGGACGGAAAGCGCCCGGTGAGCAGGCTGGTCCGCGCCGGTACGCACGCCGGAGCGGTGGTGTAGGCGTTGCGGAGGCGTGTGCCGGAGGCGGCGAGGGCATCGAGGAAGGGCATGGTGTCGAGAGCGAAACCCGCACCTCGCGTGAAGTCTGCGCGGTGCTGGTCGGTCATCACCAGCAGGACGTTCGGCGTTGCGGCCGTCCTCATGTGCGACTCCTCGTCGTCCGAACGCTCGTCATCGGCGCTGCCGGTCCCCGGCCTCCCGGTCTCGGGCGTCTCGATCTCCGGACCCTCACCAGTACGCCTCGCGCGGTTGGCTTCGATCCTCGGTCGCCACGAGCACGTCGAGCAGTTTCTCCTGCAGGGCAAGGCGTACGGGCGCGCGTTCCGGGTCGTCCCACAGGTTGGTGAGTTCGTGCGGATCGGCGACGAGATCGTAGAGTTCACCCGTGCGGGCACGGGCGGTGGCGGGCTCGCCATGGTGGACGACGAGCTTCCAGCGGTCGTGCCGCAGCATCGTCGTGTGGACGGCCGGATCGTACGGATGACCGCTGTCGCGGTACTCACTCAGCGCCCAGTCGCGTTGCCACGCGTCCTCCTCGCCGCGCGCCAGATCCAGCAGGCTCGCGCCCTGCCCTCGTGGAAGGGGCGGGAGTCCGGCCGCGTCGAGCACCGTCGCGCCGAGGTCGATCCACTGCACCAGCTCGCTCCTACGTACGCCTGCTGGGAGCACGCCGGTCCAGCGCATCAGCAGCGGGACCCGGACCGCACAGTCGTACATCATCGGCCCTTTGAGCATCAGCTGGTGGTCGCCGAGCATCTCGCCATGGTCACTGGTGAAGATGACGAGCGTGTTCTCCGCGAGTCCCTCTTCGTCAAGCGTGGCGAGGATCCGGCCCACCTCGGCGTCGACGAGGCTCACCATCGCGTAGTAGGCGGCCTTGGTCTCCTGGAGTTCGTCCTCGGTGTACTCGACATAGCCCTTCGCGTGGCCGCCGTAGGACTTCGCCGACGCCTCGGTGAAGATCGGCGGCTTGCCGGCGAGTTCGTCGGGTGTGGTGACCGGGCGCGACAACGCCTGCGGGTCGTAGCGGTCGGTGTACTCCTTCGGCGCGCCGAAGCCGTGGTGCGGATCGAAGAAGTTCGCGACGAAGCAGAACGGCCTGTCCCGCAGGCGATCCGAGCGCAGGAAGGAGATCGTCTCGTCGCCGATCCAGTGGCTGTAGTGCGCCTCGGTGGGCATCGTGTCGAACGTGACCGGCGACCCGGGATCGACGGCCGCGTCATACAGATCGGGACGGAACGCCCGCAGCCAGCGGTGGTAGGCGTTCTCCGACGAACCGGGGTAGGGATCGTGCGCCCAGCGGAACACCCGGAAGCCGTCGTCCCGCCGCGGCTCCGTCCGCCCGCCCGCACACGCCGCGAGGTGGAACTTCCCGACGAGCCCGCAGTCGTAGCCGGCGTCGGCGAGGTCGTTGGTGAACATCCGTTCGTGCTCCGGGGGCGCCACACCGTTGGCCCACAGGCCGTGCGCGTGCACATAGCGTCCCGTCATCAGGCTGGCGCGCGACGGCCCGCACACCGGGTTCTGTACGTAGCAGTTCTCGAACAGCACCCCCGCAGCGGCCAGCCGGTCGAGGTTCGGCGTGTCGATCTGGTCGTTCCCGTACGCCCGAAGCGCGTCGAAGCGTTGCTGGTCGGTGCACAGGAGAAGGATGTTCGGTGGCTGCGGCGTCATAGCGCCCTCACTGCTCGGCGAAGTAGTAGGTCTGCGGATTCTCCGGCATCAGGTTGGCGTGCAGCCAGCCGGTGACCGCCACCTTCGCGGTGTTTCGCAGGTCGTTCGCGACGATGCCGTACTCGCGTTTCCGCAGCGCGATCCCCATGCAGTAGAACTGCTCGACGGCGATGTCCATGATCTGCGTCATCAGGTCATGCTGACGCTGCTGGTCGCCGGTGCTCAGCATCTCCCGGTACATCGCGATCTGCCGCCTGGTCTCGGGAGGCGGCTCCTCCGCGCGCTTGTCGTCGGGGTCGAAGTACCAGTAGTACCACGACATCGCGTAGCGGGTGTTGAAGTTGTACGGCATGTAGTAGAAGGGATCCATCGTGGCGCCAAGTCCGCCGCCGCCGATCCAGACACAGGCGTCATGGGCGTTGGCTTCCATGCGTTCGAAGAAGAGGGACTGGTCCTCGCTCTTGACTCTCATGTCGATGCCGACCTTGCGCCAGTGTGCGCGCACGAGTTCAAGGGCGTCGATCAGGTCGGGGAAGCTGGTCGTGACCTCGACCTGGAAGAACAGTTTCTCGCCGTCCGGGCGGAGCCGGATGCCGCCCGTGTCCTTGTCGGGCAGCACCTTGTCGAGGAAGTCGTTCGCGACATCGAGGTCGTACTCGGTGTACTGCTTGGCGAGTTTCTCGTTGTAGTACGGCGACTCCGGTCGCGGCGCCGCCTGCCACGGCTCACCCTGGCGCTGGAACACCGCGTTGATGATCTCCTGGCGGTTGATCGCGTGAGAGAGCCCGATCCGGAAGTCCCTGTTGGCGAAGATCTCCCGCAACGCCGGATCCTTGTGGGTGAGGTTCACCATGAGGATCATCTGGTTCATCTGTTGCGGAATCGTCTCGAAGAAGTCGTAGCCCGCCTTGTCCCGGCTGCGGGCGAACACCGGCTTGTTGCGGATCTGGTTGATGCCGACGTCGACGAGATGGAAGTCACCGTTGGTCGCCTTGAGGACGGCGGTCTCCGGGTCCTGCACCAGGTCGAACGCGACGCTGTCGAGATAGGGCAGCTGGCGTCCGTCCTGGTCGACCTTCCAGTAGTACGGATTCCGCTCCGCGACCGGACGCCCCGAGTCGCTGATCGCGGAGGTGAGCCGCCAGGCGTCGATGACTGGCCGCTCGGGATTCTCCGCCCGGTTGGCCTTGGACAGGAAGAGGTCGATCCAGGTGTCGCTGTCAGATCCCTTCACCACGTCGTCGATGTCGGCCACATGGTCGGGGTGGAACTGCTTCATGTAGTGGGCCGGGAAGTCGGTGATGACCGTCCCACGCTGGGTCGCGAGGTTGACCATGAACAGCCCGTTGGGCTGGGGGAAGCGGAACACCACGGTGTGGTCGTCGACCTTCTCGACGGTGAACGGTTCGCCGTCGATGACCAGCCAGTCGATCGGGATGGGCGTCAGCTCGCGGTTCGACGCGACAGCTTCGTACCAGAAGAGGATGTCGTCGGCGCCGAACGGCCTGCCGTCGGACCATCGCATGCCCCTGCGGAGCGTGAAGGTGTACTCCGCACCGTCGGCGCTGGCCTCGACCTTCTCCGCCACGTTGGGGATCACCTGGTCCGCGGTGAGGTCGGTGTCGACGCCGGGCTTCCAGCGCACGAGGTTCTCATAGCCGAGCGTCGTGTTGACATCGACGGTCTCAGCCAGGCCGAGCAGGTTGAGCTGTCCGCCGTACCTGCCCGTCTCCTCGAGCGGTGTGATGACCATCGGGGTGGCCGGCAGGCGCTCCTTGACCGCGGGAAGGCGGCCCTGCTTGACCTGCGCGGCGAGCTCAGGTGCTTCCTTGCCCTTGCCCCGGGCGGTGCCCCGGGGCGACCTGCCGCCCGGATCGGTGCTCAACAGGTCGCACCCGGGCAACGAAGACGCCGCCAGACCCATCCCGGCGGTTGCCAGGAGACGTCGCCTGGTTACCCCCGGGCGGTGACCGGGCTGGACATCTGGTGGATTCGTCATGGCGACCTCCTCGATGTCGCACCAGTTTTACACCGGTGTAAACACCGGTGTAAAGACGTCGTCTGCCAAGATTGGACACGACCGGCCGATGGACGTGGACCCGACCGGGCAGATGGGCGTGGACCCGACCGGTGGACGGAACAGAGAGGCGGTGGGACGGATGGACGTGAACCGGGCGGCGGGCAGGCCTCGGCTCGCCGACGTCGCCGCGCGAGCCGGGGTGTCGAAGAAGACGGTCTCCAACGTCATCAACGAGTTCCCGTTCGTGGCCGAACACACCCGGTCGCGGGTCCTCGAGGCGATCAGTGAGCTCGGCTACCGTCCCAACCTGTCTGCCCGCAACCTCGCCCAGGGCCGGACGGGCATCATCGCGCTGGTGATCTCGCAGCTCGACATGCCGTACTTCAGCGAGCTCGCCCGGCACGTCGTCGACGTGGCACAGCGCCGGTCGTGGGTGGTGCTGATCGAGCAGACCATGAGCGACCGGACGGACGAGCAGCGGATCCTCGACGGCGACCTGTCCCGGCGTATCGACGGACTGCTCTTCAGCCCGAGCCGGACCAGCGCGGCTGCGCTACGCCGGCGGACCGATGCGACTCCGATGGTGCTGCTGGGTGAGGTCATCTACGACGGGATGTTCGACCACGTGTCGATCGACAACGTGGCGGCGGCGCGAACGGCGACCACGCACCTGCTCGATCTCGGTCGCCGGCGCGTGGCCGCGATCGGTGCCAAGGGCAGCGGGGCACGCGGCGCATCCAGGCAGCGGCTGGAGGGTTACCAGCAGGCGTTGACCGAGGCAGGGTTGCCGGTCGAGCCGGACCTCATCCGACAGACGACGCGTTACGTCGGCGAGGCGGGAGCGGCCGCCATGGAGGAGTTGCTCGACCTCGGTGATCCGCCCGACGCGGTCTTCTGTTTCACCGACCTCCTGGCGCTGGGCGCGTTGCGGACCATCCACCGGCGCGGGCTCCGCGTACCCCACGACATCGCAATCGTGGGACACGACGACATTCCGTACGGACGGATCTCCACCCCCTCGCTGACCACGATCTCGCCGGACAAGCGCGCCATCGCGGAGATCGCCGTCGATCTGCTGGAACAGCGGGTGAGCAACCGCACGCCGCCGCCACCTCGCGAGGTCCACGTGGAGTTCGCACTGAAGGTGCGGGAGAGCACGGCCGGGCCTGCTGGTTGAGGGTGACCGCCGCGACGCATCAGGTGAGGAGCTCCTCGAGGGCGTCGGCCAACGCGTGGACGCCGGCGAGGCAGTCGGCCGGGTCGGCGTACTCCGTGGGAGAGTGCGACACACCCGTCGGATTGCGTACGAAGAGCATCGCGGCGGGAACGCCCGCTGTGGCGAGGATGCCGGCGTCGTGGCCGGCCTGGGTCGGCAGCATGGGCAGGTCGCCGAGCCGTCGGACGAGCCGCGCACGCAGTCTCTCGTCGAAGGCCACAGCCGGCGTGACGGACTCGGCAACCACGGCGAGCGTGGTGCCGTCCCGCGCTGCCCGGTCGTGAGCCTGTCGCATGATGTCGTCGACGAGTGACTGGAGAGCGGTCTCGTCGGCGGCGCGGGCGTCGAGCCAGGCGGTGACTGTCCCGGCGATGGCGTTGACGCCGTTCGGCGCGACCTCGACCCTGCCGAAGGTCGCCCTCGCGCCGGAACCTTCACCGGTCCCAGTTTCGGCGAGCCGGGCGCGCTTGTTGGCGGCGAGGGCGGTCATGGCGTAGGTCAGCATCGGGTCGCGCCGGTCCGCCATCCGGGTCGTACCAGCATGGTTGGCCTCGCCGGTGAAGGTGAACCGCCATCGACCGTGTGGCCAGATCCCGGTGGCGAGGCCGACTGGGGCGTCGAGGTCGGCCAGGGCGCGACCCTGTTCGATGTGCAGCTCGACGAACGCCACCGGATCGCACAGCAGGTCGAGTGACGGTCCGAACCGGGGTTCGAGGCCCATGGCCGCGACCGCCTCGGGGAGCTGGGTGCCGTCGGCGTCGCGCAGCAGGTTCGCCTGGTCGGCTGCGAGTGCTCCGGTCATGAGCCGGGAACCCAGGCAGGACAGGCCGAAACGCGCACCCTCCTCCTCGATGAAGACGGCGATGCCGAGCGGCCGCGAAGGCCGGACACCGCGCTCGCACAGCACATCCACCGCGGCGAGCGCGGAAACCACACCGAGGGGTCCGTCGTACGCACCGCCATCGGGTACGGAGTCGAGGTGGCTGCCGGTGATCACGCCGCCTTCCAGCCGCAGCGGGCCTGGGCGCCACCAGGCGACGGCGTTGCCGTTGCCGTCGGCCTCGAGTGTCAAGCCACGCCTCCCGGCCTCGTCGGTGAACCAGGATTCGCAGGCGCGGAGGGCGGGAGTCCAGGCGTACCGGCGATATCCGCCCGTGCGGGGGTCGCGGCCGAGCGCGGCCAGGTCTTTCCACATCGCCTCGAACGACGTCGACCTCACAGCGCGTCATCCTCGGTCCGCCCGTGGTCGCGGGTCGGGATCGGCAGTCCTCGCGCCTCGGCGACCCGTTCGGCTTCGGGGTATCCGGCGTCGACGTGGCGGAGCACCCCGGTCGCCGGATCGTTGGTGAGGACCCGCTCGATCTTCTTTCCCGCGAGCGCGGTTCCGTCGGCGACGCACACCTGGCCGGCGTGGATCGACCGCCCGATGCCGACCCCGCCGCCGTGGTGGATCGACACCCAGGACGCACCGGACGCGACGTTCGTCATCGCGTTGAGCAGCGGCCAGTCCGCGATCGCGTCGGAGCCGTCGAGCATGCCTTCAGTTTCGCGGTACGGCGAGGCGACGGAACCGCAGTCCAGATGGTCGCGGCCGATGACGATCGGCGCCTTGAGCTCGCCCGAGGCCACCATCTCGTTGAACCGCACGCCCGCCTGGTCGCGCTGGCCGTACCCCAGCCAGCAGATCCGCGCCGGCAGGCCCTGGAACTTCACTCGTAGCCTCGCGTGTGTCAGCCAGCGGTCCAGTGCGGCGTCGTGCGGGAACATCTCGAGCACCGCGGCATCGGTCCTGGCGATGTCGGCCGGGTCGCCGGAGAGCGCCACCCAGCGGAACGGGCCCTTGCCCTCGCAGAAGAGCGGCCGGATGTAGGCAGGAACGAAGCCCGGGAACTCGAACGCCCGCGTACTCCCGCCCTTGCGGGCTTCGTCCCGGATCGAGTTGCCGTACTCGAACACCTCCGCGCCCCCGTCGAGGAAGCCGACCATCGCATCGACATGGCGGGCCATGGACTCTCGGGCGCGCTCGACCAGGCCGGCGGGATCCTTCTGGCGTACGTCTGCCCAGTCCTCGAAGGCGACACCCAGCGGGAGGTACGCCAGCGGGTCATGCGCGGATGTCTGGTCGGTCACGACGTCGACCGGCGCACCCATCTCGAGCATCGCCGGCACCATCTCGGCGGCGTTGCCGAGGACTCCGATGGAGAGCGGCTTGCGGATCCGGGTCGCCTCCTCGGCCAGCTCCAGCGCATGGTCGAGCGAGTCGGCCTGGACGTCGAGGTAGCGGTGGTCCAGGCGGCGCTGGATTCGCGACGGGTCGCACTCGACGCAGATGACGGCTCCACCGTTCAAGGTGACGGCAAGCGGCTGCGCTCCGCCCATGCCGCCAAGCCCGGCGGTGAGGGTCAGCGTGCCCGCGAGGGGCCCGGCCAGCGCGTCGACGCCGTGTCCGACCCCCTTCTCGGCCAGCCTGGCACCCACCGCCGAGAACGTTTCGTACGTGCCCTGCAGGATGCCCTGGGTGCCGATGTAGATCCACGAACCAGCGGTCATCTGGCCGTACATCGTGAGGCCCGCGGCCTCCAGCCGGCGAAACTCCTCCCAGTTCGCCCAGTCGGGCACCAGGTTCGAGTTCGCGAGCAGGACCCGCGGGGCCCATTCGTGCGTACGGAGGATGCCGACCGGCTTGCCCGACTGCACCAGCAGGGTCTCGTCGTCGGTGAGCCACTCCAGGGCGCGGACCATGGCGTCGAAGCTGGCCCAGTCGCGGGCCGCCTTGCCGGTGCCGCCGTAGACGACCAGTTCGTCGGGATGCTCGGCGACCTCGGGGTCGAGGTTGTTCTGCAGCATCCGCAGGGCGGCTTCCTGCGGCCAGCCGCGGGCGTGCAGGGTCGCGCCGCGTGGCGCGGTCACCGTCCTCGGCACGCTCGTCGACGTCTCGTGCATGCGTCCCACCGCCCTCGTATGTCCGTCTCAGGGTTATCGCCCCACCGGTCTTCCGTTCTTTCGGTCTACCCGCTCACGGGGTCGGACACCTTTGGGCCGAGCTTCTGTTTTGGCGCAGGGGCCGCCCTCATCCAGGGGCGACCGAGTCCGCGGCGGCGAGAACGGCTCCGGAACGGACGAAATCCACCGCGACCTCGATCTCGACCGACAGCTGGCGGTCAGGACCGGGGCCGGGCACCCGCTCGCGCAGTGCTCGGCGTACGGCATCGGTCGCGGCCGCGGGGCGCAGTGGCGCCCGGAGATCGAGTCCACGGGCCGCGGTGAGCAGCTCGATCGCCACCACCCGGGTCAACCCGTCGAGCGCCCGCCGCAGCTTCCGTGCCGCCGACCAGCCCATCGACACGTGGTCCTCCTGCATCGCCGAGCTCGGGATCGAGTCGACGCTCGCCGGTACCGCCAACCGCTTCAGCTCGCTCACGATCCCCGCCGCCGAGTACTGCGCCAGCATGTGCCCCGAGTCGACCCCCGGATCGTCCGCGAGGAACGCCGGCAGCCCATGGTTGCGGGCGACGTCGAGGAACCGGTCGGTCCGTCGTTCGGACATGCTCGCCACGTCGGCCACCGCGATGGCGAGGAAGTCGAGGACGTACGCAAGCGGCGCGCCATGGAAGTTGCCGTTGGACTGCACGCGCCCGCCTCGACCATCCCCGTCGGTCAGGACGACGGGGTTGTCGATGGCCGCGGCGAGTTCGTAGCCCGCCACCGCCCGGGCGTGAGCGAGCGTGTCGCGGGCGGCGCCGTTGACCTGGGGCGCGCAGCGCAGCGAGTACGCGTCCTGCACTCGGGTGTCGGCGGGTCCGGCATGGCTCGCCACGATCGCCGACCCGGCGAGGAGGTCCCGCATGTGGCGCGCGGCCGCCGCCTGGCCGGGGTGCGGACGGAGTTCCTGCAGGTCGGCGGCGAGCACCCGGTCGGTCCCGAGAAGCGCCTCCACACTCATGGCCGCCGCGACATCGACGCTTGCGAGGAGCCGCTCCAGGTCGTGGCAGGCCAGCAGCAGCATGCCGAGCATGCCGTCGGTGCCGTTGATGAGGGCGAGACCCTCCTTCTCGGCCAGGACGACCGGCTCGATGCCGGCAGCGGCGAGTGCCTCGGCGGCCGGTTGCTGGGTACCGTCGTTCGTCCGCACGTCTCCCTCGCCGGTGAGCGCGAGCGCGACGTGGGCGAGCGGGGCGAGGTCGCCGGAGCACCCGAGGCTGCCGTACTCCGGGACCACCGGCGTGATCCCCGCGTTCAGCACGGCCGCCAGGGTGTTGGCGGTCGCCGGGCGGACGCCGGTGTGGCCCGTGGCCAGCGTCCGCAGGCGGAGCAGCATCATCGCCCGCACGACCTCGCGTTCGACCTCCGCGCCGGTGCCCGCCGCGTGCGAACGGATCAGGCTGCGCTGCAGGTGCGCCCGCCGGTCAGGCGGGATGTGGCGGGTCGCGAGCGCACCGAAACCCGTCGAGATGCCGTACGCAGGGCGGTCGGAGGTGGCCAGGTCGTCGACCACGGCCCGCCCGGCCGCGATCGCCGTCCACGCCTCGCGGGTCAACTCCACGCGGGCGTCGGAACGGGCGACCGCCACCACCTCGGCCTCGGTGAGCGGCGATGGGCTGACGGGAACGACGGTCACCGGGGCGGCGGTCATGGTGCTCAGTATTCCCGTGGTCGCGGACCTGTCGCGTCGCACTCGCTCGTTAACCTGGCTCGTATGGTGTCCGAGCCGGCGGCGACGTCGACCCTGCTGGACGGGATCGGGCTGCTCGTCACCATGGATCCGGCCATGGGCGACGGGACGGCACTCGGAGCGCTGCCCGATGCGGCGCTCGTCATGGCAGGTGGGCGGGTGGTCTGGGTCGGCCCATCGGCCTCCGCGCCGGTGAGCGACGTACGGATCGACCTCGACGGCCGGTGCGTCATTCCCGGCTTCGTCGACAGCCACGCCCACCTGATGTTCGCCGGCGACCGGGTGGGGGAGTTCGCGGCGCGGATGGCCGGTCGCCCTTATACGGCAGGCGGAATCCAGTCGACGGTCGCGGCGACGCGAGCCGCGAGCGACGATGACCTTGCCAGCAACGCGTCCCGGTTGATCATGGAGATGCGTACGCAGGGCACGACGACGGTCGAGGTGAAGTCCGGCTACGGGCTGACCGTCGAGGACGAGGCCCGTGCCCTGCGGTTGGCGCGCCGCTTGACGGCGGAGACGACGTTCCTGGGCGCGCATGTGGTGCCGCCGGAGTTCGCCGGCCGGCCGGATGCGTACGTCGATCTCGTCACCGGCGCCATGCTGGAGGCGTGCGCGCCACACGCCCGGTGGATCGACGTGTTCTGCGAGCGAGGCGCATTCGATGTCGACCAGGCCCGCGAGGTTCTGCGGGCGGGCATGGCGCGCGGTCTGATGCCGAGGCTGCACGCCAACCAGTTGGGTCCCGGCGGCGGAGTCGCGTTGGGCTGCGAGGTCGGTGCCGCCTCGGTCGACCACTGCACCCACCTGTCCGACGCGGACGTCGCGGCTCTCGCCGACTCGGGCACCGTGGCGACTCTCCTTCCAGGCGTGGAGTTCTCCACCCGTACGCCGTATCCGGACGCGCGCCGACTCCTCGACGCGGGTGTGGTCCTCGCCCTGGCGACCGACTGCAATCCGGGTTCGTCGTACACCTCGAGCATGGCGTTCTGTCTCGCCCTCGCCGTACGCGAGATGCGGATGACCCCGGCCGAGGCGTTGTGGGCGGCGACCGCGGGTGGGGCGAGGGCACTGCGGCGTACGGATGTCGGTGCGCTCACGCCCGGCCGGCCGGCGGATCTGGTGGTGCTCGAGGCGCCGACCTACGACTACCTCGCCTACCGTCCAGGCGTCCCACTGGTGTCGTCGGTGTGGGTGAGAGGTGAGCGGGTGGCGCCACCCAGGTGAGCCGGCCGCTGTCCCACCGTTCGGGCCGGCGGGCGACGATATGTCCACAAAGTGCCTGCCGTGAGTCACCATGTGGATGTGCTGAAGATCCACTTCACGGCTGCCGACGTCGCTCGCACCCGGGTCGCGTCAGCGCCGGATCCCCTGTGGGAACTGGTCCTCAGCCTGCACGTGCTGCAGAGCCGCAGATCCCCGGCTCGGCACCAGAGGTGGCGGGCCCAGGTCGCCCGGCAGGTGGGTGAGCGCGGGATCGCCGCCGAGGTGAGAAGGTTGCTGTTCCCGCTCGCCCCTGTGGCGACGTACTTCCCGGACTTTCTCACCCCCGGTGAGGCCGCGGAAGGTGTGGACGCCGGAATCGATGCGGTGGTGAGCACGCCGTCAGCCACGATGGCGGAGCAGTTCGCCATCATGGCGTCCCGGACCGCCGTGCCTGGCTGGGCGAAGAAACTCGCTGCCGGAGACCGCGCCATGCGCCACTCGCTGGGGCGTGCGCTGCGGTCCTACTACGACGTCGCGCTCGCGCCGTCGATGGAACCGCTCTCGGTCTGCATCGACGCCGACCGTGCGGTGCGCACGCAGAGCCTGGCCGACGGCGGCGTCAACGGGTTGCTGGCCAGCCTCTGGCCCCTTGCCCGCTGGCAGGAACCCACGCTTCTGGCGGCCTATCCCCGCGAGCTCACCGTACGGCTCGACGGCCGCGGCCTGGTCCTGATCCCGTCGTACTTCTGCGACCGCTTCCCGGTTGCGCTGGTCGACTCGGACATGCAGCCGGTCCTCGTCTACCCGGCCGCGGCGTACGGGACGGCCCTGGCGCCCGCGGTCGTGCCCACGCAGGCCGGGGCACTCACTCGGCCGGCGGGGTGGAGCCAAGAGGCACTGGAGAACCTGCTCGGCGCGACCCGCGCGGCGGTGCTGCTCGCCATCGGGGACGGACGCCCCACGAAGCGCCTTGCCTCGCACGTGGGCGTGTCACCGGCAACTATCAGCCACCACACTGCCGTACTCCGCGAAGCCGGCCTCATCGCCAGCCGCCGGGTCGTCAACACCGTCGTTCACACCCTCACCCCGTTGGGCGCACACCTGCTCGGACGTCGCGGTCCCTGAGAGCGCTGATTTCAGGGCCGTCCTCGCCGCGCGGGCGCCGGGATGGCTTGAACTGCCTCACCCACCTGTCGAGCATTGCTGCCTGTCACGGGTGATCCGGCCCCGGCAGCCGACGCCGGGGGTTCCCACGGGGGTGAAGTGCGTGTCCAGTCCGACGCCTGGTGCCAGCCGCGTGCCGAAGGTCAGGTCAACTGGCGCGCCGTCGGCCGAGGGCTGCCTCGGTTTGGTCGTGTTCGTCGTACTGGCCGCGGCCGCCTTCTACTGGTTCGAGATCCGCGACCCGTGGGCCAACCAGGGAGTGGCAGTGTCGAAACCCGCCACCGGTACGGCGGAACCGTCTCCGGCTGTTCCGGAGCCCGAGAACGGCGGCATGGCCGAGATTGCGTACGACCTGCAGCGGAAGGTGATCGAGGGAGCCGGCGTCACCCGGCAGACAAGCGTCGAGTGCGAGCTCGCCGAGGTACCGGACAGCGCACAGGACTTTGGCTGCACCGTCACCTATGACGGGATCGACGTTCCGTACACGGTCTCCATCACCGACGTCACCACGGGCCTCGGCATGGCAGTTTTCCAGTGGGACGCGAAGAGCGAGAAAGCGATCCTGACCCGGGAGGGGGCATTCGCCGGTTTCTGGCGCGACGCGAGTCCGACCGGCGCCACCGACCTGCGCTGCGACGACGGCATCCCGGAGAAGAAGCTGGTGCCGATGGGACGTACCGGCTTCTACTGCTACTCGACGACGGACCGGGGCGACCACCACCGGGTGGAAGTGGCGCAGGGCGAGCACGGACTCTTCTTCGAGTACGCCGACGACTGAGGAGTGCGAGGTTGAACGGCCGCCACACCTGCCGTTCAAGGTCGTCCAACGTGCTCCATCGGCCAAACGACCTGAGAAAGGCGAAGGCGAGCGCAGGCTCAGGTCATTCCGGGTAGGTCGGGAGGTCGCGGATACGGCGCAACGGCGAAGCGGTGACGAACGCCGCCACCGCGACAAGTGCGACCATGACCACCCATAAGCCGTGTCGTACGCCGAGCCAGCCGCCGAGGGCACCGCCAGCAAGACCGCCGAGCACGTGACCCGCGTTCTGGAGCACACGTGCGACCGATGCCACCCGGCCGAGGAGGTCGCTGGGAGTGATGGTCAACAGGAAGCTGAAAGCGATGATGTTGGTAGCGGCGATTCCGGCCGCGAGGACACCGGCGCCAATGACGTAGCTCGCGAGGCCGAGCCCGGGTCGGGTCAGCGGGATGAGCAGACCGAACGGAAACGTGATCCCGATCGCCAGCCAGATCGCGCGCCCGGTGCCGAGGAGCGTGGAGAGGCGGGGAGTGAGCAGAGCGCCGACGAACCCCCCGACTCCGCTTAGCGCCAGCAAGGTACCGATGGAGATCGGCGACAACCCGACGGAACGAACGAGAAAGATCACCAGCAGGGCCTGCTGGGCCGTGACCACCACCGCAGCGAGTGTGAAGAACACCACGAAGACGCCGGCGATCGGACGTGCCACAAGGAAGCGGAATCCTTGACCAAGCTGGGCGAGCGCCGCGCGGTCCGGTGGGAGAGGTTCGGGCTCAGTGACCCGGATCCGGGCGAGCCCGAGCGCGGAAAGGACGAAGCTGGCGGCATCGGCGATGAGCGCCAACGGCGCGGTCATCGCCTGGACGAGGAGGCCGCCCAGCCCAGGACCGCCGATACCGACAACGGTGCGCGTCGCCTCGAGCGTGCTGTTGCCTTCTACCAGTCGGTCGCGGCCGATCAAAGCCGGAAGGTAGGCGGCCCAGCCCAGTCCGAACAGCATCGACAGCGCACCGGTCGTCGCCGCGACGGCATACAACAACCACAACTGGAGCAGCCCAGCCCACGCGGCCAGCGGTACCAGCGACACGAGGAGCGCCTGTCCCAGATCGGCGACCACCATCGTCGGTCGCCGGCGCACACGGTCAACCCACACGCCTGCCGGTAGGCAGAGGAGAAGTTGCGGCAGCCAGGTCATCGCTGCCAACACCCCGACCTCGAACGGCGAGGCGGCCAGGGTGTCGATCGCGACCAGTGGGAGCGCCACTCTTGTCACAGCCGTGCCGGTCAGGCTCACGGCATGGGCGCACCAGGCGAGCCGAAAGTCATGGTGGCGAAGAAGGGAGCCGTGACGTCGGCCCTCGCCCTGTGACATGGAGGCAAGGGTTGACGACCGGCGGACACACTGTCCATCGGATCCGCTGACAGCAGAGGACCGCTGGGCGTAAGGCGGTTATCCGTCGAAGGCAGCGGACTAGGCGCGGAGGGCCGCCTCCAGGCGTGGGAGGGAGATGTCGTAGCGGTAGGACACGTCCATGTGGGCCGTCGTCGAAGTACTCCACTTCGGCCGGGATTCCCAGCTCGGCAAGCTTTCCCGCCATTACCCGCGTACCGATCTGGAAGTTCAGCTCGTCCCACAACCCGACGTCGAGGTAGAGGTGGCGAAGCCCGCGCCACGCCCGCTGGTACTCGGGCCGGTCGATGAGCCGGACCGGATCCCACGCCAGCCAGCGCTTCCAGACGTCCTGGCGTAGCGCACCGGTCTCCAGGTCGATCGGCAGGTCGAAACCACGGTGGGCTTCGGGGTTCGGCGCGAAGGCCGCGCCATAGCAGAGCATGCCGAGTACGGAGAAGAACGGATCATGTGTCTTCGGGTTGATCGCCGGAATCTTCTCGATGTAGCCGTCGAGGCCGCCGAAACGTTGCAGGTTCGCGTGCAGCTTGGCGAGATCGGGGAGATAGCCGAGCTCGAAGTAGATGTCGCCGCTGTGCGAGGCCGCCGCGCCGAAGAGTTCGGGATGGCGCATCGACTGGACCATCGCGCCGTAGCCGCCACTGCTCTTGCCGGTGATACCGCGATGTGCGGCGTCGGCGAGCGTTCGGTAGTGGCTGTCGACGTAGGAGATGATCTCGTCACAGAGGTAGGTCTCGTAGTCGCCAAGAGCCGAGGAGTTCACATACTGCGAGCCGCCGAAGGGAGATTCGAGGCGAGCACGCGGCTGTCAAGGACGGGTTGCTCCACCCGACCGGCGAGGGACATCAGCTGGCCTCCGGTGCGTTGTCGGCGCGGACCCGGACGGCGCGGCGCAGATCGTCGAGCCGGTCACCGAGGAATCGCCGCAGCGTGGGCGTGAGGTCGTCACGGGCCAGGCACTCCTCGGCGAGGCGTACGGTCGCAGGCGTCGCGGCGTGGGCCGGAAACAGCGTGTGGCCGAGCGCGGCGGCCACCGCCTGGCCGAGGCGCCCGGCTTTCGGGATTTCGGCGAAGTACCGCTCGACAAAGCCCGCCGTCCACGACGGCTGGCTCGGTTGCCAGAAGCCGGACGCCGTGGCGTCGAGGAGCTGCTTGGACAGCTCGCCGTCGGCGAACAGTTGCCGCCACGCGCGCTCCTTCGCCGCACCGTCCGGAAGAGCAGCGCGGCAGGTGGTCGCCCGCTGCTGGCCGACACCGCTGGGATCTCGTTCCAGCTCCGCCGCGATCTCGGGCTCACCGGCCGCACCGGCGATGCAGAGCTGCCGCAGCAGCAGCCAGCGCAGTTCGGGATCCAGGGCGGGACCACCGGGGATCCGTTCGTTCGCGAGCCAGCCTTGGAGTTCGTCCAGACCGCCGCCGGTCTCCTCCGACTCGATGAGCCCGCGGAGGGCGGCCAGTCCTACGCCGGCGTCGTACTCGTCGTTCCCTGTCGTACGCCGGAGAGTCGCACGCCGGAGAGTCGCACGCCGGAGAGTCGTACGTCGGAGAATGGCGCGGCAGGCGCCGGCCAGCGTGCCCAGCGCGGCGGCGCGGCCGTCCGGTGCCAGGTAACGGTCAGCGACCTCGTGCCGGGCGAAGGCCAGCACGGCCTCGACGATGGCGACGACGGGCTCGGCAGGGAGGTGGGCTTCGACGAGGTTGATGTACTCGGCGGGCGGGAGTTCTGCGTCGCGCACCATGTCTCGGGCGATGGACCACAGCAGGGCCCGGGTCAGCGCATCGTCGACGGTGGACAGCGCTTCCGTGACCGTCGCCCAGGATCGAGCGTTCAGGCGTACCTTCGTGTAGCTGCGATCGCCGTCGTTGAGGACCAGCAGGTCGGGACGCCGCGCACCCACGAGCGGCGTCAGGGCGGACCGGAGCGCATCCTGGCCACGCTGCTCCGGCACCGGGTCGGCGGCAAGGTCCGACTCGAACCGTTCGCGCCGCACCAGCCGGCGCACACCGGCGTGGTCCTCTCCCAGGTCGTACACGCCGACCACGATCCGGTGCGGGCGTAAGCCCTCCTTGCCGCCACCACTTCCGGTGTGGATGAGGTCGGCGGAGGTCACCGTGCCGTTCCGGTCGGTCAGCTCCGCGCGGATCGTGTCGACGCCGCTCGTCCGCAACCACCGCTCTGTCCACCCGTGCACGTCACGCCCACTGGACCGGGCGAGCGCGTCAACCAGGTCGGCGAGCCCGGCGTTGCCGAAGCGGTGACGTGCGAAGTGTGCGTTGACGCCGGCGAGGAAGGCCTCCTCGCCGACCCAGGCGACCAGCTGCCGTAAGGCGGAGGCGCCCTTGGCGTAGGAGATGCCGTCGAAGTTCACCAGTGCGTCGGCCACGTTGTCGATGCGCTGTGCCGCGACGGGATGGGTGGAGGCACGCTGGTCGGCGTCGGATCCCCAGGGCTTGCGGGAAACGGCGAAACTGGTCCAGGCATGGGGCATGAGACCGGTGTCGGTGACCACCTGGTAGCCCATGTACTCGGCGAACGACTCGTTGAGCCACAGGTCGTCCCACCACCGCATCGTGACCAGGTTGCCGAACCACATGTGCGCCAGCTCGTGCGCGATCACGATGGCGCGGGTCTGGCGTTCGGTGTCGGTGACGGCGCCGCGGAACACGTGGTTCTCGCTGAACGTCACACACGCAGGGTTCTCGACGGCACCCCAGTTGAGCTCGGGCACGAACGCCTGGTCGTACTTGCCGAAGGCGTACCGCTCTGCGAACGTTTCGTGGTACCGGTCGAAGCTGCGCCTCGTGATGTCGAAGATCTCCTCGGAATCCGCTGTGAGAGAAGGTGCGAGCGACTTCCGGCAGTGCAGGCCGAGCGGGATACCGTCGTGTTCCGTACGCACCGAATGCAGCGCACCGCCGACCACGACGGCCAGATAGGTGCTGATCGGCGGGGTCGTCGCGAAACTCCAACGCCCGTTGGTGCTGGACTCAGCCACGCCGTTGCTCAGCACGGTCCAGTGCGTTGGTGCGGTGACGGCGATGTCGAAGGACGCCTTGAGGTCGGGCTGGTCGAAGCAACCGAAGACCCCCGGCGCCTCGTCGGGTGCGCACTGCGTGTAGACGTAGACCTCGCCGTCGGCGGGATCGGTGAAGCGGTGCATGCCTTCGCCGGTGCGGGTGTAGCGCATGTCCGCCTCGACGCGAAGCTCGTTGTTGCCCGCGAGGTCGGTGAGGGGCAGCCTGCCGTCGCGCAGCGAGCCGGGATCCAGTCCGCGACCGTTGAGCACCGCCTTGTGCAACGTGACCGGCCGGAGTTCGGCGAAGGTCGCGGCACCAGGTTCGGTACACCCGAACCGGATCACCGTCGAGGAGCCGAACACCTCCTCGCCACGGGTGAAGTCGAGATCGACGGAGTACGCATGCACGTTCACGAGCCGGGCACGCCGCTGGGCCTCGGCGAGGGTCAACGACGTGGGCATGGTCGCCATCGTGTCAAACCCTTCCGCGTACGCGCGAGGGGCACGCTGCCGCAGAGAAGAGGTGAGCCGTCAGCCGCCGAGACCACATCGGACCGGCGAGGGCCCGCTCCGGGTAGTCATGCGGTGACCACCAGTCGATGTGGACGTTCCGCATCTGGCCGTCTCGCTTACGTGGTTCGGCTTTTTCAGTGATCACCGTTACCATCCCTTGACCGTCAGGTTGGTGAACAGACGCGGAAGCCGAGGCAAACCACATGACGTCGCCGCAGTTACGGGGCGAGCTCAAGGCGCGGCTTGCGCGCCATCCACGGCTGTACAACACGGCCAAGCGGGCCCGCAGGTTGGTCCGAGCGTCCTCCCGGTGGAGGCAGCGGTCACCCAAGCCGATCGCAAAGGCACCGGCGGAGAGCCGGCTCGTTCCCTCGCCGGTGTTCGTGATCTCGTCGGTCCGGTCCGGCTCGACGCTGCTGCGGGTGATTCTCAACACCCACCCGGACATCTGCGCCCCGCACGAACTCCACCTTCGCTGCCTGCGGGTGGAGTTCGAGAAGCGCTACGCCGAGATCGCCTTCAAGGAACTCGGCATCGACAAGGACGAGCTGGAGCACCTGCTATGGGATCGCGTTCTGCACCACGAGTTGTCCCGCAGTGGCAAGCGGATCTTCGTGGACAAGACTCCCGGCAACGCCAACGTGTACGAACGGTTGGCCACCTGCTGGCCGAACGCCCGTTTCATCTTCCTGCTACGCCATCCGGCCTCGATCGTCGCGTCACTGATGGAGACCAGGCCAGACCGCGAGCTGGAGCCGACGATCAACGAGGCGCTGACCTACCTCAAGGGCGTGGAGGCCGCGAAGCAGGCCCTACCCGGGCTCGTCGTCCGGTACGAGGACCTGACCGACGACCCCGCGCGCGTGACGAAGGAGATCTGCCGGTTCCTGGGTATCCGGTGGGATGCCCGCATGCTGGACTACGGCCAGAGCAAGCATGGCAAGTTCCGGCCGTTCATCGGCGACTGGAGCAGCAAGATTCGCAGCGGCCGGATCCAGGAAGGTCGTCCGCTCCCCGACCCCGAGGAAGTTCCCGAAGAAGTCAGACCGTACGCCCGCTCATGGGGTTACATGACCTGACGCGGGAGCCTGTCCTGCCGTGACGGTGGAGCCTAGCTACCGTCATGGTGAGGCCATGTACCGTGACGGTTGGGCATAGCTACCGTCACGGTAGGTTCTATCTGCCGTGACGGCAGGGCTCACCCCAACCGGCGCTTGACTCGGCGCAGGCCGGTCTTGGCCTGGCGCAGTGGGGCGGTCAGGCGCCACGACCGGCTCCGCTGCATCTTGCGCAGGGCATTCTTGAGTTGGATGACCTCATCGGCGCGCGTTGCGGACTCCGAGTCCGGGCGTGAGTCCTGTCCCGCCTTCCCTCGTGCCGAAGGCCTCTTCTGCGAGAAGACAGAGATCCACCGGTTCGGTTTCGGCGAAGGAATGAGTTCGTGCTTGCCGAAGATGGCCAGGGTGTCGAGCAGGTACCTCTCAAGACTGGCCGGGTTGAAGACGAAGGTCTGGTCCTGCTTCACGGTGCTCACGCCGATCAGCGGAAGCTCCTCCGGCAGGTCACCCTCGTGGTCGAACGTCGACCTGAACCTGCGGTCGTTGATGCCCGGATATTCCAGCACCAGGTGGGACGACGCGAGGTCGGCCACGCGCTGGACGAACGCGAACGGATCCGGTTGGTGGTGAATGACGTTGAGGGCAAGGACGACGTGGAAGGAGTTCGGTGGCTCGGAAAGGCCGTCCAGGGTGACGTTGCGCAGGTCGATCTTGCTGTCCAATGCCTTCGCGATCGCCTTCGCCTGCTCGAACCTGCGCCCCCACGGCTCGATCGCCGTGACCTTCGCCCCCATCCGGTGAGCGCTCAACGCGGCGGCACCCTCGGCGCATCCGATGTCCAGCACGCGCTTGCCGTCCACCGGCATCCGCAGTGCCCGCGCCATGGTTGCCGAGCGTGCTGACCTGGCGGAGCCTTCGCGATAGTCAGCCTGGTAAGAGGTTTCGCTCACCTCGAGGACGGGCTCGGGATGCCCGCGCCTGCACATCTCCTCCGCGTCATCGAGAGCCAGCCGGGGAAAGTCCCAGCGCGACAACTCCCGGAAGTCCTCATGCAGGTCACCGTTGGAGCACAGGTAGCGGCAGGGTTTGCCCAAGCGGTCCAGGTCGAGGGCGAGGTGCTCGAAGACCTGCGCCAGATGGCGCGACATGAGTACGCCGCCCCAGAACTCCTTGTTGAACTGCCGGTGCGCGTGCTGTTCGTGGTTGGGCTCGATGTTCGTCCGCCCCGCGCCGCGCTTCACCAGCACCGACAGCGGGGCACCCACGACGATGATCTCGTCCGCGGCGTCGAGGAACTCGGGCAGCAGCGGACTCACACTTGTCCCGATCGCCTTCGGTGCCTTACGCCGGTAGCCCCGAAGGAGGTTGTAGTGCACGACGTCATCGACACCGGTCGGTATTGCGGACTGGTCGCCGATCTCGAAGGCGAAGTGGACCTTGCCGGGATCACTTCCCGGGAAGAACTCGCTCCAGCGATCGATGAGCGTGGACTTTCCTGCACATGTGGGACCCACCAGCAGACGCATGGCCGGACACGATACAGCACGGTTCCGGCACGTCACAGGGTCTACATGAACCGGTCAGATTGGCGTTACCCCGCAGCCAATCAGCTGCTGTATGCCCGTGTTGATCCGGGTTGGCGAGGCCCTTCGAACCGCCGTCGGAACAACCCCCGCCGTGGGGTGGGTCCGGCCGCGTGGGCCATGGCATGGCGGGTCTGCGGCGACAGCGTTTGTGGACAGGCTCAGCGGGCAAGGGCGCTCGTACCCGCATGAGCGCTCGTACCCGCATGAGGAGGTCGCCTGTGCAGTGCTGCCCGACTCCGGCCGAGATCGCCGGCTCCGACCACCGCGAGGGTGGACATGATTGAGGTCAACCGGACAGTGGCGTTGTCGCCAGAACGGGTGTTCGCGGTGCTGGCGGACGGTTGGTCGTACGCAAGTTGGGTGGTGGGTGCGTCCCACATCCGGAAGGTGGACCCGGACTGGCCGGCCGTCGGCAGCCAGATCCACCACAACGTCGGACCGTGGCCCCTGGTGATCCAGGACGCGACCGAGGTCCTCGCCATGGAGGCCAACTCCCTGCTCGAGGTGCATGCCCGGATATGGCCAGTCGGTGCAGCGCGGGTCCGCGTGCGTCTCGACCCGCGAAACGGCGGAGGCTGCGAGATCACGTTGGGTGAGGAGATCGCGGACGGGCCGTTCAGGTCGCTCCCGAAGGCCGCCCAGGCCACGTTGTTCCGGCCCCGGAACAACGAGAGCCTGAACCGGCTCGTCGACCTCGCCGAAGGGCGTAGCCCGCAGCCCTCCCGTCCGTCGTAGGTCCGTCCGGTCGCCTGCCGTACGTACGTCAGTCGTAGATGAGGCGGTGACCGGCGCGGATCGTCGCCGCGTACACACCACCGGCGATACCGGACCGGACCAGCGCGGCGCGGGCGGCGTTCGCACCTGCCGCGCCATGGACGGCTCCGCCCGGGTGCGCGGACGCGCTCGCGAGGTAGAGCCGGTCGATCGGTGTGTCGGTCCGGGCGAGACCCGGCACGGGCCTGAACACCAGCTGCTGGTGCAGCGCCGACGTCCCCGCGTTGATCGCGCCGCCGACGAGGCTCGGGTTGTGCGCCACGAGCTGTTCCGGCCCGGCGACGTACCGCTCGAGGATCCGCCCGGAGAAGCCGGGCGCGTGCCGGTCGATGACCCCTTCGATGCGTTCGGCGAACTGGACCAGCCGGCCCGCGTCCCACCGCCCGCCACGAGGGACATGGGTGTACGCCCACACCGTCTCGGTTCCGGCTGGCGATCGGGTCGGGTCGGCCGTGGTCATCTGCCCGAGCAGGATGAACGGCTGCTCGGGTATCCGCCGGCGGGACAGGTCCGAACCGAAACCGACGAGGCCGTCCAGGTCGGCTCCGAGGTGCACTGTCCCGGCGCCCGCCGCCGCACGGGCCGTCCACGGGATCGGACCGGAGAGTGCCCAGTCGATCTTGATCGTGGCGTAGTCCCACTCGAACCGGTCCAGGTCGTCGACCAGTCGGGCGGGCAGGTGGCCGGCGCCCACGAGGGAGCGGTAGAGCGTCGGTGCGGGTACGTCGGCGAGCACCGCCCGCCGGGCCCGGACCAGCCCGCCGCCGGCGTCACGGACCCCGAGCGCCCGGCCACCAGCGACGAGCACGTCGTGGACGGCCCGGCCGCGATCCACCCTGCCACCCCGTTCGGTGAACCGGCGGACGAGTGCCTCGGTGATCCGACTGGCGCCGCCCTCGGGAACCGGAAACCCGACGTCCTGCCCGAGCATCGCCAGCAACCAGCCGAACACCGCACTGCCGGCGTGGTCGGGTCCGAGGTCGGTGTGGAGCGCGCACCCGGCCATCAACAGCTGTGCGCCTTCGCCCTCGAAGCACTCCTGCACGTGCCGCCGCGCCGGCATGATGCCGAGCCGGGCCAGCCGCAGGGCATCGGCGGCGCCGAGCGTACGCAGCAGCCGGGCGGCCGGGCGTACCGGCGGGAAGGGTCGTAGCAGCGTCTGCACCAGGTCGTCGCGGATCCGCATCCAGTGGGCGAACTCCCGCTCCCAGGCGGCGCCGTCCGTGGCCGCGAACTCCGCGACGGACGCGGCCGTGGCGGCGACGTCCCGCGACATCACCGCGCAGCGACCGTCGGGCAGGATGTGGGCGAGGACGGCCGGAGCGTGCCGCCAGGTCAGGCCGTACCTCCCCAGCTCCAGCGACGTGATGTGCGGCGACGCCACGCTCAGCGGATAGAACGCGCTGCACACGTCGTTGACGAACCCGGGCGCGGTGAGCTCGGCGCTACGGACGCCCCCGCCGGCTTCGTCGGTCGCCTCCAGCACGACGACATCCCAGCCGGCATCGACCAGCACGTTGGCGGCGACGAGCCCGTTCGGGCCGGCGCCGACCACCACCGCGTCGACGACTTCGACAGGCATCAGGGCGCCCTTCCGGCACGGGATCGACCAATCCGTACGCCGTCAGTGCTGCCCCGGCTGGGCGCGCGGAAACGGTCGCCCCGCCAACCGCTCGACGTGCGTAACCATCCGTTGTGTCGGGCAAGTGTTCAGCCATGAAGGCACTGACCTGGCACGGCAGGCGTGATGTCCGCGTCGACGAGGTTCCCGATCCCGCGATCCAGGAACCGAACGACGCGATCATCCGCATCACCTCGAGCGGGATCTGCGGGTCCGATCTGCACCTCTACGAGGTGATGGGGCCGTTTCTGAGTGTGGGTGACGTCCTCGGCCACGAGCCGATGGGCATCGTCATGGAAGTCGGCTCCGGCGTGGAGAACATCGCGCCCGGGGATCGGGTGGTGGTGCCGTTCCAGATCTCCTGCGGTGCCTGCTTCATGTGCCGGCAGGGGCTCTTCACGCAGTGCGAGACCACGCAGGTCCGCGAGCAGGGCATGGGGGCCGCGCTGTTCGGATACACGAAACTCTACGGCCAGGTTCCTGGCGGGCAGGCGGAGTTCCTGCGGGTGCCGCAGGCACAGTTCGGCCCGATCAAGGTGCCGGAGGGGCCGGCCGACGACCGGTTCGTCTATCTGTCGGACGTCCTTCCCACGGCATGGCAGGCGGTCGAGTACGCCGGTGTCCCGGACGGTGGCAGTGTCACCGTCCTCGGACTCGGACCGATCGGCGACATGGCCAGCCGGGTCGCCCTCCACCGCGGATATCGCGTGATCGGCGTCGACCTCGTACCCGAACGGCTCGCGCGGGTACGCGGGCGTGGCGCCGAGGTGCTGGACCTGCGCGAGCACACCCGCGACCTGCCCGACGTGATCCGGGACATGACCGAAGAACGCGGTACCGACGCCGTGATCGACGCGGTCGGCATGGAGGCGCACGGCACACCGGCGGCGAAGGTGGCCCACCAACTCGTCGGCCTGCTCCCGGATGCGGTGGCGGAGAAGGTGATGGCGAAGGCGGGGGTCGACCGGCTGCATGCGTTCTATCTGGCGATCGACATCGTCCGGCGCGGCGGCACCATCTCCGTCAGCGGGGTCTACGGCGGGATGGCCGACCCGCTGCCGATGCTGACCCTCTTCGACAAGCAGATCCAGCTTCGGATGGGGCAGGCGAACGTCCGGCGATGGGTCGACGACCTCCTGCCGCTCCTGACCGACGAGGACCCGCTCGGCGTGGACGAGTTCGCCACCCATCACGTACCGCTTTCCGAGGCCCCGGGTGCGTACGAGATGTTCCAGAAGAAGAACGGAACCGTGAAGGTCCTGATCCGTCCCTGACCGCACGTGCCACGTTCGCAGCTGATCCCTGAGCGGAGGTCAGGCGCGCCGGCTCACCGCCGCGGCGATCACCAGGTCGACGCCGGCATCCGCGCACCATTGACGCAGGTGCCGGTCGTCGGTGTCGGTGACGAGGGTGTCGATCCGGTCGAGGTCGCAGACCTTCCGGAAATCGTGGGCGCCGACCTTCTGCTGGTCCATGGCGACCACGACCTTGCGCGCCCGCTCCATGGCGGCGTTCTTCAGCTGGGCGTCGGCGACGTCCGCCACGGTGAAACCCGAGGTCGACAGTCCGGTGACACCGAGAAAGGCGGTGTTGACGGTGAACTGCTGGATGGACTCGAGCGCCAGCGGACCGACGAAGCATCCGCCCAACGTGCGGAACTGCCCACCGACGACGGTGTGTCGCACGGTGGGTACGTCGGCCAGCACCTGTGCGACACCGAGCGCGTTGGTGAGGACGTTGACGTGGGAGGGATGTCCGCCGGCACGGGAGGGATGACCACTGGCGACGGCCAGCCGGAGTTCTTCGGCAAGGGCGAGGATCGTGCTGCCGCTGTCGAGAAACACTGCGTCACCGTCGTCGATCATGGTCAGGCAGGCGCGCGCGATCGCCTGTTTGGCGGCGACGTTCCGCTCGACCCGGGTGGCCAGAGCAGGTTCGTACGCCGGTCGCAGGGCGAGCGCGCCGCCATGCGTACGCCGAAGCAGACCCTGCCGGTCGAGGTCGGTGATGTCCTTGCGTACGGTCGGTTCGGCCACCGCGAGCAGGTCGGCGAGCTCGGCCACGCGCACCCGACCGCGCGCGTCGAGAATCTCCAGGATCCGTGCCCTGCGTTCCTCGGTGAAGGCTCGTCCCTCGTGCTTCGCCGCCGTCACGGGACCCTCCGCGAATGCCGGTGCAGGCGGTCGAGGAGGAAACCTCGGACGCGCGGCACGTCGTCCTCGGTGGCGTCCTGGATGATCAGCGGGACGACTCGAGGGAGCGCGGCGTGCAGGCTGAGAACCAGGTCGTAGTCGAGCAGCCCGGTGCCGGCGGCTGCGTGACCCGAGGCGGGCAGCACATCCTTCGCGTGCAGACACCCGACCGATGAGCCGAGGAGGTCGAACGCCTCCGAGAGAATCCGGTCCTGCCCCGCTGCGGTCACGGGAGTGAGCAGGTTGGCGGGGTCGAGGACGATGCTGATCAGGTCGGCGTCCGGACCCAGCTCGTCGAGCAGCCGGCGCGCGCGGACGGCATCGCTGACCACGTTGCCGGGTTCGGGTTCGATGCCGAGCCGCACACCCGCCGCCGCGGCGGCCGCCAGCAACCGGTCGAGGGTGGTGCGGAGGTCATGCCAGGCCGACTCGTCGTTGTTGCCGGGATGCCGCCGCCAGATGTCGTCGGGGTCGCGAGTGCCGGAGCACAACGTCACCACGTCGGCGCCGAGCTGGCCCGCGTGCCGGATGAACGCGGCTGCCGCCCCGGTCTCGCGACTGCGGCGGACTCCGTCGGGATGCACGCAGTTGTAGGTCGCGGAGACGCCCCAGGTGCGCACCTGTCGTCGCGCGAAACTCGCCCGGACTCCGGCGTAGTCGATCCGTTCGACGTCATCGGCTGCGGGGATGGTCGCCAGCCCGAACGCGTTGAGGTTGAGCTGGACGAGCCCGAACCCCGCGTCGGCGACCGCGTGGGCGACCGCGTCGGCGCTCGACCGGCGGAACGTCCGCGCGAAGATGCCGACTTCGGTTTCCACCCGTGGACCGGGTGCGGCGTTGACGGGTGCCCGCTTCGGCGTCCCGCTCACGGCTCGACCTCCTTGCCGTCGGCTGCCGCGCTGGTCGCCACTGCCTCGATCAGCCGGAGCGCCGCCACACCGTCGACTCCCGACGGGTCGGTCGGGGCGTCCGTCGCGATCGCACGGGCGAACGCCTCGACCTGCCGCTGGTACGGGTCACTTGCACCGAACTCCGGTGTGCGTGTCTCGCGCGTGCGGTCCAGATGGACGCGGACGCGGCTGGCATGGCGGAAGAACGGGAAGTCCGAACGGATGCTCAGGTGGCCGTGTTCGCCGTAGATCTCGATGCCCTCGGCGTACTCCCCGCGGACGTCGGCGGAGATCTCGAACGTGACGAGGCCTCCGCCTGCGAGCCGGGACGTCCCATGCCAGCTGTAGTCGCGGCCATGGTGGGCCAGCTGGGCACGAACGTTCGTGAGCTCGCCCACGAGGAGCCGGAGCGTGTCGAAGACGTGCGCGCCATGGGTGAGGAGCAGGTAGCGGTCCCGATCCGCCTTGAAGCCGGCCTCCCGGGCGCGGACGTCCTCGTCGACCACCAGCGCCGGGAACAACGCCGCTTCGGTGGGCCGGCGGAGGGTTGCGGGAATGCGGTACCAGCTGGTGGCGGTGAGGATGGTGCCGAGCTCGGCCATCGCGGCTTTGGCGTACGCCATGCCGGGATCGTGGCGTCGCATGGAGCCGACCTGGAGCTTGCGGCCCGCGGACTCGGCGCGGGCCTGCAACTCGGCGGCATGGGTTGCGGTGTCGGCGGCGGGCTTCTCGACGAGGACGTGCCTGCCCGCCTCCAGCGCCCGGACGCCCAGCGGAAGGTGCAGCCGGTCGGGTGCGGCGATGAGCACCGCGTCGAGCCGATGCCCCAGCAGTTCGCCGGTGTCGGTGCAGCCGGTCACGCCGTAGCGGGCGGCGACGCCGTGCGCGAGCGTCTCGCTCGGGTCGCTGACCGCGACCAGTTGCACTCCGTCGGCCTTGGCGACCGCGGGGAGGTGGGCGACCTGGGCGATTCGCCCGCACCCGATGACGCCCAGTCGGACGCTGTCGATCTTCATGTAGATTCGTTTCCGCTCGTTTTGGCTCGTAAATCGAGTCTAAACGAACCTAAACCTGTGGCCAACCGGAGGGATCACCCATGCGGGCGTACGTCTCACTGTGGTCGGCGGACCTGCTCGCCCTCGGCGACGCGGTCGAGGCGCTGGCCGACGTCGTGGACGGCTTCCACATCGACGTCTTCGACGGGCACCGCACGCGCGAGTTGCTCTTCGGGCCCGATCTCGTCGCCGCCCTCCGCCGGCGTACCACCGCGCTGCTCGACGTCCACCTGATGGTGACCGACCCCGCGTACTGGGCGGACCGGTTCGCCGACGCCGGAGCAGACATGATCACCGTGCACATGGGTCCTGGGATCGACATCGACGCGACACTCGAACGGATCCGGGACCTCGGGTGCCAGCCCTCCCTCGGCCTGGAGACCCACCAGGGGATCGACCAGGCGGTCGCCCACTTCCCGGCCGTCTCCCGGGTCCTCGTGCTCGGGACCGCGATCGGCGTCAGGGGCGTCGGACTCGATCCGGCGACCGCCGGCCGGGTCGCCTCGCTCGCCGAGGCGCGCGGGAGCACGGGTGACCGGCCGCTCCTCGTCGTGGACGGCGGCATCCGTCGTCATACGGTGCCGGCCCTCGCCGCGGCAGGCGCCGACGGCGTCGTGCCCGGGTCACTCGTCTTCGATGCCCAGGACCCCCGCAAGGCCGTGACCGAGATCAAGGCGCTGACGTAGCGCTCTCGCCGATCTAGTCGAGCAACCTCGCGAACCGATTTGCTCGACTGCTTACGAAGCTTCGTTTGGTCCTACGGTTTGGATCGCGTGTCACTGTGTTGTGCTCGACCAGGCCTCCGCCGCGAGACGTGCTGATGGTCGAGGCTTTCGATGGGACGGCCGCTACCGGTGCTGGTGCACCAGTCTCCGGGCTTGGCGTGACACCGTGGGCAGGGTCTCAGCAGAACTCGTGCGAGAGTCGTCAAGTCTGACTGCGTATAGCCACGGTCCTTGAGGACGCTGCTATCCCACACCCAGGCCACGAGTCCTGACTTGAGGTTTGGTGATTCGCGACTCATCGTCCTACCACCACCGTCCAGATGACACCGAGCATTGCGAAGATGACGAATTCTGCGGTCTTCCACACTGCTTTCACTGCCCTCATCTCCGTTGGATCGCTCGTCCATTGCGGCGCATCTCCTCAGTTGCTTGGTTGGCTTGACCTGCCTGCCACTTATCCGGATCATTCACAGTCGTACGGCGACGCAAAGGCGGGCGGTTAACCCGCCAGGAACGCCGTGTCTCTCGGCGCATGACCGCCGCCGCAAGCACGGTCGGCCTACCCTGGGACGCAGATGTGCCGTAACGACTGATGGCTACCATCACACTCAGGATTCGCGGAGCAGGTGCTGACGAAAGACGGAAATAGTGCGGATCCCCCGGACGCCATTGAGGTGTCGCGGGCGCTGGGAACTGAGCTGCGCCGGCTTCGTCAGGCCGGACTGGCCGACCTCACCCTGCGGCCCCACCGCTACCCCGAACTGAACGCGACGTTCGGGACCGGGCGCGTCAGTCCCATGGACTCAGTGACGCTGCTTGCCCACAATCGGCGAGCGTTCGATGACGTACTCGCTGCACTCCCGACACCGGCGATGCGGGTCGCCGCTCGGCTGCTGTTCCACGTCGACAGTGGCAGCACACCACCGCCGCTGAACGACCGCCGCCGGTTGGCCGACCGTGCGTATACCGGACGTGGCTACGCGCGGGAACCTGACACCGTGCAACGACACCTCGAACGAGCGGTACTCGATCCGCTGCTGGTCGAAGCCCTGATTCGTTACTGTCCGGCGGACCCGGGCGAGACCGACCACCCGCCGGTGCTCGCGCCGCCAGACTATGAGTCGTGGTCCGACGACCTCGACCGGGCGGTGGTGTACCTGAACGGCGACGCCTTTCGTACCACGCAGCTCCTGCTTGAGCGGTGGCTCAATCGATATCCGCTGACCGACCTCGACGAGCGCGGCCGCCATCTGCGCGGCCGATCGCTGATGCTCCTTGGCAACATGCGCCGCTACCAGGGACGTCTCTTCGGGCCGTTGTCGGCGCGACACGCCTATGACCGGGCGTCGGACCTGTTCACCCAACTCGACAATCAGCGCCGCGTCGCTCAGGTGGACCTGGCACGGGCCATCACGGTCGAGATGTCTGGTGACCTGCATGCGTCGGCTCGGATGTATCAGAGCCTCGCCGAGGATCAAAGACTTCGCGACTACGAACGTGCACAGGCGCGCCTGTGGATCGGTACCGCTCTCACCAAGGCTGGCGACATCGCTTCAGCCGTCGCTGAGATCGATCACGCGAGCCGCATGTTCGAAGAGCAGGGGGAGGCAGACGACTGGGGTGTCGCACACCAGAAAAGGGCCCTTGCCCACCTGGCTGCCGCCGACCTCGCGGGCGCTACCCGATCCATCGACGTCGCCCTGTCCTACCGGCGTGCCGACTCGCCGTTGGAGCAGGTGCGGCTAGATACCGCGCACGGGCATGTCCTTGTCTCGGATCCGGGCACCTGCACCGAGGGACTCGCGGTCCTGTCGCGTGCGCGCAACCAAGCCACCCGTTACGGACTGGCGCACCAGCTCCAGTGGATTGAGCGGATCCAACGGATTCCCGAACGGCCGGGCAGGAGGCTGCAGTGAGTAAGAGACGTCGACCGATGACCGATGAGGACGGCAAGGATGCCGCCCTCATCTGGGACTTCCACCAGATGCACCACCAGCTTCGGCCATGCTCGGTGGGTATCTGCTTGGGTGGCCCAGACCCCGGAATCGCGTCGTTCGCAGCCGAGTTGTTCCGCCGCCGCCTGTACCCACTGCTGCTGTTCACAGGCGCAAACAGTCCCGACACCCGCGCATGGTTCCCCCGCGGCGAGGCGCTGCACAATTGCGAGCGGGCGATCGAGCTGGGCGTGCCCGCTGATGCTGTGCTAGTCGAACCCGCGGCCACGAACACCGGGGAGAACATCACTTTGTCCCGGCAGCTCCTCGCCGACGCCGGGATCGAAACAGCCAACGTCATGCTGATCTCCATGGCATACATGGAACGACGTGCCTTCGCCACCTGCCGGAAGATGTGGCCGGACGTCGACGTCATTTGCGCCTCGGAGCCGCTGGAGTTCGACGCGTACGCCGAGCGCATCGGGGATCCTCCGCTGGCGCTCGACATGATCGTCGGCGACTTGCAGCGGGTCATCGAATACCCGAAGAAGGGCTTCGCCATCCCGCAGCACGTCCCCGACCACGTGCTGAATGCGTACGACCGGCTGGTGGCCGCCGGGTACACGACCCGGCTGGCCGCGGTTTGACGGGGTCATGGCCGGCAAGCCACCGCACGCCTGTGCGGTCCACCAACCGAACCTGTTTCCCAGGCTCTCCACGCTCGCGAAGCTGTACGCGTCCGACCGGTGGGTGGTCCTCGACAACGTCCAGTTCGTCCGCCGGGACTACCAGCATCGATGTCGCGTAGGCACGCCGGGTGCCCCGGAAACTCATCAGTGGCTGTCGCTGCCGGTGCACCTGCCGGACGGGAGGTCCACACCCATCGACCGCGTCACGCTTGCTGATCCGAGGACAGCTCGACGACGCCTCGAAGGCATGCTCACCCAGCACTACGGTCGCGCCCGACACTGGTCGAGAGTCCGCGATGTCGTTCACCAGCTCACCGACCTCGTCGGCTCGACCGACCGGCTGGCCGACATCGCTCTCGCGTCCACAACAGCAGTGCTCAACCTTCTCGACTGGCCCGGCACCGCCGTATCCAGCAGCACCTTCGACGTCAGCCAAGAACGGTCTGCCAGACTCGCTGACCTCACCCACGCAGTGGGGCAGGCGACCTACCTGTGTGGAACAGGTGGGGCTCGGTACTTGGACGAGTGGCCCTTCCACCAGCGAGGAATCCACGTCGCCTACTGGCAGCTGCCGGCGGCGGAACCTCACTCGATATGGGTCGACGCTCGCCGACTGACGAGCGTCGCCGCCATCGCCACCCATGGGATCGGCCGAGTCAAAGCCGCGCTGGAAACCGCTACGGCTCGAAGCGGTAGCCCATCCCCGGCTCGGTGATGAGGTACTTCGGGTGGGCGGGATCGGGTTCGAGCTTGCGACGCAGCTGCGCCATGTAGACCCGGAGATAGTTGGTCTCGGTGGTGTATCCGGGACCCCACACCTCCTGCAGGAGCTGGCGCTGGCCGATCAGCCGGTTGGGTGCCCGAACGAGTGCCTCCAGCAGGTGCCACTCGGTGGGGGTGAGGCGTACGTCGGATCCTTCCCGGCTGACCCGCTTGGCGGCGAGGTCGACGGTGAAGGCGGCCGTCGTGATGACCGGCTCGGCGTCCTCGCCGGGCAGGCTCCGGCGTACCGCCGCCCGTAGCCGGGCCAGGAGCTCGTCCATGCCGAACGGCTTGGTGACGTAGTCGTCGGCGCCGGCGTCGAGCGCGTTCACCTTCTCGGTGGAGGAGTGTCGGGCGGACAGCACGAGGATCGGCACCCGCGCCCAGCCGCGCAACCCGCCGATCACCTCAACACCGTCCATGTCCGGCAGTCCGAGGTCGAGGACGACGACGTCCGGATGCTGGCGCGCGGCGACGTCGAGGGCGGTCCGGCCGTCAGGGGCCAGGTCGACCTCGTAGTCACGGGCGCGGAGGTTGATGGCGAGAGCGCGGGCGAGGTGCGGATCGTCCTCGACGACGAGCACGCGGATGGCGTGGTCGCTCACGCGGGCTCTTGCTTCGCTGCGAACTCGCGTGCCGTGCTCGTCGGTTCGCTCGCTCCGCTCGCTCACGTGATCACTTCCGTTGCCTCGGCTGGTTCGTCGATGAGGGTGTCGGGGCTGCGCCCAGGGGCGGGGAGGGTCAGGACCAGGGTGAGGCCGCCTCCTGGCGTGTCCTCGGCGTCGAGTGAGCCGCCGACGGCTTCGGCGAAGCCGCGCGCCACGGCCAGGCCGAGCCCGACACCGGTGCCGGAGGGTGCGTCGCCCAGCCGCTGGAACGGCTCGAAGATACGGTCCTTCTCCGCGTCAGATACGCCTGGGCCGCGGTCGACGACCCGGATCTCCACCCGGTCGCGGAGGACGCTGGCGGTGAGCAGGACGGGCGTACCCGCCGGGTTGTGTCGTACGGCGTTCTCGACGACGTTGGCGATCGCGCGCTCGATGAGACCGGTGTCGACCCGGACCGTGGGGAGGTCCTCGGGGAGCGTCACCTTGACGGAGTCTGGCGGTACGCCGATGAGGGCGGCCGGGACCACTTCGTCGACCCTGACCTCGCGCAGCAGCGGGCGCACCGCCTCAGCCTGCACCCGGCTCATGTCGAGCAGGTTGGAGACCAGCCGGTTGAGCCGGTCGGCGGAGTCTTCGATGCCGGCGAGGAGTTCGGCCCGGTCGTCCTCGGACAGTTCGACGTCGGTCTGCCGGAGGCTGCTCACCGCCGCCTTCACGCCGGTCAGCGGTGTGCGCAGGTCGTGGGAGACCGCGGCGAGGAGGGCGGTACGGATCCGGTTGGCCTCCGCGAGCTTTCGGGCGCGGCCGGCCTCCTCGGCCAACCGGCTACGTTCGAGAACGACGGCCAGGTGGTCCGCGAAGGCCCCGAGCACCCGCCGGTCGGCGGCCGGGAGCGCCCGCCCACGCACGGTGAGGACGAGGGAGTCGGTGAGGGCGGCGTCGGCGTCGGACTCGGCCGGGCTGCTCGCCGGGTCGGCACCGACGCTTCCCAGGCAGGTCCAGCCGTCGCCGTCGCCTGACGAGCGTTCCAGCAGTGCCGCCGAGGTCATGCCGAAGGATTCCCGAGCCTGCTCGAGCAGTGCTTCGAGGGCGCCTTCACCACGCAGGACGTTGCCCGCCAGCGTGGACAGGGTGGCCGCCTCCGCGTTGGCGCGTGCCGCCTCGGACGTTCGCCGCGCGGCGAGGCCCACGACCGAGGCCACCGCGCCGGCAACCAGCGGGAAGATCAGAACGGCGAGCAGGTGCTCCGGCCTGCTGATGATGAGCGTGTGGTACGGCTCGGTGAAGTAGAAGTTCAACAGCAGCGCGCCGACCACCGCCGCGACCAGCGAAGGAAGAACACCGCCGATCAGTGCGACCCCCACGGCGAGGGTGAGGAACAGCAGCATCTCGGTGGCAAGGTCGTGCGCGTCCCTGGTGGCCGCGAGTCCGGCGGTGAGCAAAGGAGGACCGAAGACCGCGAGCAGCCAGCTACCTACCAGTCGGCGCCGGCTGAGCTCCCTTCGCGGGGGCACCAGTCGGCCTTTACCCACGTGTTCGTGGGTCACCAGGTGGACGTCGATGTCACCCGAGCGGGGGGTGACCAGCGACGCGACATCGGGTTGGAGCAGGTGCTGGAAGCGGTTGCGACGGCTGCTGCCCAGCACCAGCTGGGTGGCGTTGACTCCGGTCGCGAAGTCGAGCAGAGCGCTGGCAACATCGTCACCGACGACCTGATGGTAGGTGCCGCCCAGGCTTTCG
Source organism: Actinopolymorpha sp. B17G11 (assembly GCF_040196095.1). Classification (NCBI taxonomy): domain Bacteria; kingdom Bacillati; phylum Actinomycetota; class Actinomycetes; order Propionibacteriales; family Actinopolymorphaceae; genus Actinopolymorpha; species Actinopolymorpha sp. B17G11. The sequence continues at coordinate 384,934 of NZ_JBEFTW010000001.1, forward strand.
ACGAGGGTACGCAGCCGGCCGAGAGCACTGGGTGAGGCGTCGGCGAGCCCATCGCTGCGTGCGACGTGGACGGCGAGGAGTTCGCCCCCGGCGCCGCGGGCAGCGATCCGGGCGGCCCGGCGGATGACGGTCTCGCCCTCGGGTCCGCCGGTGACGGCGACCACGACCCGCTCCCGGGCCGGCCATGGTTGCTCGATGTGATGGTCGGCGCGGTACTTCACAAGGCCCTCGTCTACCCGGTCGGCGAGCCACAGGAGGGCGAGCTCGCGCAGGGCGGTGAGATTGCCGGTACGGAAGTAGTTGCCGAGGGCGGCGTCGATCTTCTCCGGCGGGTAGACGTTGCCGTGGGCAAGTCGGCGGCGCAGCGCCTCAGGCGACATGTCCTCCAGCTCGATCTGGTCGGCCCTGCGGACAACCTCGTCGGGGATGGTCTCCTGCTGCCGGATGCCGGTGATCGACTCAACAACGTCGTTGAGCGACTCCAGGTGCTGGATGTTGACCGTGGTGATGACGTCGATGCCGGCGTCGAGGATCTCCTCGACGTCCTGCCAGCGTTTGGCGTTGCGGGATCCCGGGATGTTGGTGTGCGCGATCTCGTCGACGAGCACCTGTTCGGGGTGGCGCCGGATGATCGCGTCCACGTCCATCTCGGTGAAGATCCTGCCGCGGTAGGTGAGGTGGCGACGGGGCACCAGTTCGAGGCCTTTGGTCATCTGTTCGGTGAGGACGCGGCCGTGGCACTCGACGTAGCCGATCACCACGTCGGTGCCTCGGTCGGCCCGCCGGTGTGCCTCACCGAGCATGGAGTAGGTCTTGCCGACACCCGGTGCCGCACCGAGGTAGACCCGGAGCCTTCCACGCGCCATACCTGTCATTGTCCGCCCCTGCCGGTGCCGGAGGTCCGGCTCAGTCCCCGCCCGTACCGGCGCGCTGCGCGAGGGCGAGGTTCAACTCGACGACGTTGACGCCGGGTTCGCCGAGAATGCCGAGGCTGCGTCCGTCGGTGTGGCGGGCTACCAGAGAACGGACGCTGGCGGTGCTGAGGTCCCGTTCGCGGGCAACCCGCTTCACCTGGATTTCGGCGTACGCGGGCGAAATGTGTGGATCGAGCCCGCTCGCACTAGCGGTGACGGCGTCGGGTGGCACCGCAGATGGCGGGACGCCGTTCTCCTTCGCCACCTGGGCTCTGCGGAGCTTGACGAGCGTGACGAGTTCGGGGTTGTTCGGGCCGAGGTTGCTGCCCGAGCTGGCCAGTCCGTCGTATCCGTCCTCGCCGGCCGCGGATGGCCGCGGGTGAAACCACTCCCGGCCGTCGAAGCTCTGCCCGATCAGCCTGGAGCCGACGATCTGGCCGTCCCGTTCCATCAGTGAACCGGCGGCCTGGTCCCGGAACGCGACCTGACCGACCGCCCACACCGCGAGCGGATAGAGCAGGCCGACGATCACGGTCATGGCGAGCAGCGTGCGGAACGCCGCACCGAGTTGTCGCAGGGTCGCTACCACGAAGGTCACCCCCTTCCCGAAATGAGAGTGCCCGGAATGAGTGAGACGACGAGATCGATGAGTTTGATGCCGGCAAAGGGAACGAGGATGCCGCCGAGGCCGTAGACCGCGAGGTTGCGCCGCAGCATGGACGATGCCGACGTCGGCCGGTAGCGCACGCCGCGCAGCGCGAGTGGGATCAACGCGATGATGATCAATGCGTTGAAGATCACCGCGGACAGGATCGCCGACTCTGGTGTCTCGAGCCGCATGATGTTGAGCGCGTCCAGGCCCGGATAGACGACGGCGAACATGGCAGGGATGATCGCGAAGTACTTCGCGATGTCGTTGGCGATCGAGAAGGTCGTCAACGCACCCCGCGTGATCAGCAGCTGCTTGCCGATCTCCACGATCTCGATGAGCTTCGTCGGGTTGGAGTCGAGGTCGATCATGTTGCCGGCTTCCTTGGCCGCCGAGGTGCCCGTGTTCATGGCGACGCCGACGTCGGCAGCCGCGAGCGCCGGAGCGTCGTTCGTACCGTCTCCGGTCATCGCCACCAGCTTGCCGCCCTGCTGCTCACGGTGGATGAGGGCCAGTTTGTCCTCGGGCCCCGCTTCGGCGAGGAAGTCGTCGACGCCGGACTCGTCGGCGATCGCCTTTGCGGTGAGGGGGTTGTCGCCGGTGATCATGACGGTACGGATGCCGAGCGCCCGCAGGTCGTCGAAGCGCTCCCGCAAGCCCTCCTTGACGATGTCCTTGAGGTGGATGATGCCGAGGACCCGGGACGTGCCGTCCCCATCTCCGCTAAGGCGTTCGGCGACGACGAGCGGCGTACCACCCACGCTGGCGATCTCGTCGACGACGGTCCCTGTCTCCTGAGGCACCTGCCCGCGGTCGGCCTGCACCCACCGCAGCACGGCGCTCGCCGCCCCCTTGCGGATCTGGTGCCCGTCCGGTTGGTCGACGCCACTCATCCGAGACTCGGCCGTGAACGGGATGACGGTCGCACCTGCCAGCTCCCGGCCGCGCAGACCGAACTTCTCCTTGGCCAGGACGACGATCGAACGCCCCTCCGGTGTCTCGTCGGCGAGGCTAGCCAGCTGCGCTCCGACCGCCACCTGCTCTGGACTGGTCCCACCCACGGGAAGGAAGTCGACGGCCTGCCGGGCACCGAGGGTGATCGTGCCCGTCTTGTCCAGCAGCAACGTCGACACGTCACCGGCCGCCTCGACGGCCCTCCCCGACATCGCGAGCACGTTACGTTGCACCAGCCGGTCCATGCCGGCAATGCCGATGGCCGACAGCAGCGCGCCGATCGTGGTCGGGATCAGACAGACCAGCAGCGCCACCAGGACGAGGATCGACTGCTGTTGGCCGGAGTAGGTGGCCATCGGCTGCAGCGCGACGACGGCGAGCAGGAAGATGACCGTGAGGCTGGCCAGCAGGATGGTCAGCGCGATCTCGTTCGGCGTCTTCTGCCGGTCCGCACCCTCGACGAGCGCGATCATCCGGTCGAGGAACGTCTCGCCTGGTTCGCTGGTGATGCGGACGACGATCCGGTCGGACAGGACTTTCGTACCCCCTGTCACGGCGGAACGGTCGCCGCCGGACTCCCGGATGACCGGAGCCGACTCGCCGGTGATCGCCGACTCGTCGACGCTGGCGATGCCGTCGACGACCTCGCCGTCGCCGGGAATGACGTCGCCGGCTTCGCACACCACGAAGTCCCCGACGTGCAGCGACGTCGCCGGTACCCGCTTCTCGGCTCCGTCGCCGTCGGCACTGAGCTTGCGGGCAAGGGTCTCTGTCTTGGCCCGCCGCAAGGTGTCGGCCTGGGCCTTGCCACGCCCTTCCGCCACCGCCTCGGCGAGGTTGGCGAACAGTACGGTGAGCCAGAGCCAGCCGACGATCAGCCAGCCGAACAAGGTCGGATCGAGGATCGTCAGCACGGTGGTGAAGGCTGCCCCGACCTCGACGACGAACATCACCGGCGACCTCACCATGAGCCGCGGATCGAGTTTGCCGAACGCATCCGGCAACGACCGCAGCAGTTGCGCGGGGGCGAACGCCCCGCCGGCGACGCGGTGCGGCTGGACCGCCGGCGCGAGCCGCTCCGGACGCAGGTGCCCACTCCCGGCGACGTGGGTGGACGGGGGTGCGTTCATGACAGGCCTTCCGCGAGCGGACCGAGGGCGAGGGCGGGGAAGAAGGTCAACCCGGCGACGAGCAGCGTGACGCCGGTGAGCAGGCCGACGAACAGCGGCGACTGTGTCCGCAGGGTTCCCGCCGTCTCCGGTACCGCCTTTTGACTGGCGAGGGAGCCAGCGAGTGCCAGGACCAGCACGATCGGGACGAACCGGCCGAACAGCATGCACAGGCCGAGAGCTGTGTTGTAGAACGGCGTTCCTGCCGAGAGTCCGGCGAATGCCGACCCGTTGTTGTTGCTGGCGGAGGCGAAGGCGTACAACACCTCGGACAGGCCGTGCGCTCCGGGATTGAGGATCGACGAGCGACCCGCGTCGAGCGCCAGGGCCACGCCGGTGCCAGCGAGCACCAGGAGTGGCATGGTGAGGATGGCGAGGGCGACGAGCTTCATTTCCCGGGCGCCGATCTTCTTGCCGAGGAATTCCGGCGTACGACCGACCATCAGCCCCGCGATGAAGACCGCGAGTACGGCGAGCACGAGCATTCCGTAGAGGCCGGCGCCGACACCGCCGGGTGCGACCTCGCCGAGCAGCATCGCAAGGATCGTGACGCCTCCCCCCAACGCGGTGTACGAATCGTGCATCGAGTCGACCGAGCCCGTCGACGTGAGCGTGGTCGAGATCGCGAACACCGGTGACGACGACACCCCGAAGCGGGCCTCCTTGCCCTCCATCGCACCGCCCGCGAGCTGGAACGCTGCACCCTGGTGAGCGAACTCGGCTGCGTAGATCGCCACCACCGAGGCGATCCAGATCAGACCCATCGCCGCCAGGACGGCGTACCCCTGCCTCACATTGCCCACCATTCGGCCGTAGGTCGCCGGCATCGAGAACGGGATCACCAACAGGAGAAAGACGGTGAACATGTTGGTGAACCCGTTGGGGTTCTCGAACGGGTGCGAGGAATTGGCGTTGAACGGCCCACCGCCATTGGTGCCGAGGTCCTTGATCGCCTCCTGTGAGGCGATGCCTCCGCCCGGCAGGTGCTGGGTGCCGCCGGCGAGGGTCTGAACCGTCGTCGGCTCGGAGAAGTTCTGGATGACGCCGTTCGCGAGGAAGATGATCGCCGCGACGAACGCGAGTGGGAGCAGGATCCGGAGCGTGCCTCGCACCAGGTCGACCCAGAAGTTGCCCAGGTCGCCGGTGCTCCGTCGGATGAGTCCGCGGACAAGTGCGATCGCCACCGCCATGCCAACGGCGGACGACACGAAGTTCTGCACGGTGAGCCCCGCCAGCTGCGTGAGGTGGCTCATCGTCGACTCGCCCGAGTACCACTGCCAGTTGGTGTTGGTGACGAACGACACCGCCGTGTTGAACGCGCCGTCGGGTGGCACCGGCGCCATGCCCATCGACAACGGCAGCCACGCCTGCAGTCGTTGCATCGCGTACAGGAACAACACCGAGACGAAGGAGAACGCCAGCACGCTCGCGGCGTAGATGCTCCAGCGCTGTTCGGCGTCCGGGTTGACCCGGAGCAGGCGGTACAGTCCGCGCTCGAGGCCAAGGTGCCGGTCGCTGGTGTAGACGCGCGCCATGTAGTCACCCAGCGGGCGGTGCACCACGGCGAGCGAGACGATCAGGACCGCGACCAGCACGACCGCGGTGAGACCCGGGCTCATCTAGAACCTTTCCGGACGGATGAGTGCGATGACGAGGTAGATGACCAGGCCGGCGGCGATGATCAGACCGGCGACGTTCTCGGCACTCACAACCGGGTCACCCCGCGCAGAACCGCGGCGACCGCACCGAACGCGACGATCGTCACCACGATGAAGACCAGATCAGCCATGAGCTTCCTTCCCGACGAATGGGGCCAGTACCCAGTCAAGGACGGCGAGGGGCAGCTGAGGCCGGCGTTAGCGATCCCTTAGCGCGATCGCCGCCGCCTTTGACGCCCTCATGACACTCGGCCGTGAGCTCAGAGCGCGCGCGGGACGATCGTGGGGCTTGCCGGTACGAACGAGCGTGACCGCAATGACCCTTACCCTGGTCCGGTGAGTGTCGAGCTGGTCCTGTTGTCGCGGGTGGCCTTCCGCGATCAGGAGGTCAGTGGCCCAAGACTGTGTGGCCTTCTCGCACTCCTCGCGGGCGATCTTCGGACGGGTTGCGGTACCACCCGGCTCGTGGAGGGACTCTGGCCCCACGAACGGCCCGCGAACCCGGCCAAAGCGGTCCAGATCCTGGTTTCCCGCGCCCGGGCACTGCTGGGTCCGGAGGTTGTCGCCCGTACGCCGACGGGATACCGCCTCGCGCTGGGCGAGGACCAGATCGACGCCACCGTGGTGCTGCTCTGTGCCTCGGCGGGCGCTCAGCAGGCGCGGGCCGGCCACCACGAGGCGGCACTCGCGCATGCCGAGGAAGGCCTGGCGCAGTGGAAATCCCCGCCGTCCGGGAACCACGGTGTCGACGCCCCCGGCCTCGATGACCCGGTGGCCGCCCTCCGCGTGGAGCGGGCCGTGACCTATCGGACGCTCGTACGCATCCACGCCCTCGCCCTGGCGCGCCTGGGCCGACGCGCCGAGGCGCTCGAGCCCCTCGCCGACCTGGCCCGGGACCGGCCGCGGGACGAGGAGATCCTGCTGGAGCTGATCCGCTGCGAGGCGGCGGTCGCGGGCACCTCCGCCGCGCTGGACCGGTACGAGGCGTACCGGCGGGCCCTCCGCGACGACCTCGGCACCGATCCGGGGCCCGCGCTGCGGGCCGAGCACCAGCAGCTCCTCCGGGGCGAGGCACCCCTGGTCCGGCACGGCGTCCCGCACGAACCCAACCCGCTGCTGGGCCGCGCCGCCGACGTCGCCGAGGTGGCCAAGCTGGTACGCACGTCCCGGGTGACGTCGATCGTCGGTCCTGGGGGACTGGGGAAGACCCGGCTCGCCTACGTCGTGGGCCGCGAGGCGGAGCAGCGGGTCGTGCACGCCGTCGCGCTCGCCGGGCTCACCGCCGCCGCCGACGTGGCCGGCGAAGTGGCATCGGCGCTCGGGGTCGGGGAGTCGCGGCGTACGACGATCAGCCACCTGTCCCGGGCGCAGGACGTGGTCACCGGGATCGTCGAGGCCCTTGGGCCCGATCCCGCGCTCCTGGTGCTGGACAACTGCGAACACGTCATCGGCGGCGTCGCCCGGCTGGTCGAGGCGTTGGTGTCGAGGACCCGGGACCTGCGCGTGCTCACGACCAGCCGCGCCCCGCTCGGCCTGTCGTCGGAGTCGGTGTACCTGCTGCCGGAGCTGGACCTCTCGGCGACCGTCGAACTCTTCGAGCACCGCGCGAGGGCGGCGCGTCCCGGCGTCGACCTGCCGGCCGAGGCGGTGGAGGAGCTGTGTCGCCGTCTCGACGGGCTGCCCCTCGCGGCGGAGTTGGCCGCGGCACGCGTACGCGTCATGACGGTCGCCGAGATCGCCGTCGGCCTGAAGGACCGGTTCTCCCTGCTGCGGGGCGGCAGCCGGGACGCCCCGGCGCGGCATCACACCCTGCGGGCCGTCGTCGACTGGAGCTGGGACCTCCTCGGCCCCTCAGGGCGGGCAGCGATGCGCGCGTTGTCGGTCTTCCCGAACGGGTTCACCGCGGACGCCGCCCGCCACGTCCTGGCTGGGTCCGAGGGCGACGGCGACGTCCTGCAGGTGGTGGAGCACCTGGTCGACCAGTCGCTGCTCAAGGTGACGGACACCTCCGCGGGAACCCGCTTCTCGATGCTGGAGACCATGCGTGAGTTCAGTGCGGCGGAGCGGGAGTCGGCCGGCGAAACGGACCGCGCGGTCGACGGGTTCCTCGCGTGGGCGCGCCGTTTCGGCATCAGCCAGCACGACTCGGTCTTCGGGGCGGACGTGTTCACCGCCCTCGAGCGGGTCCGGGTCGAGCAGGACAACCTCGTGCAGGCACTGCGGCACGCCGTCGCCCTGCGGGATCGCGCGACGATCGCGGCGACCGCGGCCGTTCTGGGCGGACTGTGGACGATCGAGGCCAACTACAAGCGGTTGAGGACGCTTTCCGAAGAGACCGCGTGGGACCTGTCGCACTACCGCCCGGAGCCTGACCTCGTCGAGGTCACGCGGACCGCCCTGACCCTGTGCTGTGCCTACACCTTCCTGGTCGAAGGGCCACGCCCGGTGCGCTCGTTGGTCGCCGCGCGTCGGCTGCCGCCGGCGCCACCGGACAGCCTGGTCAGGGCCGTCGCGGTCGTACTGAACAGCATCGAGGATCCGTCGGACCTGCACGCCCTGTGTGACAGTGCCGAGCCTTACGTCGCCGGTGTCGCCAACGCCGTCGCCACGTACGTCTGGGAGAACATGGACGACCCGGACAAGGCCCTGACCACGGCCAGACGCATGGTCGAGGCGTTCGACCGGGAGAACAGCCCGTGGCTGTGGGGGCTTGCCCATGCCCGGGTCAGCGAGCTGTGTCTCCAGGCCGAGCAGGCCGCCGAGGTCCAGCTCCACCTCAGGACGGCCATGCCCGTCGCCGAACGCATCGGGCTGTGGCCGGACGTCGTGGGGATGCGGTGGTGGATGGCGCTCGCCGCCCTGCAGCTCGGTGACCTCGACGAGGCGGAGCACTGGCTGGAGACGACGCCGCAGTGGGTCGACGCGCCTCTGGAGACGCTCACGTACGGCCACGCGGTGCGCGCCGAGATCCTGCTCGCGCGAGGCGAGGTCGAGGCTGGCCTGCGGATGTGGCGGCGAACGGTCGAGCGGCTGGTCCTCGGTCAGGACCCGATGGTCTGGGTCGTGACGGGCGGCATGGACCCGTGGACCCTGGAGGCCAAGTCCGTCACCGTCGTCGCCCATGGTCAGCACGGTCGGCTGGACCTGGTGAAGGACCTCGCCGAGGAACTCTCGCAGGTGCCGCCGGGGGCGCTCGTCCATCCGTCGTCCAACCCGTCGCCGTTCCTGGTCGAGCTGCCGATCATCGGTGCTCTGCTGGTGGCCCTGGCCATGGTGGACTTCGACCGTGGCCGGCGTACCGGCAACGACCTCGCGACGATATCCGGCGTTCGGCTGATCGCGTTGGCGGAGCGCTTCCGGTTCCTGCGCGGCTTCGCCCCCACGATGTCGTCGGCACGGATCCGCGCGCTCGCCGAGCAGGCCGACGGGTCGGCGTACGCCGACGCGGTGTCGTCGTACGCCGACCTGGATCGCGAAGGTTTGCGGGCCGCGGCTGTGGAGGTGCTTCGGGCCCGCGACCACCTCTGAGCGGCGCGCATCCGGCAGGTGGATCAGTGGGCCGGGTCGCGGTTGTACAGCTTCAGCGCCCAGAGGTATCCGAGTAGCGAGATGCCCACGCACCAGGCGACGGTCTGGACGGCGCTGCTGCCGATCGGGGTTCCCAGCAGCAGGGAGCGGATCGTCTCGATGAACGGCGTGAACGGCTGGTACTCGGCGAACCAGCGCAGTCCACTCGGCATCGAGTCGGTCGGGACGAACCCGCTGCCGAGGAAGGGCAACAGGATCAGCGGCATCGGCAGGTTGCTCGCGGCCTCGACGGTCTTCGTGACCATGCCCAGAGCCGTCGACAGCCAGGTGAGAGCCAGCGCGATCAACGTGAGGACGCCGAGAAGGGCGAGCCACTCGGCCGGTCCGGTGGTGGGGCGGAACCCGACGAGCAGGGCGACACCGATGACCGCGACGAGGCCGAGCAACGTCTGGAGCACGCTGCCGATGACATGGCCGGTCATCACCGACGCCCTGGCGATGGCCATGGTGCGGAACCGGGCGATGATGCCCTCCGTCATGTCCATGGCGATCGAGATCGCCGTCCCCTGGGCGGAACCGGCGATGCCCATCATGAGGATGCCGGGAACGACGTACTCGACGTATTCCGCGCGGCCGCCCGACCCTCCCCCGGCAACACTGCCGAGCCCGGCACCCAACGTCCCGCCGAAGACGTAGACGAACAGCAGCAGGAAGATGATCGGCATCCCGGCAACCAGCAGGGTCACCGAGGGATACCGCACCATGTGCAGCAGGTTGCGGCGCAGCATCGTGGTCGAGTCGCTGACCGAATGAGAGAGGGAGCTCATCGCACGGATTCCTTTGCTGGATCGGATGCTGTGCCGGTTGCCGCGTCGGTTCCTGGGTCGGTTCCTGTGTCGGCTGATGTGTCGGCTGATGTGTCGGCTGATGGGTCGGTACGGCCGGTGAGGGCGAGGAACACGTCGTCCAGATCCGGGGTGTGGACCGACAGTTCGTCGACCTCGACCGATGCGGCGTCGAGCCGGTCGAGCAGGGCCCGCAGAGACCGGACACCGCCGTCGCTCGGGACCTGCAGGGTGAGCGCGTCGTCATCGCGTACGACCTCGCCGATGGCGCCCGCGGCCGCCTCCAGCGCGGTCGCGTGGGCGAACCGCAGGCGGATGTGTCCGCCGGGTACGAGTTTCTTGAGCTCGGCTGCCGTGCCCTCGGCGACCAGCCTGCCGTGATCGAGGAGGGCGATCCGGTCGGCGAGCTCGTCCGCCTCCTCGAGGTACTGCGTGGTCAGGAAGATCGTGACGCCGCCGGCCACCAGCTCGCGGATGACCTGCCACATCGCCCGCCGGCTGCGCGGATCGAGGCCGGCGGTCGGCTCGTCCAGGAAGATGATCCGCGGGCTGCCGACCAGAGTCATCGCCAGGTCGAGCCGGCGCCGCATGCCGCCGGAGTAGGTCGAGGCCGGTTTCCTGGCCGCGTCGACGAGATCGAACCGCTCGAGGAGTTCGGAAGCGCGCCGGCCACCTTCGCGTCTGGCCAGGTGGTGCAGGTCGGCCATCAGGAGGAGGTTCTCCCGGCCGGTGAGAAGTCCATCGACGGCGGAGAACTGGCCGGTCACCCCGATCGCGGCGCGGACGCCGTCGGGATCCGTCGACAGGTCGTGGCCGGCGATCCGGGCCTTGCCACCGTCGGCGGTGATCAAGGTGGACAGGATCTGGACGGTGGTGGTCTTGCCCGCGCCGTTGGGGCCGAGCAGCGAGAAGATCGTTCCCTCGGCGACGCTCAGGTCGATGCCGTCCAGCACCACGTGGTCGCCGTAGGACTTGCGCAGCCCCGATGCCGCGATCGCCGGCTCGAGAGGGGTCGTTGTCATGGGATGAGCGTGCGGCCGGGGCGGATCACCGCGGTTTCACGCCGGTTTCACCGGCCAGGACGACCCTGAGCATGTGGCGATACGGGCGTGGCCGGCCCGCGGCTGGAAGGCCGCACCAGATGGTCATCTAGGGTGGCGGGTCGTGAGGACACCCGCGGTCGTACCGGTCACCGGTTTCGTCGGGCAGTTCTTCACCGGGGTTGGCCTGCTGTTCCGCGGAGTTCGGATGTACGCCAGAAACCCCGGCCTGGTCCTGCTCGGCATCATCCCGGCGCTCATCACGGGCGCGCTGTTCATGACGGGGTTCCTCGCCCTGGCGTTCGTCGTCCCCGACCTCGCGACCACCCTCACTCCGTTCGCGGAGGACTGGGCGGGCTGGGCACGCGGCGCGATCCGGGTGTCTGCCGCCCTCGCGGTGCTGGGACTCGCCGGACTCCTGGGCGTCCTCACCTTCACCGCGGTCACACTTGCCATCGGCGACCCGTTCTACGAACGGATCTCCGAACGGGTGGAGGAGTGGTACGGCGGCACCCCGAACGCGGTCGAGGTGTCCTGGGCGCGGTCGCTGCGGCGGAGCGTCGCCGACTCGGCCCGGTTGGTCGCGGTCTCCCTGCTCATCGGCCTGCCGCTGTTCGTGGGCGGGTTCCTGCCAGTGGTCGGGCAGACCGTCGTACCGGCGATCGGTGCGGTGGTGGGTGGGTGGGTGTTGGCGCTGGAGCTGGTCGGGTCGGCGTTCTACCGGCGTGGACTGGGCCTGCGCGACCGGCGCCGGGCGCTGCGGGCCGTCCGCCCGGTCGCCCTGGGGTTCGGCGTCGCGGTGTTCGTCTCGTTCCTCATCCCCTTCGGCGCCGTCCTGTTCACCCCCGCCGCGATCGCCGGCGCCACGCTGCTCGCTCGCCGGTCGCTCGGCGAACCCATCGAGCGCCCCTGAAGCTCGCCGCGTTGTCGGCCTTGAACCGCGGGGCGGTTCAACGGCGTGGATGGGGGTAATCGGGCCCGGGACAGGGGTGATCAGGACCCTGGTGGGATCGCGATCGGGAACGACTCGCCGCGATGCGTGCACGCGGTTGGGAGCGATGATGAGCCAGATGGACGAACCGTCCGAAGTCGACGACATGCCCCTCGACGAAGAGGTCCTGACGTCCGACATCGAGGAGGAGCTGGCTGGCGAGGCCGAGGTTCCGTCGGAGTACGACGCCGTGACGACGGACGGGCTGCGGCCCGGGGGCGAGATGGAGAGCGATCCGCCGGACGCACCTGGCCACGCGAGCCGCCACGGTGTCCTCACCGAGGAGGGCCGCAACGAGGCGCTCGACGAACGACTCGCCCAGGAGGAGCCCGATCTCCCGCGCGATGCCCTGTGACGGCAGGGATCACTGCAGTTTCCGTGAGGCGGCGGCGCCGAGCCGGCGGGCGAGGTCCCGCGTCTTCTCCGACGCCGGCATGACCGCGATGGCGCGCCGGGCCTGGCGTTGCAGCCACGGGCTCCCCACCACCCGGGCCGCCGCGCGGTGCGGGATCGTGCGGTAGCTGGTGCTGAGCACGTCGACGATCCGGCCCTGTTCCACCACGACCGTGCCGATCCGTACCGGCGGCTGGCGCCCGGAGGAGTCGACCCGCACGCTGAGGGGATGCCGACCCGATGGCAGTGTCGTCACGTTGTCGAAGACGAGGGACGCCAGGTGGGGTGGTTGCAGCCGGGCCGGCAGTGCACGACTCGAGCCCTCCCGGCCGAGGACGACCTCGACATCGCGGGTCCCCGTGAACTTCGCTGTATGCATCGGCAGCGCCACGTGCAGGTCGCCGTCGCGTACGTCGAGCGGCCCGACGCCTCGGGCGGCGAGGGCGGGAGCCAGGCTCGGTTGTCGTTCGTCCACATCGACAATCAGCGCTCCGTTGGGCACCGCCCGCTGGGGCACCACGATGCGCGCCGGATCACCGACCACGCCTGGGATGAGCACATCGCTCCACCGCTGCCCAGCCTCGATGATCACCCGCGCTGGCCGACCGAGGCCGAGCACCTGGAGCGAGACCACCACGTCGTACCGACCCGGCTCGCACGGTGCGCCACCTGCCAGCGTGTGCGGATCGATGGACGCCGTACCCGCCACAACCACCCGGAACCGTGCCTCCGGGCCGGAGCCCACCGGGACCAGGGACGGCCGCAGGGTCGCCGGCGCGAACCACCAGGTGCCGGTGTCGCGGTGGCGTACGCGGATCTCGGCCTTGGCATGCTCACAGGGATCGCCGACGTCCCACGCGTCGATCGTGGGAAGGCCGGCCGCGAGCGTCGGGTCGAGCGCGTACCCCCCGTCGTTCCCGAGGACCACGACCGGGCTGCCGTCGGCGTGTACGAGGCTGGTACGGAGGTCCAGGCACAGGCGGGCGCCCTCCCACCGCACGTCGTCCACCGTGCAGGCCGCGCGGACCTGCCCACATCGCCGCGCCAGCTCCATCAGACCGTCGAGGCGTTCCCGCTCCAGCAACATCGCCCGCAGCCGCATCATCGGCGAGAGCCCCGCCACGACGTCGCCGGTCGCGAAGCCCGCGCCGCCGGAGGAGAACCGCTCCACGGCGAGCTCGCGTACGACCCGGTAGCCCAGGTTGCGGTAGCCGTCGGAGTAGCGCAGCAGTCGGGGTTCGCCGAGGCGCCGCATCATCTCGACGCGGAAGAACCGCCGCATCAGCCGGTTGCGGAGTTCGCCCGGCTCGGTGCCGGCCTCGATCGCGTCGAGGACCTCCCGGAGATTGTTGTAGTAGCCCCGCATCGTGGACGCGGTGCCGCTGCTGTTCTTGCCGTCGTCGCGGCGGTTCCAGTAGTAACACACGTAGTCGCCGACGATGGAGACCGTTCTCGCCTCGAGGTACGCCTGGACCATGAAGAGCTGATCTTCCAGGCGACGCTTCCCTTCGGGAAACCGGATGTCGTGGTCGAGCAGGAACGCCCGCCTGAACATCTTGTGCGGGCTCACGCTCTCGATCAGTGCGGTGTCCGCGATCGTGCAACGTTCCACGTTCTCCCGGAACATGCTGCTCGGCCCGCCCATCGTGCCGCCCACCTTGCCCAGCACGATGTCGGAGCCGTTACGGGAGCCCATGGCGTACATGCGCTCCAGGGCCTCCGGCCCGAGCTGGTCGTCCTGGTCGACGAACTGCACGTACGCACCGCGTGCCATGGCGACGCCGACGTTGCGCGGCTTGCCGGGCCATCCGGAGTTGGCCTGGTGGTGGACGCGGACGTGTGGATACTCGGCCGCGAGCTTGTCCACTGCCGCTGGTGAGTCGTCGGTGGAGCCGTCGTCGACGAAGATGATCTCGTACTCGTCGCTGGACAGGCTCTGGGCGAGCAGCGACGTGGCGCACTCCTCGAGATAGCGGCCGGCGTTGTAGACCGGAACGACCACACTGACTTTGATCATCGGGTCTTGGCCCGTCGGCTGGCTCATTCGTACCCCCCGTTCAGCCCGGTTGCGGTCTCCTACCCGGTCTGACACATATCGACTCCTCCGATCGGGGTGCGGCGTCTATCGTTCCTGCCATGTCCCGGCTCGACGTGGTTCCCGTCACCGCCGATCGATGGGTGGACCTCGAGACACTGTTCACGGATCCGCGATTCGGTCGGGGCGACTCCCCGCATCAGGATGCCCGTCCCGAAAGCTCGTGCTGGTGCATGTGGCCCCGGCTGCCTCGCGGTGACTTCCGGCCCTGGGATCCCTCGAACCGGGCGTCGATGCGTGAGCTCGTCGCTTCCGAGGCCATGCCGGGCCTGGTCTGCCTGGTCGGCGGTGAGCCTCAGGGTTGGTGCGCGCTGGGGCCGTGCGGCGACTTCACGCCGTACAGCTTTCCGCCCTATGTGGATCTCGTCGAACCCACGGCGTGGGCCATCCCGTGCGTCGAGGTCGTCCCGGAGGCCAGGGGATCGGGAGTCGCCGACGCGTTGGTCGAGCAGGCGAAGGCGTACGCCGCACAACGCGGCGCGACGGTCCTCTACGGCCCACCGCAGTGGTGGAAGGCGCGCGGTCAGGCCGAGTACGGCGGGGTGACGCGGTTGTTCGTCCGCCGAGGCTTCGCACAGGTAGCTCCGGGCGAGCGGGTCCCGGTCTTCCGGTGCCGGTTGGACGACCTTGCGCCAGCCGGATCGGCCGGCGCGCGCCCCGTTGGGCGCCACCTGGGAGGCAGGGCGTAAACGCGTTTGCCACAGGCGGGGACCGGTCGGCCATACTTCCGAACGTGGTCGAGAGCACGCACACCGACGGCCGGGCCGGAATCGATGCCACCCTGGTGAAGCGACTGATCGCGTCCCAGTTCCCGCAGTGGGGCGATCTTCCCGTGACGCCGGTCGAGATCGACGGGTGGGACAACCGCACCTACCGGCTCGGTGACGAGCTGACCGTGCGGCTCCCCACCGCCGAGGCCTACGCTCCCGCCGTCGACAAGGAAGATCGCTGGCTGCCGATCCTCGCGCCGGCGTTGCCGGTGCCCATCCCGGTGCCGGTGGCGAAGGGAGCTCCGGGCGAGGGATACCCGTTCAGCTGGTCGATCCGGCGATGGATGGACGGCGAGACCGCGAGCCCCGACCGGATCGAGGACATGGCGACCTTCGCGACCTCCGTCGCCGAGTTCATCCTTGCGCTGCAACGCATCGACGCGACGGGCGGGCCGCCGGCGGGCGCGCACAGCTTCTACCGTGGTGCGCCGCCGGCCCACTACGACGAGGAGACCCGCCGCTCGCTCACCGCGCTGAAGGGCCGCATCGACACCGACAAGGCGGCGGCCGTGTGGGATGCCGCACTCGAAACCACCTGGGACGGCCCGCCGGTGTGGTTCCACGGCGACATCGCGAGCGGCAACCTCCTGGTCAGGGACGGAAAGCTCACCGCCGTCCTCGACTTCGGCACCTCCGGCGTCGGCGATCCCGCCTGCGACCTGGTCATCGCGTGGACGATGTTCTCGGGACAGAGCAGGGAGGCGTTCCGGCGCTCGGTGGGTCAGGATCACGCGACGTGGGCGCGGGCGCGGGGGTGGGCGTTGTGGAAGGCGCTCATCACCCTCGTCAACGACATCGACACCGACGAACGGGCGGCCGCGGGCAACCGGCGCGTGATCGACGCGATCCTGGCCGACCACGATCGCACCGGTTGACTCAGGCGTACTGGCCGCGGAACTTCTGCTCGAGGCCCTCGAGGGTGTGGTGGCGGCGGTCTGTGCGTACGTCCGGTCGATGCACCACCAGTGACGACTCGCCGACGGCAGGACCGCGGTCGTTGCGCTCGCCCGCGCGAACGGATAGACCGAACGGAGCCGCGAGAACCGCGCTGACGGAAGGTGGACCATGAGTGACCTCGACAGCGACCGCGACGCCGATCTCCAGGCCGACCTCGACGCGGACTTCGATGCCGCGGTGGCGGCTGTCCGGGCCCAGGACACCGACCCGGGGAACGACGTGAAGCTGCGGCTCTACGCGTTGTACAAGCAGGCGACCGTCGGCGAGGTCACGGGGAAGCGGCCGGGGTTCACCAACCCCGTGGGCCGCGCGAAGTTCGACGCGTGGGACGCCGTGCGCGGTATGTCGGCAGCGTCGGCCAAACGTGCGTACATCGCTCTCGCCGCCGACCTGCCACGGTAGGTCTCGGGTCCCAACGGTCTCGCACACGTGGGCGAGCTGCGACTGCTTCACCCGGCACGGCGAAGTCAACGTTTCCAGCCGCGGCGAACTCGTGGGCAGACTCTTTGCCGAGCACTACCTGCCGATGCACACCAGAGAACTCGCCCACATCGACGAGAGCGTCAAGGGAACGACCTATCTGACCTGACCGGTCGCGGGCCCCGCCGGCCTGCCGCGGTAGTAGTCGGCGAGCGCGGCGAACGCGGCCTTGGGTTCCCACGGCATGCCGGGGTAGGTGTCGCCGGTGCGGTCCTGGAAGACTTTGACGATGCCGTACGACGCCCTGTCCAGGTCGTCGGCGGGGTCTGCGTCGGGGCGATGCGGAAGCTGGTAGCCGGCGAACGTGTAGACGAATGCCGCGTCGACCCCCTCGGCATCGAAGATGTCCAGCAGTTCGCGCAGGTAGGTGGCCTGTTCGGTTTCGTCGCGAAGGTGGTCGCCGGTAAGCCGGACCGGCGTGACGGTCTCCTTGTCCCACTCGATGATCTCGCCGCCACGGGCGCCCATGTCCGCGGCACCGCGATACGTCGCGCAACCGAACTCGGTGATCGCGACGGGCTTTCCCTGCGCGACAAGGGCACGGATGCCCTTGCGGTAGCTGGCGGCGACCTCGACCGATCGGTAGGCGTCGACGGAGATGATGTCGAACGGCGTCCAGTCGACGTTCTCGAACGGGATGGCGGCGTAGCTGACCCTGCCGCCGAAGCTCTCGCGGACCACCGCGACGGCCGCGGCGAGGAATTCGTTGATGCGTACGGGAACGCCCGGCAGTACCTCGCGCAGGCGATGGGGCGCAGCCAGTAGCTCGATGCGCTCGGCGAGCGTCTCGCCGGGCAGAAAACCCTTGTTCAGCAGGCTCAGTTCCGCGCCGGTGACGAACACGACCTCGGCTCCGGCACGGCGCAACCGCTCGGCACGGTCTGCGCAGTCCGCGAGCAGGGCGAGCATCTCGTCGGTGGTCAGGTCGCACGTGAACGGTGAGTACCAGATCTCCAGGCCGAGCTCGGCGGCAATCGTGGCAGCAATGTCCAGCCGGTCTGGATCGCCGCCGATGACGCGGACCGCGTTGCAGTGCAGGTCGTCGCGGATGACGCGCAGCTCGCGCTTCACCACGTCGACGTCGAACGGTTCGCGGGAGCTCACTCCGGAGTTGAGGAAGCCGGTGTCGTAGCTGATGCCGTTGGCTCGCATCTGGATGCCTCTCACTGCAGGGATCGGGATCGGCGCCTTGGGATCTCCCGGCGACCTATCCTCACTATAGGGTACTGCGAGTACCTTAAGTGAGATCCGGTCAGCGCGCTAGACCAAGGAGGCGTAGGGTACGTCTCGTGCCGGAAGGTGGAGGCGTCGATGGCCGATGACCCGTCGGCGAGGGCGGGCGCCACGCCGTCGAGGCGGCGGGGAACAGCCCTCGAGGCGGCGATCCTCCACGCCGCGGCGCAGGAGCTCGCCGAGGCCGGATATGTCGGCCTGACCATGGATCGGGTCGCCAAGAGGGCCGGCACCAACAAGAACGCGATCTACCGCCGCTGGCCCAACCGTGCCGCCCTCGGCGTCGCGGCGTACCGGCATCTGGCGATCGACAGACTGGAGCTTCCCGACACCGGCGAGCTGCGCGCCGACGTGCTGGAGTTGATGCGGGGAGCAAACCGGCACTGGTCCTCGCCTCTGGGTGAGATCCTTCGTGGCCTCCTGTCCCACGTCGGCGACGACCCGGCCGTGCGCAGGGAGTTGCAGGACCGGTTCAGCGACGGCGGCAGCGCCATCTGGCTGACCGTGCTGGGACGGGCCGTAGCTCGAGGTGAGGCCGCCCCGGAGGTCCTCCATCCCCGAGTGGCCACCGTGGCGGTCGTGCTGCTGCGCAACGAGTTCGTCACCCGTGGAGTCACCACGGTCCCCGACGACGTGCTGGTCGAGATCGTCGACGAGGTATATCTGCCCCTGGTCCGCGGGCGCGGGCGCGCATCGGCGCCAGAGTGATCATCGTGACCCCAGGAATTGCGAACCCAGGGGACGTGACGCACGCGAGGTAGCCTGAATTCGACGGCGCCGGAACGGTCACACTGCGGGGATTCCAGAACTTTTCGCCTCATTCTCAGGTTGCGGAAATCCGCGGCAGGGCCGAGTGCAGTATCGGCGCGAGGGGGCTTTGGTGAAGGGCTTTTCGCTGACCTACGACGGATTCGATCCTCCCGGAGAAGGTTTGCGGGAGGCGTTGACCTCCACCGGCAACGGCTACCTGTGTACGCGCGGTGCCGCCGAGTGGGAGGACGCCGACGGCGTGCACTACCCCGCTACGTACGCCCATGGTGGTTACAACCGCGAAACGACAATCATGGGTGGGTTGCCGGTTCTCAACGAGGACCTGGTGAATCTGCCCAACTGGCTGGTGCTCAAGCTGCGCATCGAGGGCGGCGAGGCCATCAGGCTGGCCGACGTCGAGCTGATCAACTATCGGCACGAACTCGACATTCGCCACACCATGGTCGTCCGTGAGTTGCGGTTCCGCGACCATGACGGCCGGGTGACGACCCTGCGCAGCCGGCGGTTCGTCAGCATGGCCGACGTTCACCACGCGGGCATCGAGTGGACGCTCACGCCGGAGAACTGGTCCGGGCGGGTCGAGGTCGTCTCGGCCCTCGACGGACGCGTGACCAACCATGGTGTGGCCCGCTACCAACAACTCGAGGGCCGCCACCTCGACCCCGTGTCGCCACGTACGTTCGGGCCTGAGGTGATCGCGCTGAAGGTCCAGACGCGCCAGTCGAACCTGTACGTCAGTGAGGGCGCGCGGACACGGGTCTTCGACGACAGCGGCGAGCCGATCAGCGTCGAGCGGAGCCTTTACCAGATGGAGGACTACATCCAGCAGGTGCTGGGCTTCGATGTCCACCAGGGTTCGCCGACGCGGCTCGAGAAGATGGTGACCTTCTTCAACTCCCGCGACCCCGCGACCAGTGACACGCTCGAACGCGCGGGAACCTCGGCCCGGCGCTACAAGGACTTCGGCGAGGCGTTGGAACGCCACACCTCGGCGGTGACCGAGCTGTGGTGTGCCTGCGACCTCGACGTGCCGGGCGACGATCGGGTGCAGTTCCTGCTGCGGCTGCACATCGGGCATGTCTTCCAGGTCTGCTCCCATCACACCGCCGACCTGGACACCGGCGTGCCGGCCCGTGGGCTCAACGGCGAGGCGTACCGCGGACATGTGTTCTGGGACGAGCTGTATGTCTATCCGTTCCTGAACTACCGGATGCCCGAGGTCACCCGGTCACTGCTGATGTACCGCTACCGGCGCCTGGGCGAGGCGCAGGCCGCCGCGCGTGAGTCCGGTCTGCGCGGCGCGATGTATCCGTGGCAGAGCGGGAGCGACGGCAAGGAGGAGACCCAGCGAATCCACCTCAATCCGCTGTCGGGACGATGGGAACCAGACCTCAGCCACAACCAACGCCACGTCAACGCCGCGATCTTCTACAACATCTGGCACTACTTCCTGGCCACGGGCGATCGGGCGTTCCTCGGCGACTACGGCGCGGAGATGATGCTGGAGATCGCGCGGTTCTGGGCTTCGATGGCGCAGTTCAACCCCGAACGTGGACGCTATGAGATCCACGGCGTGATGGGCCCTGACGAGTTCCACGAGAAGTATCCCGGTGCCCACGAAGGAGGTCTGCGCAACAACGCCTACACCAACGTGATGGTGGCGTGGCTGTGCCGACTGGCCCAGGAGGTGCTCTCTCTCCTTCCCGCGAGTCGGGTCGACGCGCTCCGTGGACGCCTCGGGCTTCGTGACGAGGAGCTCAGCAGGTGGGAGGACATGAGTCGGCGGATGTTCGTTCCGTTCCACGATGACGGGATCATCAGCCAGTTCGAAGGATATGAGCACCTGGAGGAACTCGACTGGGACGCCTATCGCGCGAAGTACACCAACATCCAACGGATGGACCGGATCCTGCGTGCCGAGGGTGATGACCCGAACCGCTACAAGGTCGCGAAGCAGGCTGACACGGTGATGCTGTTCTTCCTCTTCTCCGCTGAGGAGTTGAAGGCGATCTTCGACCGACTCGGATATCCGTACGCCGAGGAGACCGCGCACCGGAACATCGTCTACTACGACCAGCGCACGTCGCACGGTTCCACGCTCAGTTATGTCACGCACGCGGGTGTCCTGGCCGAGTACGACCCGGTGAGTTCGTGGGAGCGGTTCCGGGTGGCGCTGGAAAGTGACGTCTGCGATGTCCAGGGTGGTACGACTCAGGAGGGCATCCACATGGGTGTCATGTCCGGCACGCTCGACCTCGTCCAGCGGGGGTACGCGGGGACCCAGATCCGCAACGGCGTCCTGTACTTCGCTCCACGGCTTCCTCGGCAGCTGGAACGGTTGCGGTTCTCGATGCAGTTCCGGGGGACCCCGCTCAGGGTGGAGTTCGCCGAGGGTCACCTCACGCTGTCGGTCCATTCCGAGGGCGTGAGCAGGCCGATCAGGGTCGGCGTCGGTGACGTGATCCACGAGCTCTGTCCCGGGGACCAGCGCACGTTCGTGCTCTCCACCGACAACGATCTCGTGCACGACGTCTGAGGACCGCAGCAGGACCAAAGGGGGAAGCAGACATGGCGAAACGCTTCGAGGGCGGAATCTTCGACGTCGACGGCGTTCTTGTCGACTCGCCGCATGAGAAGTCGTGGCGTGAGTCGCTGCGCGAGCTGATGGACTCGGAGTGGCGCGACATCCGCGACCAGACCACCTGGTCGCCGGACGCGTTCACCTCCCAGGTCTACCAGCAGGAGTTGTCGGGCAAGCCCCGCATGGCCGGTGCGCACGCGGCACTCACCTACTTCCACGTGCCGGACGAGGAGGGAAAACGCGTCGAGGAGTACGCACAACGCAAGCAGGACACGCTGATCCGGCTCATCGACGCCGGCGACTTCCACGCCTACCCGGACGCTCTGCGTTACATCATCGCGGTGAAGGACGCGGGCATCGGAACCGTGGCCGCCTCTTCTTCGAAGAACGCCAACCTTTTCCTCAGGCAGATCCGGCTGGACACCTTCGCTGCTGAGCAGGGCATCTCCTCGCCGTCGGTCCACCCTGGCCTCACCCTGCTGGACTACTTCGACGCCAACGTGTCGGGTCGTGACTTCACGCACGGCAAGCCGCACCCGGAGATGTTCCTCGCCGCGGCCCACGAACTCGGCGTGGCACCGGAGAACGCGGTGGTGATGGAGGATGCCGCGGCGGGGGTCGAGGCCGCGAAGGCCGGCGGGATGGCCGCGGTCGGGATCGCCCGCGCCGACGATGCCGCACTGCTGGAAAAGGCCCACGCCGACCTCGTGGTGACCTCACTCGACGAGGTCGATGTCACCGCACTGACCCAGGGGCGCCTGGAAGTGCGTGGCAGTTAGGGATTCGTGTCCTCGGAGTCCGGGTGCGGTGGATTGTCGCAGACGACTCATGTCTGTGACCGCGCCCGCGCCGCGTTCGGTCAGAGGAGACCGGCGTCGCGTACCTTCATCGCGACATGGACCCGGTTGTCCGTGCCCAGCTTGGCGAAGATCCGGGTGATGTTCGCCTTCACGGTCGCGACGCTCACGTAGAGCCGGTCGGCGATCTCGGCGTTGGACGTCCCTCGGGCCACCTCGATGGCGATTTCCCGTTCGCGCTCGGTGAGGGTGGCCAGCTCACGCTCCGCCTCCGGGCGACGCGGTTCGTGCCGACCGGTGGCCGCCGCGATCACCTGGTGGGTGACGCTCGGCGACAGGACCGGCTCGCCCTTCGCCACGGTACGGATCGCCTCGATCATCTTCGGCGGTGGCGTGTCCTTCAACAGGAAACCGTCGGCGCCGAGCCGCAGAGCCCTGAGCACCATGTCGTCGGCGTCGAACGTCGTGAGGACGAGGATCCGCGGCGGTTCCGGCTGCGCCAGCAGCAGTTCGGTGGTGGTGAGCCCGTCCTGGTGGGGCATCCGGATGTCCATCAACACGACGTCCGGCCGGAGATCACCGATCGCGTCCATGGCCTTCCGGCCGTCCTCCGCCTCGCCGACGATCTCCAGGTCGGCCTCGCCACCGAGGATGAGGCGCAGCCCGGTTCGTACCATCGGGTCGTCGTCCACGATCACCAACCGGGTCATCGCGCGGCCTCCCATGGGAGTCGGGCGTCGAGGACGAAGCGTCCGTCGGCGAGGGCGTGGTCGAGTGTGCCGCCGGCCATCCGGGTTCGTTCGGCCAGGCCGACCAGACCCAGTCTCCCTCCGGGACCCGCGGGCGTCCCGAACGTGGTCGGGTTGCTCACCCGGATGCACAGTCCCTCGCCCGGCCGGCCGCCGAGTTCGGCCCGCACCCGACTGCCCGGCGCGTGCTTGCGGGCGTTGGTCAGAGCCTCCTGCACGATCCGGTACGCATGGCGACCGGTGTGTGTCGGCAACAGGTCCCGGTCGGTGATGGTGTCGTCGACCTCGACCTGCTGGCCGGCAGCGCGTACCTCGTCGAACAACGCGTCCACCTGGGCGAGGGTGGGCTGCGGAGCTTCGAGGCCGCCGTCGGAGCGGAGGGTGCCGAGCACACCGCGGAGTTCGTTCAGGGACTGGTGCGCGTTCTCCTGGATCGCCAGCGCGGCAGCACGGGTCTCCTCCGCCGAGAGGTCCGTCCGGTACGCCAGCCCACCCGCGAGCATCGACAGCAGCGAGATCCGGTGGGCCAGGACGTCGTGCATCTCCTGCGCGATCCTGGCGCGCTCGGCCAACCTGGCACGCTCGATCTGCTGCTGTTGTTCGCGTTCGGCCGCCAGCGCCGCTGCCCGCTCGGACGCGGCCAGGTCGCGGCGCCCTCGTAGGTACAGCCCGAAGACGGTCAGCCCACCGAGAACGGTGGTCCCGGTCACGAGGGAGACGACCGTGGCCTGGGTGAAGCCACCCCAGCTGGCCTGTGTCGCCAGGCAGAGCCAGCTCACGACCGCAACGGGGACGAACTGGCGCCAGCGGCGATGCGTACACAGGGATACGTACGCGACGTAGGCGGGGCCGGTCGCCGTGGTGGAGAACGCGGTCAGCAGGGCGGTCGCCAGGGCGGTCTGCCACGGCCAGCGGCGCCGCCACCGCATCAGGACCAGACCGACGAGGCTGAGCCCGACGTCAGCCAGCGCCGACCAGAGCCGGGCATGGTCCTCGGACACGACGTGGACGAGGACGGCGCCGAAGAAGAGCATCGGCAGGCCGGCGCACAGGTAGCGCAGCGCGACGCCCTGCTTGTCCGGGGCCGGCTGGTTCTCCGTCCGGTCGTCCACGGCCCTCAGCCTAGGTCTCATCGAGACGATCTCTTAGCGACCTGGGTCGATATCGGGGTGGCCGCAGGTCTCGATCGCGGGCGGCGGACCTGTCCCCGCGTCTCGGAGTTCTCGCCCTGGGTTCGATGCTCGGCGGCCTGGCAGCAGGTGGACTTGGGTCTGTGATCGAACTCAGGCGAATCAGCAAGATCTACACCGAGGTGAAGGCGCTCGACGACGTGTCCTTCTCCGTCGAACCAGGAAGCATCACGGGGTTTCTCGGCCCCAACGGTGCCGGAAAGTCCACGGCCATGCGCATCCTGGTCGGCCTCTCCCGCCCGACGTCGGGCTCGGCCACGGTGCTCGGCAGGGCGTACGCCGACCTGGACTGCCCGGGGGCCCAGGTCGGCACACTGCTCGACGCGAGCGCCCAGCATCCGGGCCGCACCGGGCGGGAGGTCCTGACCCTGGGGGCGATGCTGCTCGACCTGCCGAGGTCGCGGGTCGACGAGATCGTCGACCTGGTGGGGCTGACCAGCCGAGAGGCCGGCCGACGGGTCGGTGGCTACTCGCTCGGAATGCGACAGCGCCTGGGCATCGGCCACGCCCTCCTCGGCCACCCCAAGGTGCTCGTACTGGACGAGCCGGCCAACGGCCTTGACCCGCAGGGAATCCAGTGGATGCGCGGGTTGCTCCGGCACCTCGCCGACTCCGGGTGCTCGGTGCTGCTCAGCTCGCACCTGCTGCACGAGGTGGAGCAGGTCGCCGACCGGATCGTGATGATCGGCCGCGGCCGGGTCCTCGCGCAGGGCGCCGTCGACGAACTCAGTCGGGGCCGGAGCCTCGAAGACACCTTTCTCGAACTCACCGCGAACGCCGATCGGAGTGCCGCATGAACCGCGCCCACCCGAAAGGAAGACCGATCCCGTTCCCTCGCCTGCTGTCGGTCGAGACCCGCAAACTCTTCGACACCCGCGCCGGCATGGTCGTGACGGGGATCCTGATCCTCGTGTCCCTCGGAGCCATCGTCGGGCGCGGCCTCGTCACCGGCCCGCACTGGCACACCCTGGTCGGCACGGCCGGGATCGGGTTCGGCACCCTGCTCCCCGTCCTCGGAATCCTCACCGTGACGAACGAATGGAGCCACCGCACCACCCTGACCACGTTCGCGCTCGAACCTCGACGTGCGCGGGTCCTGGCAGCGAAATGCCTGCCACCGTTGATCCTGGCCGTCGCCGCCTCGGCGTTCGCGATGCTGGTCGCCGTACCCGTGACGGCCGTCATCGGGAGGGTTCAGGACGTTAGCGCGACCTGGGAAGTCGCGCCGGGCGCCCTGCTTGCCTGGACCGCGTCGAACGTGCTCGTGGTCGCGATGGGGCTCGCCCTGGGCATGCTGCTCCTGAACGCACCTGCCGCGATCGTGATCTGCCTGTCGACCACGGTCGTGTGGTCCGTCGTCAGCAGGCTCGGCGCCGCCGGCGAAGCCCTGGCCGGATGGCTTGACCTGAACACCAATGCCGCCTCCCTGATGTCCGGCGACATGACTGGTGATGATGCCGCCCGCCTGGCGACGTCGATGCTCTGCTGGATCGCCGTTCCGACGGCCATCGGTGTCGTACGCACCGTTCGCAGGGAGGTGAGCTGACGTGCGAACGTCGTTCGTCCGCACGATTCTCGGCGGGGTTGTTGTGGGTCTGGCCCTGATCACGACAGGTTGCGGCGTGGACATGTCCCGGGTGACCTCAGAGGCGGTGGTCCCGCTCGAGCAGGCATCGCTCGACAGCGCCGCCGACAACCGGGTCGTGGGCATCGGTGAGGCGACGCACGGCAACCGGGAGTTCGTGCGGATACGCAAGGTGATCATCGCCAGGCTGGTGCGGGACCACGGCTTCCGTACCGTCACCCTGGAGGCTGACTTCGGCGGTACGGCCGTCGCCAACGACTACGTTCTGACGGGCCGGGGCAGTGCCGTGGCCGCGGCCGAGGCCCTCGGCTTCGACATCTACCGGACGCGCGAGACCGCGGACCTGCTCGCGTGGATCCATGATCACAACGCGAGTGTGGCTGCCGGTGACAAGGTGCGCCTCTACGGCTTCGACATGCAGCGCTATGACCACAACAAGGCCCGCCTCCTGCGTTATCTCGCGACCGTGGACCCCGATCAGGTCCGTTCGGTAGCGGAGTCACTGGCCGACCTCTCCGACGCCACCAGATCCGAACAGGACAAGGAGAAAGTCGCCGCCGCCGCGGACGCGGCCGAGCGGCTCGTCGTCCGGATGAGGGCGAACCGGCAGGCGTATGTGAACGCAAGCTCACCGGAGTCCTTCGCGCTCGCCGTGCACCACGCCGAGACGATCTGGCGTGGGGCCGAGTTGCAGACGTCAGGAAACGACTACGCGCGCAAGCGGGACGCCTGGATGGCCGAGAACGTCAGCTGGATCACCGACCTCGAGAACGCTCACGGACGGAGGAAGGTCGTCGTCGCCGGCCACAACGGCCACATCGACAAGACCGGCGCGGCGTTCCGGTTCGCGTCGATGGGGGAGCGGCTGGCCCGCGCGTACGGTGAGGACTACTTCTCCATCGGCACCGAGTTCGGCACGAGCACGTTCGTCAGCAGGGACGAGGGTTCCGGCGAACGTCGGCGGTTCACGGTGAGCCATGACACGCCGCTGGCGAAGCTGTTCGGCGACGAGCGGTGGGGATATGTCGACGTGGCGCGGGCCTCGTCACGGGCCGGCAACAGTGAGCTGCTTGGCTCCAAGACCCGGATGGGGAGCGTCGGCGACAGCTTCCGGCCGATCTATCGGCATC
Organism: Actinopolymorpha sp. B17G11; assembly: GCF_040196095.1. Classification (NCBI taxonomy): domain Bacteria; kingdom Bacillati; phylum Actinomycetota; class Actinomycetes; order Propionibacteriales; family Actinopolymorphaceae; genus Actinopolymorpha; species Actinopolymorpha sp. B17G11. The sequence continues at coordinate 411,413 of NZ_JBEFTW010000001.1, forward strand.
TGAGCTGGGCTTACACAGTGACGATGGTGCCCGCCCATGCGTACGACGCCCTGGTGTACGTGCCACACGCCGGCCCGGTCACACCGCTGTGACCGCCTCGGCCCCTGATCGGGTTAACGTTCGGCCTATGCGTCCACGCGTGCCGACGGCACGGGAGTTGGCCGGCTACTTCCTGACCGCCCAACACCCGTTGACCCGCTTGTGGGTCGATGACGGCGTGCGGATGGAGCTGCTGACCGCGCAGCGGTTCGACGACGTGGCCCTGGCAACGGACCTGGAGCTCGCGGCGTCGAGGACGCTGCGGTTCGCGCCCGGTCAACCTGCCGAGACACTCCTCAACCGGTGGGTGGGCGCTGGCGAGGATCTCTTCGCGATGGCGAGCATGAGGTACGAGGGCGGAGACCCGACCAGGCCGTTCGTGGACGCGACGGTGACGAGTCGACCGTTCAGGGCCGATGACCTGCCGGCGTTGGCCCGGGCATGCGCGCAGCCCTTCGCGCCGCTGCGACCGCGCTATCTGCGGCTGTGGAGTGCCGAGCCGGTCGACTACTTCCCGGGAACCGCGCGGGACCGGCGGTCTGTCGCCGCGCCGGTGCGGGACCTCCGCGTCGGGACCGGCCAGGTGGTACCAGACGAGCTGGCCCTCGCACCGGCCTCGTCCCTGGCGTACTACGACGAGGCCCGGGTGGCGTACGACGACGTGGATTCCGAGCACCACGCGCATGCGCACCAGGCGGTGCTCTCGGACCGCGACGATCTCGAGGAGTACTTCGCGGCCGGCACGTTGTTCGACGTCACGGTCGGGGGTGAGTGGGCCGGCTACGTCGCGGTGAGCACCGAGGGAGAAACGCTCGGCATGCCGGCGTACGTCGTCAAGGAGCTCGTCCTCGCCACGAGGTTCCGCGGGCGCGGCTACGGAGCACACCTCGCCACGTTGCTCGCCCGTGCCGTGCCGGACGAGACCCGTGTCCTGATCGGCAGGATCCACGCCGACAATCGCGGCGCCCGGCAAGCCGCCGCGCGCGCCGGCCGCGTCGACGTCGGCGGATGGCTCCAGGTGCCCTACCTGTTCCATGATCATGAAGGAAGATCGGCGTATACGCCCCAAGAACCTTCATGATCACGATCATGATCACGGGGCGCTCGGTGACCGTCGAATCAGTTCAGCATGGCCAGATCGCGATGCCGCCCCACCGCAGGTGAGAGCCGGATGTGCTCGACGCGAGGGGCCGCCGGCGTGGGAGGGCACGCGGATCCCACTCGCCGCGTGGGACCCAGCCGGGTTGGCGGTGCCACGCCGTCGGGCTGCGGGCGCGGCTCAGGTTCCCTGCCGGTCGCCGATTCCCTGCCGGCCGCCGATGCCATGGCGGATGCCGGTTCCATGGCCAGACCGGCCTGCGGACGCGCCTCGACCCCTGCGGCCGGGTGACGGCGACGCAAGCGCAGTGCGGTCACGAGTGTCGCACTCGCCCCGAAGAGCCCCGCGGAGTTGACGATCAACAGCGCAGGATCGATCCGGAGCAGGCCGTATGCCAACCAGATCACGCTGCCGGTCAGGGATGCCGCCAGGAAGGTGACGGAGACCTCGCGCGCGGAACCCGCGCGCCGCAGCTTGCGGGTCTGGTCGAGGAGGGCGAGCGCCTGAGCCAGTCCGACGGACGTCGCGACGGCGGTCAGGACACCAACGATCATGAGCGTTGCCTTCGTGGTCGTGGAGGGGGCCCCGGGCTTGTGACTTAGGTCCTTCGGTCGGTGCGGACATTCGCGCCGCATTCACAAGAGTTCAGCCCGAAGGCGCTTCGGCAGATCGCAGATTCGCACCAGATGCAGGAGGGCGTACGCACAGCGGAGCACCGGCAACGTGCAGCGACCTCACCTGAACAGGTGAGTGGTTCACGTCGGGACGGCGGCGAGGCGGCGGCCTTGTGGCGATTCAGCCTTTACGCGTGTTCCAGGACCACCCTGGTCAGCTGCACCCGCGAGTTGACCCGGAGCTTGCCGAAGATCGAACGCAGGTGGGTGCCGACGGTGTTCGGCGAGAGGAAGAGCGCCTGTGCCACCGCACGGTTCGTACGCCCCTCGGCGATGAGCAGGGCGACCTGGCGTTCGGTCTCGGTCAGCGCCGGCCACCCCGAGCGCGGCCGTGACGCCGTGGTGAGCCAACGCCGCCGCCGTACGCCCGCGGTCTGAAGGCGGCGCTGCACCCGGCGGGCCTCACCGGTGGCGCCGAGACCGACGAAGGTGTCCCAGGCGAGATCGAGTTGCTCGACCGCAGCGTCTCGGTGACCGTGCGCGAGCAGGACCCGGCCGTGGTCCTCCACGGCCATGGCGCGACTCAGGGGACGCGGGCTGTCGCGCAGAAGCGTGGCGGCCCGGTCGAGGAGCTCCACGTCGTCGGCGACCAGACCACACGCGTGCGCCGCGGCGCCTTGGACGGTGGGCACCCCCGGGTTGCGCTCGGCGTACAGCTCGGCCAACCGAGCGGCCCGCCGGGCAAGATCGGGATCGTCGGCGTTCCTCGCGATCCGGACGATGATGGGCAGTTCCGCGTGATACCCGCTGTAGGTGTGACGGGTCAGTGCCGCCGGCGAGTCCGCCGCGGCGGCGAGCAGGTGGGCGGCACCCGCCGGGTTTCCCGAGGCGTCGAGATAGAGCGCCTCGGCAAGTGCGCCCTGCGCCGAGCCCAACCGGACCTCCGACCTCCGCCACCGTCTGACCTCGTGCAGATGGCGGTCGGCCTGACGAAGATCGCCACGCAGCAGGGCGATGCGGGCGAGCAGGGAGTACGCCTGTACGCGATAGCTGTACTCCTGCAGGTCCTCGGCCAGTCCCACGATGGTGAGCGCTCCGGCTTCGGCCTCGTCCAGCCGCCCGGCCGCGAGGTCGAGTGCGGCCTGCCACCAGCCGAAGGCCGGCACCTCCCAGGCCCCGCCGTGCTCCTCGGCCTTGCGACGCGCGTCGGCGAGGCCCCAGCGCGCTTCTTCGTACCGGTCGAGGTGTCCCAGCGCCACCAGCTCCCCTGCCTGGGGAAGACCGCCGAGTAACGCCCGAACCTGCTGAAAGTGGTCCAGCGCCGCGGCGAACCGTCCATCGGTGGTCGCGGCATGTCCGAGTGCGCGTAGGGCGGTCGCCCGAGCGTCGCGGTGCCCGAGCTGTTCGGCTTCCATGAGGGCGGCGCTGCCGGCTTCCCTGGCAGCCTCCGGATCGTCGCCGCGCGCCAGTGCGAGGGCGCGCTGTGCCAGCAGCAGCGCGTGCACCGGCGCCGACACCCCGTCGAGGCGAAGAGCCGCGTCGACGCGGGCGAGGAGTTCCTCGTCGACGCCGAGATCCCACAGTGGCCGGGCGAGTTGGGACTGGATACGTGCGGCCGTCTCGTTGTCCGGGGCAGAGCGGAGCAGCTCGTCAGCGGCGGAGATCGCATCCTGCACCCGCCGCGCGTGGACGAAGACGTCCACGACATCCTGGCCCACCTCCAGCTTCAGCGGATCCCGCGGATTGAGGAGTTTGTACGCACGGGTGATCAGGTTGACGGCGGTCGTGGGCGTCCGCGGCACGACGTCGGCCGCGGCATGCCTGAGCACCCCGGCCGCCTGCCGATCTCCCGCCGTTGCGCCCACCATGAGATGGTGCGCGGCTTCGACGGCGGAGCGTCCGGTCGCCAGCAGGTGCTCGGCCGCCGACCGGTGGAGGACACGGCGTGCCGACGGCGCCAGATCCTCATAGGCCGCCTCGCGGATCAGGTCGTGGCGGAACGCCACCTGGTGTCCGTCGTCGAGCAGGAGTCCGTCTCGTACCGAATCCTCGAGCTTGGGCAGGAGCGTGGTGGTCGGCTCGCGGAGCAGTGCCGCGGCATCCTCGACGTTGAACGTGTCGCCAAGGACCGAGCCCACACGGAGCAGCTCCCATGCGCCCGTACGCGATCCGTGCATCCGTCCCCGCAGCGCGTGACGGAGGCGGGTCGGCACCTTCTGACCGGCGGGCGCGAGATCCTCGCCATCGACCAGGGCCTCGTTCACCAGGCCTTCGACCAGCTCCACGGCCAGGAAGGGATTGCCGCCGGCTCCCTCGAGCAGGCGCGTCAGCCGCGGCCCAGGGTGCCGGTCGAGCCGGTCCTCGGCGAGAGCCAGCATCGCCTCGCGGGACAGCGGTCCGAGCTCGATGTGGCGTACGGGCACGTCGCGGCCCACCGCCGCGGCCAGGTCGCTCACTCCCGGACTGTCCGGACGAACCGTGAGGAGCCAGACGATCGGCGAGGTGGCCACGCGGCGCGGAAGGAGCCGCAGGGCGAAGAGCGTCAACGGATCCGCCCACTGCACGTCGTCGACCGCGACGAGGAGCGGAGCGTCCTGGGATCGGTCCTCGAGGGTCGCCGCGAGCCGATCCACCAGCCACAGCTGCTGGTCGAACAGGGGGCCCAGGGCGGCGAAGTCGTCCGCCGAGAGCAGCGGCGGGCGGCTGGACCGCAGCGCGAGCAGCAAGGGGGCCATCGGCGAGATCTGGTCCAGTTCCTCGGCCTTCCCCGCCCCCACCACATATCCGGCGCGTTCAGCCTGGGCCACCATCGACTCCAGCAGGGCGGTCTTGCCCATGCCCGGCTCGCCACTGACGACGACGACCGTGCACTGTCGCGCTGCGGCGGCGTCGGCGAGTACCTGGTGAGCAATGCCCACTTCTGCTGAACGTCCTCGCAGAAGGGTTCGGATCATGAGTAGTCCCCGTACGGATCGAAGCTGGGCCGGAGTCGGATCGGAGGTGGGTCGAAGGCCGATCGTGGAGCGTGGCGTACCACCTGCCACCAGCGTTGCACGCGCCCCAAAATGTGTGCGCCGTGCGTGCCTCCTGTCCCGGTGATGTATCGGCCGAGTTGGCCGATTTGGACTGGAGAAGCAGGATCTCGGGGTCCCCGGCTGAACTGTCCTTGACAGGCGGCTCCCCAGGCAGTGTCGTACCGCGCACGAACTGGTGGACTCATGCCCTGAGGAGGCACCGTGTTCCAGAACGCGTTCACTCGTCGCAATCTGCTCGGCCTCGCACTGATGTCAACGGGCGCGGTCGCGACCGCCTGCTCAGGAGACGGCTCCAACCGGGCACCGTCGGACGCCGCGCCGAGCCGGAAGATGCCCGGTGAGTTCCGCGAGTCCCCGATCCTGGCCCAGCAGGTGAAGTCGGGTGAGTTGCCCGCGCTGAAGGAGCGGCTGCCGAAGAAGCCGTACGTCGTGAATCCCGGCATCCTGGTGGACGACAAGTTCACGCGGATGCGGCCCGGAAAGTTCGGCGGGACCTTCCAGCTGGCCCAGGAGTCGCCGGCGGGCGATCCGATCATCTTCATCGGGATCAACGAGCCGCTGATCTGGGCGCCCAGCGGTCTGGACTTCGACGAGAAGCCGGGGATCCACGGGAACGTCGTCGAGGAATGGGAGGCCAACACCGACGACTCGGTCTACACCTTCCACCTGCGGCAGGGGTTGCGCTGGTCCGACGGTGAGCCGGTCACCATGGACGACGTGCGGTTTGCCTTCGAGGACGTGCTCCACAACGAGGACATCACGCCGATCTTCCCCGACTACCTGCAGGCGGGTAAGCGCGCGGACGCCGCGCCGGCGAAGCTCGAGGTGATCGACGACTGGACGTTCAGCCTCACCTTCGACAAGAGCTACGGCACCTTCCCCATGCAGCTGGCGATCTTCGGCTGGCGAGGGTACGGCGACATCATCAAGCCGCGGCACTATCTCGAACAGTTCCATGTGAAGTACGCGTCGAAGGCGAAGCTGGCCGCCCTGGTGAAGGACGCCTCACTCCCCGAGGGCGAATGGTTCAACCTGTTCAACGCCAAGCAGCTGACCAGCTGGCTGTGGAACGCCACGACCGAGCAGGGCCTTGGGCACCCGACACTGCTGCCGTGGGTGCTCAAGGAGGTCAATGGCGGAACCTTCAACTACGAGCGCAACCCGTACTACTTCAAGGTCGACGCCGAGGGCAACCAGCTGCCGTACATGGACGGCATCCGCTCGCAGGTCGTACAGAACAAGGAAACTCTGACCTCGCGCGCCCTCTTCGGCGAGTTCGACTACCTCGGTGAGCGGGCGACCTTCCGCAAGCTCGAGCTGTTCGCCGACAAGGCCGACAGCGGCGACATCAACATCCTCATCCCCAACCAGCACGTCATCCCGACGACGATCTTCCTGAACCTCACCCACACCGACAAGGTGTGGCGACAGGTCACCGGTGACGTGCGCTTCCGGCGTGCGCTGAGCCTTGCCATGAACCGCGAGGAGCTGATCGAGAACTTCTACCTGGGCGAGTTCGCCAAGCTTCCGGAGGAGACCAACTCCGGAGAGTTCAACCCGGCCGAGGCGAATCGGCTGCTCGACGAGATGGGGTTGGACCAGAAGGACAGCGAGGGTTGGCGCCTGGGGCCGGACGGCGAGCGGTTCCGCATTCCGTTCGAGGTGGCGGACCTGTCGGAGAACCACATCCCGCTGGCCGAACTCGTGGCCGAGTACTGGAAGGAGGTCGGGGTCTACACCACGCTCCGCAAGATCGACGCCACGGTGCTCGGTGAGCGGCAGGAGCTCAACGAGCTCAAGGCCACGGCCATCTGGGTGCACCATCCGATCTGGCGGTCGGCCGGGATGGACGACTACCTCCCCTTCAACAACTGGGGTCCGCAGTGGCAGCTGTGGCACGCCACCAAGGGTGAGGAGGGCGAGGAGCCCCCTGCCGAGGTGCGCGAGTTGTTCGAGCTGCACACCGAGTTCACGTCGGCGCGGCTGGGCTCGCCGGAGAGTGATGCGGCGATCGACGGCATCATCAAGAGCATTCGCGACAACGTGTGGATGCTGAACCCGTTCGAGCAGGCGGACTGGCCGACGTTCTTCACCAAGCGGGTCAAGAACGTCGCGACAGGCGTGAAGAGGGACGTCTACGGCATCATCGTGACCTACAGCATGGAGCAGTGGTACCTAGATGACTAAGTCCAAGGGGAGTCGCCTGACTCGCAGCTCCCCGCATCCCGGCTGGCGGCGTTCTCGTCGATCGGCGCACAAACCCAGTGCGCCTTCCTCCTCGGCCTTGCCATCCGGGCGCGGATGAGCCGCTCGCTTCACCGGCGCCCCCTTGCACTTAGTCATCTCGACGGGGAGTAGGCGTTGTCTGTGGAAGCCACCCCGTCAGACGTCATCCGGGCCGAGAACGCCAAGCCTGGCACGACCGACTGGATTCTCACGAAGGTCACCCGCGACGCCGACGAACAGTACGCTGCCGGCTGGCGTGTCCGGACCGGAATCCAGGGGTACGTCTCGCGCCCCAGCGTCCGGCCGGGGCAGACGTTGACGATCCACGTGAGTGCCGAGCTGGAGGACCGTTTCCAGCTCGACATCTTCCGCATGGGTTACTACGGCGGCACGGGTGGGCGGCTCGTCAGGAGGTTGAGCCCGCTCGACCTCGGGCACCGCATCGCCACACCGCAGCCCACGCCCGCCGACGGCCCGAACCACCTCGTCGAGTGCCGGTGGGAGGAGACCGTCCGCCTGGAGATTCCGCACGACTGGGTGAGTGGTGTCTACCTCGGCAAGTTGCGCACCTGGCGAAACTCCGAGTCCGAGGCGTACATCATCTTCGTCGTGCGTGACGACCGTCCGGCGGACGTGATGTTCCAGGTCTCCGACTTCACCTGGACCGCCTACAACCGTTGGCCGCAGTGGCGATCGTTGTACGACACGCCGACCAGCCCGTGGGACCCTGGGAGCGAGGAGGCCTATGACGCCGGCTTCTTTCGGCCGTACGCGGTGTACTGGAACGGCATCCCGGCCGGTTTCGAACCGTTGACCAACGGGTCGGGGGAGTTCCTGATGACGGAGTTCCCACTGGCGTACTGGCTGGAGAAGGAAGGCTACGACCTCACCTACGTCTCCAACCTCGACACCCACGAGGACGGCGCGGGACTGCTGCGGAGCAAGGCGTTCCTCTCGGTGGGACACGACGAGTACTGGACGCGGGAGATGTTCGGCAACGTCACCGCGGCGAGGGACGCCGGTGTCGGTCTTGCGTTCCTGTCCGGTAACTCGGTCTCAGGTCGGATCGAGATGCTTCCCGGTGCCGATGGCCGTTCCCCTCGTGGAATGACGTTGGTCGACCGCGGATTCGACGAGGCCGAGCTGATGGGGTCGACGTCGCGCGGTGTCGGGCTGGCCGACTGGACCTGTGTCGCCCCGGACCACTGGGTGTTCGACGGCACGGGGATGAAGCACGGCGACAGCATTCCCCACCTCGTGGGATGGGAGTACCACGGTCATCCGGTCGCCACGGGACACGACTCGATTGTGGTCCTCGCCGAGGGCCAGGTGACGAGCGACGTCGGGGAGCCGAGCGATCGCCGTTATGCCGCGACTCTCTACACCGCGGCGAAGGGCAACTACGTGTTCAACGCCGCGACGTGCTGGTGGTGCAAGCTGCTCTCGGCCCCTCCGGCGGCCATGAATCCGCCGTACCTCGACTTCGGCGACGGTGACGACCGGGTCCGGCGGATCACCAGGAACGTCCTCGACCGGATGATCCAGGCCGAGATTCCGCGCTGAGGGGCCCGGTCATCGTGGTCCCGGGCTGAACGCCTCACCGGCGCAGGGCGACGTAGCCGTAGGCCGCGCCGAGAACGAGGAGCGGTACGCCGAGCAGGAAGGGCGCGCGGAGTCCCAGCGCGTTCGCGGCGAGGCCACCAAGAAGAGCGCCGAGTGGCGAGGCGCTGAGGATGGCCGTCTGGTTCGCGCTGGTGACCCGGCCGAGGAGGTCGGAGGGGCTCAGTTTCTGTCGCAGCGTGGTCGTGACGACGTTCCAGACGCCGAACGCGAAGCTGCTCACGGAGAGCATCAGCACGGTGAGGATGGTGTGCGAGGTGAGCCCGAGGACGGCCTGCGCGGCCGCGGCCGACAGGAGCAGGCTGGCGAGCAACACACCGGTCGAGCCGACGGTGCGGGAGATCCGCGCCGCGCTGAATCCGCCGGCCAGTCCGCCGATGGCGCCGATGCCGAGAAGGACTCCGTACGCGCTCGCGGGCAGGTGCAGGATGTCTCGTATGTACAAGACCATCAGGGCGAACCACGCGCTGTCGGTGAGTAGGAAGACGACGCTGAGGACCGTGACGGCTCGCAGCCTCCGGTGGCGTGCCAGCCAGCGTGCGCCGTCGGTGATGTCGCGCCAGAGCCGTCGCGGGCGAGCGCCGACGGACTCCACGGTGGCGTCGCGGAACACGCTCGGCAGGGAGAAGACGAGGGCCGCCGCAAGCGCCGCGGTGCCGGCGTTGACCGCGAACGGGATCGCCGCGACCAGCCCGAACAGGTAGCCGCCGAGCGGCGGTCCGATCAGCTCCGACCCGGCGGAGCCCGCCGTGACAAGTCGGGAGTTGGCCCGGTCCAGCTGCTGGTGTCCGACGAGCTTCGGCGTCATCGTCGTCACGGCGGTGCTGCCCAGCGTCCCGCACGTGCCGCAGGCGAAGGCGATCGACAACAGGAGCGGCAGGCTGGCCCGGTCCAGAGCGACCATGGCGGCAAGGATCGCCACCAGCAGGGCGTTCGCGACGCCGGCCCAGGCCGCGAGGCGCCGGGAGTCGACGCGGTCGACGATGGCGCCGGCAGGCAGGCCGAATACCAACCAGGGCAGCTCCACGGCCGCCGCCGCGGCCGCGACCATGGCGGGGCTCGAGGTGAGTGAGGCCGCCAGAAGTGGGAGGGCCGCACCGTGGATCCCACCTCCGAACTGCGACAGCGTCGACGCGGACCACAGCCGGCCGAACTGCTTCCCGAGCCCCCGCGTCGATCCCATCCCATGCCTCCCGGTAGCCGTTCTGTCGTGGCCCTTGTGTCGGCTCGCCACTTGCCTTGCTTGGCCGACACTGTTTGGCCGACGCTGCTCGGCCGATACTGCGGAATATCGGAAGTAACCTACCTGCTGACTTCTGATATCGGAAGCCTCCGGGAGGCTAGAATCGCCAGCGGAGCTCGAGGGCGAGAGGTGGTCGATCGCAGGTGGCGCTGATCAGCGCGGACCAGGCGCACGCCGCTCTCGAGTCCTACGACGCGCACCTCACGGCCACCGGTCTCGCCGACCAGTCCCGCCGGGCCTACCGGTCCCGGGTCGCGGGCTACCTGTCCTGGCTGTCCGGCGGCGACGTCGGTGGTTCCGATCTCGGCGGCGGCGACCCCTTGGCCGACCGGCAGGCCCGCGACCGCGCCGTGCGGGAGTACCGCGCCTGGGTGACGGGCGAACGCCGCGCTCGCCCCTCCACTGTCAATGCGATGTTGACAGCGGTGGACCACTTCTACAGCCACCTGGGGCTCGGCCCGGCGGAGGTCGTGCGGGAGGAGCTGCCGGATCCCGCACCACGCATCCTGGACGAGGACCAGCAGCGCAGGTTCCTCGACGCCGTTGCCGAGCGGCAGTCCGTGCGCGACCGGGCCATCGCGTACGCCCTCTTCTACACCGGCGTACGCGTGGCCGAACTCGTCTCGCTCGACCTTCCCGACGTGGTGGTCGGCCGGCAGAAGTCCCGCCTCGTCGTGCGCGGTTCCGCTGGTAGCAGCCTTCGCGAGGTCCCGCTGCGGGCCGAGCCGGTCGAAGTGCTGCGGGGATGGATCCGCGAACGGCGTACGTGGCGAGGTGCCGACCACCTCCAGGCGTTCTTCCTCAACCGCCGCGGCGGTCGGTTGACCTCCCGATCCGTCGACGACCTGGTCCTACGCCTCGGCCGCGAAGCGGGCATCGCCGGGGACGCCGACGCGCCACCGGTCACGCCACACGTCCTCCGGCACACGTTCGGGGCCCGGCTGCTCCGCGGCGGCGCCTCGCTCGTCGCCGTCGCCGAGTTGATGGGCCACAAGCGGCTCGACACGACGCGTCGCTACACCCCACCCGACGCCGCGGGTCGGGAGCACGCCATCGGCCTGCTCCTTGCCGGGCACTGAGCGCTACCCGCCTCTACACCTCAGGAGGCGCGGCCCGCAGGCGGAGATTGCGGGCGATCTGTGCGTCGATCTGTTCCGCGCCGATCGTGGCGACCATCGACTCGACGGTCGTGGTGTCGTCCTCGGACCAGAACAGGCCGATGTCCTCGCGCTCGTCGTAGTGGAACCCCACCCGGTCGCCGAACCTCTCCCGGAGTGCGTTGCCCTCCCGCAGGGCGGGCGACCAGCCGAGGACGGCGTGGCTGAGGTCGAGCCGGTGGACCAGCACGGTGCCGTGGTCGTGGATCCGGGCGGCGACGAGACCGGTCGGTTCGTACACCGTGGCGTTGTCGCGTGGGGTGCTCGACACCACGAAGTACCGGTGCCGAGCCGCGTGCGCGGCCGTGCGGACCGTGGCGGGTGAGGCGCTGGGGAACGCGACGATCTCCGCCCCTGCGGCGCCGAGTGCGGCCCAGCCGTCGTCGTAGACCACGTCCCAGCAGATCTGGACGCCCAGTGCCCCGAAGTCGCACGCGAAGACCGGGAAGTCGGCGCCAGGTGTCACGCCGCCCTCGTCGTCGGGACAGCCGACGACACTGACTGGATGCGCCTTCCGGTAGATCCCCGCGACCTCGCCGCGCCGGTCGAGGAGCACGGCGGCATTGGCGTACGACGGACCGGCCGGGCCGTCCTCGGCCAAGTCCAGCGGGAGCAGGAGATAGGTCTGGTGCCGACGGGCGAGGCCGCGGAACCGGTCGACGGCGGGATCATCGAGCCGGACGGACCGGTCCGACGCCTGGTCGGCGTTCGGTGTGAGGACGGCCTCCGGGAGGACGGCGAGGTCGAGGCCGCGTTCCGGCCACGCCTCAACCGCGCGGGCGGCCATCTCGTCCACCAGCGCCGCAAGCTCCTCCGCCCGGCCGGCGAGGCCGGGATAGGGGGCCGCCGCTCCGAAGACGGTCGTCCCGACGACCACCTTGCGCGGAAGGTCGCCCGCCGTCGACCGGCGCCCGGCGCTCATGCGTCGGACCGTGCCGGCGCGTCGGCGCCCGCCGGTGCGAGGTCCGCCAGTCGTGCCGCCCGGTCGGGCAGGGTCGGGAACGGCCGGGAGGGAAGGGACTGGTACCAGTACGCCACGCTGCAGTAGTCGTCGGAGAGGTCGAACATGCCGCGCGGGTCACCGTCCAGGGCCCCCGCCGCCCGGTAGCCGGTGAAGTCGTCCCCGAAGTGTTCCCTTGCCTTCTCGTAGTCTCCGTACCCGATCTGTTGGATCGTCACCGCGAGGCGCTGCCGGAAGTGGATCGGGTCGGCGACGTGCAGGCGGTAGATCGAGTAGAGACCGATGTCGCCGTCGACCAGGGGTGCACCTTGGTACGGCGTGGAGACCCTCCCGAGGCCCCACGCCGAGCCCATGTAGTCCTCGGCGCCGGTGCCGCAGATCGTGGGGTGCTCGCGGTCGTCGTCGAGGAAGAACTTCACCTCGCCCTCGCCCCACCAGCAGTCCCGGTAGATGCTGCGGACGCCGAGAACCGTGCCGAGGTAGACGCCGCGCCCCTCCACGCCGTCGAGGATCACGAAGTCCTGGTGCAGCGGGCACGGGTTGCTCCGCCTGAACTGCGCGTGGAACGCCCCCGCGGTCTCGTCCAGGTCGTCGCCGACGGTGAAGTCGACCTGGTAGAAGAACATCGGGACGTCGGAGCCGGACTCGTTCTCCACCGTGATGCGCGCGTGCTCGCGGAACGGCATCGGGATCCAGCAGTTGAAGCCCTTGCCGCCCTGCATGGACAGCAGGGTCGAACCCATTTCGACCTGCCGGCCGTGTGCCACCCCGAAGAAGTCGCCGAGCGGCACCTCGACACTGGGGTGGGCCTGCCCGTCCCAGTACATCCGCAGGATGGTGTTGCGCAGGTGGTCGACGTTGCCGGGTGGGATCGTGCACCAGATGTGGCGGACGACGCCCGGCCCGGTGTGGTCGAGCAGGGTCGCCGTCGCTCCCCGCGCCAGCGGGGACAGGCAGGGTGACCCCTTCCGCCCGCCGCCCGCCTGGCCGCCGGCGCCCGGAGCGGCGGTCCGGTTCTCCGCCGTCGCCGCCCGGCTCCGCAGATCCTTCAGTTCGTACAGCATGGACGGTTCCATGTCCCTTCGTGGCCGAGACTTCCCGCAGATGAACGCTACGCGAGATCCTGCTGCGGTTCCGCGCGAGTCTTGTCGCCGTAGTGTCGAGTTCCAGGTCCTCACCGGGTCCATCCGAAACCCCCCTCAGACAAGGCGGTTCACCCCTCATGAAGATCACCAGGGTCGAGACGTTCCTCGTACCTCCGCGCTGGTTGTTCCTGCGGGTGGAGACCGACGACGGCGTCGTCGGATGGGGCGAGCCCGTCCTCGAAGGTCGGGCCGAGACCGTACGCACGGCCGTGCACCAGCTGGCGGAACTCCTGGTCGGTGCCGATCCGCTACGTACGGAAGACCACTGGCAGGTGTTGTCGAAAGGTGGCTTCTATCGCGGTGGCCCGGTCCTGTCGAGTGCGGTCGCGGGTGTCGACCAGGCGCTGTGGGACATCGCCGGCAAGGTGCGTGGCGCGCCGGTGCACGAGCTGCTCGGTGGGCCGGTCCGCGACCGCGTACGCGTGTACGGCTGGATCGCCGGTGCAGACCCCGAAGCGATCGCCGAACGTGCAGCGGCCGCTGCCGAGGCGGGCCTCACGGCCGTCAAGATGCTCGGCGCACCACACACTCTCGGTGCGGTGGACACCCCGCGCCAGACCCGTCTCATCGTGGCGCGGGTCGCGGCGGTTCGCGAGGCGCTCGGGGACGACCGCGACCTGGCTGTCGACTTCCACGGCCGGTTCTCCCCGGCAATGGCGCGCAGGGTCCTCACCGTCTGGAGCCCTACGACCCGTTGTTCGTCGAGGAACCGGTGCTGCCCGAGCACGGTCAGGTGTTGCCACGGATCGTGGCGGGCACGGTCATTCCCCTCGCGACCGGCGAACGGCTGTTCTCCCGCGCGGAGTTCCTGCCGGTGCTCGAGGCCGGCATCACCGTGGTGCAGCCCGATCTCTCGCACGCGGGCGGCATCTCGGAGGTACGCCGCATCGCCAGTCTCGCGGAGATCTTCGGCGCCACCCTTGCCCCGCACTGTCCGCTCGGACCGATCGCCCTGGCGTCCTCACTCCAGGTCAACTTCGCGACGCCGAACTTCCTGATCCAGGAGCAGGCCCTCGGGATCGAACACGACGGCGGAAGTGAACTCCTGGCGGACTTCGTCGACTGCGAGGTCTTCCGGCTGGTCGACGGGCACATCCCCAGGCCGACCGCTCCTGGACTGGGCATCGAGGTGGACGAGGAAGCCGTGCGCCGCGCGGACAGGGAGGGCCACAGGTACCGGATCACTCCCTGGCGCCACCCGGACGGTTCGTTCGCCGAGCTCTGAGTCTCGTTTGCCGCGCTCTGGGTCTCGTTGGCCGAGCGCTGGGTCGGGCGGCGATCAGGAGCTGGTGGAAACCCGGCTACGCGGGGTGGAACCGCTGCTTCCCAACGCCGCGAGCTGACGCTGGATGAACGCCTCCGCCCGATCCTGCTCGAGATCCGGGTCGCAGAACTCCTCGCGCAGGCGTTCGGTCAACGTACGCACCACATCCGGCGCGTCCGTGGCGAGGTTCCGCAACTCGAACGGATCGTCGTCGAGGTCGAACAACTGGTGCGGTGCCCTGGCGTTGTGGAGGAACTTCCAACGCCCCTGACGGATCATGAAGGAGCTGCCCCGGGTGCCGTGCCCGTGGTACTCGGCGAAGACCGCCCGGTCCGGATCGTCCGGATGCACCTGCTGCAAGGGGGTTCCCGAGAGGTCCGGCGGTCGAGCTGCGCCGACCGCGGCGAAGGCGGCGGCGTTGAGGTCCAGCTGGGACACGGGAGTGCGCACGCGTACGCCCGACGGGAAACCGGGTCCGGCGACGACCAGTGGCACGCGTACGGAGTCGTCGTACATGCTGCACTTCCACCACATGCCGAACAACCCGAGCATCTCGCCGTGGTCGGAGGTGAACGCCACGACGGTGCGGTCGAGCTGGCCGGTGCGTTCGAGTGTGTCGAGGAGAATCCCCAGCTGCCGGTCGACCCAGGTGACCCGTCCGTAGTAGGCGCGGCGGTGCGCCCGCGTCACCTCCTCGGTGAACACGTCCGTGCCGAAGTGCTTCCGCAGGTCTTCGGCGTACGGATGCTGGGCGGACGTGGCCGTCACGTCGTACTCCGGCAGGTCGTCATGACCGGCGTAGAGATCCCACAGCTCCTGGGTGACGCGGTGCGGGAAGTGCGGCGCGATCAGGTTGACCTCCATCGTCCACGGCTTGCCGAGGTCGGTGGATCGGCCGAGGAAGTCGAGCGCGTCTGCCATCCGTCGCTTGTCGGCGCGGAACGGGTCGTCGACGACGCCGACGCCACGCGCGCGCTGGCGTGCATCGCCCCGCAGGGCAAGGGGTTCGCGGCTGATCTCACCGTCGCCGTCGGCGCGGTAGTCGGCGCCGAGCATCTCGCTGAACCCGAGCTCGTGCGGCCGGCGGTAGGCGTCGACCTTGCCGGCGTGGACGGTGTGCACGCCGGCTTCATCGAGCAGTCGCCCGTAGGACGGGTAGTTGGGTCGGTCGATGACCATCGAGTTGTTGTAGGCCTGGATCTCGTGCACCGGCCGACCCGAGATGAACGACGACCGCGACGGACAGCACAGCGGAGAAGGGCAGTAGGCGTTCTCGAAGACCACCCCACGCGCTGCCAGGCGGTCCAGGTTCGGCGTCTGGACGAACGGATGCCCAGCGGTGGAAGCGATTCTGGGACCGTGCTCGTCGTCTTTGAGGATGAGCACGTTCGTTCCCGTCATGTGGTCAGGCACCTCCGCTGTACCCACGGTGGGATGGACGCCACTGTGGGGTTGGCTCACTGTTTGACGGCTCCCGCGACGCCCTCGACGAAGTAGCGCTGCAGGAAGAGGAACAACACGATGATAGGCAGCAGGCTGATCGTGGCGGCGGCGGCCATGCCGCTCCAGTCGGTGAAGTACTCACCCTGGAAGGAGTAGATTCCCACCGACAAGGTACGCAGCTCCGGCTGGTTGAGGGTGAGCACCAGGGGGAGCAGGAAGTCGTTCCACGAGTGCATGAACTGCAGGATGACCGCGGTCGCGACCACCGGCTTGGCCAGTGGAAGGTAGACCTGCCAGAAGATCCGGAAGAAACCGGCGCCGTCCATCATTGCGGCCTCCTCGAGCTCTTTCGGCAGCTGACTGAAGAAGCCGGCGAAGAGCAGCGTCGCGACCACGTGTGCCCCGCCCGCTTCGGCCAGCGTGATGCCCCAGAGCGAGTCCTGCAAACCTAGTTTGTTGATCAGGTCGAAGACCGGAATGATCGTGTAACCCTCTGGCAGGAAGATGGCGGCCGCGAGCAGGCCGATGACGACTTTCTTGCCAGGAAAGCGGTAGCGCCCCAGCACATAGCCCATCATCGAGACGGCAAGCACGGAGATGATGATGGACATGACCGTCACGAAAACTGTGTTGAAGAAGTAGTCCCCGATGTGGGCGTCATTCCACGCACGGACGTAGTTGTCGAGCCGGATCGCCTTGGGAAACAGGCTCAGTCCGGCGAAGATCTCGGCGTTGGTCTTGATCGACGAGGAAACCATCCACAGGAACGGATAGATCCAGACGAAGCAGACCGCGAACAGCACCGCGGAGATGAGGGTTGTGCGAAGCCAGGTGGTCATGCGCCCGCGGGTCCGCCTCGGGCGCGGCGTGGTCGGCGCACGCTGGCCGGCCTGGCTGTCGAGGGTCACCATGTGTCCTCCTCTCACCCGCCGCCCACCAGTTGGGATCTGGCCTGCGCGGCCCTGCGGGCGACGTAGACCTGGAGGATTGCGATCAGCATGACGACGACGCCGAAGAGACAGCCGGCTGCTGAGGCGTAACCCAACCGGGGCACGCCGCCGGCCTGGTCGGCGGCGAAGGCGGTCTGGTAGATGTAGACCTCGATCACCTGCGTCGAGAAGTACGGCCCGCCCTTGGTCATCGCCTGCACGATCGCGAAGACATGCAACGTGGCGTTGGCGGTGAGCAGGGTGATGATCGCGGCGAAGGGCAGCAGCACCGGAACGGTGATGTAACGCACCAGTTGGAACCTGCTGGCGCCGTCGACCTTCGCCGCCTCGTAGTAGATCTTCGGCACGGTCTGCAGCGCGGCCAGCCAGTAGATCATCGTGATACCGAAGTTCTTCCACACCTCCACGGCCATGACCGACCACAACGCGGTGTCGGGGTTGCCGAGGAAGTCGACGGGTGCTGGCACGATCCCGAGTCCGGTCAGCGCCTGGTTCATCGGACCCTGGAAGGGGCTCAGCACGAACGTCATCACGATGCCGACGATCGCTGCCGTGGTGATGACGGGCAGGAAGAAGAACGTACGAAAGACCGGAGCGAGCCTGAGCATCTGGTTGTTGAGCAGGATGGCGACGAGAAGCGACAACACCAGCCGGACCGGAACCGCGACCAGGACGAAGAGGAACGAACGGCCGAACGCGTCCCAGAACAGCGGGTCGTCGACCAGTTCGCGGTAGTTGTCGAGTCCGACGAAGGTCTTGTCCGCGGTGAACCCGGTCCAGTTCAGGAACGAGAAGTACCACGACATCACCATCGGATAGAACGTGAACATCCCCGCCAGCACCAGCGACGGGACCATGAACAGATAACACCAACGGGACTTGAGGATCTGCTGCCAGGTCCCGCTCGAGCTGCCGCGTCCCGCGCGGGCGAGCTCACGGGTGTCGCGTGTGACCGCCATCACTGACCTCCGGGCCGGAGCTGGCGGGTCGCGCACGCCCCACGTCGCTCACGCGCCGCACGCCGCTCACGCCAACTCGTCGTACATCTCGGGGGTGTAGTCCTTCGTGGGGTCCCAGTTGGGGAACACCCAGTCGTCGCGGGAGACTTCCGCACCCTTGGCCTGCGCGGCCTCGATCGCGTCGTCGAGTGCCTGGTTGCTGCGGTCGTACAGGTCGCGCAAGGCCGCCTTGACGTCATCGACCTGGCCGCTGAAGATGCCCTGGGCGATGTCGACCAACGCTGGTTGCACCGGCTTCTGTTCCAGGATCACCTGGACGGTGTCGGGGTTGCGTACCGCCACCATCGGGGCGGCGTGGAGCAGCCGGTTGGCGACATCCCAACCTGCCTTGGCGCGGCCGGTGAGCAGGTTGGTCTGCCGGGCCCGCTCGTTGGCCTCCGGCATCAACGAGCTCAGGTTGCCCTCGGACGCGGTGACGATGTTCGTCTGACCCTCGAGGCTGCCCATGTAGGAGAACAGGTCGCCCGCGATCTCCTTGTGCTTGCCGTCGGCGAACACGAACGCCTGGTTGGAGCCGACCTCCTGATACGACGCCGGCGCCCACTCGCCCGCGGTGGGGCTCGGCGGCATCGCGACACCGAAGTCGTAGTCCGGGTTGATCGCCGGCCACTCCGGGATGTCCCACGGACCGTCGAAGATCATCCCCGCGACCCGCTGGGGCATCCGCGCGCGTGAGTCGGCGTCGGCCAGGCTGAGGAAGCCGGGGAAGATGCTGCCGTCGGACTTGATCGCCAAGAGGAGTTCGAAGGCGTCGAGCAACTCCGGTGCCGTGAAGGTGAACTCGCCGGTCTTCCAGTCGATCCCCGAACCCGCATCGCCGCGGAGCCCGGCCAACTCGGCCAGGCGGGTCGCGACACCGCTGATCGCCGTACCGGCGAGCATCAGCCCGTAGTAGTCGCCTCCGCCCTGCTGGGTGACCTTCTTCGCCGCCGCGCGGAAGTCGTCCCAGCTGAGTGGCTGGCTCTCCGGGTCGTAGCCGGCCTGGTCGAGATACTCCCGGTCGTACATCAGCAGGTGTCCCCAGCGCTTGCTCGAGGTCACCGGCCAGGCGTAGGTGCGGTCGTTGAAGATGTGCACGCCCGAGATGAAGGCGTTGTCCGGGAATCCCTTCTTCCAGGTCTCGAAGTCCGGGATGAGGTCGTCGATGGGGGCGACCCATCCTTCGTTCACCATCACCTGCACGGGAACGTTGTTCGGCTGCGCGAACACGTCGGGTGCGGTGCCGTTGCGGACGCCGAGTGGCACCACCTCGTTGATCCGCTCCCAGGGTGAGTCCTGGTAGTCGATCGTGATGTTGGTGTGCTTCTTCTCGTACGCCCGGAACAACGGCTCTTCGAACATCGCCTTCAGGTCACCGCTGTCCATCCACTGGAACGTGACCTCGCCGGTCGGCAGCTTCGCACCGCTGTCGGGGATGTTGTACCTTCGCGCCGGCTTCTTGCGTTGCGGGCCGCCGCCGGCATTCGGATCGGTGACGACCTCGCACCCCATCAGGCCGATTCCCAGGCCTGCCCCACCCAGAGCGGCGAGCATGCCCCGCCGCGAAAGGCGGCCACTGATCGGCTGTCCGTTCCTGCCCATCGCCCACTCCTGGTCCTACGAGCCACCGTGCCCGGCGGCTGGAACGATCGAGATATCCGGCGAGTCTGACATCGCATGGTTATACGATTAACTTCACGTCTCGCTGGGTAGGTTGCTCCGATCCGTGGGACCTGTCAAGGCCTCGACCGGACCATCGCCGGGCCGTCGCGTGACCACACCTGGACAGGCGCCCGGCCGCTCAGTCCAGGGCCGTGAGCAGGGTCTGGCACGTTTGGCGGATCGCGTCGCGGTCGACGGCGATGCGCCGGTCGTCCTGGACGGTGACCATTCCGGCCCGCCGCAGTGCGGTGACCTGTCGCGAGATCGTGCTCTGGTGCACCTCCAGCGTGTCGGCGAGCTGCTGCATGGTAAGTGGCCCGTTGTCGAGCAGGTGCAGGGTGATGGCCAGCCGGGTCCGGTCGCCGAGTGCATGCATGGTCGGCGCCAACGCGGCCAGCCGGCCGACGGAGATGCCGGTCCGTTCGCCTCCGTTCGTACGCACGGTCGTACCAGCGGATCGACCCGACGATGTGGTGGTCGCCGACCAGGGCGGTTCGCGGTGTGGGGTGAAGAGCACCCACGTGGTCTGGTCGGCGAAGAGCGACAGGCTCCGGCCCAGGCCGGGTGAGGGCATCACGACCAGCTCGGTCGCGGCCTCGGCGGCGGCGGCGTACTGCTCGTCGGGCCGCAGTCCGGTGACCATGCTGATCCACTGCGCGCCGCCGCAGCCCGGCGGCGGGGAGGGTGTCGACGCGACCGCCGTACGCATGGCGTCGAGTGACTCGCGCCAGACCCGGTCGAGCCAGCCGTCCCAGATGACGTCGAGCAGGTTGAGCAGAGCAGATCGAAACGTCGTGGCGTCGAGCAACTCGTTCGCTCGCTCGGCGGCGTTCGGAACATTCCACGCGCGAAGGACCTCGGCAGCGTCCCGGCGCATCGACGGCGAGGGCGCAGACAGGAAGGTGATTCTCGCCGCCGTCGGCGCCGGATCGCGCGGTGGTTTGCCGTAGTGCATCACCGAGTCCACGCCCCAGTCGATCAGGCCGAGCACGAACTCGTCCGGCCAATCGGCGATCCAGCGTCGCAGCGACGGCCAGTCTGTGTGCCCGGCGTGCTCGGCAGGAAGGTGGTGGAGGAGAACCGCGCGCAGGACGGCGCCGTGCGCCAGCGCCGCCCGGACCGGCCAGCTCTCCTCGACGGCGTCGGCCGGCACCTGCTCCGCCAGGGCCTGCAACTCCGGCGTGGGCATGGCTTTCCAGGCCAGCGCGTAGTCGACCAGCAGCATCGCGGTCGGCATGGTCGCGGCGAGGGTCGGTTCCGCGACCCGCAGTAGTGGAGCTGGCCGCGCATCGGCGAGATCTGGCACCGGTCCGCTCATGTGCCTATTATGCGCATTGCGCAACTCGCACGCCACGGTGGCGTCGGCGTACGGCGAAAGGAGGCCGCAGTGGGCACTCTGGCGTTCGACGGACTGGTGATCTTCTGCGCCGACCTGGAGAGATCGGCGCAGTTCTACGAAGACGCGCTCGGGCTGAAGCGGCAGTCCTCCGAAGGCGACATCGCCCTGCACCTGCCCACCAAGGGCGATCCCGAGGGTGCGTGGCTGCTCCTGCACCAGCGCCACGACCTGTCGCCGCCGCACTACCTTGGCTACTTCGCTGTCGATGACGTCGACGGCATCGTCGAGCGTCTGAGGTCGGCCGGGTACCGGATCAGCACCGAGCCGAACGACCAGCCGTGGGGCGTCCGGGAGGCCGGGGTTCTCGACCCCGACGGTTACGGCCTGACGCTGAGCGCGCCGCTGCCACCGTCGGGTTCCTGAGGTGGCGGTCGCGGCTCAGCCGACCGGCGCGGTCCGGGCCTCGTGGTGGGCTCGGCTCCGTGACTCGGCCGAGTGTCAGCTGCTCTTCCGCGCCATCTGGCAGGCGGACCGCCGGCTGGCCGCCGCGTGGTGGGCGCTGATCGTCGTCCGCGCGGCACTGCCCCCGGCGCTGGCGGTCTCCATCGGCTGGCTGGTCGGATCGGTCGCCGGCGCCCGATCGATCGAGGGAAGCAGCTCACTGGGGCTGCCGCTGGCGGCGGTGGGCGCGCTCTTCGCGCTGCTGCAGGTTCTCGGTCCGTTGCACACCGAACTCGCGACCAACCTGGGGGACCGGACCGCCGCCGCACTCCAGGACCGCCTGGCGACCGCGGCGGTGAGTCCGGTCGGCATCGCGCACCTGGAGGACCCCGACCTGGCGAGCGACTTCAGCCTCGCCCGCGACTTCGACCTCGGGATCACCTCGCCCGCGCTGCGCGTCTGCATGGGTTACATCGGGTCAGGATTCGTCAGTTTCGGCGCCGGCATTGTCTCGGCGCTCGTCCTGTGTGGGTTCCGCTGGTGGGCCGGCCTGGTCCTGCTCGTCGTCTGGCTTTCACCGCACATCCTGCTGCGCGACAGTTTGGCGTGGAACGACTGGCGCTCCGACGAGGTGAGGGAGCACCAGCGGCACGCCGACTACGCGTACCGGATGGCGGTGGACTCCCCGGCGGCCAAGGAAATAAGGCTGTTCGGGCTGGCCGAATGGACGGCGACCCGGTTCACCGACCGGCGCAAGGCACTGCTCGAGATCTCGCTGCAGGCCACCCGCCTCAAGGAGCGTTCGGTCAGCCTCACACTGCTCGTTCTCATGATCGGCAACGGTATCGTCGCGTGGGCGCTGGCGCGGGCCGCGTCGAGCGGTGACCTCAGCCTGTCGCGGCTTATTGCGTACGCGGGAACGGCGATCGGGGTCAGCGCCCTGGCCACGCTGGAGTTCGACTGGTGGCTCGCGGACGGGTCGCGCCCGGTGCCGGTCGTCGCCGGGCTGGAGCCGGCCATGCGTGAGGTTGGCGACCTGCCGGCCGGAACCGCTTCCGCACAAGGGCTGCCGGCCCGACAGATCCGGTTCGACGACGTGTCGTTCGCCTACCGGGCGGACTCCCGGCCGATCCTCGACGGTCTCGACCTGACGATCGAGGCTGGTACGTCGCTCGCGATCGTCGGCCAGAACGGCGCGGGCAAGACCACGCTCGTGAAGTTGCTCGCCCGCCTCTACGACCCGACGTCAGGAACGGTGAGCGCCGACGGCATCGACCTGCGGACGTTCGCGCCCGACTCGTGGCGGGCCCAGATCGCCGCGGCGTTCCAGGACTTCGTGCGCTACCAGCTCACGCTGCGCGAGAACGTCGCACCATCTGGCGCCCCGGATGAGGTCGTACGCACGGCCTTGGCGCAGGCTGGCGCGGCGGACCTGGCCGAGCTCGACACCGTCCTGTCGAAGCAGTTCGCCGAGGGCACCGACCTCTCCGGCGGTCAGTGGCAGCGGGTCGCACTCGCCCGCGCGCTCGCCGCCGTGGCGCAGGGAGCCCAGGTGGTGATCCTGGACGAGCCGACCGCGCAGCTCGACGTACGCGGTGAGGCGGAGGTCTTCGACCGCATCCTGGTGGCCACCCGAGGACTGACGACGATCCTCGTCTCCCACCGGTTCTCGACCGTGCGCCACGCCGACCGCATCTGCGTGCTCGAAGGCGGTCGCGTCGTCGAGTTGGGCTCACATGAGGAGCTGATGGCCGCCGGCGGGCGGTACCGGACGATGTTCGACCTGCAGGCGGCCCGCTTCGCCGAGGGGGAGGACGCGTGACCGCCACCACCGAGCCGCAGGCGCTCCCGCGCACGCTGCCGACGCTGTGGCGTTCGATGCGTCTGGCGGGGGGAGGACGCGTGACCGCCACCACCGAGCCGCAGGCGCTCCCGCGCACGCTGCCGACGCTGTGGCGTTCGATGCGTCTGGCGTACGAAGCCGAACCGAAGCTGATCGCACTGTCGTTCGGGATGGCGCTGCTGGAAGCGGTACCGGACAGCCTGTTCGCGGTCTGGCTGCTGTTGCTCGCCGATGGATTCTCGCAGGGTAGCCAGGGCAAGATCCTTGCCGGCTGCGTCGGCTTGGCCGCATCGGGCGTCGGGTCGTGGGCGTTGCAGACGCTGGCGGGCCGCATCCAACGGACGTTCCGGATGAGGGTCGGCGCGACACTCGAGGGCCACGTCGCGAAGCTGCAGGCGCAGGTCCCGACCATCGAGCACCAGGAGCGGCCGGACTATCTCGACCGGCTCTCGGTGTTGAAGGAGCAGGCCTGGCAGCTCGACCACATGTTCCTCGCGCTGTTCAGCATGCTCGGTGCCGCCTTACGCCTCGCGATCACGCTGGGCCTGGTGATGTCGGTCCATCCGGCCATGGTGGTGCTGCTGGCGTTCGCCCTCCCGACGGTGTGGGTGTCCGCCCGCCGATCCGCGGTGTCCCAGCGGGTGTACGAAGACGTGGCGCCGTACGAACGCCGGCACCGGCATCTCTTCACACTCGGCACGACCCAGGCGCCAGGCAAGGAGGTCCGCCTCTCCCGGATCGGCCCCGACCTGGTGCGCCGGCGTCGCGAGGCGTGGGAGTCGTGGTACGCCCCGCTTGCCCGCACCCGTTGGCACACCGCGTGGTGGCAGGCCGCCAGTTGGTGCCTCTTCGCCGCCGCGCTCGTCGGTGCCGTGGTGGCGACCGCGACCGTCCTGTCCGGAACCGCCGGGGAGGTCCTGCTGGTGGTGACCGCGGGGAGCCGGCTCTCCCAGTACGTCGCGATGACGGCCGGCCAAGCCGACTTCGTACGCATGTGGCTGGACGCGTCGCAGCGACTGGTCTGGCTCGAGTCCTATGCGAACGAGCATCGCGACACCGCGGACGGCGTCGTACCGGATCGGCTTTCCGACGGCATCGTCCTCGACCACGTGTCTTTCCGCTATCCCGGCACGGACCGGTGGGCGTTGGAGGACGTCAGCGTCACGTTGCCGGCGGGTTCGGTGATCGCTGTCGTGGGCGACAACGGAGCGGGCAAGTCGACGCTGATGAAGCTACTGTCGCGGTTCTACGAACCCGCGAGCGGTCGTATCACCGTCGACGGTGTCGACCTGGCGCGGCTGCCCGCCTCGGAATGGCGAGCGCGGATGGCCGGCGCCTACCAGGACTTCTTCACCTTCGAGTTCCCCGCCAGCCACTCGATCGGTGTGGGTGATCTGCCCCGCGTGGACGACCGTCCGGCGGTGAAGGACGCCGTACACCGTGCCGGAGCGGACGACGTCGTTGCCCGCCTACGGGACGGTCTCGACACCCAGCTCGGACCCACCTGGGACGACGGCGTCGACCTTTCGTTCGGGCAGTGGCAGAAGGTCGCGCTGGCGCGCGGCTTCATGCGGGACGGCACCCTGCTCCAGGTGCTCGACGAGCCCACGGCCGCGCTCGACGCGGAGACCGAGCACGCGCTCTTCGAGAGCTTCTCCCAGCAGGCGCGCGGCGGAGCTGGCGCCGGCCGGATCACGATCCTGGTCTCGCACCGGTTCTCGACCGTACGGATGGCCGACCTCATCCTTGTCCTGCAGGGATCCCGACTCGTCGAGGTCGGATCTCACGAGGACCTGATGGCCGCTGGCGGTACGTACGCCGAGCTCTACGGCATCCAGGCCAAGGCGTACCGCTGACGCTTGCGCCAACGCCCGCACGACCCTTCGCCCGACCGAGACGTGCGTCCGGCGTTGTCGGTCAGAGGCCGAGCTGCCTGCGCCCCACAGCGCTCAGGTCGTCGACCGTCGGACGTCCGGTCCAGCTGACCTCGTAGTCCTCGGCGGCGAAGTCGGACGGACTCTTACCGGCAAGGAAGTCCTGGCCGCACCGGGTGGCGTACTCCAGGTTCTTCCGGCACCACGGCGAGGCGGGGACGTACATGACGTTTCCCCACCCCTTCTGGTCCTGGACGGGACCGACGGCGTGGATCATGTCACCGTGCCACCAGACGGTGTCGCCCGGCCGCACGGCCGGGATGGGCGTCAAGGCTGGCAGGAGAACCGCGTGGTACTGCTCGGTGATCGGCAGTGCCTGCCCGTTGACAGCGCCGCAGAGGTCGTCGTCGGCGATGTCGTCCTGGAGCGCGCGGAGGAGGAGGTAGACCATCGCGTGGGGGATCGGAACGACGTGCAGCACGCCTTCGCTGGGCTCCATGTCGGCCAGGGCGGTCCAACCCTGGAAGGTACGGAAGGCCGAGCACATGACGGTGGAGGGAAACTCGTTCACCTCGGTGCGATAGGCGCCGTCCCAGGGATCATAGGAGCGCCAGTCGCCGTCGAAGACGTGCCGGAAGACGTTCTGGTAGGCGGGGAGCACCCAGCGTTCGACGGAACCGGAGTCGGTGTGGGGTGAGAGCCCATCGGACGTGGTGCCGGGTGGTCGGCGACGCACCCGGTCGGGGTAGGCCGTGTCCAGGTGGGGATCGAACCACACGCGTCCTTCGGACTCGTGCTTCCAGAAGCCGTTGAGGAAACTCCGGGTGGCGACCATGTGCGGGTCCTCGCGCGCCTCCATCTGCGGCCTGGACCAGTAGATCGGAAAGATCGGCGGCACTCCCGCGGCCAGGCCGCCGAACACGCCGTCGTCGATCCAGCGGTAGGTCTCGGCGAAGTTGTTGGCCTCGACGTAGTCGACCAGCTGCTGGTCCCACGCCTCGGCACGCTCCCGTTCGAACGTCCCGCGCACCACCGCGCAGCCTCGTCTGCGTACGGCTGTGATGGTGTCGGCGGGGACGGACTGGTGGGCGATGTCGGCGAATTGAACGACCGGCCACACCTCCTCGCCGGCATCGCGCGCGGCGGCAACGGCCGCCACCTCCGTCCGCATGGCGTCCTCGACCTCGCGGAAAACGCCGGCGTAGTCGCCGATCCTGCGCCGCAGGTCCGCTTTCGTACGCGCGATCGCGGCAGGTATGTCGGCCGGCACGTGCGTGGTCCCGGGGGTCGTCTTCGTGGTGGTCATGGTCGGCTCCCACCTCCTTGCCGAGTTGGTCTTGCCGAGTTGGTCTTGCCGAGTTGGTGAGGTTGGTAAGGTTGGCTTACTAACTCTGCTGAGGTTAACCGTGACGGATCGGCTCCCGCAAGAGGTGAGATGACGAGCCCACCGACGCCAGGGCGGCGAGGAGAGCGCGATCTGCCCCGCCTGGCGATGCTGCGCCAGGTGACAGACCGCACTGTCATGGACCACGTGTTCACCGGCGGACGGGTCACCCGCGTCGAGCTTTCCCGGCTCACCGGCATCTCGAAGCCGACGATCTCTGAGTCCGTACGCCGTCTGGAGGCAGCGGATCTCCTGGAGGAGACCGGCGTGCAGACCGGCCGGCCGGGCCGGGTCGCGACCTATTACGAGCTGTCGCCTACCGCGGGATGGGTTCTCGGCCTGCAGGTCAGCCAGGAAGGCGTCCTGGCCCGGTGCGCGGACCTTGCGGGAGGCACGATCGCCGACCGCAGTTACTCCCCGGTGCCGGGCGGTGACGTCCGCGGCCTCGTCCGGCGCCTCCGCAAGGCCACCAAGGACGCTCTTGCCACACCCGGGCCGCTCCGCGCGATCGCCATGTCCGTCGCCAATCCGGTCGACCCCGCGAATCACGAGATCATCGCCCTCTCGGGGTCGCCGTTCCCGGAAGGCCTGCTCGACCCGCGTCAGGTGTTCGACAAGCTGACGGACGCGCCCCTCCTTGTCGGCAACGACGTCAACCTGGCGGTCCTGGCCGAGCGTCGGGACGGCGACGCCGGTGCGGCCGAGAGTGTTGCGTACGTCTATCTCGGGGCCGGTCTCGGCATGAGCCTGTACGTCGGCGACAACCTGGTCCGCGGCGCGAACGGTCTCGCCGGTGAGATCGGCTACCTGCCCGACATCAGCCCGTCCGGGCAGACCCTCGTCGGTGTGTTCGACCGGCTCGGCTTCACGCAACGTCCGGCAACAACGCTCGACGTCGACCGGATTCTGGCCACCCTCGACGCCGGCACCAAGGATGCGGGTCGGGTACACGATGCGGTTGCCCGGGTCGTCGCGGTCATCTGTGCGGTGGTCAATCCGGAGCTCGTCCTCCTCGGCGGACCGATCGGCAGCCATCCCGGCCTGATCGGGCCCGTCCGCGCAGCCGTCGCCGGTTACACGCCGACGCCGGTACGTATCGAACGTCCTGCGGTGGCCGGCCAGGCCCCGCTTGCCGGTGCCGTCCACCGCGCGCTCGACCACGCCCGAGAACTGCTGTTCCAGAACGCCTGAGAGCACGCGGGCAAGGGTCGGCGCGTCAGCCGGCTCGGTCGTAGAGGGGAGATGAGCGCCAGCTGTGGCGGGGTCCGTAGGTCCCGTTGTGACGACGGCTCGAACTGGGCAGATATTACTTGCATATAAGGAGTTCGAGAGATGCGGCAGTGATCATGTACTGGTAGAATCGGCCGTATGTTCGACCACGGGGGTGTGGACTTCTCGGTGCTGGCTTCGGCTGCGCCGGGTACTGAGCTTGGTGCGGTGTTGGCGGGGATCGACACCGCCGCGGTGAACGGCCACGCCCGGGTGATTGTCTTGCAGGCGTGGGAACGGCAGGCGTCGTGGGTGGCGGCGCGGTTCTATGAGTCGATGGCGCATGTGGCGCGGTCACCTGCGTGCACACCTGATTCGCCGCCGGAGTTGAACCGGTGTTTTGGCGAGTTCGCCTCGGCGGAGGTGGGTGCGGCCATTGGGTTGTCGCCGCGGTGCGCGGATCGTGAGTTGTCGTTCGCGTTCGAGTTGACCGAACGACTGCCCGCCACCCACGCTGCGCTCACCACTGGTCGGATCAGCCTGGCCAAGGCACAGGCGATCTCCGAGGAAACCTGCTGCCTGGCACCCGAGCTTGCCGCACAGGCGGAGGATTTCATTCTGGCCGCCGATGACGCCGCGGGGATCGGGTTGACGCGGGCGCAGCTGGTGCGCCGGTTGCGGCGCAAGGTGCTCGAACTCGACCCCGACGGTGCCGAGGAGCGGCGTAGGGAGGCGCAGCAGGGCAGGCGGGTCCGGTTCGGTGCGGGTGTGGATGGGACCGGCAGTATCTACGGCCTGGACCTACCGCTTGCCGGTACGGCTGCGGCACAGGTGTTCATCAAGACCACGGCGAAGCGGATCAAGACCGCCGGTGATGGGCGGACCTTGGCGCAGATCGAAGCCGACGTGTTGCTGGACCTGCTCCGCGGCCGCCAACCCACCCCACCACACGCCGACGCTGCTGCCGATGTCGAGGCTGCTGTCGATGTCGGGGAGTCAGCTTCTGCCACCCGCGCTGACGCCGAGAACAGCTGGGACGACCCGGGTGACGGCGGCGAGTGCGTCGAGACCGGTGACGAAGCCCTGGTGGCGAAGGTGGAGCTGGTCGCGGATCTGGAAACGTGGCTGGGTCTTGGTGACAAGGCGGGTGAGCTTGCCGGGTTGGGTGCGGTCACACCCCAGGTGATCGGTGACATCAAGAACGCCGCCGCGGGCGGGTTCGAGTACTGCCGCACGGTCACCGTCGGCGGGAAGGTTGTCTACCACCAGGCCAGCAGCCGCCGATATAGACCCACCGCTACCCAGCGCAGATTCATTCAGGCGAGGCATCGGGTCTGCGCTCATCCTGGGTGTTCCAGACCTGCCGATTCCTGCGACCTCGATCACGTCGTCGAACACCGGTTAGGTGGACCATCGTGCGCCTGCAACCTCGCCCCGCTATGCCGACGACACCACAGGGCCAAACACGAAGCCGGCTGGTTCTGGACCCAGAACAGTCCCGGCGAGCTCACCGCACAAAGCCCGCTTGGCCACACCTACGCCATCCAACCCGAGCCGCCACCTGGCGAATGACCGGCACCGCCTGATCAGCACTGTCATCCGATCAGGAACGCCGCGGACACGATCCCCACCGATCAGGAAGAACACCGCGTCGCCGCCGATGGCAAGACCCCGACCCAGCCGGGCGGCCGAGTCCCCGACGATGCGGATGTGGGCGGGGTCGGCTGGCAGGTAGCTGACATTCACGGTGGTCCCGACCGGATACCACTTGTCGTCACACACCTCCGGTCGAAGCGACGCTCAAACCCATGCGGACGCCCACGTACGGCAGAGAAGGACCAGACTCAAACCGCACCAGGCTTTCCGCCCCGGTTGGAACGCGCCTCTCTCGCCACGTTGCAGCGGGCTCTGTCGAGCCCGGAGTCAGGCCCCGCTCAGCGCCGAAACCCACGAACGCGGAACTGTTCCCAGTCGCGCCTGTGAGCAACGCGACCGGGTCAGGTGAGCCTGGCGTACCTCGACGGGTGCCACCCGAGCATGGCCTCGATGCGGATCATGCCGGACTGCTCCAGCAGCGTCACGGGGTTGTCGCCGGTGAAGCGGTACAGGCCGGTCGTGTGGTCGCGGAACCGTGCGTACGACTGGTCGGCGTACCACTCCATCGCCTTGCGGTACGAAGGGTGCGTCTCGACCGCCGCCAGCTGCAGCAGGTTGGCGAAGAGGATCGCGTGGAACCTCGCCGGCTGGTCGAAGTAGCGCTCGTTCTCGGCGAGGAAGGCGAGCGCCTTGGCCGCGGTGTCGCGTGCGTGGTCGAGATACTTCTGCTCGCCCGTCGCGCGATGGAGAAGGACGCCGGCGCCGATCATCGTGCCCTGGTTGTACGACCACTGCGTCTTCTCGATGTTCCCGGCGAGGTCGACGTGGTCCCAGTAGAGGCCGTTCGGCGCGAGCATGTACGTCCGCACCCATTCGTACATCCGGATCGACCAGTCGAGGTAGTGGTCGTCCTTCGTCGCGAGGTAGAGGTGGAGTCCGACCTCGGCACCCGGCGCGTTCGAGACGGTGTTGCGGTCGTTGCTCCAGGGGGCCTGTGTCCAGAAGACGCCACCCGGGCAGGGATGGCTCGGGTCCGTGTCCCAGCCGAACACCACGAGGTCGAAGATCTCGGCGGCCCGGCGCAGCGCGGCGGCGTCTCCGCCAGAGGTCATGTAGTGGCGCTGGATGAACCCCAGGGCATTCCACTCGTTGTCGTCGTAGAACTTGTCCCCGCCATGCCCGGCCGGCGGTCGCAGGTAGGAGTCGTACCCAGGCGGGTCGGTCTCGGCGTTCCAGTAGGCCTCGAGAGCCGTGTAGCGGTCAGCTACGTCGTCGGTGTAGCGCTTGCCGATCTCCGGCAGTCCGGCCATGTCCTGGGTCGCGATCATCGCCTGCGAGAACGGCCAGACGTACGACCACGGGTTGCCGCCCGTGTGGGGGTACTCCTCGAGGTAGAACGACGTCTGCGAGTCGTAGAAGTAGCGTTGCAGCGCGGCGTAGCTTTCCCTGGCGCGTCGCGCGTACTTCGTCAACGCCTGCGACGGCACCTGCGCCGCGTGTGCGGTCGATGCCGTCGTTGCGAGTCCCCACCCTGCGGTGGCCGCGAGACCGCCGACCAGCACGGCACGGCGTGACGGCCCTGAAAAGTGATGCTTCACGAGGTCCTCCCGGTGATTCGGCGGTCCCCGTGAGCCGCTCGGTCGACACGTTGGCGCCTGTCCTGCGTGATGGCGTTCCGAGCTCAGGCACCCGGAACGCCATCACTCACAGGGCAACCGAGACCCAAGGTGCTCTCGATATATCAACATGTCAATGAGATGACATGTCCGTTTCCGGGCGACTGCGCGGTGCGCGGTGTGGTCGCGCGATGGCGCGGGCTAGACAGCCAGGACTGCTGTGACGCTTGGAAGGGTTGGCCATGCGAGACGTTCACGGTGCGGTGGTCGCAGGATAGTATGCACATGGTCGCAAGATGGTATAGATCTGCCCAGCCGCCCCTCGGGAGGACGCGTGCCCGATCCATTCCTCTACGAGCGGGTCTACGACTACGTCCTCCACCAGATCCGCACCGAGACTCTCAAGCCAGGGGAGCGGGTCCCGTCCGAGAAGGAGCTGGCGGAGCAGTTCGGCGTCAGCCGCATCACCTCCAAGCGGGCGCTTCGCATGCTCGCCGAAGCCGGTGTGGTCGACCGCAGGCGCGGCATGGGGTCGTTCGTGACCGATGACGTCGGCCGCATCGACGCCGTACGTCACGCTGGTGCTCGACCACGTGAGCGGCCACCGAGCACCGGCTGCCTCGCCCTGGTGCTTCCCGACGCCTCTGAGGCGTACGGGCTGGAACTCCTCTGTGCGATCGAGGAGCGGTGCGCAGAACTCGGCTACCACCTGGTCGTCCGGCGGACCCGGGACAGTCAGCAGGTCGAGGAGCAGGCGATCGATGCCCTCGTCGGTGGTGTCGCGGACGGACTGATCGTCTTCCCTGTCCACGGGGAGTTCTACAACGCAAGCCTGGTGCGGCTCGTGCTCGACCGCTCTCCGCTCGTCCTGGTCGACCGGTACCTTCGTGGGATCCCGGCATGCTCGGTCTTCACCGACAACGCAGCCGCGGCTCGTGCCCTCACCTCTCGCGTGCTCGACCAGGGACACGAGCAGGTCGCCTTCCTGTCCCCACCGGTCGAGAACACCTCCAGCATCGAGGAACGGATGCAGGGATACCGTGACGTCCTGCGTGAGCGCGGACATCCACCAGACGCCGAACGCTGTTTCACCGAATTCCACAGCACACTGCCGGGGTCGCGGTCAGCGGACGTGGCGAGCGCCGACCGCGAGGCTCTGCGCGCTTTCCTCAAACGCGAACCAGGCATCACCGGCTTCGTGGCCTGCGAGTACAACATCGCCGTCCTGCTGCGACAGGTTCTCGAGCACGCGGGTGAATGGGATCCCGACCGTCGGATGATCGCCTGCTTCGACTCACTGGAATCGCCGACTGATGCCGGCACCTTCGTCTACATCAAGCAGGACCAGCAGGAGATGGGCCGCCGCGCCGTCGACCTTCTCCACGCCCAGCTGGGCGGCGACGACGTGCCGCTCAGGTCGGTCGTACCGTTCACCCTTGTCGATCCGACCAGGTGAAGGCTGGGAAGAACCCCGCGACAGCAGGCGTTCGTCGGCCTGTCAGGACGGGCGGACGGCGTAGATGAGGTGCAGGGCGCGATCCCCCTCGATGGTCCGCGGGTTCTCCAGCAGTTGTTGGGGCAGGGAGGAGGATCCGAAGAAGCGCTTCCCACTGCCGAGAATGACCGGTGCCACGCTGAGGTGGACCTCGTCGACCAGACCGGCCTCGAGAGCCTGGCGCCCGATGTCGCCCGAGGTCACCGACACGTCGCCGTCGCCGGCGTAGGCCTGTGCCTGCGCGATGGCGCTGGGCACACCATCGGTGACGAACGTGAACGGCGCGTCGGGGAACCCCCAGTTGGTGGGCGGCTGGTGAGTCACCACGAAGACGTGATCGCCTGCCGCGGGTACGCCGTGCCATCCGTTCGTGATGTCGAACAGGTGCCGACCGATCACCGCCGCGCGAACATTGCCCGAGGTCGAACGAATGTACTCGGCGCTGGCGGCGCTCACATGGAAAACCCGGTCCGGATCTCCCATGGTTGTCGCCACGTCGCCGTTTCCGTACCACTCGAACAGTGGGCCCACATTGTCGTTCTCGTCCGCGATGAACCCGTCAACGGACACCGTGGCCCCCACGATCACTTTGCCCATGATCGGGACCTCCTCAGTCATCCTCATTCGTTTGCCGAACCGCCGATTCCGCGGGTGACGCAGGTGCAGACCACGATCGTGGCGCGGATTCATCGGTGTTCGCGGCAGTTCGCCGGTTCGGTGGCGGCCGACGTTGACCGCCGTCCTACGCCGAGGCATGATCCCCTCACCGAGGTTCATCCAGAGGATCCGAGGGACCTGGCCCAATGACGGTCCGGCAACCTGCCCTACGGCAAGGTGCCAATGCCAGGAACGATGAGGAGGCACTCATGAGCGCATGGCTCGATGTGCCCGTACTCCATGGATCGTTCGTTCGGCTGGAGCCACTGGCGATGGCTCACGCGTCGGATCTGGCGCGGGCCGCGGAGGAAGATCGCCGCACCTACGGCTTCACCGTGGTTCCCCGTGCCGCCGGGGTGAAGGAGTACCTGGCGACCCAGTTCGCTCGCAGGAGCGAGGGACTCACGCCCTTCGCGCAGGTCCGGCAGCGGGACGGTATGGCCGTGGGTTGCACAGCCCTCTGGAACCCGCGAACGTGGCCGGACCGGCAGGACCTGCGCGCCATCGAAATCGGCTGGACCTGGCTTGCGGCGTCGGCGCAGGGCACGGGGATCAATGCCGAGGCAAAGCTGCTGCTCTTCACGTATGCGTTCGAGACGTTGGGGGTGGCCCGTGTCGACCTCAAGACGGACGCCCGCAACGAACGTTCGCGCCGGGCGATCGACGGCCTCGGGGCGCGCTTCGAGGGGGTGTTGCGCAGTTGGTCGGCCTCGTGGGCGCCTGGGGAGGCGGGGGCGTTGCGCGACTCGGCCATGTTCTCTGTCGTCGCGACCGAATGGCCGTCCGTCAAGTCGGCACTCGGCGCGCGGATCGAGGGCCTGAGCATTCGATAGGGCCTGAGGCGAGCCTCGACGTCTATGCGGAGTACGGCGTGACCCCTCTCTGCGAGGGATTTCCCGGATACACGCTGGATCTCGCTGCCGCCTGATTCCTCACGACTTGACGCATGCCGATATGGGCATATGATGGCGGACATGGCACGAGCCGCGACGACGTCGGACGTCTTCAACGCGATCGCCGAGCCGCGGCGCCGGGAGATCCTGGTGCTGCTGCGGGCGGGTGAGCGGCCGGTGACCGAGTTGGCCCGGGAGTTGGGGATGACCCAGCCGCGCGCGTCCAAACACCTGCGGGTGCTCCGGGAGGTCGGGCTGGTGCGGGACCGCAAGGCAGGCAAGCAGCGCCTGTACGGCCTTGACGCCCGCGGGCTGCGACCGGTCCACGAGTGGACCGGTGGGTTCGAGCGCTTCTGGAGCGAGAGCTTCGACCGGCTGGACGCGTACGTGCAGGACCTGAAGCAGGCCCGTCTAGAGCAGGCAGGGCAGGAGGAGTAGCTGATGAGCGCGACGGGACGAGGAGGGCCGGCGCAGTCCGCGACGGCTGACCGGGAGATCGTGATCTCCCGGGTCATCGACGCCCCGCGGGAGCTGGTGTTCGAGGCGTTCACCGAGGTGCGGCACCTGTCGCGGTGGTGGGGGCCGGAGGGGTTCACCACGACCACGCGGTCGTTCGAGTTCGGCGTCGGCGGGGAGTGGGACTTCGTGATGCACGGGCCGGACGGGACGGACTACACCGAGTGGATCTCCTGGACCGAGATCGCCCCGCCGGAACGGATCGCGCTGCTGCACGGTGAGTCCCGCGGCGACCCGAACGCCTTCGAGTCGGTCCTGACGTTCGAGCCCGACGGTGCGGCGACCCGGATCGAGATGCGCACGGTGTTCCCCACCAAAGAACTGCGCGACGAGGCGGTCGAGAAGTACCACGCGATCGAAGCCGGCCAGCAGACCCTGAGCAAGCTGGCGGCCTACGTCACCGAGATCACTCGGTTGGGAGCGGAGGACTGATGGCCGGGAAGGTGTTCTTCAGCGTGTCGATGTCGCTGGACGGTTTCATCGCGCCCGAGTCCCTCGGGGACTTGATGGGGCAGCAGTGGGTGGAACTGCAGCGGTGGGTCTTCCCACTGCGGTTCTTCCGGGAGAACCTGAAGCTCGGCGGGGGCGGCGAGGAAGGGCGCGACAACGAGATCGTGCGGGAGACGTATCTGCGCACCGGCGCGAGCGTCATGGGCAAGCGCATGTTCGACGCCGGCGAGCAGATGTGGCCGGAGGAGGCGCCGTTCCACACCCCGGTGTTCGTCGTGACGCACGAGAAGCGTGACCCCTGGGAGCGGCCGGGCGGGACCACCTTCCAGTTCGTCAACGACGGCATCGAGGCCGCCCTCGACCAGGCCCGCGAGGCCGCCGGCGACCGAGATGTCCGCATCGCGGGCGGCGGCGCGACGATCCTGGAGTACGTGAACGCCGGCCTGATCGACGAGTTCTCGATCGCGCTGTCGCCCGTGCTGTTCGGCTCCGGAATCCGCCTGTTCGAGGGCGTGGACGCGGGCCGCGTGGCCCTGGAGCCGATCCGCGCGGAGCCCTCCCCGAGGGTGACGCACCTGACCTACGCCGTCCGGCAGCGGTAGGCGCACGGCGGACGACACACGGCGGACGACACACGGCGGACGGCGGACGCGAAGGAACACCCACGCGGGCCCCGAATCGTGAGCCGCGTCAGGGATCAACTGACGGTTGGTCCACGAACCCGCCCGCCGCCTCAGCGATAGTCATGTGCGAGAAGGCCGTAGATCGCACTGTCGTGAAAGGTGCCGTCCTCCTCCAGGGAGTACGCCCGCCGAAGGCCTTCTCGCTGAAATCCCAGTCGCTTGAGCAGGCGTACCGACTCGTGGTTGTCGGCGATCGTCTCCGCCTCGACGCGGTTGAGGTCCATGCGGGTGAACCCGAACCGGAGGATGGCCTCGAGGGCTTCAGTCGCGATCCCGCGGCCCCAGTAATCGCGCCGGAGGTCATAACCGATGTCGGCGCGGCGATGGAATCTCTCCCAGGAGTTGAATCCGAAGAGACCGATGGCGCGACCATCGCCGCGATGCGTGACCGCCCAGGAGATCCCCCTCTGCGCGGAGTAGTCCCGGCGAATCTCGTCGATCAGGTGGGCAGCTTCGGTCACGTCCCGCATCGGCGCGGAGTTGTACTTCTGCACCTCGGGGTCGCTGCGCCAGACGAACAGGTCGGCAGCGTCGGCAGCTTCCCACTCCCGCAGCACCGTCCGCTCGGTCGAAAGGTGCGGAAATGTCGAGAAGTCGAAAATGGCCGTCACGCCGGCACGCCTCCTGCTGTATCTGAGGCAGATCAGTCTAGGGCCGCGGCCGCACTTGTCCTGGTGGGCGTTTCCTGGCGGTCGGGCGATCGGCGATCACCACGGATTGTTCGCGTGGGTGAGGGTTTCCCAGGCGAGGAAGTAGTTGGCCCCGGTCGGCCTGACGCCCGGCGTCTCGAGAAGTCGTTCCGTCCGCTTCAGCCTGACGCCGTACCGGTTGTGGTAGTGGTTGAACGCCACCTCCAGGGTCGGGCCGAGGGTGCGCTCCTTCGTTCCACCACACAGCCAGTCCGGAGGATCGGCGCCGAGGTCGTACTTCGCGTGGAACTCCAGCGCCTTGGTGACGCGTTCGCCCACTTCGGAGTAGAGCTGGAGCCCCTGGAGTCGGGCTGTCTCCGCCACGTGTGCCGTCGCGTCGATTCCCCAACCCACATAGCCGAAGTTCCGGCAGGTCTCCTGCGAGAGGCCGTCGACGAACGTCGTCTGGCCGTGCCAGTAGTCGATCAGCTCCTCCGGCGTGTCCTTCCCGCCGTCCGGTGGCGGATGGGGCAGTGGTCCGTCGGACTCGAGGTAGAAGTATGCGGGCACCCGGCGTTGCCAGATCCCGATCGCGTGGTCGAAGGACTCGCGGTCGTCGAGGAACACCGATATTCCGACGGCCGCGTCCATCATGATGAGTTCCCAGTTGCCGTTGTGTCCTGGTCGGCGGTCGAACACCTGCGGCAGGTGAACCTCGCGCAGCATCGTGGCAAAGCGTTCCACCCGGTCGGCCGGCCAGCCGTCGTAGGTGTGCCGCATCAGCTCACCCGCCCGCGCGAACGACGCACCCGACCACCCGGCCTGCAACGGTGCGTTGCTGTTGGTGTGTCCGGTCAGCGTCGCCGACCAGGCGTCCAGGATCTCTGTCGCCTTGCGGGCGTGGGCTTCCTCGCCGGTGAGGTTCCAAAGGAGCGCGTGCGTGTAGGCCGCGAGGGCATCTTCACGCTCGTCCGTGCAACCGTGGTTGGGATTCGAGTTCGACCCGCACTCGACGACCACCCACGGCTTCGGCTCCCGCGTGAGGGAGGCGAGCGCGCTCGACCGCATGGCGGCGAACGCCGTCGCCCACGGCTCGGCCCCCGAAGCCACCTTCTGCCGAACGAACTCCAGCTGCCCTGCACTCACCAGGACACCAGGATGCCGAAAGTCCGAACCCGCTGTCTGCTGGGTGTCGGCCCCCGCGGGCGTGGTTGCCGCCCGAGTTGGCTCACCGTGGGAAGGAGCGCCGAAGGTCAGCATTCCCGCACATGTCAGGGCGGCGACCGCCGCCAGTCTCCGTGATGCCCGCATCCGCCACTCCTCTTTTTCCGTACGCCGGTACTCAGGGATCGTCGGGTCCGCCGCACGGGCGGACCTGGGGTGCGCTGCTATTCGATGAAGTACTGCTCCGGACTGGTCGGCCCTGGCGTGGGGTAGAGGTACGCCTCGGGCATCGTCTTCGGCACATTGTGGAAGTTGTTCGCGACGATTCCGTAGCCACTGGTGGGCAGGACGGTGCCGATGGCCCAGAACTCCTCCTTGGCGATCTGCAGGATCTGCCGCATGAGGTTGGCCTGTTCGCCCTTGTCGGTCGTACGCCGGACCTCGCCGTAGAGCTCCATCTGCCGCTTCGCGGCCGGCGGAGGCTCTCGGCCCTCGCGGCCGCCGGAGGTGAACCACAGCGCCCAGGGCGTGGCGAAGATCGACTCATGGTCGAACGGCATGTACCACCGCAGGTCCAGGATGGCGTCCTGCAGTCCGCCGTCACCCTGCCAGACGCCGGCATCGTGTTCGTTGGCTTCCTTGCGTTCGTAGAAGAGCGTGCGGTCCTCCGCCTTGACCGCGATGTCGACGCCGACCTCGGCCCAGTAGCCCTTGACGAGGTTCATGGCGTCGACCCAGAAGTCCTTCAACGTCGGTGTCGGGATCTCTACGGCGAAGCGGATCGGTTCGCCGTCGGGGCGTAGCCGGATCCCCTGCGCGTTCCGCTCGGTGAACCCTGCCCGGTCCAGGTGCGAGTTGGCCTTGTCGACGTCGTAGTCGGTGTACTGCGTGGCAAGTTCCTCGTCGTAGAACTCCGACTCCTTGCGCGGCGCGCCCTGCCAGGGCACACCCTGGCGCTGGAGGACGGCCGTGATGAGCTCGGGCCGGTTGATGGCGTGGGAGAGGCCGATCCGGAAGTCCTTGTTCTGGAAGACGTCTCGCAGCGCCTTGTCCTTGTGGGCGAGGTTCAGCCCGATCATCATCTCGTTCATCAGGGCCGGGAGGAGGTCGAAGAAGTCGAAACCCTTGGCCTCGCGTCCGCGCGCGATCACCGGCTTGTTGCGTACGGTGTTGATGTGCCGGCAGTGCATGTTCAGCTCGCCGTTGCTGGCCTTGAGGACGATCACCTGGGCGTCGTTCACGATGTCGAAGACGACCTCGTCGAGGTAGGGGAGCTGCCGGCCGTCGCGATCGGTCTTCCAGTAGTACGGATTGCGTTTGGCGACCATGCGGGTGCCGGTGCCGAGCGCGGTCGTGTACACCCACGCGTTGAGTGTCGGAAGGTCAGGATTCTCCGCACCTTCGGTCTTGCCGCCGTAGAACTCCACCCAGTCGGCGGCGTTGGACTCCTCCACCAGAGTCTCGACATTCTTGTTGTACTTCTTGTGGAACTTCTCGAGATGGTGCCGCGGCGAGATCAGCGATGCTCTCGGCGTCGCGAGATGCTCCAGGAAGAGCCCATGTGGCTGGGAGAACACGAACCGCACGGAGAGGTCGTCCGGCGCGTCGACCTTCGGCGCCTCGCCGTTGGGCGCCAACCAGGTCGGGGGGACCGGACTCAGCTCCTCGTTGAGCAGCTCGTCCTCGACGACGTAGAGCACGTCCGCGGCTGTGAAGGGTTCTCCGTCCGACCACAGCAGGTTCTTCCTGAGGTGGAACGTGTATTCCTTGCCGTCGTTCTCGACATCCACCGACTCGGCGACGTTCGGAACGACCTTCCTGAAGTCCGGCGTCCAGCGCACCATCGGGTCGTAGCCGACCGTGCGGTCCAGCCAGGTCACGTCGGCGGGACCGAGCAGAACCGAGTGCCACGTACCGCCGTAGCGGCCGGGGCGGTCGACCACGTCGACGACCAGGGGCGAGGCGGGCATGCGTTCCCGCAGCGGAGGCAGCTTGCCGGCCTCGACGAGTGCGGCGAGATCTGGAGCCTGAGTGTCCCCGGTGGCGCCCCGGCCACCGTTCCTCCCGGACGGATCACGCGACAGGAGGTCGCAACCGGTCGACGAGGCGGTCGCCAGAATGGTGGCACCGCCGACGCGTAGGAGGTCGCGCCTCGACAACCCGCGCTCGGACATTGCTCGTCGGGCCGGCCTGCGGTCGGACAGCCGGTGGGAGACGTTCATGCGTCGCAACCCTTCTGATGAGCGTGGAGCGGTGTGTTCTTCTGACACTGAGGAGAGCGCTTTCCTCGCTAGCCACCTCGGCGGGCGCCCGGGTGGGGGCGTCTCGATGCCGACGGATCTGCGACGTCTGTGTGCGAATAGCACCAGACTGTTCGAGAGTTCTCACACCGTCGTGCCAGGGCGGGACATTGTCAAGAGATCTAGGCGAAATCTCGGGGCAATGTCTCGTCATGCGAACAATGATGTTCGATAACGCAATCAACGACACAATGGTCCACGGCCGCAGAACGACACCCGCCAGCGCTTCGACCGCTGACCGAAAGCGAGACCCATGGACGCTGAAGAACGCCGGTCACAGATCCTGGATCTGGTCCGGGCCCGCGGGTTCGTCCGCGTCACGGATCTCGTCGCGGACTTCCAGGTCTCCTCCATGACGATCCGCCGCGACCTCGCTGTCCTGTCCGGGCGCGGCGTGATCGAGAAGGTCCACGGCGGTGGTGTCGTCGGCCCAGCGACGTCCGCTCCGCCCGAGCAGAGCCTCGGCCCGGCGGACCCGGATCACCAGCGGGCTTCGGGGATCCAGGGCCAGTCGGCCGACGGCAAGGACGCCGGCACCCACATCGGGATCGTCGTTCCCAGTGGTCACTACTACTTCCCGATCGTCGTGGGCGGCGCGCGTCGGGTGCTTGACGCCAGGTCAGTCCGGCGGGCGCTGGCGATCTCCGGCTATGACCCCGAGCAGGATCGGGTCCTCGTCCAGCAGTTGCTCGACGCCGGGAGCACCGGGCTGCTCCTCGCACCGAGCGTCGCGCTCGGAGACGAGAACGCTGAGCGCATCGACTGGTTGTTCGAGCTGCCTGTTCCTGTCGTTCTCGTCGAGCGTACGGTGACCTCAGCCGATCGCGGCGCGGCGCTGTGCTCTGTGCGTACCGACCATGAACTCGGCTGCGAACGCGCGGTCCGCCACCTTGCCCGCCTCGGCCACCGCGGGGTCGCACTGGTCACCCAGGGGACCTCGCAGACGAAGAGCCGGGTGATCAACGGATGGCAGCATGCGGTGGTCGCATGCGGTCTGGACAGCGCGCTCTCGCCACTCGTCGCCACCAGCCCACAGGCGAACCTCGACCTCTGGCCGACCAACGATGCCATCCGTTCCGTCCTCGACGAGCTTCAGGAAGCGGGAGCGACCGCCGCGCTCGTCCACAGCGACCAGACCGCACTCCCTCTCCTCCACCATGCCCGGATGCGGGGGTGGCGCATACCGCAGGACCTGTCCGTCATCGCGTACGACAACGAGATCGCGGAGATGGCGGACCCACCGCTGACCGCCGTGTCGCCGCCGAAGGCATGGGTCGGTCAGGCGGCCGCGGAGCTGCTCATGGAGCTGGTCGCGGGTGCCGGCTCAGGCCCCGTCCGGCACGTGGTGGCCGAGCCGGAGCTCGTCGTGCGCAGGTCGACCGCCGCGCCCCGGACGACGCCGCTTCCGGAGCCCCTGTCCTGACGGCTGCCTCGCGGCCCGACCGATACTTGGTGTCAACCCGGCGTCGACGCCGGGCCGGTGTCGACGCCAGGCGCGGGCGGGCGAGCGAGAGACGGCGGCAGGAGGAACGATGGGAAGTACGCCGAACGGGGCATTCCCGCGCCGCAACCCGGCTTCCCGGACCGTGTTCTCGTCGATCCTTGCGCACGGACCGTCTTCCCGTGGTGACGTCGCGCGGCGTACCGGCCTGTCGGCGGCCTCGGTGACGAAGTCCGTCCGGCCTCTTCTCGCGGCCGGGTTCCTGCAGGAGGGGGACGCCGCCGGAGGCAGCGTCGGGCGCCCAGTCCGTGAGCTCCGGGTCCGGCCGGAAGCCGCGTGGTTCGCCGGAGTCAAGGTGACCGGGGACGAGGTCGTCGGCACGCTCACCAACCTCTCGGGTGTGGCGCTCGCGAGTGGCCGGCTGCCGCTCAGATCCCCTCGCGTGCGGACGGTCGTGTCGAGGATCTCCGCCGCCGTACGGAAGCTGCGCGACCATGCCGGTGGCGAGCTGGCGGCGGCCTGCGTCGCGGTCTCAGGCGAGGTCGAACGCGACACCGGGCTCGTGCGGTTCTCGCCTTTCCTCGACTGGCACGACGTACCGCTCGCCGAACTCGTCGAAGCCTCGCTCGGGATCAGCACGGTCGTCGAGAACGACGTACGGGCGCTCACGTTGGCGGAGAGTACGACGGGAGCGGGCGTCGGTGCCTCGGTGCTGGTCGTCGTCACCATCGGGACCGGGATCGGATGCGGGATCGTCGTGGACGGGCGGGTCCTGTCCGGCGCTCACGGAGTCGTGGGCGAGCTCGGCCACATCCCACTCGGTGACCCAGCCACCCCGTGCTACTGCGGTGGTCACGGATGCGTCGAGGCGGTGGCAGCCGATCCGGCGATCGTCCGGAGGGTCAGCCAGGCGACGGGTGTTCCCTTGTCCACGATCGCCGAGGCCGCCGAACTCGCGAGGTCCGGTGGACCTGCCGCGAAGGTGTTCGCCGACGCGGGTGCCACCCTCGGTCGGGCGCTGGCGACGGTCGCCAACCTGGTCGGCCCGGACCGCATCATCGTCAGCGGCGAAGGGCTTGCGGTGTACGACCTGTTCGCCGAGCACGTTCGGACCGCGTTCGTGGATCAGGCCTATGGTTCCGCGGTTCAGTGCACGATGGTCCTGCAGCCACATTCGTTCGAGGACTGGGCGCTCGGTGCCGCCGCGGTTGCCCGCGATGCGTTCCTGCGGGGCCGGACCCGAGACGCCGTGGGCGCGTC
This sequence comes from Actinopolymorpha sp. B17G11, assembly GCF_040196095.1. Classification (NCBI taxonomy): domain Bacteria; kingdom Bacillati; phylum Actinomycetota; class Actinomycetes; order Propionibacteriales; family Actinopolymorphaceae; genus Actinopolymorpha; species Actinopolymorpha sp. B17G11. The sequence continues at coordinate 453,659 of NZ_JBEFTW010000001.1, forward strand.
CCGGCTCAGTCGATGAGCTTGTCAAGGAGTTCGAAGGTCTCGTACGGCTGGTCGTGGTCGCCGAAGTGCCCGTCGTCGCGGACGATCTGGGTGCCGCCGAGTCGTTCGAACATCGCGCGCCCCTGCCGGTCGTCGCAACCGTAGGGGTCGTGGCGGGAGTTGATGAAGTACAGGTCGCGGACGTGGGACCTGATCGCGGCCCAGTCGTAGGTGGCCTGCAGCACAGGCTCGTCGCTGGCATTCGGCGGTGTGGAGTACCCGGCGACGAGAACAGCCTGGGCCACGGTGGCATCGATGTGCTCGAGGATCGCGAGGAGGAGCGCGGCGCCGCCGGAGTGGCCGATGAGCACGGTGTGCTCGTCGAAGGTGTGGTTGGCCAGCACCTTCGGCAGGAACGTGGCGATGGGCTCTACATTGAGGCCGGGGTAGTGCGGGCTCTCGACGGCGTACCCGCGGTCGGTCAGCCGCCCGCGTAGCCACGGGAGCCAGCAGACGTCAGGGTCGGCGCCTGTTCCGTGGAAGATGATCGCCTTGCGGCTCACAGGATCGTCCTTTCGTGACGGTCGGGTCCGCCGCACCCCCATAGCCGGCGTACACGGGCGGGTGCTGCCCATCTTTACACCAGCGGCATGATCGGATGTCGTCACGACAGCACTGGAGGGAATTGTTGTGGAGAAGCACCCAGCGCAGTTGTTCGTGGACCCGCACCATGTCGTGGGCAGGGTGGATCCGCGGCTGTTCGGGTCGTTCGTCGAGCACATGGGCCGCTGCGTGTACGACGGGATCTACGAGCCGTCCCACCCGAGCGCAGACAGCCACGGCTTGCGCGGCGACGTACTGGACCTCGTGCGGGAGCTGGACGTTCCGATCGTCCGCTATCCCGGGGGGAACTTCGTGTCGGGCTACCGCTGGGAGGACGGCGTGGGCCCGACGGACGACCGGCCGTCGCGGCTTGACCTGGCATGGCGGTCGACCGAGACCAACGCGTTCGGCCTGCACGAGTTCGCCGAGTGGTGCCAGGCGGCGGGCACGGAGATGATGCTCGCCGTCAACCTCGGCACCCGGGGGGTCGACGCGGCGCGGACGCTGGTGGAGTACGCCAACCATCCCCGGGGTACGCAGTGGTCGGACCTTCGCGTCACACACGGCGCGCCGGAGCCGTTCCGCGTGCGCACCTGGTGTCTCGGCAACGAGATGGACGGTCCCTGGCAGATCGGGCACAAGACGGCGCAGGAGTACGCCCGACTCGCCGAGGAGACCGCCAAGACGATGAAGTGGGTCGACGGCTCCATCGAGCTGGTCGCGTGCGGGAGTTCCGCGCCGTCGGTGGCGACCTTTCCCGACTGGGACCGGGTCGTCCTGGAACATACCTACGACCATGTGGAGTACATCTCGGTGCACCGCTACCTCTCCCGCGCCCGCGGGCTGGACGACTACCTCGCGTCGGGCATCCACACCGACGAGCAGATCGAGGCGGTCATCGCGACCTGCGACCACGTACGCGCGAAGAAGCGGAGCCGCAAGCGGATCCACCTCGCCTTCGACGAGTGGAACGTGACGCCCACCCGCCACGAAGGTCCCGGCAAGGAGGAGCCGGAGGACTGGCCGTTCGCACCACCGATCGCCGAGGGCACCTACGACGCGGTCGACGCGGTGGCCTTCGGTGGCATGATGCTGAGCCTGCTGCGCCACGCGGACCGGGTCCGGATCGGCTGCCTCGCGCAGCTGGTCAACGTGCTGGGGCCGATCAAGACGCGGACGGACGGCCCCGCCTGGCGGGAGACGATCTTCTACCCCTACCTCCACGGCTCGCGGTGGGGACGCGGGACCGTCCTGGATGTCGTGGCACAGTCGCCGACGACGCCGGTCGAGAGCCTGGGTGACGTGCCTATGCTCGACGCCGTGGCGGTGCGGGCCGACGACGCAAGCGTGACGGTGTTCGCCATCAACCGCTCCACCGATGCGGAGCTGGACCTGACGCTCGATCTCCGTGCGTTCGGCGACGTCTCGGTGATCGACAGCCTGACGATGTACGACGCCGAAGGCGGCGCACGGAACACGCCGGACGAACCCGACCGGGTCCTACCGCGCCCACTGCCGACGGCGGTCGACGGCTCCACCGTGACGGCCAGCCTCGCGCCGGTGTCGTGGAACGTCCTGCGCTGCGGCGTGACCCGGGAGGCAGCTGTGGTGTGACGACTGTCGAAGGCCGAGGTGACAGCTCATCGGCGTACGTCCTTCACGTATCTGTGGCAGGGCACGGGAATCGGCCCGTGAGCACCAGGCGCGGAGTGGACGAACGGCCCGGTGTCGGTCCAGCCGCGGCGCTCGTAGAAGCGCCGCGCCATGGAGTTGCCCGGCACGACGGCCAGCCATGCGGTCGCGTGGCCGGCTCCGCCGACCTGACGTTCGGCGTCGTCGAGGAGGAGATCGGCGATGCCGGCGCCTCGATGGGCGGCCGCGACGTATACCTGGTCCACCTCGTCGGCGTGCACCATGACGAAGCCCGCGATCTCGCCGCTGGCCAGCGCGACGGTGGTGTCGTCGACGCGTTGGGCGGCACGGGTATGGAACGACTCGGCGGTCCGTGCGGTGACGAGGTCGTCCGGCACGTTACCGAGGTGGGCGTCGTTCCAACCGGTGCGCCAGATCTCCGCGATCGTCGGTGCGTCGCCAGGACGCGCGCGGCGCACCTCGATCTGCTGGTCGGTCACGGCGTGCATCGTACGACTCAGGCATCAGGATGCGGCACCGTGCGGTACAGGTGGATGGAGGCGGCAGCGAGCCAGCCCCAGATCGCGAGGACGGCGATCCACAGGGTGAGAACGCCGAGTTCCCGGCTGGGCATGACCGCCCCGCTGAAGAACCCGACGACCACCACGATGCCGCTGATCCTCGACCACCACGCCCACGTGGTCTCCCGCCGTCGTGCACACCACCTGGCGACGACGAACGTGGCCGCTGCGAGGAGCAGGAAGCCGACCGCGCCGAACGCGAAGTGGAGGATGCCGCCCAGTGACAGCTCGCTCGTGGAGGCTCCTTCTGGGAACCCGTCCATCGGGTCCGGTGCGAAGATCGCGCTCGCGACGAGGCACACGCCGAACGCTCCGAGGAGAATGCCCGCCCAGGAGGTCCCGCCCGACCGTCGCATCGCACGGGTGAATCCCAGGGCCGCCGCCATCGTCATGAGTCCGGTCAGGGCGAGGTTGAGCGTCTGGATCCATCCGTACGCCCCGAGCATGAGCAGGCTGAGCGGATGCCGGGTGATGTCGAATCCGTCGCGGGTGAGCGCGAGCACGACCCCGAGCGTGAGGTAGAAGGGACCCGCGACCACGCCCCAACCGAGGAGGGAACGGGTGACGGCGGCTGTGCGGTCGAAACGCTCGTTCAGCTGTGACGTGCTGGTCATGGGCTTGGACCCTTCTGCTCGGACCGGAGCCAGCGGCGGGTGTAGTGCACTCAGTAGGGCAATACTGCACTTGTGGGTGTAGTTATACACTGATCAGTACCCGAGTGGAAGCGGAAACGACGAGATGAGAACAGGGGGCTCCGGGTGGCCACAGGGAGACAGCCCACGCCAACCGACGCTGCGGCACTCGACCCGCGGATCGCACGCTCGCGCGCGGCGATCGTCGCCGCGGCATCCGAGCACTTCCTGACGAACGGATATCTCGGGGCGAACGTGGACGACATCGCCGCGGAGGCTCGGGTCTCCAAGCGAACGGTCTACAACATCTTTGGTGGGAAGGAGCAACTGTTCCGGGAGATCCTCGCCGAGGCCTTCGCCGTCGCCGAGCGATTCTCGACCGAGGTTGTCTCCACGCTGGCTGACGCCGACGACGCCGACGAGGCTGCGGCCGAGCTGAGGGCCACCGCCGTCAACCTGGTCCGCCCTGTCCTGAGCGGGCGGGTCGTGAGATTGCGGCGGCTGCTCATCGGAGAGGCGGAGCGGTTCCCCGAGCTGGCGAGGGACTACTACGAACGCGCACCTGACCGGGTGATGGACGCGCTTGCCGGAGCGATGGCCCAGCTGGGTAGGCGCGGGTTACTGTCTGTCGACGAACCGCGCCTGGCCTCTGAGCACTTTGCCTTTCTGGTCCTTGGGGCCCCGCTCGACCGGGCACTTTTCACAGCGAGCGACCAGGAGCCTCTGACCGACGAGGTTGAACGCCGTGCACTCCAAGGTGTCGATGTGTTCCTGCGGGCGTACGGCCCGGTCCGGAACTCCACCGGACCGGCCGGCTGAGACAAGCTGACCGAGCCTTCAGGGCGCCACCAGCGAGCGGCCCCGAGTGGTGAGGTGGCCGCTCGCTGCCGTCAGCTGTCGAGCAGCGATGCGGACTGCCGATCGAGCAGCAGTACGGCGTGTTCCTGGTGTCGAAGAATGGTCGCGGGGCACGCGGGCGAGACCTCGTCGTACACCGTCGCTCGTACGGCGGGCGCCTTGCGGAGCTCAGGCACCACCACCTGGAGGGCGCGCGCCGACAGCAGGGCGGGCACGGTCACGGTGATGGCACGGGGCGCAGTCTCCTCGACAGAGCCGAAGTGCCCTTCGCCGACCTGCTGGACGCGCGACTCGTGGTCGAGCTCGATGATCCGGACCCAGGCGTCGTCGACGAAGTCGACCTGGTGGGGCTCGTTGAACGCGATATGGCCGTTCTCGCCGATTCCCATGCACACCAGATCCAGCGGCTCCGCGCGCAGGAGTCCTTCGTACCGCCTGCACTCCGCCTGCGGATCCGGTGCGTCTCCTTCGATGTAGTGGACGTGCGCCGGCCTCAGCGGATCGGTGATCCTTTCGCGGATCCAGCGGCGGAAGCTCGCGGGGTGTTCGGCGGACAGGTCGAGGTACTCGTCGAGGTGGAACACCGTGACCGCATCCCACGGCACGCCAGCCTGGTCCTGCAGGGCGGCGACGAAGTCGAGCTGGGAGTTGCCGGTCGCGAGCACGACCCGCGCGCTCCCACGAGCGGCGACCGCGTCCCGCACCACCGTGGCGGTGAACTGGGCGGCGGCACGACCCAGGCTGGCCGAGTCGTCGAAGATCTGGATCCGCAGCTTGTCGACCCGACGTTCCTCAGCTGCTCCGATCACGCTGCCTCCCAGAAGACGATGTTGGCCTCGCTCGAAGCTCGCTGGCTCCGGCCTGGAGCGGAGGCGCCGGCGGTCCCGTGCGCGGGTGGGGTCTGATGCTAACGCTGCAGCAACCGCGCACGAAGATGCGGCCGTACGAAGGTGCGTGCCCTCAGGCGTAAAATTTCTTGTAGGACCTCAACCCTGGCGTCCATACCCGCAAGGGCCCACGCCTCTGACATCGCGGTCGGCGGGGGACGGGCAGGCCGCACAGAAGTGGTGCCTGGGCCGGTCGGTCGATCATGGACGCCGATCGCGGAGGGAGGGCCGTACCATGAGGTTTCTCCGCGGAGTTTCCGCCATACCGGTCTTTCTGCTCGCCACTGTCCTGCTTGTCGTCGCTCTCGTCCTCTGCGTGACGATTCTCCTGCTCCCGTTGGGAGTTCCGCTCGCCCTCCTCGCGATCCGCGTCTACGCGGTCGGAGTGAGGTTGCTGCTACCGCGCCACAAACTGCCGCGCCACAAAGAGGTGAAGCGCGGGGTCCGCACGAAGTGGCGTCGGGCGTCCAAGCACCCGGCGAAGCGGATGAAGAAGGTATCCAATAACGCCAGAAAACGCGTACGCAAAGTGCGGAAGGCCGTTCACATCTGAGCTGCTGGGCCGCTGCCGCAGCCTATCCCTCGTCGTAGGCACACGCCTGGGTGAGGTTGTCGAGGTGGTCCGGCGGTGAAACCTGCTTGTCGTCACTTGTGTGCAGCGCCTGCCGAACTATCGACCGCATGTGGGCGAAGTCTGGATTCGAAGGCTTGATGACATCGCGGAGGAAGGCGACATTGGTCACGTTCGCCTGCTTCACCTTCAGCCCGAGGTCGACGAACGCCGGAAGCGTCGAGGCCGGTATGTCACTCTGCACGATGTCTTTCGACGTCTTCGCGACAGCTTCATAGCGGGTGAGGAGCGTTACTGGGTTGGCCTGGTCGATGATCGCCTTGATCACACACCGCTGGCGAAGCATCCTGTCCCAGTCACTCGCGCCGTAGCGGCCGCGGGCGAACCAGAGTGCCTTCCATCCATCCATGCGCTGGTTTGGCCCTTCCTCGATGTAGCTGTGCGGCTTCAGGCCGGCGTCGGCCTCACCACCGATCGCGACGCGTTCGTTGACGTTGAGGGTGAGCCCTCCGAGTGCGTCGATGAGCCGCTCGAAACCCTTCAGGTTGACCAGGACGTAATAGTCGACCGGGATCGCGAGCGCACCCGACACGGCCTGTTTCACCGCGACAGCGCCGGGGTCGGCGGCCTTGACGAGACCGGGATGCGCCTCTGGGACGCTCTCGTAGACTTCCGTGAGCAGCTGCTCCTCCACGTCACCAGGGGCCTGGAACCCGTTCGGGTACGCCTGTGCGAGGGCACTTCCGGTGGGGAATGGCACCTTCTGCAGGTTCCGGGGAACGCTGAACAGCACGGTGTCACCGGTGTGGGTGTCGATGCTCGCAAGGATGATCGTGTCCGTGCGGGTCCCCGTCCGGTCCGGACCTGCGTCACCGCCCAGCAGCAGGACGTTGATGCGATCGCGCCCACCCCACGGGTCTTGTACGACGCCAGCGGGGCTCGCCGGAGCGGGGCTCGCCGAGGCTGGCTGGGTCGGCGCTGGCTGGGTCGGCGTTGCCTGGGTTGGCGTTGCCTGGGTTGGCGTTGCCTGGGTCGGCGTTGCCTGGGTTGGCGTTGCCTGGGTCGGCGTTGCCTGGGTTGGGGCTGGCTGGCTCGGCAGTGCCTTCGTCGGTGCGGGACTCGTCGATGCCGGCCCTTGCACTGCGGGACTCGTCGGTGCGGGACTCGTCGGAGCGGGCCGCGACGCATGCGTGGCCGTGCTGGTCGATGCGAGACTGTTCGCTGCTTCCTGTACGGAGAAAACCTGTTCGATCACGCTCTTCTGAATCAGCGCGTAGCGTCCTGCGACGACGAAAGGTGCCAGGACCGCAAGTGCCAGCGTGCCGGCAACCAGGTTCCCGATGATCGTGGACGAGCGACGCCGGGTTCCGGCCGTGGGGCTCAGCGAGCGATAGGTCACGATCACGAGCAGGCACCATGCCGCGCCCAGCGTGGGCACAATGAGCCCGATGAGCAGCAGCGCTCGTGGTTCGACCGACCAGTGCAGCAACGTCCGCTGTCCGCTGAGGGCAAGAGTGCCTCCGGCCAGGCACAGAACGCCGAAGATACCGACGACTGTCAACCCGAGCCTGCGCCGCCCCGCGACGATCAACCCGGTGCCGGGAATGATCGTGCCGAGGACTGTCATCGCGACGGCGAGTGGCACGGACATCGGACGGCGCCGGGGTGCGGAGCTGGTTTGCTTCCCAGACATACTTTGGTTGCCAGACATACATGGAGTCTTCCTACGGGCGGTGTTCTCCTGAACCTCCTCCCTTGAACCCCTTGCCAGGTTCGGCAGATGCCAGAATTGCGTCATCACCTCGAGTGCGCGGGCCGCAGCTCGCCGGTGTGACCCGGTTGGGCTCAGCGGGCCTCGGCGACAGGTAGTTCGGCACTGATCGCCCGCAAGGCGGCGATCACCGCGGCGATGCGCGGTGAGAGGTGCTCTCCGTCCCGGGCGATCACGACGTTGTGTCGAACGGTGTCGAGCCCCTCGATCGGAATTCGCACAAGGTGGGCGTCGGCGCCGGCGGGTGTGAGCTCCGGGGCGATCGTGACGCCCCATCCGATGCCCACCAGCCCGATCGCGGCGCCGATGTCGTCTACGGTGGCGGTCACCCGTGGCTCGAAGCCGGCCGCCGTGCACAAGCTCGTCGTGAGCCGGCCGAGCGCGCCGTCGAGGCTCACGATCCACGACTCGTCCCGCAGCTGCGCCATCGCACACTTTCGTGCGTGTGCCAGCGGATGCTCCAACGGAACGCAGAGCCGCAGCGGGTCATGTCCGAGCACCCACTCGCGCAGGCCGGAGGTGCCGCGATGGTGTGCGGAGCCGTACCGCGACACGATCACCATGTCCAGCTGGTCGCGGACCACCGCCTCCGGCCCGGCGTCGTCGGTGGTGGCGGCCAGCCTGATCTCCATGTCGGGGAACCGGCGACGGACGTCGGTCAGGGCACGACTCATGATGCGCGGGCCCTCGCGGAACGGCACGCCGACCCGGAGCAACCCGGAGACGCTCGCGGCGTCGTGGGACAACGTCGCCTCGGCGGCCCGCAGCTCGGTGAGGATGCGTTCGGCGTGCTCGACGAGGGCGCGCCCTGCTGTGGTCAGCGTGATCCGATTGCCCGCCCGCTGAACCAGCGGTGTACCGGCCTCCTTCTCCAGGGCGGCCAGCTGCTGGGAGACGGCCGAGCGCGTGTAGCGCAGGGCGCGGCCTGCGGCCGCGATGGAACCCTCCGACGCGACTGCCCGCAGCATGATCAACTTGCGAACGTCGAGCATGTGTCCAGCTCCGCTAACGGTCAGAGTCGTCAAACGTAACGTCAGCTTACTTGCCTCGGCCAGCGGGCGTGACCTGTACTTGTCCGCGACGTGTGAGGAGTCGGTATGTGTGCAGCGCGGCTCACCGAGTGGTGTCGAATACCGACCTCCGGTGCACGGGCTGTCGAACCCTTCGAGCTCGACGGGATGTCGCTGTTGGCCGTGCCGCAGCTCGCCTACGACCTGCCGGGACGACCCGCCGACATGAACGGCGGCGACAGCGACACCGACCTGTTGCTCCTGCGCAGGACCCCCGGAGGCTACGAGCCGTTCCAGACCCTTGCTGTCCCCGGCGGCGAGGACGCGGAGTTCTTCCGCATCGGCGACCGTGCGTTCCTCGCCACGGCGAGCATCCGCCGCGGCCGGGGCCCTTATGAGTACGCCACGGAGTCGACCATCTACACCTGGTCCGGCTCGCGCTTCGAGCCGTTTCAGGCCGTCGCGGGCTTCGCGGCCAAGCAGTGGCGCCACTTCACCGTCGCGGAACAGCATTTCCTCGCGCTGGCCCAGGGTGTCGCGCTGCCGGACACCGCGCCAGTGAACCGGCCGTCACTGATCTTCCGCTGGGATGGCGAGGCGTTCCGGTTGTCGCAGGAGATCTCCTCGCGGTGGGGGTACAACTGGCATGCGTTCAGCGTGGGTGGTCAGGACTTCCTGGCCCACGCCGACCACGTGGAGCCGTCCCGCCTTTATCGCTGGGACGGCGGTCGTTTCGTCGTCCACCAGGAGGTTGCCGAACGACACGGCCGCGCCTTCGCCACCTTCCACGCCGACGGTCACGACTACCTGCTCGTCGCCTGCCTGCTCAGCCCGTCGCGCCTGCTGCGCTGGGACGGTGACCGGTTCGTCGATCACCAGGTCCTGGACGGGTTGGGCGGCCGCGAGCTCGCCGTACTGCCGGGAAAGCACGGGCCGTACGTGGTTCGGGTCAACTTCATCCTCGGCACCCGGGAGGCGCCGGACACGGCGCTGAGCTCGACGCTCTACCAGTGGCACGACGAAAAGCTCGCCGTCGTGGGGGAGTTTCCCACTTTCGGTGGCACCGACGTCGCGGTGTGCGCCGACGGGCAAGGGCCGCTGGTCGCGGTCTCGAACGCGCTGAGCGCCGACGTCCGGTTCGCGACGGACACCGTGGTCTACCGCTTCACCGAACCAGCGCCGCGCCAACGCGACAGAGGTAGGTGCGCAAGGTGACCGCTGCCTGCGAGAGTCCCGAGCTGCTTCGGCTGTTCACCGCCTACACGGCCCAACCCGAGGGCATCGGCAGGCAGCTGGCACGAGCCGTCGTCACCCGCAGCACCAACGACCCGCTGATCGTCGCGACCGGCGCCGACCTCGCGATCTACCCCGGCGGTGGGAAGCCGCCGCAGGTCGAGAGCTTCCGCCTCTCACCCCGTGGGTTCAAGGAGCTGACCGCCGTATCCCACCTCGGCCCTGCGGTGGCGAGCCTGGTTCACCTGCGCACCGTGCTCGGTGACAGCTCCTGGCGATCCGGCGCAGAGCGCCTGCTGGCCGAGGTCACCTCGACCCGGTTGGCGAACAGCGTCGAGCTGTGGCGGGACCGCATCGCCGTCGAGGCGTTCCAGGGACGGGAACAACAGGTCGCCGATCTGGTCGACTACTCCTGCGCGATCACCGCGCGCTACCTGGCCGCGGCGCTGGCCGACGAGGACTACCTCACGCCGGAGACGCTGCGGTCGGACTTCCTCGCCGGGGGAGGCGAGGTCGAGGTCCCCGTACCCATGAACCACATGATGGTCGCGACGTTCTTCCTCGCCGGCCTGGACGTGAGCTTCCGCATCACCCGTTGGCTGCGTTCGTACGACATCGATTGGGAGCGGGCGATGGTCGTCATCGCCGGCCAGCAGGGTCGCCCGACGGCCGGTGTCACCTGGGCCACGAACAGCGTCGCCACGATGATCCTTGGCGCATCGAGCCACCGCCTGCCGCTGGAGCGGATGTACCTGGCTCCGCACGCGGAGACCTTCGCCACACCGACCGGTGGCGACCTGTCCGAGGTGGCCGCGTTCGAGCAGCGGTTCCGCGACCTCTGGTGTGGCACCAGGGCAACCGTCGAGCTCGGAGCCGTGATGTTCGACGGCTACCCGCGGTACGCCCCGGCGGGCGTGCGATTCCCGGATGTCAGCGACCCGGCGGTCACCGAGGTCAGCGAGATGCCGTTCATCGGCTCGGCGGACGACATGCACGCCATGGTCACCAGGCTCCGGGTGCTGCTGGAGGACCCGCGGCAGCTGCTGTCCGGTGCCGTTGTCGACTTCGCCGTCGAGTCGCTCGCGGCGGCCAACTACGACCCGACCCGGGTGGTTGTTCCCGGGCTGACCGGGGTGTTGTACCCAACCGACCTGTGAGGAACCCGACGGATCTGTGAGAGGTGGTGTGATGCGTACACACGACGACTCGGCCGGCGACGACTTCCTGAGCCGCCTTCGCGCCGGTGGGCTCACGCTGATGATGGGCATCCGCTGCGGCCGTACCACCGACGTCGTACACATCGCCCGCTCGACGGGGCACCACGCCATCCTGGTCGACCTGGAGCACTCCACCATGTCGACCGACGTGGCTGCCACATTGTGCGGCGCGGCCGACAGCCTGAGCATGACGCCGTTCGTACGCATCCCCGAACGCGAGTACGGCATGATCGGCCGGCTGCTCGACGGCGGAGCGCACGGAATCGTCGCTCCGCGGATCGAGACCGTGGACCAGGCCCGGCTGGTCGCCAGGGCGTGCCGGTTCGCCCCGCGCGGGCAGCGCTCCCAGACCGCCATGGTTCCTCAGCTCGGCATGCGGCCCCTGCCAGCTGGAACGCTCAATCCCGCGCTCGACGACGCGGTTGTCGTGCAGATCCTGCTCGAGACGCCGGCCGGTATCGCGAACGCGGACGCCATCGCGGCGCTGGACGGCGTTGACATGCTCGCGATCGGCGCCAACGACCTCACCGCCGAACTCGGCGTGCCCGGACAGTACGACGATCCGCGGGTGCGTGAGGCTGTCGCCACGGCGGCGCGGGCATGCAGGCACCACGGAAAGCTGCTGACCGTCGGCGGCGTCGGCGACAAGGCGAGCTTCGAGGCGCTCGTCGCCCTCGGCGTCTGTCCCCTGGTGTTGACCGGCATGGACGCCGCCCTGCTCTACCAGGCCGCCGGTGCCAGCGCACAGCGAGCGATCGCCGCCCACCAAACGACATCACCTGGTCACGCTGACAGCGAGGACACCTCATGACTCCCGAATTCGCGCGTACCCTGCCGATGCGGCGGGCCGAGACGAACACCAGGCCGCGGTTCGTGCTGCCACCTCGGAGCTGTGACACGCATTTCCACGTGTTCGACCCGGGATATCCCTGTGTGCCGGAGCCCCTCTACACCTTCCCGGACGCAAGCCTGGAGAAATACCTCCGGCTCACAGAATGGCTCGGTATCGAACGCATGGTTCTGGTGCAACCGACCTACTACGGCACGGACAACACGTTGTTGCTCGACGTCCTGCGGAACCTCGGGCGGTGCTGCCGGGGCGTGGTGCGCATCGACGACGACATCGCCGACAGTGAGCTCGATCGCTATCACGAGGCCGGGGTGCGCGCGATCCGCCTCGACCTGTTCGCCCGCGCCTCCTGGCCGCTGGATGATCTCGTGGCCTACATCCAGAAGATGGCGGCCAGGGCGCGACCGCGCGGGTGGCACCTGCAGTTCTACACACCTGGCGCGACCGTGCGGGACCTGTTGGGATTCTTCGGCGACCTCGAGGACACCTTCGTCATCGACCACATGGGATACATGAAGGAGTCCGACGGGCTGACATCTGCCGATTTCGAGCGGCTGCTGAAGATTCTGGACGGCGGAGCGTGCCACATCAAACTGTCGGGACCGTACCGGGTGGTGGCGGGCAAGCCGTTGTCTGCCGCCGAACCGATCGGACGCGCACTGGTCGAAGCCCGACCTGACCGGCTCATCTGGGGCTCGGACTGGCCACACCTCCCCGATGGCCAACGTGACACCGGGGAGCTGCTGAACCTGCTCGCGGACTGGGCGCCCGCCGAGGGAGACCTTCACCAGATCCTCGTCCGTACACCCGAAAAGCTCTTCTACGCCTCCTGACCCGCGAATCCGCGGGGGCGTCTCCATCGATATTCACCATTACGAAAGGAATCAAAGGTTGCCTTCTTTTGGCCCATTCGACGAGCCAATTCGACCTTTGTACGAAAGGAATCATCATGGTGCAACCCTCGACAGCGTCGCATCCCGGCGACGCGCCGGGCGGCGCTAGCGCGAATAGCGACTGGCGGCTCCGCGCTCCCTTCGCCATTCTGCTCGTCGCACTCCTGTGGGCAGCGCAACTGGTCAACGCGGCGTCGGTGATCACGGCGACCGCCCAGGCACAGATCGCGCAGTACTTCCACACCACGCAGATCGCGTGGTACAGCCTCATCTACGTCCTGTGCGGGACGTTGCTGTTGCCGTTCGTCGTCAAGCTCGGCGACATGTTCGGCAAGAAGCGCATCATGATCGTCGTGATCGTCATCGGCCTGATCGGCGACGTGATCAGCGCACTCGCCCCCACCTACGCGGTGTTGCTGATCGGGCGGGCGATCTCCGCGTGCTACGTTCCTGTCGCACCGTTGGTCTTCGCCACCGCTCGGGACATCTTCCCCGCGCGCCGGGTCGGCACGGCCACCGGCATCATCGGCGCCACGCTGGGTGCGATCATCGCCGTCGGCCCGCTGATCGCGGGCTTTCTGTTGGACAACGTCGGTTTCCGTGGCGCGATCTGGTTCGTTTCGGCCTGTACCGCGGTGGCGCTCCTGTTGGTCATCGTGCTCGTCCCCGAAACTCCGCGGCGCGCCGCCGGGGCCTTCGACTGGCTCGGCGGGGTCCTGCTGGGCGCGAGCATCATCGCCTTGATGTACGGCGTCAGCCAGGGATCGGTCTGGGGATGGCTGGACGCACGTGTGCTGGCGCTGGCCGGAGGTGCGGTCGTCATCCTGCTCGGCTTCGTCCTCGTCGAGCGAAGAGTCGCGCATCCGTTGCTCGACCTGCCGATGCTGTCACGGCGTGAGGTCGCCACGGTGTTGTCCGCCGGCTCCATCGTCCAGGGCACGGCGTTCGTCGCGGCAGCGATCATGACCGTGGTCATTCCGCTCTACCCGCGGATTCCCGGTGTCTCCGACGGGTTGGGCTGGTCGGCCATGCAGGGTGCGCTCGTCGGCCTGCCGGCAGGTGTCGTGTTGTTCGTCGTCGGCATGGCGGCGGGCGCGTCGACCCGCCGCTTCGACCCTCGGGTGCCCTGGCTGCTCGGCGTCGTGATCACCATGGCGGGGCTGGTTGCGGCGGGCTTCTACCACCACAACGCCGTTCAGATCATCGCCACCGGCATGCTCACCGCGCTGGGTGCCGGCATGGTGTACGCCTGCAACCCGATCCTCATCCTGTCCGCGGTGACGCCCCGCGAACAGGCCCTGGCCAGCGGCATGTCGCTGATGTTGCTCGGTGTGGTGATCACCTTCGTCACCCAGGTGCTGTTCACGGTGCTGGGCAGTCACTCCACCGTCGTGAAGGGCACCGCGCTCTACCTCGATGCCGGCTACCGCAACGGCTACTTCGTCCTCGCCGGATGCGTGCTGATCGGCCTGGTCGTCTCGCTTCTGATCCCGAAGTTGCGCCGACCAGCCGACATCGAAGCCGGAACCGCCGCGGCCGGGTAGTCCCTGCAGCAACTTCAGCGCCTACCCGGGTTGAGTGCTGGTCGTCCAGGCGCATCACGTTGGCGGTGGCACCACTGTGCCGCGTACGTCACCGAATCCGAGACGCTCGCCGCCGGCGGCCGGTGCGGTCGCCGAGATCACCACCTCGTCGCCGTCCTCCAGGAACGTGCTGGACCGGCCGCCGACGTCGAGCGGTTCCCGACCACCCCAGCTCAGCTCGATGAACGAGCCTCGTTGGTCTGACTCCGGACCGGAGATCGTGCCCGAGCCGTACAGGTCGCCGGTGCTGGTGGACGCGCCGTTGACGCTCATGTGGGCGAGCATCTGTGCCGGCGACCAGTACATCTCGCGGTACGGCGGGCAGGAGACCAGCTGGCCGTTCCACCGCACCTCGACGTCGATGTGCAGTCCCCACGGGTGTTCCTCACGGAGGTAGGGCAGCGGTACCGGCTCCTGCGGTGGTCGCGACACCCGGGCCGCGTCCAGCGCGAGCATGGGCACCACCCACGGCGAGATCGAGGTGGCGAAGCTCTTGCCCAGGAACGGACCCAGCGGGACGTACTCCCAGGCCTGGATGTCGCGGGCCGACCAGTCGTTGACCAGGACAGCGCCGAAGACCCGCTCGGCGAACTCGCCGACCGGCACGGGCCTGCCGAACGGCGACGGCGTGCCGACGACGAAGCCCAGCTCGGCCTCGATGTCCAGACGCCGGCAGGGGCCGAAGACCGGCGAGTCACTGTCCGGCGTCTTGTACTGCCCGCAGGGCCGGACGATGTCGGTGCCAGACACCACGACGGTCCCGGCGCGGCCGTGGTAGCCGACCGGCAGGTGCTTCCAGTTCGGCAGCAGCGGCGGCGAGTCAGGGCGGAACATCCGGCCGATGTTGGCGGCATGGTGCTCGGAGGCGTAGAAGTCGACGTAGTCGGCGACCTCGATCGGCAGGTGCATCCGGACGTCGGAGACCGGGTGGACGGCGGAATCAGCTACCTCGCCCGTCGCCAGGTCGGTGACCCGCCGGCGAACCTCCACCCAGCGGTCGATTCCCTGCGCCATGAAGGCGTTCAAGGACGGTCGGGCGAACACGTCGTCGTCCAGCGCCACCGCGAGGTCGAGCACGTGGTCTGCGACCCGCGTGCCCACGCGCGGGGCTTCCCCGGGCATGGAGAACACGCCATAGGGCAGGTTGGCCAGCCCGAAGAGCGAACCCTCCGGGATCGGGATCTTGCTCATCTGGGGACTCCGTCACCGACGCGAACCAGTCCGAGCTCCACGAGGTCCTCGACAGGCTCGCGGATGCTGCAG
This sequence comes from Actinopolymorpha sp. B17G11, assembly GCF_040196095.1. Classification (NCBI taxonomy): domain Bacteria; kingdom Bacillati; phylum Actinomycetota; class Actinomycetes; order Propionibacteriales; family Actinopolymorphaceae; genus Actinopolymorpha; species Actinopolymorpha sp. B17G11. Next base: position 469,222 of record NZ_JBEFTW010000001.1, read on the forward strand.
GTGCCGAACGACAGGAAGCGCGCTCGAACCGCCGCGACTGCATCACCGTCCAAGCCGGCGATCCGTCGGGCGATCGTGCCGGCATCGCGTTCGGCCAGCACCGTGGCCAGTGCCTGCGCACCGGCCCCACGCAGAGCCGCATCGACGGCGAGCAGCAGGTTGAGGAAGCCGTGCTGCTCGAACCCCGTTGCCAGGTCGGTGTTGCGTACGCCGTGATGCAGTCCGGCGGTCGCCTTGAACGGCACGCCGGCGTCAACCAATGCCGTGATCCGCCCGGCGAGCTCGGCTTCGCCAGGATAGAGGTCTGCGCTCATCCCGCCGGTGCGAAGCTTGGCTCGGTAGCCGTGCCGCGCGCATTCGGCGATGGAATCACCTACGCGGTCGTCTCTCGGGATCTCGACGAACACCGCCGTGTCCGGGCAGGCATCCAGCGTCCGCTCGAGCGCGGCGAAGACCTTCACCGTTTCGTACGCCTCCGGCATGGCGACCTCGAGCGCATCCAGGCGTACCGGCAACGCGGCGACACCGGCCAGCACGGACGGCACCAGTCGCGGCCACGCAGGTAGCGTGACAGCAAGATCGAGCCGCTCAGCATGGTCGAGCCGGTCGGCCGGGTCCAGCAGAGTGCGGAGCTCGGAGAGGGCGTCGGCGGGCACCACGAGTGGACCGACCAACCCGCCGTAGCGGGCCGTCCGGTGCCGCAGATGCGCGGGCACGGCGTCGCGAAGCGGCATCCGGCCGGGCGGGAAGACGGCAGCGTCGTCACACAGGCGGGCGAACAACGCTGGAATCATGGAGTCACTCGTCATTGCGGACCCCGGCCGGCCCAGGTCCAGGCGTAGCGGCCGTCGTCGCTGGCGATGCCGGCCTCGCCCAGCTCGAGGGGCCGGAACGTGTCGACCATGACGGCGAGCTCGTCGACCTGGTGGACTCCAAGCGATGCCTCGATCGCGCCCGGCTGCGGGCCGTGGGCGTAACCGCCCGGGTGGAGTGAGATCGACCCGAGCCCGATCCCCGAGCCCTTGCGCGCGGCGTAGTCCCCGCCGACGTAGAACATCACCTCGTCGGAGTCGACGTTCGAGTGGTAGTAGGGCACCGGGATCGCCAGCGGGTGGTAGTCGACCTTACGCGGGACGAAGCTGCACACCACGAAGTTCGTGCCCTGCCAGGTCTGGTGCACGGGCGGCGGCTGATGCACCCGGCCGGTGATCGGCTCGAAGTCGGCGACGTTGAACGTGTACGGATACAGGCAACCGTCCCACCCGACCACATCGAACGGGTGGGTCGCATACGCCATCCTCGTGCCGAGGATGCCGGACGGTCCCGCGCCCCGATGCTTGACCAGCACCTCCACGTCGGTGCCCTCACACACCAACGGCTCGGCAGGGCCACACAGGTCGCGCTCGCAGAACGGAGCATGCTCGAGGAACTGCCCGAACCGCGACAGGTACCTCGCCGGCGCCCCGATGTGGGAGTTCGCCTCGATGCAGTACGCCTGAAGCGGCGCGTGGCCTTCCAGGACCCAGCGATGCGTGGTGGCCCGCGGGATGATCACGTAGTCACCCGGCCCCACGTCCAGCACGCCGAACACCGTCTCGACCGTCGCCGTGCCTGCCTCGACATAGACACACTCGTCACCGACGGCATTGCGGTAACACGGCGAGGGTTGCCCTGCCCACACGTAGCTGATGCGTACATCCGCATTCCCCAGCACCAGCCGCCGGCCGGTCACTGGATCCAACGCCTTCCACTCGGCGTTCTCGAACAGCCCATGCAGCTTCAGATGTCGCGGCACCAACGGGTGGTTCGGCCGGGTCGCAAGATCCCCCATCTCCCACGGTTGCGAGTCGACGATCGCCGACGGTACGCCCACGTGGTAGAGCAACGACGAATCCGAGGAGAACCCCTCCTCACCCATCAACTCCTCGCGAAGCAGTGACCCGTCCGGCTGACGAGCCTGCGTGTGCCGCTTCGCCGGCACGTCGCCAACCCGGCTGTAGTACGGCATCAGAGGTTCCCTCGCTTCGCCTGCTCGCGTTCGATCGCCTCGAAGAGGGCCTGGAAGTTCCCCTTGCCGAATCCGAGCGAGCCGTGTCGCTCGATGAACTCGAAGAAGACCGTGGGCCGGTCGCCGAGCGGCTTGGTGAAGATCTGGAGCAGATACCCGTCCTCGTCCCGGTCGACCAGGATGTGCCGGGAGCGCAGCTCCTCGATCGGCACGCGGACCTCGCCGATCCGGGCGCGCAGCTGCGGGTCGGTGTAGTAGGAGTCCGGAGTCTCCAGGAACTCCACACCCCGCGCGCGTAGCGTGTCGACGGTGGTGAGGATGTCGTTGGTGGCAAGGGCGAGGTGCTGGACCCCCGGGCCGCCGTAGAACTGCAGGTACTCATCGATCTGGGAGCGCCCCTTACCGACGGCGGGTTCATTGAGCGGAAACTTCACCCGACGGTTGCCGCTGGCCACCACCTTGCTCATCAGCGCGGAGTACTCGGTGGCGATGTCGTCGCCGATGAACTCCGCCATGTTGGTGAAGCCCATGACCCGGTTGTAGAACCGCACCCACTCGTCCATGGCGCCGAGTTCGACGTTGCCGACCACATGGTCGAGCGCCTGGAACAGCCGCTTCCGACCGCCGGCGGGCCGGACCAGGGTGGAAGCCCTGGCGACATAACCGGGCAGGTAGGACCCGGTGTAGTGGGAGCGGTCGACCAACGTGTGCCTCGTCTGGCCGTACGCGGCGATGACCGCCAGTCGTACGCTGCCGTGCTCGTCACTCACGTCGTGGGGTTCGGCGAGCACCGTGGCACCCTGACTCCGGGCGTGGGTGATGCACGCGTCGACGCCGGGCACCTCGAGGGCGATGTCCACGACGCCGTCACCGTGCTGGCGATGGTGGTCGGCCAACGGGCTCGCCGGATCGGCGGCGCCGTTGACCACGAAGCGGACCGCGCCGCTGCGCAGGACGTAGGACCGGTGCTCGCGGTTGCCGGTCTCCGGGCCGGAGTAGGCGATGAGCTCCATGCCGTAGACGGCCTGGAAGAACAAGGCGGCCTGGGTGGCGTTGCCCACGATCCACGTCACCGCATCCCAGCCGGTGACGGGGAACGGGTCGCCATCGGCGTCATAGTCGACGAGGCCGACGAGCTCCCGAAGCTGGTCGAGATCGAGTTCGGCGAGTCGCTCGCCGCTGGTCAACGTCTGGTCAATGGTCATTGCGCGGCCCTCCGGGACGGCGATGTGCTGGCGCAATGAATAGTCAGTCGGCATGGGCCAGGCAAGGTGGCGCATTTGTGCTGGCTGGTTTGCCCTCTTTCCGACCTGGCCAGCCGAGTTGGCTGTACATATTGCCCAGCTGTCGGATCGTCGCCACGGCCGTCACCGACGAGGGCTGTCCTGATCGTCGGCTTCGAAGGAGACCACGGTCGCCAGCAGTGCGCGAAGACACGTCGTCAGATGAGCCTGTAGCGTCGCGGCGCTCATCTCGGCCAGGGCGCCGGCGCGCGCGATGTAGCGGCTGAACGTCACGCCGATCAGCAACGACGCCATGAACGGCGCCACGGCATCGGTCGCCTCCTCGCCCAGGATCTCGCGGTAGACCTCGGACGTGCTGCGCTGCATGGCCTCGAGCAAACGTCCGGATGCGTTGTCGTCGACGACGGCACTGCGGAGCAGGGCCAGGAGCGGGTCGGTCCCGGCAGACGTTTCCATCCGTCGTACGTATCCGGCCGCGAGCCGCTCGGGAAGCGTTTCCAGCGGGCCCGCCGCGTCGTCGGCGAGGTCACGGGTGCCAGGGACCGCGGCGAGGAACAGTTGCTCCTTGGTCCCGAAGTGGCGGACGACGAGACCGTGAGTCACTCCGGCGCGCCGCGCGATTTCGCGCAGGGTCGCCTGCTGATACCCACGCTCGGCGAAGACCTGTGCCGCGGCGGCCAGGATCGCCTCACGATTGAACTCGGGGTCGCGCCTGTAGCGGCGCTGCGCGGCCGCGCCTTGCTGGCTCATGTCAGTGAAGGTACCGGCGTATGCGACCAGACTCGGGCAGGCTGCCTTCTCCTGATTAATGACCATCTGGACATTACGGCGACATGCGCCCTACACTCTGCTGACCGCATGGTCATTACGGATCGCCCGGGTCCCGAGAACCTGAGCTGAGCCCACGACCCGGAGCGCGGCGAGGAGGTGAGTCATGGCTCGTCATCTCACGGCGGAGAACAGCGCGATGGTGCTGATCGACTACGCGATCGGCTTCGCGACCATGTTCCGGTCGCAGGCGACCGCCGACAACGTCAACAACGCGACGGCTCTGGCGAAGATCGCACGCATCTACGGCCTGCCGCTCATCGTCACCAACGGACCCGATGACGCACCGGCGGGCCCGCTGTATCCGGAGCTCACGGCGGCGCTGGGCGTCCACACCTTCATCGAACGGTACGGGGAGTTCGACGCCTTCGACCGGGAGGAGTTCGCCACCGCTGTGCAGGCGACCGGGCGGCGGCGACTGGTGATGGCCGGCCTGATGACCGAAGGCTGCCTGTTGGCGACCGTGTTGACCGCCCTGGATCTCGGCTTCGAGGTCTTCGTCGTCGAGGACGCATCGGCGGGCGAGACGCGGGGGACGCACGAGACGGCGGTGCAGCGCATGATCCAGGCGGGTGCCCGCCCGGTCACCTGGTTGAGCCTGGCATCGGAGTACCAACGCAGCTGGTCCAACGAAAAGACCTCCGCGGCGTTCGGCGAGCTGCTGAGCCAGCACAATCCGGCGTTTGCACTGCACTACGCCCACGAGAACCATCTGCGGCCGCCGTCGCCGACGGCCCTCTGACCCAGCAGTGCCCACCGGGCGACTACTGCGCCCGACTCCACCACCGCGGGGAGGATCGATGGAGATCGAACGCCGCACCGCCGCAAACACCGCGATCGTGCTCATCGACTACGTGACTGGTTTCGCGAACATGATCGGGTCACAGACGATCGACCAGAATGTCGCCGGCGCCCGTGCGCTTGCGCAGACGGCGATGGCGTTCGGCGTTCCTCTTGTCGTCACCATGGGACCCCGACGGGATCCGCGCGGTGTCCTCTACCCGGAGGTGGCAGAGGTGATCGGCGAGCATCCGGTCGTCTACCGCCAGGGATCCTTCGACGCCTTCGCCTATCCCGGCTTCGAGGAGGCGGTCAGTGCGACCGGCGTCAGGCACCTCGTCCTCGCAGGGCTGATGACCGATGGATGCGTGCTGCAGACCGGCCTCACCGCGCTCCGCCGTGACTACGGCGTAACGCTTGTCGTCGACGCCACCGCGAGTGGAACCGAGGTCGCCCAGCAGGCAGCCATCAGCAGGCTCACCGCTCTCGGGGTGACCCTCACGACGTGGCTGTCCTTTGCCGCCGAGCTGCAGGTCAGTTATGACAACACCGAGACGCTCGCGGAGTTCCGCAAGATCCAGGCGAACTCGCCGAGCTATGCAAAGCTTCAGGTCACGCTGGCCGGGACGCTCAGCCGCGCCAGTGGGTGCAAGCCCTGAGATGATGCTGCGATGGCCGATATGACCATCGACGACTTCACGCCATCGCTGTTGGATGCCGCCGATCGCCAGCGATCCGGCATCGGGACCGCGCTCATCAATGCGCTGGAGGTGCGTTTATCCGGTGTAGAGCAGCTGTATCTCCTCACCGCACGCGAGAGCCCTGCGCACCGGTTCTATGAGCACTGTGGCTTCCGGCCCGCTCGCCGCCAGGGTGTGATGGTCAAACGGTTGGTGGGCACCACCCAGGAGTGAGGGGTGGACGTTCCTCGCTGGGAGGCGTCGAGGAACTGGGGCGTGATGCCCCTGGCGGCCAAGGCCCCGGCATCGCGGGTCTGGCTCGTCCTCGCCGACGGTGACCTCACGAATGTCAATCCTGCCAGGTCCTGGCGCGCATGGATGGCGCCCTTGGTCCGCGTCGGGAGGGGTCCCGGGCCGACTGCTGTGCACTAGGTCATCGTTCCGCGTGGGCGGGCGGCAGCCAACTGGCGGCGATGGAGCACAGATGGGGAGGGCCTGATGCGAAGTCCGTTACGAAAGCCGGCCGGGGTCCTTGCGGCGGCCGTGCTGGTGGCGACGGCGGCCTGCAGTGGTGAGGCGATTCGAGACGACCGCGGCGACGCCGACGGCACTCCAGGGGCACGAAGTACGCGTGGCCTGGGCTTCAGCGGTGATCCGAAAGTCCGGCCGGCATTGGCGTTCGAGCGCAGGCCGGCGCACGTCATCCCGTTCGGCCCGATGGAGCATCCGCCGGTCACCCTGTACGGGCGGGCCGTCTGGATCGCCGACGAAGCCGGCGTGACGGCAGTGGACGTGACCACTGGCAGGACCATCACCCGCGTCAAGCCCAGGCACAAACCGTTGTACGAGGCACATCAGCCTCAACGCCTGACCAAGGACGAGGGCGAGTACCTGCAGTACCGCGTTCTGCCCCCGCAGGTGGCGCAGATCAACGGCGCACCGGCTGTGCTCGCCATCGTCCCCGTCGAGCTCGGGACCCGGAACGGAGGCGCGCCGCAGAACGGGTTCGAGGTGATCGCGGTGCGGGCTGCCGACGCCAAGGTGATCTGGCGGCTGCCCGTCGACATCGACGGCGAGCCGGACGGCCGGCTGGGTGCGTCTGTGTGGCGACCTCCGTACCACGGTATGGCGGCCGTTCAGTGGACCGTGGACGGCGGCCTGCGGGGCACCTTCGCGATCGCGCTGGAGAAGCCGCGCCTGCTGTGGCAGCGTACGGACTTCGAGCTGATCGACGGCTACCAGCAAGCCTTGGTCGGCTTCCGCGACAACGGCGACGATACCTACACGATCGCCGGGGCAAGCCTCGCCGACGGCCGCGACCTGTGGAACCTGTCGGAGCTGTCCGGCGAGATCTCAGCCGGTGGCCGGTACGACGAGAGCTATGGCGGCGGGCCGTGGAGTCTCGTCGACGACGACGCTCTTGGCGCCAGGCTGGTGGAGATCGCGACCGGTGACACTGCCCTGTCCGGGAAGACCGGCTTGAACGCCGACATGACGTGCGGCATGCGTGAAGGCGGCAGTGCCGTGCTGTGCACGTCGAAGAAGGCTGGTGCCCTGGCGTTGGACGTCGGCACCGGCGACGTGCTGTGGGAACGCGCGCCCGGCACCGGGCCGGACGCCTGGAGCGGCACGGTCTCGACGATCACCAAGGACTACGCGTACGTCGACCGCTCCGATGGGCCGGTCGTCATCGACGTCCGTTCCGGAAAGGTGGTCGGTGCCGACTCCGGCATCGTTCCCGATCGGGCCAACGCCTACGCGGGGCTCGTCTTCACCGGCACCGACATCGAGATCCACCTCCCCCGCAGCTAGCCCGGCGCTGAACTGCTCGCACCGCCTCGGTGCGGGACGTGGAATGGAAGGAGAGCCATCGTGAGGTCGCGACTTGTCGGCGTCATCGCCCTGGTGCTCGGTGTGCTGCTGTCGGCTCTGGCCACGTTGCCCGCTGCCGCGGACCCAGCCGATCCGTACAGCGATGTCCCGCGGAATCGGATGTACGAACGCGCGAGCGAGCGGGAGCTCTGGGCGAAGCGGGTGCGCGACGGCAGGGCCTCCGGTAATCCGGGTGAGGCGAGGAAGCACGCCGCGGTCAACTATGCCGCGGTCTGGTGGCGGATCACCGGCTACGACGACGACACCATCCGCCGGTTGCGGTGGTTCGCGAAGTGGAACGAGAGGAACCGATCGCGCACCAGGACAGAGCCGCCGCTCGTGGACATCACGATCATGACCGCGAAGGAGCTGCGGCGCGACAACCGTGCGCTGTACGACGAACTCGTCGAACGCGGTATGCGCGACGATGATGTCGTCTCGCAGATGGTGACCAGGAGCACCCCGCCCAAGAAGGGAGAACGCGGCTATCACGCCGAGGAGATCCTGCTCCGCCTGCGGTACAACCTGGAGTATTTCGACGCGCAGCTCGAACGCAGGGGTGTCGAGGAGATCGACCAGGAATTCCTGGAGGAGATAGGCGAGGATCTGCGGCCGCGCTCGGGAATCGTGTCCACGCCCAGGGATCTCATCTACGGTGTCACCGAGCGGGAGCCCTGCAGCTATTCGGGCTCGCCGGCCTGCCACCGATACTCCGATCTCCTGGACCACATGGTGCCCTACGGCGAGAAGATGGAACGACGGGCGGCCCAAGGCGACCTGGCGCGCATCCTGCAACGAACGGCGCAAGAAAACGTGGCACGGCTCATCACCACGACCTACGTCCGAGATGAGGTCACCAAGGCACGTCGTCCCTTCCAGCCGGCCGAGCTTCCCGGCAGGCGCTATGACTACGAAGGAGACGACCCCAGGCGGGACCCGCCAGGGCTCGAACGAATGCTGGACCCCGCTCACCAGGACAGCGGCGGCATCGACTTCTCCAACCTGGAGCTGCGGTACATGGCAGAGGACTCGTCCTCAGGAACGAAGGACGGCGTGCGGTATGCGTTCAGCGGCGAGCCAGGTGGATCGACGGACACCCGGAGCGCCTTGACCGGTGCACGAAGCGTCAATACCGCGTCCGATGCGTTCTTCGTCTGGCTGGCATTGCCGGAGTCCAGCTTCTGGGTCAATCTCAATCCGAACGAGCCCCACCGCATTGTCGGCCACCAACTGGACAAGACGGACGTCGGCCGGATCATGCTTGACGCCGACCTGCAACTGAAGAAGACGGTGGGCACGCTGATTCACCCCGATTCCTCACAGGGCAAGCAGTTCTGGAGCAGCCTGCAGGGCTACAACGGCGAACGCTGCTTCTCCCACCGGGTATGGATCACGCCGAAGCCCGCAAAGATCTATGACGAGAACGGCGAGCTGTACATCATCGACGCCCCGCTGGATGTGCAGATGGAGCAGGAGTACATCCAGAACGTGGGGACCGGCAAGTACCAGGGCTGCCCGTATCAGCCGGAGGCGATCGAGAACCACAACGCGGACATGTATCGCCGGCTGGTTCTGCCCCGGCTCATCGATTCGGTGAACACCGCGCCGGAGTACGCCGCGTTGCGGCAGATCTACCTCAGCCGGATCGCCGCCGAGTGGTACCGGGAACGCAGCAGAACGCATGCGATGGAACTCACCAACCTGATCGACAGCGGCGATGTCGCACGCTGGCCGGCGGCTGAGAGCTGGACCCCGAAGGACACCTACAGCCGCTATCTCCGGTCGTACACAAAAGGCGAGTTCCACACCCCGTCGTACACCTATGGCGGCGTCATCCTCACCGATGTGCCGAAGCAGAAGGTCACCAGGGCAGAGTTCGAGCGCAGTTGGCCCGGCGCGCGAACGGCCGTCACCAAGGCGCTGAACGGCGAATCCACCGAGGCGGCCAGGGGTCAGATCTGGTTCGGCGGCACCTCGACCGAACCCACGAAACAGCGACCGCAGCCGACCACGGGCGCGCAACCAGTCAACGGCATCGGCTGGCCGCCGCACCTGGTACAGGTCCTGCTGCTCGCGCTGGCAAGCGCCGCCCTGCCGCTTGCGATCGTCATCTGGCGACGGCGAACGCGAGCCGGCCACCCGCCAGGGCTGACAGGCGGAGAGTCCACTCTTACCTGAATTCACGATTCCCTGTATCGTCGCCTCCATGGTGACTGCCGCGACCGACATCGACGTGCTCGCCCGCTTCGGCCGGGCGATGGCAGATCCGATTCGTTGCCGGCTGCTGCTGGCGCTGCGGGAGGCCCCGTCCTATCCGGCCGACCTTGCCGACGTCCTCGGGATCAGCAGGACCAGGCTGTCCAACCACTTGGCCTGTCTGCGTGGCTGTGGTCTGGTCGTGGCCGTCCCGGCCGGTCGACGGGTCCGCTACGAACTCGCCGACCCTCGGCTGGGTCACGCCATCGACGACCTGCGCTCGACCGTGTTGGCTGTTGCCGCCGACCAGGCCTGCACCGACACCACGATGGAGCCATCCCCGGCCGCGCTGAGGCGGCACCGCTGATGGCCTCCGCTGTCACCGCGGCGCTGACCGAGCGGCGCCGGAGCCAACTCACCAGCCGGGTCCGCTGGCTGGTCGCCGCCACCATCAGCTACAACGTCGTCGAGGCCGCAGTGGCGCTCACCGCTGGAACGATCGCCTCGTCGACCGCGCTGATCGGGTTCGGGCTGGACTCGGTGATCGAGGTTTCCTCCGCCGCCGCCGTGGCCTGGCAGTTCTCCGCCCGGGACCATGCCGTCCGTGAAGCGCGGGAACGCCGCACGCTGCGGATCATCGCGATCTCGTTCTTCGCCCTGGCGGCGTACGTCACCGTCGATGCCGTCCGCGCCCTCACCGGCGGCAGCGAGGCCCAGCCCTCCGTGCCCGGAATCGTTCTCGCCGCCCTCTCGGTAGTGATCATGCCGGTCCTGTCACTGGCCCAGCGACGTACCGGACGCGAACTCGGCTCTGTCTCGGCCGTCGCGGACTCCAAGCAGACCCTGCTGTGCAGCTACCTCTCCGCCGTCCTGCTCACCGGCCTTGTACTCAACAGCACACTTGGTTGGTCCTGGGCCGACCCGCTCGCCGCTCTCGCCATCGCCGCGGTGGCCGGCAAGGAAGGCTGGGAAGCCTGGCACGGCAAGGGCTGCTGCACCGCAGCCGGAGTCACGACCTCACCCGGCGCCCACCAACCAGGGCAGTCATGCACCTGTGCACCCGGCTGCGACTGCTCGTGACACCTGAGCTAGCGCGGAACCCTGCCAGCTTCTGGACGTAAGACATGGGGCGTCGACGTCATTCTGGCTGGCCTCGCGTCCAGGAGGACTTCGCCTCCGCGGCGATGCCGCGGGCGTTCTGGGCGTACGACTTCTCCGGCTCCCTGGCCACGGCGGCATCGAGGACTGCGGGGTCGACGTGGATGGGCACGTCAGTGACGAGTGCGAGGTTGAGGGCGTCGCTGGGCCGGGCATCGACGGTGACGCCGCCTTCGAGAACGGCCTGGGCGTAGAAGACCTTGTAGGTGGCGAAGTCCTTCTCGGTCAACTGGGTGATGCGGACCTCACGGAGCCGGCCGCCGGTTGCGTCGACGAGAGCGGCGGCGAACTGGTACGCGGTAGGTCTCGGCAGCTCGACGTCTTCCAGACTGAGCGCCAGTGCGGCCGCCTCGGCCCGACCGATCCAGATGGGCAACTGCCGTTGCCCGTCGACCTCGGTGAGCAGGACTATGTGCCGATCGGGCGGGGTCTCCTTGACGACGTCGGTGACCCGCATGGGGACGAGTTGGCTCCCGGTCTCGGACATGGTGAGCTGTTCCTCTCTGGGGATGGCAAGTCGCTGCCGGAGCGAAGCGCGCGCTTTGTGCAGGCGGGTCTTCACCGCACCTACAGGGATGTCGAGGTGGGCGGCCACCTCGGCCTGAGTGAGGCCGGCGAGGTAGAACAACGTCACTGCATCGCGTTGGCCGGCAGGAAGGGTGGCGACAGCGGCCCGTACCCGGTGAGCGGCCTCGGCGGCCTCGGCGAGCTCCTCCGGACCGGGGTCCTGCTCGACGGGCTCTGGCATCCGTCGCCCGCTGGCCAGGACATCCAGGGAGTACGCCGGACGGCTCTCGGTCTGAAGGTGCCTGCGGCACAGGTTGAGCCCGATCCCAGCAAGCCACGGCCCGAAGCGGTCGTCACGGCGCAGCCGCTTCAAGGCGAGCATGGCGGCGACCACCGCCTCCTGCGCCATGTCTACGGCCAGGTCGTGGTCGCCGAGCATCCGGGCGCACAGGGCCCGTACCAGCGGATAGTGCCGGGCTACCAGCGCCGCGAACGCGTCCTTGTCGCCGTCACGGGCGGCGGCCACAAGTCCGATTTCATCCCACGCCACAGGCCGGGCCATCGATGCGATCACCTCCGCCGACGTGTCCTCACTGGTGGGTAGTCACGTGGCGGCCGTCGCAGGTTACCCGGCCTGTCACACCCCGATCTTGAACGCGGCCCGAGGACGTTGCTTGACGAGGCCTGTTCGGCGCTCACCCGAGCGTGAGCTATCACGTTGGCGGGCAGAGATCGGCAGGCCACAGCGTGCGAGCTGAGCCGGGACCGGTCCCGAGCCGCCGAGGTTAGTGTGAACGCCATGCCCGCATGTGACATCTGCGATGCGCCACCCGGTCCGGACGCCAAGCGGTTCACCGCCGATCGGCTGCGTGCGGCCGTGGACTCAGGTTACCGGCCCGCCGCGGTCATCGAGCACTACCGGAGCCTGGCTGGCAGGCTCGGCCTCGACCGGGGCGACGACCACTGGTACGGCGAGTGGGTCGCGCAGGTGCGCCAGGACCGGACCGACTGGTTGCTGTGCCAGTCCTGCTGGACCGGACTCGAGGCACACCTGAAGCGGCCGGACACCGGGCAGTTCGCCGGCGCGCCGCCGGTGTCCCCGTCGGCGTCCCCGCCGCGGCGACGCTGGTTCGGCCGCTGGCGGCGGTAACGGTAACTCGACCGCCGCGTACAGGACACAAGATGTCCCGTACGCCTGCCACACTCTGAACCCACTCGCCCAGTCCCAGGGGTGAACGGGGAGGAGCGACGACGGAAGGGGAAGGCATGGCGACGGGCAGTCATCCTGCGGTGGATTGGCTACTGGGCTCGGACGAGCCGGCCATCCGGTTCCTGACACGTCGTGACGTCCTCGGCGAGGCGGTTGACGAGGACGCGAGCGAGATCATGTCCGGTCCGAAGGTGACTGCGCTGTTGTCTGGCCAGCGGGACGACGGCGCGTTCAGGGGTGAACCTGGAATCATTCGCCGCTATCGCGGGAACAGCCGTAGGCCGGAGGATGTCATAGGCGTCGATCACGTGCCGGCCGGTGTTGCCGGCCACTGGAAGTCGACGCAATGGCGGCTGGTCTCGCTGGTCGAGCTTGCCATTCCACCGGGCGAACCCCGTACCGTCGCGGCCGCGAACTACCTCCTGAACGACATTCTCGACCGCCGCCGAAATCGTTTCGGTCCAAAGATCATCAACGGGCTGCCACGCATATGTGTGAACGCGGAGGGAGCCGCACTGGTCATCGGCTCCCGGCTGGGGATGGCTGCCGACCCGCGGGTGCAGCAGATGGCCGAGGCGCTGCTCGACTGGCAGTGGCCCGACGGCGGATGGAACTGTCACCGCAACGCATCCGGGCGCCGCTCCAACTTCCACGAGTCGATCAATGCCGCGTGGGGGCTGCACGAATATGCACGGGTGACCGGCGACGCCGCAGCCGCGGCCGCCGCCGACCGGACCGCTGAGCTGTATCTGCAGCATCGTCTGTTCTACAGCCTGGGTACCGGAATCCCCAGCCGCTTCCGACCCCACCCACCGCCGGCAGGCCAGGTGATCAACACGCGTTGGCTCCAGCTTGGCTACCCGTCGTACTGGCACTACGACATCCTGGCCGTCCTGATGCTCCTCGCCCGGATCGGCCGGATCGACGACGCCCGCGCCAGCGACGCCCTCGACCTGCTCGCACGCAAACGCCGACCCGACGGCCTGTGGGCCGCCGACCGACAGTGGTGGACACCTCCCGAGAGCCGCTTCGCCCACCAACACGAGGTCGTCGACTGGGGACGAGCCCACCAGCCCAGCGAGATGATCACCCTCCACGTCCTCCGAATCCTGCGCGCCGCCAGACGCCTCGCTCACGCAGGCGTTGCCTAGGAGGTCCCACGCATCGCGAAAACACCAACCAACCGGCATGAGGTCACCATGGACAGGCCGTCCCGGATACAGCTCGGTGCACTGACGATCGCGGCAACGCGGCCACGGATGCTGGCCCGCTTCTACTCCACGCTGCTGGGCTGGCCCTACATCAGGGAGGAGGAGCCTGGACCGGGACGACCACCAGACGCAGGCTACGCGCTGGTCTGCCCTCCTGACGGCGTGGCCGAGCCGGCCTTGAACTTCGAGTACGACCCCCACCATCGACGTCCCGTATGGCCGAGCGTCGAGGCGGAGCAGACCACTACGCAACACCTGGACTTCGGTGTGGACGATCTCGACGGCGCGGTTGCGTGGGCGATCGAGTGCGGCGCCACTCTTCCCGACTTCCAGCCGGCACCGTCACAGCACCGCGTGATGATCGACCCCGAGGGTCACCCCTTCTGCCTCTGCGCCAGCGGGGAGGAAACCTAGCGGCGAGCTGCCGGGCGCTCTTCCTGCTGGACCTGCGTGCCCCTGGGGGAGTTCGTTGCCCAGATTTGGGAGGCCGACGGTCGGTGACCCGTGGCATGCTGCCGCCATGGGTCTGACGGCGAAGCAGTTCCAACAGGCGGGCGGCGTCGAGGACTGGCGGGTGCTCGCGTTCGGGGCGAGCGCCTGGTTCGACGCTCCGTCGCAACCGGCCGGCGCGGCGCTGGTTCGCCGCGTTGCCGAACTCACCGGCAGCGCCGATCACCTGCCGGACATGGACCTGCGCGCCGGTGGGGTCCACGTCCGGATCGGCACGCCCGGTTCTGCGGGCTTCACCCAGACTGACGTGGCGCTGGCGCGGGCGATCTCGGCGGCGGCGCGGGACCTCGACCTGGCAGCCGATCCGTCCTCCGTGCAGACCGTGCAGCTTGCGATCGACGCACTCGACAAGCCCGCGGTGATGGCGTTCTGGCGCGCCGCGCTCGGCTACGAACGGCTGGATGACGACGACCTGGTGGACGCGATGCGGCGGGATCCGGCGATCTGGTTCCAGCAGCAGGATCAGCCACGGCCGCTGCGCAACCGGATCCACGTCGACGTCGCTCGCCCGCATGCGCTCACCCGCGAAGGGGTGGGAGCGGTCGGCGGCCGCTTTGCCGATGTCGGCGACGTCACGCTCGCCGACGCCGAGGGGAACGAGGCGGACGTCATCCCGGTGGGGCCAGGCGACGCGCTGGGCGAGGGACCGGAGACAGCCGACTGGCGCGACATGTTCGGCGTGATGACGTTCTACCCGCTCGCCTCTCCCTTGCGGGCAGCCGAGCTGGCCACTGTCGTGGCCGGTCTGGCCGACGACGCGGGCCTGCCGCTCCTGGTGGACATGCGCCCGGACGGCGTCACGATCGACTCCGGCAAGGACCAGGGGGAGGACGAGGGATTCGGTGACCTGGCTCGCCGGGTCCAGGCGGCGGCGCGCGGCATGGCGCTCACTGCGGACACGACTCGTCTACGCTTCGTTCAGATCGGGATCGACGCGGTCGACATCCCAACGGTCCGGGGCTTCTGGCGGGCTGTCCTCGGGTACGAATACGACCCGCGGTCCGAGTTCGGGGTCACCGACATCTACGATCCGCGCCGGCTCAACCTGCCGATCTTCTTCCAACAGATGGACGCCTCGGAGGAGGCCAGGCGCAACCAGCGCAACCGCATCCACGTCGACCTTTTCGTGCCCGACGACCAGGCTCGCGGGCGCATCGACGCAGCCATCGCCGCCGGAGGGCGGATCGTGTACGACGACGAGGCGCCGGAATGGTGGACCCTCGCCGACCCCGAAGGCAACGAGGTGGACATCGCGGTCTCGGTCGGGCGTGAAGAACTCTGGCTGGCCGCGCGAGCAGAGTCGAACTGACACTTCGCAGCGACTGAAGGGTGAAGGTCTTGGGGACGATCCACACGGGTGTGGTGGAACTGCACCTGACGGTCCGGGACATGGAGGAGGCCGACCTGCCGCTCGTCGCCTGCTTCTACTCGCCACTGGGCCTGGAGAAGATGACCGAGGAGCTCGAGCGGGCGCGCCGTGGCGTCGTCGACCATCTGGTCGTGTGCTCGCCAGTGGGGCTGCCGGTCGCGAAGGGCGCAGTCAACTACGACGAGAAGCCCGAGGCGGGGGTGATCTGGACCCTCTCCGTCCGCACCGAGCTGCGCTCGCTCGGGATCGGGTCGGTGCTGATCGCTGCGGCCGAGGATCGGATCCGGGCGCGCGGACTGCGCCGTGCGGAGATCAGTGCGGAGGAGAACAATCCACGGGCACGTGCGCTGTACGAGCGGCTGGGTTACGTGGCGTATGGCAGGGAGCCCGCCTCCTGGGACCAGGAGGCGGAGGACGGCACGATCCAGCGGTACGAGACGATGTGCACGGCGTTGCGCAAGGACCTTGGCCCCTGAGGCAGGTCGATCATGTGGGCTCGGTGTCCGCCCGGACCCCTCGGGGGTGCGGTACGTGGTCGTTCCCTAGCGATAGGCGCGGGCCTGCAGTTCGAACAGTTCGGCGTAGCGCCCGCCGGACCCGACCAGGTCCTCATGCGCTCCCGTCTCGGTGATCTGACCGTCTTCCATGACGACGATCAGGTCGGCCATGCGTACCGTCGAGAACCGGTGTGACACCAGCACCGTGAGACCGCCCGTCCGGGCCGCCGCCACCTTGGCCGCCGCCGCGAACTGCTCGAACAGCGCGTGTTCGGCGGCCGGGTCGAGCGCGGCGGTCGGTTCGTCGAGCAGCAACAGCAGGGGCTCGTCCCGCATGAACGCACGGGCCAGCGCGAGCCGCTGCCACTGGCCGCCGGACACCTCGACCCCTTCGGAGAACCGCTTGCCGAGTTGGGTGTCGAGCCCGTTCGGTAGGTCGCGTACGACGCCGACCGCACCGCCGCGACGAAGCGCGGTCCCCACCGTCTCTTCGTCGTCCATCCGGGCGAGATCGCCGATACCGACCGACTCGCGCACCGTGAACTCGAACTTGGTGAAGTCCTGGAAGCTCGCCGACATCCGCTGCCGCCACTCGCCAGGCGGGATGGCGCGCAGGTCCACGCCGTCGACAAGCACCGCCCCCTCGGTCGGGTCGTAGAGCCGGGCGAGCAGCTTCACGAGTGTCGTCTTGCCGGCGCCGTTCTCGCCGACCAGCGCCACTGTCGAGCCGGCTGGCAAGCTGAGGTTGACATGGGACAGCACCGGCTTGTCCGAACCGGGGTAGGCGAATCCGACGTCGCGCAGGACGATTCCGGAAGTCAGCCGTTTGGGTGCCGGCGCGCTGGTCTCAGCCCACGCGTGCTCCTTGGCATACTCGCGCAACCAGTCGTAGCGGGCGAAGCTCCGGATCACCTCGCCGACCCAGTAAACGTTCTGTGCGATCCCGCCGGTCATCTGGTCGATCTGCGGCGCGATCAGCAACAGCAGCACGACATCGCCGGCACTGGCCTGGCCCTGACGCGCCCGCCACACCACCCAGATCACCGCGGCGATGTAGGCGGCCGCGAATCCCAGCCGCACCGTGCCGTCGATCAGACCGCCCCGCTTCGTGGCGCCGAACAGCACGCGATAGCGGTCGTTCTGCAGCTTGATGATCCGGTCGACGAGCACCGAGTTGAGCCCGAAGACCCTGAGCTCCAGGCCACTTCGCGGATCCTTCGCGATGTCGGCCAGCCGGTCGGTCAGGCGCTCCTGCTGCATGGTTTCTTCCCAGGCCTCCTGCTCCATCCGACCACTGACGTACGCCGACCAGATGCGCGCCGACCCGAGCAACGGCAGCACCAGCAGCAGTGGATGGACCGACGCCAGGAGCGTGAGCACCGTGGCCGTGTTCGCCAGTGTCGCCACTGCGAAGAGCAGGATCTCGGCGCCGACGCCCAGCCGCCAGGAGCGCTCCCGGATCAGCTCCAGCCGGTCGGCGAAGTCGGAGCGCTCGTGATGCATGATGCCCGGCACACCCGTGGTGACATCGAGCAGGTCGGCGTGCACCTGGCGGGCGACGCGTTCCTGCGCGGTGTCGCGCATCGGATCGGTCAGCACCATGCTGACGAACGACACGGCGAAACCGGCGACGATCACCCCGATGCCCCACCCGATGGCGGAGGTCTCCGTGCCGGTGAGACCGTCGACGAGCAGCTTGACGCCGTACGTCTGCATCGGTGACGTCACCGACTGGACGGCGACCAGCAGGCACAACAACCCCATGAGCACAGGAGCGGCCCGGAACGCGGTACCGAGCCAGAGCCGCAGGATCCGCACTGTCCTATCCATCGACTGGCCTATCCATCGACCGCCTCCAGCTCGGTGTCGCGCTCACCGGTGACGTAGCGCTCGGCCTGCAACCGGAACATCGAGGCGTACGTGCCGCCAAGCTTCACCAGCTCGTCATGGCTGCCGGACTCGGTGATCCGGCCGTCGGCGAGCACGCAGATCCGATGCGCGTCGCGGACGACGGAGAACCGGTGCGAGATGATCAACGACGTCACGCCGCTGGTCAGCTCGAGATAACGCTCCACCAGCTGGGCCTCGGCGCGTGCGTCGAGCGCAGCCGCCGGCTCGTCGAGCACCAGCACGCCCGCACCGGCGTGGACGGCGAACAGCGCACGCGCCAGCGCGAGCCGCTGCCACTCGCCGCCGGACAGGTCGACGCCGCCGTCGTAGGTCTTGTCCAGGATCGTGTCCCACTTGTCCGGCAGCGCGTTGATCACGTCCTCGATGCCGGCCTCCCGCGCGGCCAACTCCAGCGCGCCGGGATCCTTGGCGTGTTCGACGGCGCCGAGGACGACGTTGTCGGTGGCGGGCAGCGGGAAGCGCAGGAAGTCCTGGACGATCGCCGCCACCCGGCGCTGCCACGCACCGAGATCGAGCTCGGCCAGGTCCGTACCGTCGATCGTGATCCGGCCGCTGGTCGGCTGGTAGGCGCCGCCCAGCAGCTTGACCAGGGTCGACTTGCCGGCACCGTTGACACCCACCAGTGCGAGGGCCTCCCCCGCCCGGATCTCGAGGTCGAGCCCGCTCAGCACCTCGTGGTCTGAGCCTGGGTAGCGGAAGCTCACGTTCTCGAAGCGAATCGCCTCTCGCGGCATCTTGTCCACCACGTCGTTCACCTCGGCGTCGTTCACCTCGGCGACGGGCTCTGGATAGCGCTCGGCGATCAGCTTCGGCAGATCGCGCATCGAGCGGTAGGCCGACAACGCGCGTCGGATCATCATGACGCCGAAGCCGTTGTAGGACATGCCCACCGCGAGGATGGCCGGGACGGTGGTGGCCACCTGGGTCAGCGGGAGGTCACCGGCCAGTGCGGCCCGGCCGACCAGGAGGACCGCGCCGGCCTGCGCACCGAGATGGATCACGCCGACGCCGATCGCGGCGACCGTCCCACGCCGTCGGGCCTCCCAGACCGGCCGGAACGACTCGGTCCACTTCGCGACGTACCGGTCGACCAGAAAACTGCCCAGGCCGAAGACCCGCAGCTCCTTCGGTGCGTCGCGCATGCCGAGGTTGAACGCGTAGTCGGCCTGGCGCTGCCCCTCGGTGTTGCCGAACCACGAGTCGAGCTCGCGCTCGCAGGTCGTCGCGCGGTAGTACTCCATGAAGAGGGTGACCGCGACCAGCCCGATCGCGACGGGCCAGGAGAACATCTGTCCGACGAGCGCGGCCGAACCGAACAGGGTGAGCCGGCTGGACAGGAGCCAGCGCACGTTGCGTACACCACGGCCGACCTGGAAGCCGGCCTTGCCCTTGGCATGATCCTGGATGTCCTTGATCTGCGGGTCTTCCAGATGTGCGATCCGGCGCGGACGCAGCACCGGCTCGGTGATGCCGATGGCAAGCGCGCGGTGGACGTGGTTGTCGAGGTTGAGTCCGATCATCTGGTCGAACGTCGGCAGCATGCTTTCGACCAGGAACGCCGCGAGCAGCGCGGCGAGCAGCAGGCTGAACGCGGTCAACGACAGCGCGTCAGGCTTGTTGGCGATCACTCCGGGCACCGCGCCGACGACCTGGCCGACCAGGAACGTCAACAGCACGCTGAGCCCAGCGGAGGCGATCGCCAGCGCCAGCGACGTGGCGGCACTGGCGGGTGCGATCCGGAACATGTAGCGAAGGAGGGTGAACATGGCTCGACGACCGTAACGCCGGCCGCCGACACACTCGACCGGTTTTCGGCCGACCTAGGCGAGCCCGAGGAACGAGCGCCTGGCCTCGTCCGCCGTTCCGCCGTTGAGCGACAGTCCCAGCAGGTGCCATCCGCCGGACACGATGTGCAGCTCCGCCTGTGGGATGGTCGCGGCGGCGTGATAGGCGTTGCTGGGTTCGGCATCGCCGTCCTGCGAGCCGTGAAGCACCAACGTCGGGCAGGTGACGCCGGCCGTCAACGAGTCGTCGAGCGTTGCCCACTGTTCGAGGTCGTTCTCCAGGCCGGGTTCTCGGTCCTCATAGGGAGTGAGCGCGCCCAGCACAGCGCGGACATACTCCATCTTGCTGCGATCGGTCAGAATCCAGTCGACCGTTGTCCGCCGGGTCTGGCTGTCGAGGGACGACTCCTGTCGCACGAAGTCGGAGATGGCGGTGCGGGGCCAGCGGTGGGCGGCGACGGAGGTGAGCCACGCACCGTGGCGGCTCAGGTAGATCATCTTGACGAGGGCAGGTATTCGGGGGGCGTAGTGCCGGCTGATGGCGGACTCGAGGACCAGCGCGGTCGTCCTGGTTGGGTGTCGGCGGGCGAACTCGATGGCGGGCGGTCCGCCACCGCTGAGGCCGTAGGCGACCACTCTCGCCACGCCGAGCTCGTCGAGCAGAGCGGTAGCTGCATCCGCCTGCTCCGGGAAGGTTCGTCCCACCTCGAGTGGCGTGCGGAGGTAGCCGGGGCGGGACCAGCCGATGAGCCGGCAACCGAGGCTCGCCAGGGGAGCAAGCAGGTCGGTCTGCTCGTGGCCGCCGGGTCCACCGTGGAAGTACAGGACCGGCAGGCCGGTCGACGACCCGCTCACGGTGTACTCGATCGGCCCCGTACGCGTGGTGGCCAACTGGCTGCCCATCCTCAGCTCCGCTCGCCGTCGGGTGGCGAAACGCTTGTAGCCGTACGGCATGAGCACTCCCTTCGCCGTCGCGTCCACCGACGGGTGCGCGCTTATCCGGAGACGATCACCCGACGGCCGCCCTTGTCCGCCAGCCGCGTGACGACCGCCGTCGACTTGCCGGCTATCGACCCGGCGACGTAGCGATCGAGGAGGGGAAGCCGGGCGAGCCTCAGGATCGCGCGGCGCATCCGGAGCTGCAGGGCCGAGCGTGGAAGGAACCACCGGACGCTGTCCCTGGCGACCCGCTGCTTGGCTGTCACGACTGGCCGCATGGCACGCTCGTACTCGACCAGGGCGGCGTCGACAGTGCCGGCGCCGGCCAGGTGTTCGGCGAGGACGTATCCGCCGGCGATCCCGAGAGACGCTCCCTGGCCCGCCAGCAGCGACACCGCACCGCAGGCGTCGCCGACGAGGACGACCCGGCCCCGGCTCCAGGACGGCAGCTCGATCTGGGCGACCTGGTCGTAGTAGACCTCGGTCGGTGCCGGGCAGGCGGCCAGTGCCGTGGGAGAGATCCACCCCAACGAGGCGTACTCGCGGCGAATCGCCTCCCGCGGATCGTCGGGCAGCGTCGGGTCGGGCGTGCGGTGCACCGCGAACACGGCGACCTTTCCCTCGCGTAGTCCGTAGAAGCCCAACTGTCTGTCGACGGAGTCGGTCAGGCAGAACTGTCCGTCGACCTGTGCATGGATCGCGTCATCGTCGAACACGAACGCCGCGGTGTGGAAGCCGAGGTACCGAAGGTAGGTGTCTTCCTCGCCGAAGACGATCCGGCGCACCGCGGAGTGAATGCCGTCGGCTCCCACGAGTACGTCTGCTTCGAGCACGGCGTTGTCGGACGTGGTGACCGCCACGCCGTCCGCGTCGTTGGCGACGGAGATGATGCTGGTGTCGAATCGTAGGTCCACGGTGTCGGGCAGACTTTCGCGCAGTCCACGTTCGAGATCTGACCGCGTGATGCTCAACAGCCGACCGCGCACGATCTTGGCGAACTGTGCGAACCGCATCCCGGCACGGCGGCGTCCCGCCCCGTCCCGATAGGTCACCTCCTCGACGTGATAGCCGAGCTCGGCCAGGCGAGGCAGGACTCCCATCGCCTCGGCCGCGTCGTAGCCGGGGCCGAAGAAGTCGAGCATGTAGCCCTGCGTGCGTGGAGCCGCCGCCTTCTCCAGGACAACGACATCCCAACCGAGGGCGGCCAGCCGCTGTGCCGAAGCCAGCCCGGCGATCCCGGCACCACACACCACAGCCTTCATCTGCTTGCACGATCCTTCCCGTTGCCCCGCTGTTGTCGGCGAGCAGGTGTGAGGAGCCTTGCCAGGACAGGCGTCACGGTCGCGGCACTCGTACCGGGGCTGAGCGCCCGGTGCAGGACGAGCCCGTCGACCGCGGCCGCGACAACAGCGGCGGTCTGGTCCGGTGCCGCCACGCCGAGCCGCGCGAACCGCCTGGCGAGCAGCTCTCGGAAGTCCGCGACGACTGCCGCGAGTGCCGTGTGCAGCGCCTCATCCCGGGTCGCGGCCAGGAAGGACTCGACGAACAGCAACGACATCGGATCACGCCCGCTGTAGCCGTCCAGGGCCGACAGGATCACCTCCAGGGCGGCCTCCGGTGTCGAGGCATCCTCGAGCAGCGTCCGGAACTCCTCCATGACGCCGTGCATACTGTCGAGCGCAGCCCTGGACAGCAGCGCCTGCACCGACGCGAAGTGGTAGTGCACCAACCCCGGCGCAACCCCGGCCCGCTCGGCAAGCATCCGCGTACTGACCCCCGACCAGCCGACCTCCACGATCAACTCGGCTGCTGCGGCCAGCAGTCGTCCCCGCACTTCCCGACCACGGACCGTCGCCGATGCGGCCATCACACGCCCTCTGCGGTCATCGAGATTCCTGGTCATTCGCCCTGGGCGGTTGCCCAACTTTAGCATCGCGCGATGACAGCGCGACACCGAGGACGAAGGTCGCGGTCGCGATCAGGCGGTGACGCTCAAGTGCCCAGCATTCGGTCGAGCAGGGTGTCCAGGATGATCACCCCGGCCAGCGACCCGTCCGGCCCCACGACGGCTACCAGTGGGCTGCGGGTCCGAGCCATCAGCGCTGCGATCTCCAGCACGGTGGCCGAGGGGTCGACGACCGGTAGCTCCCGGCGTTGGTCGGGTAGGCATTCGCGGACCGTACGGTCCTCCAGTCCACGCAGGAACACGTCGGCGTGCGCCTCGTCGATCACCCGGGCGAGCGCCGGATCGTCCTGACAGTAGGCGGGCACACCGAGCCGCAGCACCTGGGTGCCCGGCAGTACGGTCGCCGGCCGGTTCTGCTGATCGACGACCACCAGGCCCGGCAGATTCTGGCCGGCGAGCAGCCGAGCCGCTTCGATGGCCGATGTGTCCAGGCCGACTGTGGGAAAGTCGGCCGCAAGGTCGCGTGCCCGCATCGGAAGCTCCTTCGTCCGGAATCGCTTCAACGACGCCGACCAGACTTCCCGGCACACCGCCGAGGACACTATCCCATCGCCGGCGGTCAGTCGCCGAGGCTGCCGAGGGCGTCGAAAGCCTGGTCGATGAGGTCGGGGAGTTCGGGTGTGCCGTTGCCCTCCGCCCACGTGGTGATCGCAGTGGTGAGTGCAGCCAGCGCAGCAGCTGCGACGACGCGGGTCTCCAAGGTGACGTCGGAGTCGGCGCGGGCCGCCAGCGTCTGGGCGAACAGCTGCTCCGTGGCGGCCAGGTTGTGGATCATTCGGGCCCGCAGGGCCGGAGTGTGCAGGATCAGCCGGGTTCGGACGAGGAGGGCGTCCCGGTCGGCCGCGTAGACGAGGCCCAACCCTTGGCGGATAGCTTCGCGGAGTGTGGTGAGCGGGCCTTCGTCGCCGGGGCGGCCCTCGATGAAGGCGACCAGCAGCGGGTCGTACTCGTCGTTCTCGACCACTGCTTCCTTGGTGGGGAAGTAGCGGAAGAACGTCATGTGCGACACGCCCGCGGCCGCCGCGATCTCGGCGACCGTCGTCGTCTCGTAGCCGTTGGCCAGGAACAGCCGCAGCGCGTGCTCCTGGATCGAACGCCGGGTCTGCGCCTTGCGCTGCTCGCGAAGACCGGGCGGGCTGGGCCGGCCCTCCGAGGCAGGTGCGGGTGCCGGTCCGGATGAGCGGTTGACGCGGCGCGGGGTCACAGTCGACCAGTCTCCACGAACCGGCCCAACCAGCCGTCCAGATCCTCGCGGCCCAACCCGCTCCGCCACGCGAGGTGGCCATCGGGCCGGACCAGCATGCTGAGCGGGGCGGACGTGCCGATCGGCTCGAGAACGGTCACGCCTTCGGCGCCGAGGCGCTCGAGTGCGGTCTCCTCGTCTGCGCCACCGACGGCGGCCGCCGGGCGGAGGAATGCCCACTGGCCACCGAGCTCTGCGTGCAGCCGGGTGCGGGTTCCGTCGGACCGCTGGCAGGCAAGATCCGGCACGCGGTCGCCGACCCGTGGGGTCCCGCCGGTCGGCGCCCACCGCAGCGGCCTCGGCCGCTGATCACCGAGCGGGCCGTTGCGGTAGGTCACCTTCAGCTGCGAGGCATGCTCCCAGATCAACCGCTGGATGGTCGGCCGGTCCATCAGCGGGACGAACAGGTGGTCACGAACCCACCGGGCGGGCGCGTTGTCGCCCAGCACCAGGCCGGTCATCGCGCTGGTGGAGCTCAGCACGTCGGCTGCGATCGGGCGACGTTCGGCCTGATAGGTGTCCAGCAAGGCGACGCCGGCGCGGTCGCGTAGCACCAGGGCAAGCTTCCAGGCGAGGTTCTCGGCGTCACCCAGCCCGGTGTTCATGCCCTGTCCGCCGAACGGGCTGTGGATGTGCGCCGCATCGCCGGCGAGGATGATGCGCCCGCTGCGGTAAGTCTCGGCCAGCCGCCGGTGGACGCGGAACGTCGAGGTCCACACGGTCCCGCGTACGGTCGTCGACGCGCAGCCGGCCTCGTCGCGCAGGAGGCCGATGAGGGTGTCGAGCACGGCACCAGGCGGTGTCCCGGCCGTGGGCGTGGGCGTTGGCTCCACTGGTGCCATCAGCCGCCAGAGGTCCGCACCCGGTAGGGGAAAGGCGCCGAGCATCCGATCGCGCCGCAGCCACACCGCGACACCATCGCGAGGAAGCGGAAGGTCGGCGTGGATGTCTGCCAGGAGGAACCGCTCGATCAGCGGGACACCGGGGAATCCGATGCCGGCGAGTTTGCGGACCTGGCTGTGCGCACCGTCGCAGCCGACCAGCCACCCGGCCCGTACGACCTCCCGCTGCCCGGCGACCTCGACGCCCACGCCCGTCGTGTCCTGACTGGCGTTCACGACCTCGCGTCCCCACTCGACAGGGACGCCCAACTCGAGCAGCCGGTCGGCGAGAGCGGACTCGATCTCTGCCTGGGAGACGAGCAGGCCCGGCCTCGTCACCAGCTTCGTCCGTTGGCCCACCCGCAGCGTGGCCGCACGGCGCCCGTCGAGGTGCACCGCGACGTTGGCGATGCCGAGGGACCGGTCGGGCAGGTCGCCGAGCGCCCCCAGACGGTCGAGCACCTCGGCACCCCGCGGTTGCAGGCCGAGTGCGCGAGACGTGGTAGCAGGTCCGACCGCCTTGTCCAGGACGCGAACCGAGGCGCCGCCCTCCACCAACCCGCAGGCGAGGGCGAGCCCGGTCGGCCCGGCACCGACAACCACCACGTCCACACGTCCAGTCATGGAGGTAAGTGTTATTGACTAACGTATGTTAGTCAATAACACTACGAGGGTCGCCCGAGGTTTCGGTCGGTCCCGGACAGCTTCGCCGTCAGTGCGACGCTGCGGCGCCACCGTCGAGGCCCGAATCGCCAGGAATAGTCGGCAGCCCGTCGTGGGTTCGCTCGGACATGACCGTCACACCATTCAGCCCGCGCACGCTGCTCGCGCAGAGTCGACTCGGTGTCCTCGCGACGATCAAGTCGAACGGCCGCCCCCAGCTTTCCCCCGTCACGCCCTTCTACGACCAGGAGGCCGGCATCATCTACGTGTCGATGACCGAGGGACGCGCCAAGACGGCGAACCTGCGTCGTGACCCGCGGGCCGCACTGGAAGTCACCAGCCCCGACGGTTGGGCGTGGGCCACCGCCGAGGGCACGGCGACACTCACGGGTCCAGGAACCGACCCCCACGGCCCCGAGGTCGAGGCACTGGTGGACTACTACCGCGCCGCCGCCGGAGAGCACCCGGACTGGGACGAGTACCGATCGGTGATGGTGTCCGACCGTAGGGTGCTCATGGCGATGACGGTCGATCACGTGTACGGCGCCAAGATCCGCTGACACCTGTCCTGCAGGGCGTCGACCGTCAGGTGCTGAGGTCGTCGGAGCGTCCGGCGTCCACGCGTGGCCACTGCGCGATGGGACGTCCGTTGGTGCGGAAGGGGTTGGCATCCGAGCGCGGCGGCGGCCAGCCGGCGGGTGTGTCCTGCCAAGCCTCGCGCCGGCCGTAGGCGGTCATGTCCAACAGCCCATAGGTGTTGTCCATCGCCTCCAGGCCGCGGCCGCTTGTCCAGTACGTCTCGAACACCCTGTCCTCGTGTCGCAGGTAGCAGACCAGAGGCGCCGGGGACCGTTGGCGATCGCCGAGCAGGGCATCCGCCGCGTCCTGCGCCGAGTACCAGGGCACGTCCCACCCCATGAAGTCGCGGTAACGGACGCTCACGTCGTACGGGCCCTGGCACAACGTGGCGTACGTGACGTCGCGCGAGT
Source organism: Actinopolymorpha sp. B17G11 (assembly GCF_040196095.1). NCBI lineage: Bacteria > Bacillati > Actinomycetota > Actinomycetes > Propionibacteriales > Actinopolymorphaceae > Actinopolymorpha > Actinopolymorpha sp. B17G11. The sequence continues at coordinate 495,668 of NZ_JBEFTW010000001.1, forward strand.
GCAGGTTCGACAGCTCGCGCACCTGGCCATTGAAGAACGTGCAGCCCTCGCACTGTTCGGCCGCGGAGTGGCCGACGTGCCACATGTGGAAGTACGCGATGAGCTGCTCCCGGCCCTCGAACACGTCGAGCAACGTGACGGGCCCCTTCTCGCCGATCAGCGTGACCGTGGCGTCGACCTCCACCATCGGCAGGCGTCGCCGTGCCGCCGCGATCGCATCACCCTCGTGGGTGTGCAGTACGGCGGGAACCTGCTGCTGAGCGCGCCTGCCGCCAATGACCTGCAGATCAGGCAGTACATGTACGGCCATTCGCTGTTGCGCTATCTCAACGACGGCCTCGATATCGGGCCTGGCCTGGTTTCGAGCTGGGAGACCAACGACGACGCGTCGGAGTGGACGCTGCACTTCCGCGAAGGGCTGAGGTGGTCCGACGGCGAACCGTGGACCACCGCCGACATCATGTTCTGGTGGGAGGACATGGTCCTCGACGAGGACCACACCGAAACTCCTCCCGACGAGTCGAAGTCCGGCAAAGGCACCCTCATGAAACTGACCGCGCGCAGGACGACCACACCCTGGTGATGACGTTCGACGCGCCCGGTCCCCTGACGGCGGCGCGGCTGGCCAGCTACGTCAACAGGGGCAACGGCACCACCTGGATGGAGCCGAAGCACTACATGCAGCAGTTCCACCCCCGGTACAACAAGTCCGTGGGCAAGGACTGGGCCACCGCGGACGGTGAGTTCGACCGGAAGCGCGACTACACGGCCAATCCCGAGTGCCCGACGATGACTGGTTGGCGGCTGAAGTCCTACCGCGACGCCCGCCAGGCGGTCTGGGAACGCAACCCTTACTACTGGTGCGCCGACCCCGACGGGCGACAACTTCCGAACATCGACACGTTGACCATCGCGGTCGTCGACGATCCGGAAGTCGGTCGCCTGCAGATTCAGGAAGGCAGTCTGAACTACGTTCACGGACCGTTCGCGGGTCTCACGCTGGCCGACATCTCCGGGTTCAAACAGACCGAGAACCGTAGTGGTGTCGAGGTGCTCCTCTGGGACGGCGGCAGTGGCACGGGATCGATGTTCTATTTCAACTACGACCACAAGGACCCGCGGATGCGCGCGTTGGTCCGCGAGCCGAAGTTTCGGCAGGCGCTCTCGCACGCGGTCGATCGGGACGAGGTGCAAAAGCAGGTCTACTTCAAGACCGGTGAGCCGACGACGGGCACGATGAGTCCGAAGGCCATCGAGTGCCAGGTCAACGACGAGGGAAGGAAGGTCTACCGCGAGTGGCGCGACTCGTACGTGACGTACGACCCGGCCCGTGCCAAGGCCCTGCTCGACGAGATCGGCGTCGTCGACAAGGACGGCGACGGGCGGCGGGAGATGCCAGACGGGAGCCCGCTGAAGATCCGCCTCGACTACCCGGCCGAAACCACCGAAGATCACCTGCAGAAGAAATGTCGTACGGCTGCCGGCCGCGCGACCTGCTGAAACGTGACTGGGAGGCCATCGGCGTCACCGTCGCTCAGAATCCGGTCTCACCCGACGCCTTCGGTGTTCAATGGGACGCGGGTCTGCTGGAGACACAGTCGGCCTGGGAGGTCGGCAACGGCCCCGACCATCTCGCCCAGGCGGCGTGGCTCGTCCCGATTGAACCCACTCGCTAGTCTCCGCTCGAGGGTCAGTTCTACAAGTGCGCGGCACGCCGGAGGAGAAGTCCCAGAAGGACGTCGATCCGTTCGAGCGGACCCCGCCACGGATGGAGCCCGACCCGGACGGACCGATCGCCGCCCTGTGGAAGCTGTACGACCAGAGCAAGGTCGAGCCGGACGCGATCAGGCGTCGGCAACTGGCCTGGGACATGGTCAAGATCCACGTCGAGGCCGGACCTTTCTTCATGGGGACGGTGTCGAACACACCGCAGCTGGTCCTCGCGCACAAGGACCTCAGGAATGTGCCGCGCCGGGAGAACCTTGCCCTCGGCGGTTTCGTCAATCCCTGGCAGCATCCGTCGCCAGCGGTCTACGATCCCGAGGCGTACTTCTGGGCCAACCCGGACGAGCACACCTGAGTAGAGGGTGCGGCCTGGACGCCTCAGGCCGCACCCTCGAATCCGGATCAGGGCCGGTCAGTCTGGCTGTCCACCGGCGCCCGCAGAAGCGTCTCCCTGACCGACAGTGGGGCGGGCACGTCGAGATTCAACAGCCGCGGATGGCCGAGGATCGCGACCTCGTACCCCATGACGAAACCCGTCTCGGGATCGAGGAGGAGCGTCTCGCGGAGGGTGGAGGTCGGGTAGTCCGGCGCCGCGCCACGTCGCTCCTGTGCCACGATCGCGAGGGAGGTCTGCTTCCGCCACGTGGTCGTCGTGTACGCCCGAAGTGGCAGGTACCGCGTGTCGGCCCAGTCGAAGTGTTCCTCATGGTCGGCGAGGACCCGGAGGAGTGCCGCACGGACCTCAGGGCTGAGCCGCGTTCCCCGTCCCCCTCGCCCGTCGCCCAGCTTGGGCTCACCCGACAGCGTGGCCACAGCCGCGAGAAGCTGCGCCGTGCCGTTGTCCTCGATCGGCTGACTCCGCATCGCCCGAAGCTTCGCGGCCATCGCCTGCGGATCCGAGGGGAGGGTGCGTGGCCGGCCGAAGTGGCCAGGTGGGTAGATCGTGTCCTCGATCCCTTCTCCCCACCTGCGTGCCTCCGCGCGGGCCCGCTCGGTCGCGGGATTCGGGAAGTAGGGCCTGCCGTAGTGCTTTCTCTCCCGTCCCGAACCATCCTGGTTGTTGATCCACTGCTCGGTGACGGTGGGAACGGCAACCGACTCCGCGCCGCCCGGGGCCTCCGCGTTGGTGCTGAGGTCCCAGCCCCACGACTTGCCGTACGTATATGGCCCGACCGCCGGAGGCGGGAGTTTCTCGACCTTCTCGGCCAACTCCCGCAGAACCTGCCGCGTGGTGCGGCCCGGGATCGGCGCCAGCGCCAGCACCGGTGGTGTCACCGCGGCCTGTGCGGTCGGACGCGAGGAGCGTCCCGGCATCGGCAGTTGGTCGGCCAGGACAACCGCCGCACCGGCTGCACCGGCGACACCCAGGGCCAGCACCCGCCGGCGCGCCACGCTCGTGCCCGAGCCTCGTTGTCGACCGGCGGCGTCGGCGTGTGCGTCGAGTAGGGCCTCCACCCGCCGGGTCACCCGCGCGGAGATCTCGGTGTCCCGATCGACCGCCACCGCAGGGTCGGCCGGCATCAGCGTCCGCACCCGTCCCACGTCCCTGCTTGTCCTGGTCACCTTGCTCACCTTGCTCATCTTGATCACCGCGTCCGTTCTTCCAGTCGCATCGCCTGCGTGCTCTTCGCCACCTCGGCGCGTTCGTCCGCGGCCAGCCGCTCCCACCGCTCCAGCCGACGTCGCGCCCTGTGCAGCCGGACCGCGAACGTGGCAGCTGAGCAACCAAGGACCTTCGCGGCTCCGGCCACGTCCATCCCCTCCCAGGAGACGAGCATCAGCACCTCGCGGTCGCGGACGGAAAGTCCGCGTAGCGCATGCACCGCGGACGCTCTGTCCAGCGCCGCAGCCTCAGCCGCCGGTCCAGCCGCCTCACCGGTCGACCCACGTAATCGCTCACCCAGCCGGGACGCACGTTCGCGCTGGCGCATGACGTCGGCCGCCACCCGTCTCGCTATCCCGTACAACCACGGCAGGACCTCACCCCGGAGCTGCCTGCGGCCACGCCAGGCGAGGAGGAACACCTCCGCTGCGGCATCCTCCACGGCGTCCGCCGGCAGCCTCCGCCACAGGAACTTCACCACCAGCACGTGATGCCGCTGATACATGTCCTCGAAGGACGCCCGATCCGTCAGGTCTGAGCCCACGCCACCCTCCCCGTCCGCCTAGCAAGCGTTTCCGCACCGCTCGCGTTCGAGGAGACAGACGGCCTGAGTCGTCGATCATTACAGGATCTCCTCGAACGCCTGGCTCACGTCCGCGCATCCGCGAGCGTGCCGCGGGTGCGACCCGGACGTCGCGCCGTCAGCAGCCCTACACTGTTCTGCCCCAGGCCCCCAGGCCCCCCAGGCCCCCCAGGCCTCGAGGCACCGGGCCCCAGGCGCAGCAGGAGGCGAGCGGTCGTGACAGGCCTCTTCGACTTCTCGGCGTATCCCAGGCTCACCACCGAACGCACGGTGCTGCGGGAGTGGCAGCCCGGAGACGCCGCCGACCTCTTCGTATGGCGCAGCGATCCCGAGGTGCAGAGACACAACTCCGAGCCGATGCGGGACGTGACCGAAGCCGCCCAGCTGATCAACGCTTCGCGGGGCCTACTCCGCGCAGCGAGGGATCTTCTGGGCGGTCACCCATCGCGGAGATGGGCGTGCCATCGGCCTTTTCGGGTTCAACTCCTGGGAGAGACACCACCGCCGGGCAGCGATCGGCTACGACCTCAGACGCAACTACTGGGGGCGCGGAATCGCGACGGAGGCTCTCGCGGCCATCCTCAGCTTCGGGTTCACCCGCATGGACCTCAACCGGGTCGAGGCGGAGACGATCGCCGATAACCATGCGTCAGTACGACGGCTCCAGCGCCTGGGGTTCCAGCGCGAAGGTCTCCGGCGGGCGTACACGGTGGAAGAGGACGGTACGTTTCACGACAGTGCGATCTACGGCCTCCTCGCCTCCGACTACCGGCGCCTCCGCCCCGCCCACACCGTCAGGTCGCCGGATCGACGAGAGTGAACGGGACGACCGACTTCAGCGGCACCTGGTCGCCGCGCAGCTGGTCGAGGAGAAGGTCGACGGCACGGCGCCACGCCCCATCTCCTGCTGGTCCTGCTTGATGTAGACGAAACTTCCGGCGCCCTGGGGTGATTCCAGGGAGTCGAAGCAGGCGATCACCCGGTCGGGTTCATTCTCACCGGCGTCTTCGAGCACCTGGCGCAGGAGGACGGCGATGTTGTACTCGCAGGCCACGAAACCGGTCAGGCCTGGCTCACGTTTCAAGAAGGCGTGCAACGCCTCGCGATCCGCCCTCGCCGCGTCGGCTGACCGCGAGCCCGGCAGAGTGCTGTGGAGCTCGGTGAAACAGCGTTCAGCATCCCCGGGGAACCCGCGTTCGCGCAGGGCGTCCCGGTATCCCTGCATCCGTTCCTCGATGCTGGAGGTGTTCTCCACCGGCGGCGAGAGGAAGGCGACCTGCTCGTGTCCCTCGTCAAGCACGCGTGCGGTCAGGGGCACCCTTCCAGATACTCCAGGCTCACCTGAGGGCGGCGTACCAGCTGATCACTCCGCCGCGCTCTCCCGGCCGAACAGCACGATCTCGGCGGCGGAGGCGTAGTCCGCGATCCCTTCGGTGGCCAGCAGCTGGATATGGCGTGCCCCCGGAGCGCTGAACGCGGCGGTCTTGCGGGTGGCGTCGCCCACCCAGGTGCCACTCGCCACCTCGGTGAAGGTCACGCCGTCCTCACTCGCCAGGATCGTGTACGCCGTGATGGTGCCGTTGAGGTTGCCGTCGACGCGTGGCTGGTAGGACAGTTCGGCGACGTCGTAGCGTCCGCCCAGGTCGAAGGTGATCGACTGCGGGAGGAAGGTCCGATCCGGACGGAACCTCGCGTGCCAGATCGTGGCGGTGCGGCCGTCGATCGCCTTCACCGCCGCGTTCTCGGGCTCCTGGGCACTCGTCGACGTCACGCCCATCTGGCTCGGCGGCACGCACCGGCGGTCCTCCGGAGCGGACACGGCGACCGGAACGGAGAGCCGCGCCTTCGGCGGTCCGGGCTGTGCCTCGGGCTCCGCGCCGAGTTCCACGTCGTAACCCCCGTCGAGGGTCTCCTCGGGCACGTAGAGCTGGACCGGCACGGTCACCGTGGCGCCGGCGGGAACGTAGGTGGAGATGCGGGTGTTCGGGCTCCACAGCGGCGCCTCGGGGCTGATGTGGACATCGACGAACGTCGCGGCCGACTGGTTCGTGACCGCGACGCGGATGATCTCGGTCATGCACTGCCGCAGCTCCAGGCGCTCCGGCTGGGCGGACAGCACCAGCGACGAGGGGCCGGACGCCTTCGCCGCCGCTCCCGACGCTCCGGACGCCGCGGCGGCGCCGGAGGCCAGGGCAGCAGGAAGGACACCCGACAACAGCAGGAACGCGGTCGCTGCCGCGAGGATGCGGTGGACGCGGTGGGTGCGGTGGGTGCGCGCGGAGACGACCGCGGAGACGACATGGACGCGGAGGCGACGGTCACGCATCGGATAGCTCCTTCGCTGGCTCTCAGCTCGTCGGGCCGCGGCCCAGCCGGTCGTCCTTCTGCCGGCGTTCTTCCTCGGTCTCGAACGCCGACGACGGCAACGACGGCACCGGGTTCTGGTCGGCGAGTTGCAGACCCGGATTCCCTGCCTCGGTGACGAAGCTCGCCCGGGTGTAGATCTCGGCACCGGGTTGGGTGATGTAGGGCAGGACGCGATAGTCCGAGCGCCACAGTGCGGGCGTCAGCGTGCAGCTGACGTAACCGCGCTGGCCGTTGAAGAACTTGATGTGCGGGTTCTCCGCGAGGATCCGGTCACCGGTCTCGGTGCTGTCGGCACCGTCACGTCCCGAGGCGATCGACGTGCCGATGAACTCCACACCGATCGTTGGAGCGGCCGGGTCGCTGAAGTCGACCTTCAGATCGCTTGCGTAGTTGGCGTGGACGTCTCCGGTGAGTACGACCGGGTTCTCGATCCCGCCGTCGGCGATGGCCCCCAGGACGCGGTCGCGCGAGGCGGCGTACCCGTCCCAGGCGTCCATGCTGAGCAGCACGTCCGCACCAGCGGCGAAGTCGCGCTGGGCCATGAACACCTGCTGCGCGATGACGTTCCAGGTCGCCGACGAGGAGGCCAGACCGTCGAGCAGCCACGCCTCCTGCGCATGACCGGGAAGGCTGCGGGCGGGATCGAGGCTTTCGGGGTTGGGCGGATCGGTCCCGTCGCCGGCGGCCTGATCGTCGCGGTACTGACGGGTGTCGAGGACGTTGAACTCGGCGAGCGTGCCGAACCGCAGCCGCCGGTAGAGACCCATGTCGGGTCCTGCCGGCATCGAGCTGCGGCGCAGTGGCATGTGCTCGTAGTACGCGCGGTACGCATTGGCCCGCCGGACCAGAAACGCTTCTGGCGAAGGGGTCTGGCTGCTCGCCTCTGGGATGAGGCCGGCGTAATTGTTCTCGACCTCGTGGTCGTCGGAGGTCACGATCCAGGGAAAGGCGGCGTGGGCGGCCTGCAGGTGCGGGTCGGACTTGTAGAGCGCGTACTGCAGCCGGTACCTGTCCAGGGTGACGGGCTCGGTGATGAGGTCGTCTGGCAACACTTCGGGATGGTTGCGATATCCACCGTTGGGCGGGACTCCGTACTCGTACATGTAGTCGCCGAGGTGGACGACCAGATCGAGATCCTCGGTCGCCATGTGTGCATACGCCGTGTAGTAGCCCTCGCTGTACATCTGGCACGACGCGAACGCGAACCTGAACCGGTCCGGCCGCGAACCTTCTGGCGGCGCCGTCCTGGTGCGTCCCACCGGGCTGATCTCGCCGCCAGCGGAGAACCGGTAGTAGTACCAGCGGGCCGGCTCGAGCCCGGACACCTCGACATGGACCGAGTGGGCGAGTTCGGGAGAGGCGAACGTGGTCCCCGAACGTATGACGGATCGGAAGTTCTCGTCCTCGGCGACCTCCCACCGGACACGCACGCGGACGTCGGGCATCCCGCCGGCACCACTCACGTCCAACGGCTGCGGGGCGAGCCGGGTCCACAGAACGACACCGTCGGGCAACGGGTCGCCTGAGGCGACTCCGAGCTGGAACGGATAGTCGACAAAGCTCTGCTTGGCCATGGTGCGGGTGGTGAAGGGACCCTGGCCGAAGACGAGTGCCGTGGCAGCTCCCGACGCGACACTCAGGAACTTCCGCCGATCCAGGTCGCTCGCGAGGTGGCGGTTCCGCAGCAGTCGGCCGACAGGATCGTCCCGCATCACGCCTCATTCCCTCCCACGCCGTGACCCTGCACGACGCCCACGCCCGGTTCGTGATCTTGGTGCCCGTGAAGGTAGACGAACGGACGGTCGCGAGGAATCGCCAGCGGGGGAAGCGGACGTCCGGTTCCGGCGCTGCGAGGTGCGGCGGCCGGGAGTTTCCTGTGGTACGCAAGAGCACTAGCACACGGCTTCGCTCCACCGACGCGAGAGGAAGCGCCACGCATGACACCACCTCCGGTCCCTCGACGGCGACGCGTCAGCAGGCGGACCCTCACCGCCGGTCTCGCGGGTGTCCTCGGCGCAGCAGCAGCCGCGACGTCGGCACCCCTACCGCCCACGGCGTACGCCGGTGTGGTCGCACCGAGGGCGGCCAGGAGCCCTGTCGTTTCCGGCGCCTACACCCAGGTCACGGTCGACGGTCAGCGCACCGGCCTCGGGTTCGAAGGTGCCGAGCACGCACTCGTCGCCTATGCCGCCATGCACCGGGTCACGGGTGACGCGCATCAGCGCACGGTCTTCGAGGCGCTGCTGGAGTACGTCCTGGCCCGCCGGCCCACCCACATGGGTTCCCTTCTCGGCGTCCAGGTCCTCAGCGATCCGTACCTGCGGGCCCATGCACAGCTGATGGCGAACGTGGACCGGCAGGCCGCGACGCTCGTCCAACGCTTCGCCGATGATCCCGACCGCCTCCTGCGTACCGGCGACATCCGTACGCTGGCGGGCAACGCGAGCTTCCTCACCGCCTACGCACGCCACCACGCCGATCGCGGGACCGCCGGAGGCGGAAGCGACAGTGAGGGCTCACCCACGGCAAGTCTTGTGAGGGCGGCGGATCCGAACGATGTCGACATGGTCGCCACGGCCCTGCTCGACCGGTTGGTCGACCTCCAGCTCACCCTGCCAGAGGCCATCGACCGGTTCGACAATCCCCGGCTGGTGGGCGGGTTCCCTCATCTGGTCGAGGGACCCGACGGCTCGATGGGAGCCTGGGACGTTCGTACGTGGTCGCCGGCGATGTTGTCACTGGACCAGTACGCGGGTGTGCGCGCCCTGTCCGACGGCTTCGGCCGCTACCGCAGGCCAGCCTACGAGCGCAGCGCCGCTGCCGCGGCCCGGCCTCTGCTCTCGACCACCGCCATCGATCCTGACCTGCTCTACGCCGGAAGTCCTGCGGGCTTTCCGCTCGACGGCGCGGAGTTCGCGTTCGGCGAGGAGACCGGGGAGATGCCGTACCTCCTCAGTTACGGATGGTCTCCCAACGCCGTCGCGGACCTCGGCACCGCGCTGCGTGCCGTGCTCGCCAACCGCGTGACCGTGCCCCGGTCCCGCCCATGGGCCGAGCTCTACTGGCGCGACGAGCCTCCGCAAGCTGTGCTTGACAGGACGAGGTTCCACGCCGGCCTGGCGGCTAAGATCGCGTTCACCCACCGGTTCGTCGAAGCGACCCAACTGCCCGTGCCACCGGAGTTTCCCTGGATCGACCTCGAGCGGACGACGTTTCCCGGCACCGGCGACGACGACATCCGCCGCGGCGGGTGGTACGACGGGTCGGGCCGGGGCGCGATGTCGGCGGTCTACTCCCGCATCGCCGTCCACGGATACGTCGCGAGTGGCGGCGCCGACAGCGCCATGCTCGGCCGCGCGGGTCGCTGGTGGGACGCGATGATCGTGTGGGAGTGAGGCTGCCACCTCGTCCGAGCTCACGACGTCAGCGGTACGCCTTGGCCTGGAGGGTGTAGAGCTCCGCGTACGTCCCGCCGGCGGCCATCAGCTCCTCGTGTGAACCGACCTCGACGAGTCGGGAGCCCTGCAGCACCAGGATCAGGTCGGCCATGCGTACGGTCGAGAACCGGTGCGAGACGAGGATGGTGATCCGGCCGCGACGGGCCCGCCCACCACGCTCACCGCGACCTCCCGCGCCACCTTCTGTCGTGCCCTCGCGGGCCTGCCGGGCGAAGCTCTCGAACAGCGCGTGCTCGGTCTCGGCGTCGAGGGCCGCCGTCGGCTCGTCGAGCACCTGGAGCAGCGTCCCGTCGCGCATGAATCCCCGCGCCAGCGCGACCTTCTGCCACTGCCCGAACGACAGGTCGACACCGTCGGCGGTGTCGCGATGGTCACTCGCGTACGACTCGAGCCAGACCAGACGCTGCGAGGCGTCCAGCCACATGCGAACGAAGTCGGCGCTGCCGGCGTTCATTGCGACGTACTGCGAGAGCCGGCTCCCGGCCGTCACCACCAGCAGGACCTCCCCAGCGGTACCGGACAGGACGGTGGCGGTCACCACCACGGCGCCCACGAGCGCGGCCGCGAAGAGGCACCAACTCGCTGCCTGCCACCACGCCGTGTGCCACCGCGTGCGGGCGAGTGGTGCGTACCACGACTCCCACTCCTCGCGCGGGCGGCGCACCAGGTCCGTGCCGATCCGGGAGAGGCGAACTCCTTGCCCGACGCCTGCGTCGTGCCGAGCATGAACAGATGCCGGTGGCGGCGTTCGTGGGGTGCCACCTCCTCATAGACCCGCTGCGACACGGCGGACCGCCGGGCCGAGACCCAGACCGTCGGAAGGGCGAACACCAGCAGCAGCACCATCGCCGGATGGACCGACATCACCAGCGCCAACGTGATCATCAGCCGGACCGCTGAACCGAGCACGTTGAACAGCGCGAGATACATGTGGTCGAGCTGGTACGTCTGTTCCTTCAGCACCGAGAGCCGGTCGAGGTAGTCCGGCCGCTCCTGGTGTTCGATCGTCGGGACTCTCCCGAACGAGCAGTGCTTGCCTGCCAGGTGGTCCTGTCCACGACGCGCGGCCGGCCGATGTTCGAGTCATCGTTCATGGTCGCCTCCATTTGGCTGTGGTCATGCCCACCGACGAACGGGACCCGCCGCGATTCGACACCGATCGAACGGATCCCGAAGATCTTCTTCCGGGGCTCACCCAGGGCGGACACCACGGCCTGCGGTGTCCGCCCTACCGTTTGTACAGTCAGGTCGGACGTCGTGAAGGAGGTGTAGGTCGGTGAAGTACGCGTTGGTGATCTGGCACGGCGAGGAGCACGCTGAGTCGCCGCAGGAGATCGACGCCTGGCCGGACCACAAGGCCTGGATGGACGACCTCGTGGCCCGCGGCATCTTCCACGGCGGCGCCCGGCTGCGGCCCACGGCCACGACGAAGGTGCAGGTCCGCCGTGGCGAGACGCTGGTGTCCGACGGCCCGTACGCCGAGACCAAGGACCTCATCGGTGGGTTCCTCGTGATCGAGTGCGCGCACCTGGACGAGGCGATCGAGATCGCGGCGGGGCATCCGTTCGCCGCGTTCGGCACGGTCGAGGTCCGACCGGTCTGGGAATGACGCGGGAGTCGAGCGACGACGTCGAGGCCGCGGTCGCCCGCGCGTTCGCGACGGAGTGGGGACAGGTCGTCGCCACACTCATTCGCATCACCGGCGACTGGGACCTCGCCGAGGACAGCGCGGCAGACGCGTTCGCCACCGCGCTCGAACGGTGGCGGCGCGACGGCATCCCGCGCAGTCCCGGCGCCTGGCTCACCACCACCGCGCGCAACCGGGCGACCGACCGGATCCGCCGCGAGGCGACCGGCAACGCCAAGCTGCGCCAAGCCGCGCTGCTCGCGCGCGACGGCGACGAGCCGGCCGAGCCCGACGAGGTGCAGGACGATCGGCTCCGGCTGATCTTCACCTGCTGCCACCCCGCGCTGCCGTTCGAGGGCCGGGTCGCGCTCACGCTACGGACGCTGACCGGTCTCACCACGGCGGAGATCGCGCGCGCGTTCCTCGTCCCCGAACCGACGATGTACCAGCGGCTGACCCGCGCCAAGAAGAAGATCCGCGAGGCCGCGATCCCGTACCGGGTACCGCCCTCGCACCTGCTGCCCGAGCGGCTGCCCGCGGTGCTCGCCGTCCTCTACCTGCTGTTCAACGAGGGGTACGCGGCGACCGCCGGCGCCGACCTGATCCGGCAGAACCTCAGCGCCGAGGCGATCCGACTCGGCCGCCTGCTGGTCGAGCTGCTGGCCGAACCCGAGGCCAGGGGCCTGCTCGCGCTGATGCTGCTGCACGACGCCCGGCGCGCGACGCGAGTCGGGGCCGACGGCGAGTTCGTGCCGTTGGACCGTCAGGACCGCACGCGTTGGGACCAGGCCGCGATCGCCGAAGGCCTGCGGCTGCTCCCGTCGGCGCAGGGTCCGTACCAGTTGCAGGCCGCGATCGCCGCCTGCCATGCCGTCGCGACGAGCGTCGAGCAGACCGACTGGGCACGGATCGTGTCGCTCTACGACGCTCTGCTCGTCCACGCGCCGTCACCGGTCGTCCGGCTCAACCGCGCGGTCGCCGTCGCGATGGCCGACGGGCCGGCGGCGGGCCTCGCGCTGGTCGACGAACTGGCCGCCTCGGGTGACCTCGCCGGCTACCACCTGCTGCCCGCGACGCGCGCTGACCTGCTCCGGCGGATGGGCGACTCCGAACGCGCCGCCGAGGCGTATCGCGAGGCGTTCACACTCGCCGCCACTGACGCGGAGCGCACCTACCTGAGGGCCCGGCTCGACGAGCTCTGAGCGCTCCGTGCGGTCCGATCGCTCCCGTGGCGCACGTCACATAGCCGTGCTGTCACAGGGATCGGGTCGCCGGCATCTTCACGTTCGTCAGGACGCCGCGCGAACCTTCCGGGCGGCCCGCAACTCCACGAGACAGACCTGTCTCGGACGGGAGCTTTGGTCATGAACGAGCACACCACACACCGGAACGTGGCCATGATCACCGGAGCGAACAGAGGGATCGGCCGCGCGACCGCCGAGCAGCTCGCTGCGCTGGGCATGACCGTCTTGATCGGCGCCAGAAACCAGCGGCGCGGAGAGGAGGCCGCCACGGCCGTGCGCGCGGCGGGCGGCGACGCGCACGCGATCACCCTGGACGTCACCGAGCCGACCACCATCGCGGAGGCCGCGACCTGGGTCGAGAAGCGCTTCGGCCACCTTGACGTGTTGATCAACAACGCTGGCATCACCGGGTCCGGGCGGGTCTCGCCCGAAGACGCCCACGACCAGGTACCCAGCTCGGTCGACCTGGACATGGTCCGGTCGGTGTTCGAGGCCAACGTCTTCGGGGTGATTGCGGTGACCAACGCCATGCTCCCGCTGCTGCGGCGGTCGGCGGCGCCGCGCATCGTCAACGTCAGCAGCGCCGCCGGGTCGCTGACCATCACCAGCGCACCGGACGGTCCGCTGGCGGGACTGCCGACGTCGGCCGCGTACACGCCCTCGAAGACCGCGCTGAACGCGCTGACGGTGCAGTACGCCAACGAGCTTCGAAAGGACGGGATCCTCGTCAACGCCGCCGACCCCGGCTATGTCGACACGGAAATCAACAACCACAGTGGGCACCTCACCCCCGCACAGGGCGCCGCAGTCGTGGTGCGCCTGGCGACGCTCGACGCGGAAACTCCGACCGGCGGGTTCTTCAACGAGGACGGCCCGGTGCCCTGGTAGCCGTCAGGTGAATAGAGCCGCTGGCGGGAGATGCACCGCAGACGCAGGCGTCGGCGTCGTCAAGACGCTCGGGTTCTTCAGACACGGATGTCACAGCGATCGATCGCGCGGTGTCTTGCGGTCGAACTCCAAGAAGCGAGGGACACACCATGACTGAGAACAGCGATGTGGTCGTGATCGGCGGCGGGTATGCCGGTGTCATGGCCGCCAATCGCCTGACGCAGCGCGACGACGTGACCGTGACACTGATCAACCCGCGCCCAACCTTCGTCGAGCGGATCCGCCTGCACCAGCTGGTGGGCGGGTCCGGCTCCGCGGTCACCGACTACAGCGAGTTCCTGGCCGAGGGCATCCGGCTGGTGGTCGACGCCGTGACGCGGATTGACGCGGCCGGGCGGAGCGTGACGTTGGCGACCGGCGGCACCCTCGGCTACGACTACCTGATCTACGCGGTGGGCAGTGGCAGCGCCGACACGGGTGTGCCCGGTGCGGACGAGTTCGCCTACCCGATCGCCACCCTGGAGGCGGCGCTGCGGCTGCGGCCGCTCCTCGACGCCACGCCCGCCACGGCCGCGGTGACGGTTGTCGGAGCCGGCCCGACCGGCATCGAGACTGCTGCCGAGCTGGCGGAGCAGGGGCGCCGGGTGACGCTGGCGTGCGGCGATGTGCTCGGCCCGTACCTGCATCCTCGGGGTCGAAACTCGGTGGCCAAGCAGCTGGCCAAGCTCGGAGTGAACGTGGCCGAAGGCCCCGGCGCGAAGGTGACGGCGGTGACGCGCGATGCCGTGCGGCTCGGTGACGGCCGCGAGTTGCCGAGCGCGGTGACCATCTGGACCGCCGGCTTCGGCGTGCCGGACCTGGCCGCGCGCAGCGGGCTGAGCACCGACGCGCTGGGCCGCCTGCTCACGGATGAGACGTTGACGAGCGTGGACGACGTGCGCATCGTCGCGGCTGGGGATTCGGCGGCACCGTCGGACCTGCCGTTCCGGATGAGCTGCCAGGCCGCCACGAGGATCGGCGCACATGCCGCCGATACGGTGCTCAGCCGGATCGCGGGTGAGCAACCCGCGCGGATCAACGTGGGGTTCTTCGGCCAGTGCATCAGCCTTGGCCGTCGTGCCGGCATCTTCCAGTTCGCCTCCAGGGACGACTCCGCGAACAGGTTCTATCTCGGTGGCCGACCTGGCGCGAAGCTCAAGGAGTTCGTTTGCAGGCACACCGTCAAGCATCTGGCGGACGAGGCGGGCAATCCCGGCGCGCTCACCTGGGTCAAGGATGACAGGCGCCGGCAGTTGCTGCGGGCCAAGCGCGGCGAGGTGGTGGCCCGCTGACCGGCAGCCTAGGCGAGGCATCCGTGTGCGGACGTGTCGCCCAACGGATCTGGACGCATGCGTGAAGGGCGTCGGCAACCAGACCGCCGCGAAGGAGAGGGTGGAGATATGAGCGACCACGCCACCAACCCGGCGACCGAGGCATTCGTCGCCCACCGCAACCTGCTCTTCACCGTCGCGTACGAGATGCTCGGTTCGGCGGCCGACGCCGAAGACGTCCTCCAGGAGACCTGGCTGCGGTGGGTCAGGGTCGACTTGGGGCAGGTGCGCGACCAGCGCGCCTACCTGGTCCGGATCACGACCCGGCAGTCGCTCAACCGGCTGCGCACCATGAGGCGCCGCAAGGAGACATACATCGGCCCCTGGCTGCCCGAGCCGCTGCTCACGGCTCCGGACGTGGCCGAGGACGTCGAGCTCGCCGAGAGTGTGTCGATGGCGTTGATGCTCGTCCTCGAGACGCTGTCGCCGACCGAACGCGCCGTCTTCGTGCTGCGCGAGGCCTTCGACGTCAGCTACGACGAGATCGCGGCTGCCGTGGACAAGAGCCCCGCAGCTGTCCGCCAGATCGCGCACCGCGCCCGTCAGCACGTCGATGCCCGCCGCCCTCGTGAGGCGGTCTCCCCGAACGAGACTCGGGCGGCTCTGGAGTCGTTCCAGCGCGCGCTCGCAACCGGGGACCTGCAGGGCCTCCTTGACGTGCTCGCCCCTGAAGTCGTCCTGGTGAGCGACGGCGGCGGCGTCAAGCAGGCGGCGCTGCGGCCGATCATCGGTGCCGACAAGGTGGCCCGCTTCATCGCCGGTGGCTACGGCAAGGCCGTTGGCGCGCTCGCCACTGTCCCCACCGTGGTCAACGGCAACCCGGCACTCGTCGTACGCCTGGACGGCGAGATCGACGGCGTTCTGGCGCTCCGTGTCGAGGACGCCCGCATCATCGGCCTCTACTACGTCCGCAACCCGGAGAAGCTGTCCCGGGTCGAGTCCGAGATCCCGCTCACCCTGCGATGAATGCCGGTGGAGGAGCCCCACCGTGCAACGCCCCTTGTCAGCGCCCGATGGGGTCCGAGTGCGCACTGCCCTCTCTGGCGTGAGTGGACCCCTTGCTCGCCTTGGCTGCGTGGGCCTGCTCCGTGCGGGGGTACAGCACGGCGAGGAGGGCGGTGCCGGCGGCTGCCCCGACGAGCTGTGCGGCGATGAAGGGTGGCGTCGAGGCTGGCGAGATGCCGGCGAAGGTGTCGGTGAAGGCGCGACCGAGGGTGACCGCGGGGTTGGCGAAGGAGGTGGAGGAGGTGAACCAGTAGGCGGCACCGATGTAGGCGCCGACGGCGGCCGGCGCAGCGGCCTGTCTGCCGGTTCGTACGAGTGCGAAGATGAGCAGGACCAGGCCCGCCGTGGCGACGATTTCGCCAAGCCACAAGTGGGGCCCGGTTCTGGTGGTGGCCGACCATGACACGGGAGGGAGTGTGTACATCAGGTTGGCCAGGATCGCGCCGAGCGCACCACCGGTTGCCTGGGCGGCGATGTAGCCGCCGACGACCTGACCGGACAGATTGTCGCCGGTGCGCCTCCGGAGCCACCAGTCGACCAGAGTGACCACCGGGTTGAAGTGCGCGCCGGACACCGGTCCGAAAGTCAGGATGAGGACGGCGAGCGCGAACGTGGTGGCGATCGAGTTTTCCAGCAACTGCAGGCCGGTGTCGTTCGGTGAGAGGCGGGACGCGGCGATGCCGGATCCGACGACGGCGGTGACGAGCAGGCCGGTTCCGAGGAGTTCGGCGACGAGCCGCCGGCTGAGTGGCGGAGTCGCGGCGGTTGGCTTCTCTGCGGTCATCGAATCGTGGGTACGTCGAGTTCGGCGAGCAGGTGCCTGACTCGGCGTTCGATCTCGTCGCGGATAGGGCGCACCGACTCGACGCCCTGTCCGGCCGGGTCGTCCAGGGACCAGTCCTCGTAACGCTTGCCGGGGAAGAGCGGGCACGCGTCACCGCAGCCCATGGTGACCACGACGTCGGCGGCCTGGACGATTTCCTGGGTCCAGGGCTTGGGGAATTCTCGGGAGATGTCGATGCCGCGTTCGGCCATGGCTGCGATGGCGGAGGGGTTGATCTCCGTTCCAGGCGCGGAACCGCCGGACCATGCGACTGCGCGATCACCGGCGAGGTCGGTGAAGAAGCCCAGGGCCATCTGGCTGCGTCCGGCGTTGTGGACGCACAGGAACAGGACCACGGGCCGGTCGTCGTGGCTTCGGTCTTCGACCTTGGCCAGCGCGGCGAGGCGCTGGCGGGCGAACCGTTCGGCCAGCAGGGGCAGGTAGTCCGGGACGGTGCTGGTGGCGGCGAACTGGCGGTAGCTGTGGTGCAGGAACCGTTCGATGGTCTCCGTGCCGAACGCCTCGGCGAACTCCTCATGCAGCCGTTCGGCGGAGCTGTGGAGCGCTCGCCGCTGGTCGATGGTGAGGTCGTTGCGTCGATACTCGGAGGGTTCGTCGTCGGTGTCGGTGCGGTTCACCGGCGCGGCGATGCGATGGTCGGTGCGGTCGGTCATGGATCAGGCTCCTGGCCTCGGTGGTGGGACGAGCGCGGGTGCGAGTCGGTCGATCCGTTCGGCCAGCTCGGCGTAGGCGGACTCGAACGCCTCATCGGTGTCGGCTCCTGCGGGATCGGGGACCGACCAGTGCAGGCGGTCGGAGTCAGCAGCCGCGAGGTGTTCGTGGGCCGTGTCGCAGACAGCGACGACGAGATCGTCGGGCCGGCGCACGTCCGCGACGTGGGCGGTGCGGGCGCGGGCAAGGGACAGCCCATGCCGACGGGCGATCCGAGCGGCGCGGGGATGCACCCGCGCGGCGGGCTGCGTGCCGGCGCAGACCACCGGGATGGCGCTGCGCCGTGGCCACATAGCTGCCGCGAGCTGGGAGCGCGCCGAGTTGTGCGTACAGACGAACAGGATCCGGCTCGTCGCTGCGAGCGGGGGCGGGGCTATTGCAGAGATGGCGCCGGGCACCAGGCGCAGGTAGGTGCGGCGACGGTCGCCTTCGGAGCGGGTGCGGACCAGTACGCCGGCGTCCTGCAACACCTGCACGTGGTGGGCGACGAGGTTGGTGGCCAGCCCCAGGCGGTCGGCGATCTCCCCAGGGGACACGTCGCCCACGGCGAGGGCGTCGACGATCGCCAGCCGGGCGGGCTCGCCGAGCGCGGCATGCACCCGTGCACGCCCTGCCAGCGAAAGTTGCTCAATAGACATTGACTCAATACTCGGTGAGTCATGGTCCGCCCGTCAAGGGCGGGCGGTGGCGCGGACGTCAGGCGAACGCTCGCGCCACGGGTCACCCCTGGAGTCCGACGGCTACGGCCGCGCCGCGCGCGTGCGCCGCGAGCGGGCCGACGACGTACTCGGCGTCTCGGCTGGCGCCGCGCAGAGTGTTGGAGGAGAAGGAGCGCTGGAACTCCAGCCCCACGTAGGCAAGGCCCGCATGGGTGGAGGAGATGCCGCCGGCATGCAGTGGGGCACCGGTGGGGTCGAGCGCGCCGAGGGGCTGAAGGTAGCCGAGGTTGGGTCGGTAGCCGGTGGCGAAGATCACCGCGTGGACGTCTTCGGTGGCGCCGTCGGCCCAGACGATCTGATCGTGGTCGAACGCGGTGAACATCGGGCGCCGGTCGATCAGCCCATCGTGCAGAGCGGCGGCGTAACTGCCGGTGTCGAGAACGAGGGTCTGCTGGACGATCTTGGCCAGCCATGCGGGTGGGAGGTAGTCGAAGCCGGAAACGGCGAGCCAGTAGTGCAGATCCCTGCCGAGTCGTCGTTGCGGGAGGAAGTTGATCGGATGGCGGGTGGCGAGGGTGACGGTGGCGACCTGGGCGAGTTCGTGCCCGATCTGGATGGCGGAGTTCCCCGCGCCGACCACGACCACGCGCTTGCCGTTGTAGTGCGTGGGGTTGCGGTAGTCGGAG
Source organism: Actinopolymorpha sp. B17G11 (assembly GCF_040196095.1). Lineage (NCBI taxonomy): Bacteria > Bacillati > Actinomycetota > Actinomycetes > Propionibacteriales > Actinopolymorphaceae > Actinopolymorpha > Actinopolymorpha sp. B17G11. Next base: position 514,438 of record NZ_JBEFTW010000001.1, read on the forward strand.
ACGTGGATCACCTCGCCGGTGAAGTTCTCCTCGCCTGGAATGGCGGGTGAGTACGGCGTGGCGAACGAGCCGGTGGCGGCGATCACGGCGGCGGCCCGGATGGTGTCGCTGCCGGCGCCGGTGTGGACGAGAAACCCGGCGCCGTCGGGTTCGAGGGCTCCGACCCGGTGCCCGGTGCGGATCTCCACGTCCAGTCCGGCGGCGTAGCCGTGCAGGTAGGAGACCACCTCGTCGCGATGCGGATAGTGGTCGGGGTCACCGGGGAACGCCTGGCCGGACATGCCGCTGTAGCCGGCGGGTGAGAACAGGGTGAGGCTGTCGTAGTAGTGCGGCCACGAGCCGACCGGCCGGTCGCCTGCCTCGAGAACAACGGGACGGAGCCCGGCGTCGCGGACGGCGCGGGCGGCGGCGAGGCCGGACTGGCCGCCACCGATGATCACCACGGGATCGGAGTCAGTCAGAGTCATGCCAGCCAACATATCGTCATTTCGCGATATGGCAAATCGTCGATGTGAGTTGGTAGGGTCGACATCGAGGGGAGGCGGTCCGATGGCCGATCAAGCGGTCCAGGGGTGCGGCGTGGACGCCGCGGGCGGAAGCGGTGAGATTGTCGAGATCAGCGAGGCCACCCACGAGTTCTTGAAGGCACTCGCCAACCCGACGCGTCAGCAGGTGATGATGCTGTTCGCTCGGGGGGCGGAACTGTCGGTGGGGGAGGTCGCCGAGCGGGCAGGCATCGGCCAGTCGACAGCCTCGGAACACCTGGCGATCCTTCGCCGCGGCCGGATCGTCACCTCCCGCAGGGTGGGGAAGCTCGTGTACTACCGATCCGACCGGGAAGGCTCCATCGCCGCGCTGGCAGACCTACAGGCCTACCTCCGGTCCTGCTGCTGAACCCGGTCGAGTTGCTGAACCCGGTCGAGTTGCTGAACCCGGTCGAGTTGCAGAACGCGGCCATTTGTCAGCCGCCGCCTTCGCCATTCGGGCACGCCTGGATCGCCTCGTCGTCGTGTCGCCGTTCGAGGAGCACGGTGTCGCGCCAACGTCCGTGGTGTTGTGCGATGCGTTCCCGGACGCCGAGGGTGCGGTAGCCGGCGGAGTGGTGCAGGGAGATGCTTGCCCGGTTCTCCGGGAAGATCGAGGTCTGCAACGTCCACAGCCCGGCATCGTCGGCGGCGGTGACCTGCTTGTGGAGCAGAGTTTTGCCGACTCCGCGGCCGCGGAACTCTTCGCTCACGTAGACCGAGGTCTCGGCCACGCCGCGGTAGCAGGCGCGGGTCGAGGTCGGGCTTGCGGCGGCCCAGCCGGCGACCTGGCCATCGATTTCGGCGACCCACCGGTGTCCGGGCAGCCATTGCGCGTCGAGCTTGGCCCGCGGCGGGACGCTGGTCTCGAACGTCGCGTCGCCGGTCGCGATGCCCTCGCCGTAGATCCGGCGCACATCGGCCCAGTCGCCGGCAGTCAGCTCGCGTACGGACACATCTGCGGGCAGGTCCTCGGGGCAGCAGGGTCGGGGCGCGATCGCCCCCATCACCGCGTCGGCCGCGTGCGGCAGTCCGGTGCAGCAGGCCGGGTTCACCGCCACCATGGTGGCCGTCCCGCGCTTGTGGAGGAGGACGAAACCGGTCTCGGCGAGCTTCCGTACGTGGTGCGAACAGGTCGACTGGCTGATGCCCAGATCCTCGGTCAACTGGCCCACGGTGACCGCGCCGCCGGCGGTGGCCACCGCGTGCAGGAGCCGCACCCGCATGGGCTCGGCCAGGCAGGCGAACCAGTCCGCGTACGTCGCCGCCTCCTGTGCCGACAGCAACGGAACCTCGAGTGTGGTCGTCACCATGTCGCCAATTATCGACTCGCATCGCTGGTTGCGTCAATCGATAGGCGTCGATAGAGTCCAGGCAGCTCGATCGATAGTGGTCGATGAAAGGGGAGAGATGCGATGAATGGGTATCCGGTGGTGGTGGTGGGCGCTGGGCCGGTGGGCCTGGCCGCGGCGGCCGAGCTGGTCGAGCGAGGGCTGGACCCGGTGGTACTCGAAGCCGGTGAGCGGGCGGGGTCGGCGGTCGCGCAGTGGCATCACGTGCGGCTCTTCTCGCCGTGGGCGGAGCTGATCGATCCGGCGGCGGAGCGGCTGCTCAGACCGACCGGGTGGCAGCGTCCCGACCCGGCGACATATCCCACCGGCGCCGACTGGGCGACGAGGTATCTGCAGCCGCTGGCGGCGGCGCTGGGGGAGCGGGTCCGGTTCAACGCCCGTGTGGTCGGAGTCGCCCGTCGCGGCCGGGACCGTCTGGTCGACGCCGGCCGCGCGACCGAACCGCTCACTGTCCACGTCGCTACCGAAGAGGGCGTCGACCGCATCACGGCCCAGGCGGTGATCGACGCCTCCGGCACCTGGAGCACACCCAACCCGCTCGGCGGGGACGGCCTCCCAGCCCTGGGCGAACACGCCGCGGCCGAGCGGATCAGCTACCGGGTGCCCGATCTGGCCGACGCCGCGGTCCGGGCCCGTTACGCCGGTAAGCGGGTCGCGATCGCCGGCAGTGGACACTCCGCGCTCACCGCGCTGGTCGCTCTTGTCGGTCTTGCCGACGAGCACCCGGACACCCAGGTCGTTTGGCTGTTGCGCCGTGGCGCCGTGGGCAACGTGTTCGGCGGCGGCGACGCCGACCAGCTTCCAGCCCGTGGCGCCCTCGGCGAACGCGCCAAGGCGGCCGCGCAGGCCGGGCACGTCCAGACCGTCACCGGGTTCCGGACCGCCTCCGTGGAACGTGCCGATGGCGGCGGGCTGGTCCTGGAGTCGTTCGACGGCCACCGCCTCGACCCGGTCGACGAGGTCGTGGTGTTGACCGGCTTCCGCCCCGATCTGTCCTGGCTGTCCGAGGTACGTCTCGACCTCGACCCCGTTCTGCAGTCGCCGCGACAGCTGGCCCCGCTGATCGACCCCAACGTGCACTCCTGCGGGACCGTCTACCCACATGGCGTCAACGAACTTGCCCAGCCCGAGCCGAACCTGTACCTGGCCGGGATGAAGAGCTATGGGCGTGCACCCACCTTCCTGGCGATGACCGGGTACGAACAGGTGCGTTCGATCGTGGCCTCCCTCGCCGGCGACCAGGCCTCCGCCGACCGCGTGGAACTCGTACTCCCCGAGACCGGGGTGTGCGGGGGTGCGGGACTGTTCGACGAGACCACGGCGACCAGTGCCGGCACGACGGCCGATGCCGGCGCCGGTTGTTGCGGACCAACGAACGGCCCGGCCGACGTGGCGATCGAACCAGCCCTCACGGCGCCCGCCGTTCGGTAAGGCTGTCGCCGGTGCCTGAGACAGGGCCGGTAGTAGGCCGGCCCGGCGTCCTGACGCGGGCCGGGCTACGCCGCGTCCTTGTCGTCCTCTGCGTCACCGAGGTCACCAGCTGGGGCGTGCTCTACTACGCCTTTCCCGTCCTCGCTCCCAGCATCGCGGACACCACCCACTGGCCCGTGCCCACGGTGACCGCCGCGTTCTCGGTAAGCCAGGTCGTCGCCGCGTTCGCCGGCATCCCCGTCGGCCGGCTCCTCGACCGCGTAGGCCCGCGGCCGGTCATGACCGCTGGATCAGTCCTCGCCGCCCCGTCGGTCGTGGCAATTGCCGCGGCACCAAACCTGGTCTGGTTCTTCGCCGCCTGGACTGCCGCCGGCCTTGCAATGGCAGCCGTCCTCTACCAACCCGCGTTCGCCGCGCTCACCCGATGGTGGGGACCGCGGCGGGTGACCGCGCTCACCGCCCTCACCCTCGTCGCCGGCCTGGCCAGCACCATCTTCGCGCCCCTCACCGCCACGCTCGCCGACCAGCTGGACTGGCGCCGCACCTACGTCACACTTGCCGTCGTCCTCGCAGCCATCACCATCCCCGCCCACGCCATCGGCCTCCGCGGTGCCTGGCCCCACCCGACGACAGAGGCGCACGGGCACATCCACCACTCCCCGGACCGAGTTGCCCGAAGCCGCGCCTTCCTCGCCCTCGCCGCGGCCATGAGCCTCGCCACGTTCGCCGCCTTCGCCGTGCTGATCGGCCTCGTCCCACTCCTGATCGAACGAGGTCTGTCCACCGCCACCGCTGCCTGGGCCCTCGGCCTCGGCGGGGCCGGTCAGGTCCTCGGCCGCCTCGGCTACACCCGACTCGCCGCCGCCACAAGCGTCCGCACCCGAACGGTCCTCATCCTCGCCGCCAGCGCCGGGACCACGGCACTCCTGGGACTCGTCCCGGGACCCGCGGCCCTCCTCATCGCAGCCGCCATCCTCGTGGGCGCGACCCGCGGCATCTTCACCCTCCTCCAGGCCACCGCCATCAGCGACCGCTGGGGCGCCCGTCACTACGGCCACCTCAACGGACTCCTCTCCGCGCCCATACTCTTCGCCACAGCGCTCGCACCCTGGGCCGGCACAGCACTCGCCCAGACACTGGGCGGTTACCACACCGCCTTCCTCGCTCTTGCCGTAGCAACCGCCGTCGCCGCGGTTCTCGCGGCAGCCAGCACAGCCAGGTCGCAATAGGACGCGCCGCCGTCAAAGGTCGGTGGCCGACGTATCTGCGAGTCCTGGGCGTCAGGCCGCGTAGTTGCGGAGCAGCCTCAGTGCGGACTCCGCGTGCGGGCCGGTCATGGTCAGGCCCGAGTTCTCTGGGGCTAGTCGCCGTGCGCCGACGCGGCAGAAGGCCCCGGCTGAGCCAGCGATGACCGAGTCGGCGCCGGACGGGCCGAACTGCCAGATCTCGCCGTCGGGTCCGGTGAGTTCGGCACGGATCGGTGCCGGTTCCTTGCCAGCGAGGCGGAATGCGTACGGGAGGGTCCGGTGGCCGAGCCAGGCGATGTGGCGTAGCCGGGCCGTGTCCGGGTACGGAATGGACAACGGTTCGGCGATGTCCAAGGCGTGGGCCCAGTGTTCGGCCAGGCGGGTGGTGGCCAGGGCCGCTGGGCGCAATGGAGCCGACGCCCAGGCCGAGGCACGGTCGGGGTCGGCCTCGCGGAGGGCTCGCACAGACGCCTCGCGCGCGGCCTGCCATCGCGGATACACGGTGTTCGGCCCGGCGCGTTCGGCGGTCACCCACCGGTCCATGGCCTCGTCCACGCTCACGCCATGGATCATCGGCTGCCCGCCGGGCGCTGCCGCGGCGGCGCTGGTCAGGGTGGACACCACCGATTCTTCGGTCTGGGCAAGGTGCAGCAGCACGTCGACGTTCGTCCAGCCGGCCAGTCCCGACGGCCGGTTCCAGTCCTCCTCGGACAGCCCCGCAAGGATGCTGTCCAGCCGGTCGTACTCGGCCTCGAGGCTGGCGAAAATCTCCATTTCCGTACCGTAGTAGCTCGCCCCGCCCAGCGCCGTCGGCAGACACTTCACGCTCTGCGAGCCCTGCGACTTGCGCCTTGGCCGCCTCGTTCGTCACCTGCCACGAGGGTGATGCGGTGCGAGTTCGGGGCGAAGTTGTCAGCTGGTGCGTGGGTGGGTTTCGTACATCCGGATCGCGACGATGACGCCGGAGACGGCGGTAATGGCGGCGACGGCCCAGATGGCGGCGCGGATGCCGGCGAGGTCGGCGATGGTGCCGGCGAGGAGGGCGCCGACGGCGAATCCGCCGTCGCGCCAGAGCCGGTAGACGCCGACGGCGCGGGCTCGCCACGCGGGGTGGGCCACGTCGCCGATGGCGGCGAGCAGGGTGGGATAGACCATGGCGGTGCCGGCGCCGAGCACCGCTGCGGCGATCGCCCAGGTGGTGAACGTGTCGACGGTGGCGATCGCCGCGAGTGCGGCGGCCTGGATGAGCATTCCCGCGGTGATGAGGTGTTTGCGTCCCCAGCGGTCGGACAGGGGGCCGGTGATGAGCTGGCCCAACCCCCAGACGGCGAGTACGAGTGAGCTCAGGATTCCGATGCCGGAGACGGATATGCCGGCGGTGGCGAACAGGAGTGGGAACAGTCCCCAGGCCAGGCCGTCGTTGAGGTTGTTGACCATTCCGGCCTGGCTTGCCGCGGACAGTGCGGGTTCGCGCAGGCTGGTGAGGACGAGGACCTGCCGATTGGTCAGGTCGGCGTGCAGGTGGTCGTGCCGTCCGTCGGCGCGAGCGGTGTGGGTGCTGGCTTCGTGGCGGGCATGTTCGCGGGTCTCCCGGACGAGAACGCCGGACAGGCCGAGGCCGAGTGCGATGTAGGCCGCGCCGAGCAGGAAGGGGGCTGGGCGGAGCCCGTAGCGGGCGGCGAGATATCCGGTGGCGACGGCTGTCGCCGCGGCTGCTGCGTAGCCGGCTGCCTCGTTGAGGCCCATGGCCAGGCCGCGGCGGTGGGGTCCGGCGAGGTCGATCTTCATGATGACGGTGGTGGACCAGGTCAGGCCCTGGTTGACGCCGAGAAGGACGTTGGCCGCGACGATCCATCCCCAGTTCGGCGCCCAGATCAGCAGCAGGGGTATCGGGATGGCGATGAGCCAGCCGAACAGGAGTACGGGTTTGCGGCCGAAGCGGTCCGACCAGGTTCCCGCGACGTAGTTGGTGGCGGCCTTCGTGATGCCGAAGGCGAGGACGTAGGTGAGCAGGAAGGTGTAGCCGGCCAGGTGGAACACCTGCTCGCCGAGGAGTGGCAGCACGGTGCGTTCCTGCCCGAGCACTCCGCCGACCAGGGCGTTGACGGCGACGAGGAGGCTGAACTGGGCAAGGTTGGCGCGGAGCCCCAGCTGCACGGTGGGTCTGGTGGTGGTCATGCGCCGGTTGCCAGGTCGCGTCCGGTGGCCTGGGCCCAGTCGTCTGGTCCGCCCTGCAGGACCGCGACGTCGGCATAGCCGTGGCGCTGGAGCAGGCTGGCCGCGCCCATGGCGCGTTCGCCGTGTCCGCACATCACCACCAGCGGGCCGGCTGGCACGGCGTCGGCGTGTGCGGTGAGTGAGCCGAGTTCGACGTGGGTGGCTCCGGGCAGGTACCCGGAGACGAACTCGGAGGTCTGGCGGATGTCGAGCACCGTGCGGTTCGTGAGCTGGTCGGCGTGGAGGAGCGTGGTCCGTGCGAGGGGCTGCGCGGCGGCTGTCCAGGACTCCACTCCGCCGGCGAGTTCTCCGGCGAGCTTGGGGTAGCCGATCTTGGCTGCCTGCCAGGCGATCTCCGCCGGGTCCTGATCGGCTCCACGCACGACGACCAGTGACTGGTCGGGGGAGGTGAGCCAGCCCAGCCAGGAGGCGAACGCCGGCCGCAGCGGGATGGACAACGCGCCCGGAATATGGCCGGCGGCGAACTCCTGAACCGGGCGCACGTCGACGACCTGGGCGCTTTCGGCAAGCAACCTCCGCACGGCGTCGACGTCGAGCGGCCGGAGCTGAGGCTCGCCCGGCGGGAGTTCGTACCCGCGGCGGTTGACCTCGGCGAGGCGGAGGAAGTACGGGGGGAAGCTGCCGAGCGATCCGAGGAGTGCCGCGACGAAGGCGTCCTCGTCACCAGCGCGGAGCAGCGGGTTGGTGGCCTTCTCCTCTCCGATGGTGCTGGTGCGCTGGGCACCGGGCGGGGCGGAGCAGAACGAACCCGCCCCGTGGGTGGGCCACACCTGCACGTCGTCGTGAAGGGCTGCCAACCGGTGGAGGGATGCGTACTGCTGGCGGGCCAAGGCCTCCGTCCGTCCAGGGGAGATCAGGTCGGTCCGTGCGGCGGCGCCCACCAGCAGCGACCCACCGGTGAACACCCCGACCGGAGCGTCGCCATCCAGCAGGAGGAACGCCACGTGTTCGGGTGTGTGGCCAGGTGTTGCCAGCGCGCGCAGTCGCAGACCGCCGAGGTCGACCTCCTCCTCGTCACGCAGTCCGGTGTGGCGGAAGTCGCGGTTCCCGGCAGCCGAGGCGACCACGGTGGTCCCGTCGGTCGCTGCCAGCTGGTGGGCACCCGACACGAAGTCGGCATGCAGGTGTGTCTCCGCGGCGAAGGCCAGCGTCAGCCGTCTTCGCTCGGCGACCCGCCGGGTGGAACGCAGGTCGAGGCTGGCATCGACCACCAGAGCCCGCCCGTCCCCGAGATCGACGAGGTAGGTCGAGTTGCCGAGCCCTTCGTCGATCACTGGCACGACATCAACCGAGGTCATCTGTGGTCCCTCCTCGACTGGTAGGTCTACCCTCCCCGCCCCATTGTTATACAGTATTCCAAGGAAGATTGGAGGAACACCGATGGGTGACCGTGCGGCGAAGACGACGCTTCTCGACGCGTTCGCCCGGGTGGGCAAGGCACTGGGCAGCGGCAAGCGCCTCGAGCTGCTGGACCTGCTCGCCCAGGGCGAGCGGACTGTCGAGGCGCTCGCCCGGGCCGCCGATCTGGGACTGACCACGACATCGGCGCACCTGCAGACGCTCAGGCAGGCCAACCTGGTGGCGACCCGGCGGGAGGGCACCAAGATCCACTACCGGCTCGCCGGCGCCGACGTCGCCGCGCTGCTTGCACTCCTCCGGGTCGTGGCGCGCGATCGGCTACCCGACGTGGAGGCCGCAAGAGCGGCATATCTGGGACCGGACACCGAGCAGGTCACCAGGGCCGAGCTGTTACGTCGCGTCGAGGCAGCTGATGTGGTCGTGATCGACGTACGGCCCCGGGAGGAGTACGACGCGGGCCACATTCCCGGCGCCCTCTCGATCCCCGTGGAGGACCTGGCCGACAGGCTCGCCGACATCCCGGTGGACCAGGATGTCGTTGCGTACTGTCGCGGCGCCTTCTGCGTCATGGCGCACGATGCGGTCCGGCTGCTGTCCAGCCGTGGGCGGCGGGCCCGCCGACTCGCCGACGGGATGCTCGAATGGCGGCTTGCGGACCTGCCGGTCGCCACGGCTCCTGGCCCACAGGGCTGAACGAAAGGGAGTTTGTCGACGGAGAATCCGGCGACTTCGATGGCAGCGATGGTGTCGCGGCCGGTGCGGCAGCCGCCCGTTAGGTGGGGCCAGATGGTGGCGTCGAGGACACGCTGGAGTCGCGCCATGCCTTGCGTGTCCGCGCGAAGATCGGGTGGTGGACTGCCACGGTGTTCACCAGGTCACCGGCAGTTCGACGAGCCCGCCGGTGAGAACGTCCTGGCGTATCCGCAGTGTCTCCACATCGACGGCCAGCCGCATGGTCGGGAACCGGGGAAGAAGCTGGGCGAACACCGCCTGCAGCTCGATCCGCGCCAGGGGCGCGCCGATGCAGTAGCGGGCCCCGTGGCCGAAGGTGAGGTGCGCGGCCGCCTGACGACTGACGTCCGCCCGATCTGGGTCGGCGAAGACAGTCGGATCATGGTTGGCGGCGCCGTTGTCCAGCAGGACGAGGTCGCCGGCCCTGACAGCGACACCATCGATCTCCAGGTCGGTTCGTGCGTAGCGGGGGATGCCGGTGCCGCCCTTGCCGGGTGCCCGCAGGATCTCCTCGACGGCGTTCGAGATGAGACTCGGGTCGTCGAGCAGGGCCTGCCACTGGTCGGGGTTGGCCAGCAACAGCAGGGCGCCCAAACCGATCTGGACCACGGTGGTCTCGTGGCCGGCGAACAGCAATGCCATCGACAGGCCCGCAGCCTCGTCGTCGGAGACGCCATCGGTGGCGCACAGCCTTGAGATCACGTCGTCGCCGGGATGCCGACGTTTGTCGGCGACCAGCCGCTTGCCGTAGCCGAACAGCTCAGCCATACCCTGCACAGAGCGGTCCCGGTCGCGTACGTTGCCGGCTGCCTGGGTCCAGGCGCGGAACTGGTCCCTGTCCTCATAGGGAATGCCGAGCAACTCGCAGATCACCAGGATCGGCAACGGAAGGGCCAGGGCAGCGACCAGATCCACCGGGGGAGCTTTCCCGGCCATCTCGTCCAGCAACTGGGTGACCAGGGCATCGACCCGTGGTCGCAGGGAACGCATGTGCCCGGGGGAGAAGTGCGGCTGGAGCAGCGAACGCATCCGCGCATGGTCGACTGCCTCCGTGGCGAAGTTGCCCAGCGGCCCGCCGAACAGCACGGACTCACCGGTGCGAGCCGCGGTCTCCGGCGTGGGATGGGACCGGCCGAGCCGGTCGTCGGCCAGCAGCCGTCGTACCTCTGCGTGGCCGGTGACCAGCCAGGCGTCGTCGCCGACCGCGGTGCGCACCCGATGCACCGTGCCGTCTGACTGCAGCGCGCGCAGGGCTGGTGCGACGTCGAGTGGATGCGTCTGCTCGAACGGCAGCTGAGCCTCCGTGTCCATGCGTCCTCCAGTGTGTATAAGTTCGATTTAACAAAGGTAGTTGTATAGTTCCGGTTATACAAGAGGAGGTCTGACATGGCTGTCGACCGGGAAGCGGTGCGGCCAACGCCCCGGCGGTTGCCCCGTGCCGAACGCAGGGAGCAAATCCTCGCTGCCGCCACCCGGGCGTTCGCCCGTGCTGGATACGCCGCCACAGGTCTCAACGACATCGCCACCGAGGCCGGCATCACCCACGTGATCCTCTACCGGCACTTCGAGTCCAAGAACGATCTCTACCGCGCCGTGCTCGACCGGGCACGCGCCCGGCTTGCCGCCACCGTGGGCACCGACAACTACGACGACACCAGCATCCCCGCGCTTCTTCGTGCCGCCGCCGCCGAACCGGACGGATTTCGGCTGCTGTTCCGCTTCGCCGCGAGGGAGCCGGAGTTCCGCGACGTGGTCGACTCGCTGCGTTCGGCATCGACCGACATCGCCCTCCGGCACCTCTCCGCCGCGATCCCCCAAGGTCCCTGGCGCGACTGGGCGGCTCTCCTGGTGCCAACCGTCACCCTCGAAGCGGTCATTGCCTGGCTGGACGCCGGCCAGCCCGATCCCGACGCCGCCGCCGGCTGCGTCTCCCAAGCCATCCAGGGCGTGATCCAGGCCGCGCAGGGGGGCGCCATGTCGAAAGGGTGAGGAGCCGGCGGGAGGCCGCCGACCTGTTCCTATCCCGGGTACCAGACGATGCGGGGATCGTCTGGACTTCGCTGGTAGGTCCAGGCGTCCTCGATGAGGCGTTCGGTGTCGTACCGCGGCTTCCAGTCGAGCAGAAGCTTGGCTTTCGTGTTGTCCAGCCAGGTCGAGTGGTAGGGCGTCGGCACCTTGACGGTGGGCAGGCCACGCGTTTTCGCGAGGTACTCCGCCACGTTCTGGTAGTTGACCGGCTCGTCCATGCAGATGTTGAACGTCTGGCCGGCGGCGGCCGGGTGTTCCAATCCAAGGGCGATCGCTTCGACAAGATCGCTGACGTGGACGAAGTTGCGCTTCAGCGGCGCGCCGTCGGCGTCCAGCGCGAGCGGGACAGCCTGCTCCGGGATGTCGCCGTCCACGAGCTCGCGCCACGCCGGTCCACCGAACTGGTCGGGACCGAACGAGAGCGTGTACCGGAAGTCGTCCCGCTCCATGATCCAGGGCGCTCGTAGACAGGTGGCGTTCAGGCCGTAGGCGATCTGGTACTGCTCGAGCATGACCTCCTCGAGGACCTTCGACAGTGCGTAACACCCCTGGTAGGCGGTGTGCCGCTGTGTCTCGGTCACCGGGCCGGGGTGTTTGTAGACGAAATGACCGACAGCGGCGTCGCCACCGACGAGGACGAACCGCTGGCAGGTCGGACTCTCCCGCGCTTCTTCGAGCAGCCAGAACAGGCCCTTGACGGCCACGTCCATGATCTCGTCGGGCGTCTCCTTGCAGGTGGCCAGATGAACGACGTGGGTCACGTCCGCCATGGCCCGGCGCGCAGTGTCCCGGTCGGCGATCGTCCCGAAGACACATTCGACACCGTGGACATCGAGGGGTCTGTTGTGGCAGAGCGCGCGGGTCTCACAGCTGCCGAGGAGCTTGTCGATGAGGGCCCGGCCCACCTTGCCGGTGGCGCCGGTGACGAGCAGCCTCATGAGGTCTGCCACTGCGGAAGGTCGAGCAGCACGCTCCCTTCGACGCTTCCCATCGTCTGCCGCGCGCGGGCGCCGTCGAAGAACTGAGACTCGTCGAAGAGCCACGGACGCGTACCGCCAGCCGCCACGTGCCGCTCACGCAGGTCGGCGAGCATGCCCGGTGCCCGGTACGACGGCCACCTGACCCCTGACTGGCAGTAGGACGCGTCGACGAACCAGCGCGGGCTGTCCTCGCCACCGGGCTTGGCGCGACGTGCGTGCCACATCCCCGAGTGCACGATCAGGACCGAACCAGGCGGCACGTCATCGACGGTGACCATCCCCGGGAGATCGGAGTCGCCGAGGAAGGTCAGCGCGTGGCTGTCCGTGGCGTGCCTGTGGGAGCCGGGCACGAAGAGCAGGTCGCCGATCGTGCCGTTGAGCCCGTTGAGGTAGAAGAACACGTGCACCATGAGATGCGAGCGGTTGGTCTGGGGGTACTGCTCGTAGTCCTGGTGCCACGACACCCCCTCCATGCCGGCGTCGTGACGGGCGGCATGGATGTGGTGGAACACGTACCGTCCACCCATGAGCTCGTCGACCATCTCACTCACCCGTGGATGCCAGACGAGTGCGCCGATGTGCTCGTCCTCGTACGCATGCCGCCGCGGCTGCGCCGACACATGCCGGTCCACGGCTGCCTTCAGCGTGTCGATTTCTGCCTTGTCAAGGAATCCAGGAAAGACGACATACCCTTGATCCTGGAATGCCTCCAGCATTTTATTCTCCTTCGGAAGCTTTCTCTTGACGGCTGAATAGTTCGTCTGGCCGACGTGATCCGGATTTTCGCAAATCGGCGCGGTCACAGAGACCTTCAACTCAAGGTCAGGTTTGACGCTAGGTCGGCCCAGGTTTGCGTGTCAACGCGCGTCGACTCGACTTCCGGGACCGGCCGAATGGCACGGCTCCCCACGCCTGAGAGCGGGTCTCGTGCGTCGTGTCGGAGGAGGTTCGGCGCAGGCAGCGCCTCACCTGGCGCGTTCCCAGCCGCGACGCGGAGTTCGCGTGGGGTGGACCGCGCGTGACCGGTAGACGATATACGGGCGGAACAGGTAGCCGACCGGTGCGGTGAACGCGTGCACGAGGCGGGTGAACGGCCACATCGCGAACAGCAGCATGCCGATCAGCGTGTGCAGCTGGAACGACTGCGGCGCTGCCGCCATCGCGCCGATGTCGGGCTGGAGCACGAACAGCGAGCGGAACCACGGTGAGACGGTCGCGCGGTAGTCGTGCTCAGCACCGACGACACCGGCGCCGAGCAGCGTCGTGGCCAGCCCGACGACGATGGCGGCGACGAGGACGACGTACATCGCCTTGTCGTTGCGGGTGGTGGCCATGAACACCGGTCCGGTCGTACGCCGGCGGTAGACGAGGATGGCGATACCGGCGAGGGTGGCGAAGCCGGCGACGCCGCCGAGTAGCAGCGCCTGGACATGGTAGGCACGCTCGGACATCCCGACAGCGGACGTCCAGGAAGCCGGGACGACGAGCCCGATCACGTGGCCGACAACGACGACGAGGATGCCGAAGTGGAACAGCGGGCTGCCGATCCGCAGCAGGCGTGACTCGTAGAGCTCCGAGGACCGCGTGGTCCAGCCGAACTGGTCGTAGCGGTACCGCCAGATCGTGCCCGCCACCAGGATCGCGATCGTGACGTACGGCAGGACGCCCCAGGCCAGGATGTCGAGTGGGCTCATCGGCGGCTGGCTCCTTCCTGCGCCCCGGGCGTCGTGACCGCGAAGGGTTCCAGGCCGACGCTCTCCTGGGGCGGGCCGGTGCGGGCGAGCTTCTGGGCCGCGGCTCTGTCGGCCGGCGACGGGCCGGGAAGCAGTGCGCACACAGCCTCGACGACTCCGGCGTACGCGGAACCCACGTCGCGCAAGGCGAGCCGGAGCAACTCGATACCTGCCCGGTGGTCCTGGAGCAGTGCGAGACCGTCGGCGAGATCCCCGGTGGCGGCGTACTCCAGGGCGACCGGCAGGTAGTCCGGGAGTTCGTTCGCCGAGAGCTCCAGACCACCGCGCCGGTAGCGCTCCTTCAGCGCCGTGAGCGACTGGCCCCGCCGGCGGGTCTCACCGTCGATCCACCAGGTGAGGTAGAGGCAGCAGCGGCGGCGCCGGTCGAAGGTGGCGACGTAGTGCTCGGCGAGTTCGCGTTCGGGGGTTGCCGTGAGGTGGTCGAGGAACCCGCGAAGCGCGGTTCTTGGCGTACCGTCCGGCAGTCCTGTCACGGCGGCATCGACCAACGGGACGCGGGCACGCACGTCCTCGCCGGGGTACTGCAGCAGGATCGACGCGGCCTGGCAGACCACCCGCCCGTGCTGGGAGGTCGTCATGACCCGTCCCTCCCGTCGGTGCTGTCGCGGTGGCGGGGCGGGAAGATCCCTGTGGGCATGCCCTGGCCGTCCCAGTTGAGCAGGTTGATCTGGGTCCGCTTGCGTTCGGGGTCGGCGATACCCTCGCCGGTCTGGCGGTCCTTGAGGGCGTGGAACGTCTCGACCGAGACAGGCGTCGGCCGCCCGGACGCCTCGCCGAAAGGCCCGCTTTCGTACATCCCGGGGCCACCGTCGTAGTCGAGACTGCACCCGATCTCCTCGAGCTGGCGGCCTTCGACCTCGTACGCCGTGGGGATCACGTAGCGCTCGTCGTACTTCGCGATGGCCAACAGCCGGTAGAGGGCGGCGAGCTCCGCGCCGGTGCTGCCGGCCGCCGTCGCGATGGACTCGTCCGGCACGTCGCCGAGGTTGATCGCCCGCATGTACGCACGCATGGCGGACAGCTTCTGCAGCACCCGCCGCACCGGCGCAGGGTCGCCGGCGGTGAACAGTTCCGCGAGGTACTCGATCGGGATACGCATCGCGTCGATGGCGCCGAACAGGTTGTCGACGTCCTCGCCGTCGTGGCCGGTCTCGGCGAGCGCGTCGACGACGGGTGAGAGCGGCGGGACGTACCACACCATCGGCATCGTCCGGAACTCCGGATGCAGCGGCAGCGCCACGCGGTAGTCCTTCGCCAGCGCGTAGACCGGAGAGCGCTGGGCCGCGCTGATCCAGTCCTCGGCGATGCCGTCGCGCCGGGCGGCGGCGATCACGTCCGGGTCGTTCGGATCGAGGAGCACGTCGAGCTGGGCGGCGTACAGCTCCTTCTCGTCGGCGACGGACGCCGCCTCGGTCACCCGGTCGGCGTCGTAGAGGAACAGCCCGATGTAGCGCAACCGGCCCACGCAGGTCTCCGAGCACACCGTCGGCTGGCCCACCTCGACCCGGGGATAGCAGAACGTGCACTTCTCCGCCTTGCCGGTGCGGTGGTTGAAGTAGACCTTCTTGTACGGACACCCGGTCACGCACATCCGCCAACCGCGGCACCTGTCCTGGTCGACCAGCACGATGCCGTCCTCGGCCCGTTTGTACATCGCGCCGGACGGGCACGACGCCACGCACGACGGGTTGAGGCAGTGCTCGCAGATCCGCGGCAGGTAGAACATGAACGTCCGCTCGTACTCGAGGCGGATCTTGTCCTCTGCCTGTTTGCGACCCGTTCCACGATCGGGTCGGCATCTGCCACCTCCGCGCCCCCGCCGAGGCTGTCGTCCCAGTTCGCGCTCCATTCCACCTGCATCGGCTCGCCGGAGATCAGTGACTTGGGTTGGGCGACCGGAAAGTCGTCGCCGAGAGGCGCGTTGGTGAGGTTCTCGTAGTCGTAGGTCCAGGGCTCGTAGTAGTCGCGGATGTTCGGCAGCACCGGGTTGGCGAAGATGGTGAGCAGCTTGCGGAACCGGCCGCCGGCCTTGAGCTTCAGCCGGCCGCTCTTCGTACGCACCCAGCCGCCCTTCCACACCGTCGTGACCGGCTCACTCGTCGCGCGCATCGGGTCGACCCTCCGGCTGGTCGCGACCTGGCAACTCTCCTTCCTCTACGCCGCCGCGTTCGGCGGTTTCGTCGCGTTCAGCGTCTATCTGCCCACCTACCTCGTCACCGCCTATGACCTGCAGCGCTCCGACGCCGGCCTGCGCACGGCGGGCTTCGTCGTCGTCGCCGTCCTCACGCGACCTGTCGGCGGATGGCTGGCGGACCGGATCGGTGCGGTGCCCGTCCTCGCGTGGGGGTATGCGGTCGTGGCCGTGCTCGCTCTCGTCGCCGCGTTCGAACCGCCGCTGATCCCGGTCGGGACGGTCGCCTTCCTCGGCATGGCCGCCGCCCTCGGATCATCCTCTGGTGCGGTGTTCGCACTCGTCGCCCGGGTCGTGCCACCGGAGCGGGTCGGCGCGGTCACCGGCGTCGTCGGCGCCGCCGGTGGCCTCGGTGGCTTCTTCCCGCCACTCGTCATGGGCGCGGTCTACGGCCTTGCCCTCGACTACACCTGGGGATACGGCCTCCTCGCCCTCACCGCCGCGCTGGCCTGCACGTTCACCGCCACCGCCGTGCGCCGCCGCGTGTCGACCGTCCCCCAGTGACGCGGACTCCGCGACTCTGGCTCTGCTTTATCGCGAGCTGTCGCGAGGATTTCGTCGGCCCCTTCTTCCCACGGGCTTTCATAACGCACATTCCAGGCCCGCTCCCGAGGCACGAATAGTGCGAGACACAGGCGAGTGATCAGTCCTTCATGGTACGAAGGAATCGGGCTCGCCGGCATGAGCAATTCCTCTGTCGGCAGCAACTCGGGCACACCGTGGTGATATTCATTTCTGCACCGAAGGCACGGTGATCAGTCATGTGGTTGCTGAGACTTCCAGGGGTGTACGCACCGCAGCACGACACGCGGCTGCTTGTCGAGTCGCTGTGGCGCGAGTCGGTGTCTGACTACGCGAGTGTCCTCGACATCTGCACGGGTACGGGTGCAATTGCGGTCGCGGCGGCCCGCGGCGGGGCGAAGAATGTCACCGCCGTCGACATTTCCCGGCGTGCGGTCTGGACAGCCCGGGCCAATGCGTTCTTCTGCCGCCTTCCGCTCGAGGTACGCCGGGGGCATCTGCTCGATCCCGTCCTGGACCAACGCTTCAGTCTGGTTCTGGCAAATCCGCCGTACGTGCCGACGCGAACCGTGAGGTCGTGGACGGACGGTCGCCGGCAGCAGTCCTCCCCTCGCTGGGACGCGGGACCTGACGGTCGGGCCGTCCTCGATCCGCTGTGCGCGATGTTGCCTCGTGTGCTCACGGCGTCCGGAATTCTGTTGCTGGTCCAGTCCGCGTTGTGCGGCGTGGACAGGACCATCCGTCAGCTGCGGGAGGCGGGCCTTCATGCCCGTGTCCGCGACCGGTTGAAGGTGCCGTTCGGGCCGGTGATGAGCCGACGGGCGCGCTGGCTCGAACAGCAGGGCTACATCCGCCAGGGACAACGAGATGATGAGTTGGTCGTGATCCGTGCCAGCCGAGAGTGAGTCGATCGGCCGCGACGCGCCAGGTCGCGATGAGTCGTGCCAGTGTCGGGACTGTCGACATCACGACTGGGAACATCGCGCGGTCAGGATCGTGCCCGATGGCCCAATCTTGATCGAGGGACCCGTGGAACTCGTCCATGACGAAGGCATCGTGCGGTCCGACCGCTTCATCGTGGCCGTATGCACGTGCCGACGGAGCAACACCTATCCCCTCTGCGACACGAGCCATCGACGTCGCACCCGCGGACGGCGGGACATGGGCGCCTAACCCCTTGTCCGCAAGGACGACTGGCCGCGGTCCCAGGAAGTCAACAGGTGCGCGGTGACCCTGCCCTCAAGCCATGTCGTCGCGTCGATGCCGAAGACGATCGAGGGACCGAGGTCAGGTTCGTGGCTCACCAGGTCGCCGATGACATCGTGACGCATCACCTGCTCATGCACGGCGTCGGCCTCGACGTGTTCGAGGTAGAAGGTCAGGCAGGCGTCCGGGGCTCCCAGTCGTTCAAGGGCCCGGGTCATCCGGCGGGCGCTCGGCGCCGTCGTGATCTCGGCCGCCGCGAAGTGCCCGACCAGTGCTCCCCGGAGCGAACGATGCAGGCCGAGCAAGGACATGAGGTTCACGGTTGCGATCATTTCTGCCGGGGCCGCGTCGAGGTAGTAGCCGTAGCGCGTATCGAGACCGAGACCCGCCATGAGATCTGCGAAGAGCTGGGAATGTGCACGGGCTGGCCGTCCGGCACCGAACTCGTCGTACTCGACAGCCACCAGGGATGCTTTCGCCTGGCCGGTCAGGCGAGGGATGACCCAGGCATGCGGATCCGCCTCCTTGAGGTGATAGAGCGACCGCATGGCGATGTGCTCGCGGAGCTGCCACATCTCACCAATGTCTCTCAGATGCTGGGAAACTCCTTCGGCTTCGAGCGGCTCGGCCAGAAGTGGTTCGAGCGCCTGCCCGATGTCATTACTGGGAACGACGTCCCGGTGCAGTGCGGTGAGAAACGCGCGCTCCATCTCGCCGCGGAACCGCAACAGATCGGGATCCCATTCCCACTGCCCGTCCACACCAGCGAACGACCGATAGTGCAGTTCGTAACAGGTGTAGAGGGCGAGTTGCAGGTCGTCGCTGTAGGCATCGACCGCGACGATCGGGTCACGATCCAGGAGTGCCGACGCTCCGCCGCCGCTCAATGCCTGCGTTACCGCCGACGACAGGTGCCCGCGCGGGGTCGGAAGAACAGGCTCATGGCGAGCCGACCGCTGGGCTCCGCCTGGTGCTGGGTTCCCGGGCTCCACACCAGCCGCCGAGCCGCTCACGTGCGTCGGTCTACCCGTCGCCATGGTGGGCAAACCGTTGGGGGACGTCCTCCTCCCGCGCCGTCAGGTCGATGAGCATGTCGACGATCGCCATCGGTCCGGACGGGGCGACCTCTCGCTGCCGGGCCGCTCCCGTCCCGGTCCGGCGGGTCCGCTCCACCAGATCCTGGACGAGTGGGAGATCGCCGCACTCGTCCAGTTGTGTGCGTACGTGCCGAAGCAACCGGCGAAGTAGTTCCATGGCCGGGATTCTGCCGCCCTGGATGGGATCGATGGCAGGACCGCGGAGTCCATGTCGCGCTGCACTCCACATTGCGGCGGCGGCGCTCTGGTCGGAGAACTCCGGAACCTCCCGGCCGGCTTCGACATCGACAAGAGCCCGCCGGACCAGCGCCCGGGTGAGCGCCGCCTGCAGCACAGTGTCCGCGACGCTCGCGCACGCGTCGGCGACGCGGATCTCAACCGTGGGGAACCGCCGTGACGGACGCGCCAACCAGAACGTCATGTCCGCGTCGACGAGCATTCCCGCATCGATCAGTCGTTGCAGCTCGTCCTCATAATGAGCGACCGAACGGAAGTGCGGCGGAATTCCCGCGCCGGGAAACTGCGACTGGAGAATGATCCGCCAACTGTCATACGACGTGTCACGGCCGCGGTCAAACGCGGAGTTTGCCGACAGGGCAAGCAGAGTGGGAAGCCACGGACGCAGCCGGTTCACCACCTGGAGGGCACTCTCCCGGTCCAGGGTTCCCACGTGGACGTGGCATCCGCACGCCTGGTACGTGCGTACGGATTCGGCGTACAGCTCGGTGATGCGGGCAAAGCGGTCGCCGGCCATGACGGGCGGTGCCTTGTCGAACAACACGGGATGGCCGACAGAAACCAGCCGCGCATCCTCCTCGAGTGCCACGAGACACAGCAGTGCCCGGAGGGTCTCGAGCTCCTTGCGGATGTCCTCTGTGGTGGCGCACGGGCTCGTGGCAGCCTCGATCTGGGTGGCGACGAGCTCGGGATGCAGTTCGGCGTGCGCAGGCAGTGCGCCGGTGGCTCGGGCACGGTCGAGGACCCGCTGAGCCACCGGCGAGGGCCTTCGGGACACCGGGTCGACCAGGAGGTACTCCTCCTCGACGCCGACCGTCTCGACGACCATGGCCGCCCCTTGTCCTCACGTGCGTCGGCGTCCATCACCGCGTCGACGCGAGCACGGGGAGGGGGCGCCAAGATCTGCCTCCAGGCTTCGCCCTTGGTCGTACCCAGCCGTGGTCGCGACAAGCCAGCGACACGAAAGGAGGCAAGGCCCTCGCATGGGTCCGCGTCCGCCTACGATCCAGGAATGGATGTGGGCGGAACGGATGCATGGTGAGCGCGCGGTTTCGGGTGTTGGACTCGCGGCCTACCCAGATGGGTGAGATCAGCCTGCGGCGCAGGTGGGATCCCCAGGTCGGCAAAGAGGTGTACGAGATCAAGCTGGACGACGAGTTCTTGATGTCGAGCCTGTTCACGGTTGCCGAGGTGCAGCTGGCGCACCTCGCGCTCGGCAGCCTGTCCGGGACCGAGGTCGATGTGGCCGTGGGTGGGCTCGGACTCGGTTTCACCGCCAGTGCCGTACTGGATCACCCGAATGTGCGTTCGTTGGTTGTCGTCGAGGCGCTGGGTGAGGTGATCGACTGGCACCAAGGTGGGTTGATACCCGCAGGGGCCGAGGTGACATCCGACCGGCGGTGCCGGCTCGTCAATGGCGACTTCTTCGCCATGCTCCGGTCCGGTACGGGGCCAGATCCTGCCGAGCCGGGCCGGCGGTTCCACGCGATCATCGTCGACATCGATCACTCTCCGCGCCACGTCCTGGCTCCCAGTCATGCCGAGTTCTATCTGCCGGCGGGACTGCGGCGGCTCGCCGAGCACCTCCATCCCGGTGGCGTCTTCGCACTCTGGTCGAACGATCCGCCCGACCAGGAGTTCGTCGCCGTCCTCGCCGAAGTCTTCGCAGCGGCAGAAGCCGAGGTCGTCCGCTTCCACAACCCCTTGCAGGGACGCGAGGCAGTCAACACTGTCTACGTGGCCCGAACACCATCGCGGTAACGAACCGCGCCCGGCCCGCCGCAGCCGCCTTGGCAGGGAGTCAGCAGGCTGACTCGAGGACGAGTACGGGAATCCGACGTGGCCGCTGTCGTCGTGAGCATGACGATGGGTAGATCCGAGAGCCACGAGGGCGCGGTGGTCCGCCCGCGCGTCAGGCGATACACCCACTCATCGATCGGCTGTTGGATACGCGTGTGCAGCCAGATCATCGGTCGGGCGCGCCTTCGTCCTCTGCCGTACGCTCGAGGACCCGTCAGCGATGCGGGCACAGCTGAGGACCTTCGGCAGTTGGTCGGTGCGCTGCTCAATGCCCGATGAGCCGCACCCAGCTGAGCCAACCCTGCCGGCCAGTCGATCGAGGTCTTCGTGCGGAACCACCAGACGGGCGCGTAGTTGCGGCTCGTACTGTATGACGTCAGGGACGTAGAGATCGCGATCGGATCAGCAGCAACGGCCCGTACGGTACGACGACGAGTTGCGCCCGACACCCTCGGCGCCCACGCCATGGAGGAAGGCCGATGAGCCCGCTGTCCGCACGTATCACCCACCTTGAACGCTCCACCATCAGGTCCCGTTACCCGCGCACCATCGGCCGCAATGCCCGGCTCGGCAGTCATGGTTCTGGCCCCGAGAGCCAGGTCGTCATCCTCCACACCGATTCCGGCATCAGTGGCTGGGGTCTGGTGGCCGGCGCAGTCCCGCCCGCCGAACAGGTGGTCGGTCGTACGGTGGCTGAGCTGTTCGACCCGGCCGTCGGCACCGTCGATGCGACCGTCCTCGGTCTGGACTTCGCGCTGCACGACCTGGCCGGTCAGCTGCTGAACCTGCCGGTCCACCAGCTGCTCGGCGCGTGTGGCGAGTCGTCGATACCGGCGTACGACGGTGCGATCTACTTCGACGACCTGGACCCCCAGGACGCACCGTCCGGCGTCGCCGCGCCGCTGGCGAACTGCGCCGCGGACTACGCGATGGGGTACCGCGCGTTCAAACTCAAGATCGGTCGCGGCAACCGGTGGCTCGACCGTGCAGCCGGGGACGCCCGCGACATCGAGGTCACCCACGCCGTCCGCGCGGCCTACCCGGATGCGCACCTCCTGGTCGATGCCAATGACGGTTATGACTGCGACGGGTTCCTGCGGTATCTCGACGCCGTTGCCGAATGCGACCTGTACTGGGTGGAGGAGCCGTTTCTGGATGACGCCGACGACCTCACCCGGCTTCGGAAGGCCCTGGACCGGGCCGGGTCGTCGACGCTCATCGCCGAGGGTGAGACCGACCCGGACGTCGCACAACTGCTGCGGTTCGCCGAGGCCGGCGTGATCGACGTGGTCCTACTGGACATCGTGTCGTACGGCTTTACCGCCTGGCGATCCTTGCTGCCGCGACTCGCGGACCTTGGCGTCACCGCCTCGCCGCATGCCTGGGGAGTGCCGCTCAAGACGTTGTACGCCGCACAGCTCGCCGCCGGTCTCGGCAACGTGGGTGTGGTGGAAGGCGTCCCCGGCCAGACCCTGGGCGCCGACACCAGCGGCTACCGGTTCGACGACGGTCTGCTCACGGTGCCCGATTCGCCCGGCTTCGGGATCCCCCTCGACCCGATCTCCACCCCGAATACATGAGACGGCCCTTGGGCCGCCCGTCAAGCGCGTCTGGCGGATCGCGTGGGGGCGCGGCTCTGACCGCGTTGAGCCGGCACACCGGTCTCTGCAGGCAAACGGTCCCGTGCGGCTTTGACCTCGAACGCGAGCACGATTTCGGTGAACCCACGGAACAGCGCCAGGAGCCCGACGTAGAAGATCAGCAGCGCCGCGCGGGACGAAATCAGCTGCTGTGAGGCCCAGAAGCCAATGAGGATCTCGATGACGCCCGCGCCCGCCCCGAGCCACCAGACACTGTTCACGAATCTGGACTCGATGGACGTGATCAGGACAAGCGCCCCCTGCAGTATGAACAGCGCCCCAACGATGGTCGCCAGGGCCCAGAACGCGTCCAGTGGACTGACAAACGCCCAGATCGCACCGGCGAGGAAGAGGAAGCCCATCAGGACGCGGGCCCACCGCCACGGCGACCAGACGGACGCAATCAGGAACTCGTTGACCATTGCCCCCAAGAAGACGACCCCCATGAGGATCCCGATGGTGAACGCCGAGGTCGCGGTGAACCGCAACATCACCATCGAGACGATCAGCCACGCGATCCCGGTCAGGAGAAAGAGCCACCACGGGCCCACGAGCCGCGCCAGACCAGCAGGGAGCAGGTCAGCCTGCGAAGTTTCAGGCTGGGCCGATCCAGTCTGCGGTGATTCGGACCGTGGCGATTCAGCCTGCGGACTACTCATCGGCTCCTCCGAGGTCTTGGGGTACAGGCGAGCTGTAAGCCGATGCACGTGCCGGCACTCCCACCTGTCTCTTCCTCGACCGTAGGAAGGTGCAGACACTCAGCTACAGGGACCAAGGTCACCGAAGCGGCCCGGGCCAAAGAGTCCGCTCGACGGCTCTGTCGGCGGCAGGATGGGCTGGAACCACTGACCGAGAATGGAGCGGGGCCGTTCGTCCCGTCACGTAGTCAGTGCCCGGGAAGAGCGCAAGAGGGCGGCCCAAGGAGAACTAATGTCCCGCAAAGGGATCACTGGGTCGGGCATGTCGCGACCGGTCACCATTCTGGTCGGACTGGCGGCCACGTTCCTGGTGATAGCGGGCCTGCGTGAGGCCGCAGGCATCGTCGGACCGACGTTCCTTGCCCTGGTGCTCACAATCGCCGTGCATCCGCTGCATACCTGGGCCGAGCGCCGTCGCCTTCCCGGCTGGGTGGGCACCATCGCCGGCCTGGCCGCCATCTACGCTTGCCTGCTCGCCCTCGCGGTGTCCTTCGCCAGCGCGATCGCACGTTTCGCCACGCTGCTGCCCGCATATCAGGTCCAGTTCGCCCGGCTGCTCGACCGCACGCTGGCCTGGCTCGCCGACCTGGGCCTTACCCAGACGCAGCTGGAGGAGATGGCCGGCGCGCTCGATATCAACAAGCTGGTCACCGTGGCCACCAGCGTCGCCGGCGGCGCCCTCGGCGTCCTTACCAGTCTCGGCTTCGTCGTCACGCTGCTGCTGTTCATGGTCGCCGACGCCGCCGGATTCGGGCACAAGCTTCTCGCCATGCCGGCCGAGCGGCTCCGACTGGCACGTGCGCTGAGCACGTTCGCGACAGGAACCCGACGGTATCTCGTCGTCTCCACGGTGTTCGGTCTCGCCGTGGCCGTGGTCGACGTCGCAGCATTGCTGGTGATCGGTGTTCCGGCAGCATTGCTGTGGGGTCTGCTGTCGTTCATCACCAACTACATCCCGAACATCGGCTTCGTCCTCGGCCTGGTGCCACCCGCGGTTATCGGGCTGCTCGAGGGCGGACCGAGGATGATGATCGCCGTCATTGTGGCGTACAGCGTCGCCAACGTGGCGATCCAGAGCGTCCTCCAGCCGAAGGTGGTGGGCAATGTCGTCGACGTCTCCGCCACGCTCACGATGCTGTCCCTGGTCTTCTGGGCCTTCACGCTCGGCGCGATCGGCGCGCTGCTGGCCGTTCCGCTGACCCTGCTCGTCAAGGCGCTGCTCGTCGACGCCGACCCGGACGCAGCCTGGCTGCAGCCGCTGCTTTCTGCGCAGAGAAAGTCGACCAGATGAAGCCCCCACCATCGCTGCTTTCGGCCCGTCCGGGGATCCTGGGCAACGCTCGTCGACCTCGCCGACCAGCTGAGTTTCGCCCACATCGTGCGCTGTTGGTTAGCCGAGCTCGTTGCCTTCGACGACCCGGGCCGCGATCTGCGCTCGGGAGGTGAATCCGAACTTGACCAGGATGTGTTCCACGTGGGCCTCGGCCGTGCGCTGAGAGATCACCAGGTGGCGGGCGATGTCCTTGTTGCTCGACCCTTGGGCGATCAGCTCGGCCACCTCACGCTCGCGGGGGGTGAGGATCGCCTCGATGGCGGCGGGTTCTGGCGTTGTCCGAACGCTCTCGCCCAAGGCGTACGCGAGGGCTGCCGGCAGGCCGAGATCCCTGCCGTCCTGAAGGGCCGCATCGAACGCCTCCCCGCCGAGCTCGAGGCGAGTACGCCGCTCGCATTCTCCGTGGTACGGCAGAGTGAACTGGCCAATCGAGGGGGACGTACCAATGGCTTCCATGAGGTTCTTGGCGGAGCCGAGCAGCGTGGCGGCATGCTGGGGATCGTGATCGTTCTCGCTCGCCGCGATCCAGGCCAGAGCTTCCAGACACCAGGCAATACCAAGCAGGTCGCCGATCGAGCGTTTCAGGCGCAGGCTCCCGCGTACGAGGTCGACCGCCTGTCGGGCCTCTCCCTGCAGCCAGGTCGTGAGTCCGAGACTCCACAGGGCCAGCGAGCGGAACCAGACCTCGTTGCGAGGCTCGGTGATCGCGAGCATCTCCCGCTGGCAGGCGAGTGCTCGCTTCGGATCGTGCTGGATGCTCATCAGCGAAAGTGCGAAGAGGGCTTCGAGGAGCCCACGGAGATTGTTGTCGGCGCGGAAGACGTCGAGAGCGGCCCCCAGAAGTACGGGACCGCGGGCGAGATCTCCGTTCCAGTGGGCCAGATACCCGTTGGCGAGATTGATCAGCGCGCTCATCGAAGGATCGCCCAGCTTCCGGGCCACGTCGCCACCCTCGTCCGCGCGGGCCGACTCCACGGGAAAGTCGCCCTGATGCCCGGCCAGCATGCTGCACGCATAGAGGGCGCGGACTCGGTCGGAACTGATCTCAACAGGGCAGGCTAGGGCTTGGTCGAGCCAGCGCCGCCCCTCGCTGAGTGGCCCGCGGGCGATCCAGTACGAGTACAGCGTGGCGGCCATCCGGAGAGCGGTTCGGGCATCAGCACGCTCGCTGAGGGCGAACTCCAGTGCGGCGCGGATGTTTGGCTGCTCCCGGTCGAGCAGGGTGAGCCAGTCCACCTGGCGAGGGCCGACCCACTCGGTGTCAGCGCGCTCGACGAGCTGGGCATACCAGTCCCGATGCCGTCGGCGCAGCGCGCTGAACTCGCCGGTCTCCTGTAGCTTCACCCGGCCGAACTCCCGGATGGTGTCCAGCAGCCGGTAGCGAGCGAGCTTCGCATCTCCTTCCCGGATCACGATCGACTTGTCGACCAGCGAGGCCACGACCTCGAGCACGACGTCCGCCACCAGGTCCTCCCCGGCGGTGATGGACTCCGCGGCGTCCAGGTCGAAGCCGCCGGCGAAGACTGCCAGCCGGGTCCAGAGCAGCTGTTCCTGCGTGGAACAAAGGTCATAGCTCCACTCGATGCAGGACAGCAGCGTCTGCTGTCGGGTGGGAGCGCCGCGTGGGCCCTTGTCCAGCAGCCGGAACCGATCCTTCAGCCGGTCGGCGATCTCCTGCGGCCTCAACACCCGCAGCCGCGCCGCCGCCAGCTCGATCGCGAGCGGCAGGCCGTCCAGCCGGCGACAGATCTCCGCCACGGCGGCCTGGTTGTCCCGGGTGAGGGCGAATCCAGGCGCTACGGCCGTCGCCCGGTCGACGAACAGGGCCACCGCCTCGATCCGGAACAATTCCTGTGGGGAGGCCGGCAGTTGTTCGTCCGGCAACGGCAGAGACGGCACCGGCAACGTGACTTCTCCGTAGGTACTCAGTGGCTCGCGGCTGGTGGCCAACACCCGCAGCTCCGGGCAGGAACGCAGCAAGGTGGCGACCAGCTTCGCGACGGCGTCCACCAGATGCTCGCAGTTGTCCATGACCAGCAGGAGCTGGCGGGAGGCGAGGTAATGCTCCAACACTGTCATCGGCGGGCCCTCGAACGGCTCACGCAGACCCAGCGCTACTGTCACGGTCTCGGCGAGCAGTTCCGGGTCTTGCAACCGGTCGAGCTCGACCAGCCAGACCCCATCGCCGAATGCGCGCCGTACGTTCGTGGCCACCCGGAGCGCGAGCCGAGTTTTGCCGACACCGCCTCGCCCGGTCAACGTCACCAGACGCGACGAAGCCAACAATCGCCGCACATCGGTCAGCTCATGCCGACGGCCGACGAAGTTGGTGAACTCCGGGGGAAGGTTCGCAAACCCCCGATCAATGGGCGGCATGACATCTTCACGTTATCGGATGTCGGTTGAGGTGTATGGGGCCGTGATCGAGAACGACCGTTCATCCGGCGCGGACGAGCCTGAGTCCTGCGATTGCGGGGGTGTCGCGCGCCTGCCTGAACTCGACCGTCACCGCGTCGACGTTCGCTGGGGGGAAGGTGAGAATTCGCTGGTAGCCGACACAGGTTGCCTCGGCCAGGATGGCGGTGGCTCCGTCACGGTGTCCCGACACCACAACGTGTTCCAGGCGCTGGCCCAGCGAGATCTCCTCTTTCAGGATCAGTGCTTCGACCACCGTATCGCTGCCCAGGTTGACGGTGATCGACGCAGCAGCGTCGTCCTCGTCTGGCTGCCACCACCCGGTGCCGTTGGCAAGGTCCAGGGTCGGGTCCGGTGGGAGATCGCTGCCCCATCGTCTCGCCACGGATTGCTGCGTCGCCCCTTCCACCACAGCTCCGGACGAGAACGAGATCTCTGCGCCTATCGTGCGATCGCGGAGGCCAGAGATCATGTCGCCGAGTTCTGCCAGCGTCGCCACGTCGGGCGCAGCGAGCAGGCCGTGCGGCGTCGGAGGAACGTTGAGGAGGAATGTGGAGTTCCCGCCTACGGACGAACGGTAGATGCTGAAGAGCTCCGCCACATTCCGCACCCGGACGTCCTCGGCTTGGTGGTAGAACCAGCCGGGACGAATCGACGTGTTGACCTCGGCGGGATACCAGATCAGTTCGTCGTACCCGGCGAGCGCGGCACGGCTTCCGAGGTCTTCCTCGTTGCTGCGGACCAGTCTGGCGAACGTTCCGTCGTCCACGTGTTGTGACTGGTTCGCGATGCGCTCGGTGTCCTGCAGCGTCCGGGAGACCACGCTCCATTCGTCCTGGCGCGTGTGCCCCGCCTCGTTTCCGCACCACCGTACGTCTGGCCCACAGACGTTGATGACGGCATCGGGCTGAAGTTTGCGGATGGTCGCGTAGTAGCGCTCCCAGTCGTACACCTGTTGCCTGCCGTCCGCGGCCTCGCCGTTGGCTCCGTCGAACCACACCGAGAAGAGCTTGCCGTAGTTCGTCAACAGCTCCTCGAGCTGAGCCACGAAAAAGTCGTTGTACGGTTCACCGGTGCCGTAGGACGCTTCACTCCGGTCCCACGGTGACAGGTAGATTCCGAACGCCAAGCCATGTCGTTCGGCCGCCGAGGCGGCTTCTGCGACGACGTCTCCCTGACCACCCTGCCACGGCGAGGCAGCGACAGAGTGCTGGGTCAGTCGACTCGGCCAGAGGCAGAAGCCGTCGTGGTGCTTGGCTGTCAGGATCGCGCCCTTCATGCCGGCGCGGGCGAAAGCGGACATCCACTGGTCAGCATCCAGGTTGGCAGGGTCGAAAGCCGACGGACTCTCGTCGCCCACGCCCCACTCGCGTCCGGTCATCGTGTTCATGCCGAAGTGGATGAACGCATAGAACTCCAGGGACTGCCAGCGGAGCTGTCGGTCGGTCGGGCGTACCGCAGCGAGGTCAGCCGCTGTTCGAATGTCGGAGGCAGCCATCAACCCTCTCCCTGTCTGTCACATGTGAGGCGACCGGATAGGTCACTCCTATGTCTGGCACCGGAGTGAGATTGCGCGCCGGCATGACTCGTTCAGGTGAGTACGCATCGCGTCGGCCGCAGCGTCAAGGTCACGGCTTTCGATCGCGGACACGATGGCTTCATGTTCCTGCCTGGTGACATCAGCCTTCGATGCTCGACTTTGGATACGAAGGAGATGGAGGTGGCAGTGGGTACGCGCGAAGGCCTGTGCGACCTGACGGTTTCCGCACAGTCGCATCAGGAGGCCATGGAAGCGGATGTCATGGTCACAGAGCAGCCGGTATGGAGGCTCCGGTCCGGATCGTAGCGAGGTGGCGAATTGGTCAAGCTCTGCTCGGAGTCCGCTGACATCGATGTGTCGGGAGGCGGCGGCGACCTCTGCGGCGGCCCAGGGCTCGAGAAGGAGTCGGAGCTCGAAGAGCTCTCTCACTTCCTCGTTCGTCAGCAACTCGGTCGCGAAGTATCCGCGTTGTGGTCGCTTGACGACGAGTCCTTCTGACTCCAGGCTCGCGAGCGCCTCGCGAACGGGCGTGTGCGAGACCCCCAGCGCCGTAGCGAGTCGGCCAATGATCAGGCTTTGGCCGGGGCGGATCGTCTGGTCCATCAACAGGTTGCGGACCGCGGCGACTGCCTCGTCGACAAGCACTCGTCGCGGTGCGAGCCGCTCGAGTGGGAGAGGGTCAGTCGACACGTTCACCATCCAGGTCCCGGTGCCATGCAGGCACTAAGAATATATACATACACACAAATCTGCACTCGCGAACTTTGCGCAGGCTGGTCGATCGCGACTGTCGATCCTAGGCCTATGCCCAGTCCGTGGGGGGAGCGCAGCGCCCGCAGCGACTGCCCGCATTCACCGGCGGCCGAATTTGGCCACGACTCTAGACACTACATATCTATCGTATAGATTCTTGCCCACATCAAGCGGCACTCTCCAGCCGGGTGGGCGCCAGACCTCGACTCCCGGTTCATGCACCCGTGGCCTGCATCGGCTCGCGGCGGGTGGAAGTTGGCCACCCAGCCAACGCGGCAATCGGAACGGCTCGCCGGAACCACCAAGCAGCTGTCTGTAGTGCCACCAGGCAATGAGCCGATCAGACGCTGAACGGTGTCCGAGGGAGGTTGCGGTGAGTCCAGAGCGGACGCCGGTTCCAGACGGTACTGGCGCGAACACCGCCCCTCGTCACAACGACACGGCGGTGGTGACCCTCTGGCCACGTGGGCGATGCGCACACCTCGAGGTGTTCCTGGCTCGTCCGCTTCCGATCTACAACCGTGATCCAAGCGACGGGGGTCAGTCCGACAGTCGACCTTCCCAGCACAGAGGAGTACGCACATGGCAGTTGAAGAGTGGCATGAGTCGGCACCGCACATCGGACAGAGTGGCTTCTCCCGACGGCAATTCGTCACCCGTGCGCTAGGTCTGGGCTTGTCGGCGGCGACGGCAGGCTCCCTGGTGGCCGCGTGCAGCGGTGGTGGCGAGCCGGAGGGGGGCGGGCCGGCCGAGAAAGCACTGGTGCCGAAGGGTGGCCCGAAGTCCACACCGAACCAGGACGTCATCTATCCCGAGGGCTATGTCGGCCCGATCGCGTCGAAGAAGGCGACGATCGTGAAGGAGAAGGTCACGTTGAAGATCGTCGTGCCACAGAGCACGTCGGTCGGTGACTGGAAGGACAACGCCTTCAGCAAGTGGTACGAGGACAAGACCGGTGTCCACGTCGAGTGGCAGGTGGTGGCCGGCGAGGCCGGCTCGCCGGACGCCTTGACGAAGGTCAACGCCATGATCGCGTCCGGCGACGTTCCCGACGCTTTCATGAACATCAACTTCAGTCCGGCGCAGCAGATGCTGTACGGCTCGCAGGGAATGTTCATCCCCCTGAATGAGCTGATCGAGGACTACGGCGCCGAGATCAAGGGGATGTTCAAGGACTACCCGGACGTCAAGGACCTCATCACCGCCAACGACGGCAACATCTACACGATGCCGTACGTCAACGACTGTTTCCACTGCAACTGCGGCATCCAACGGATGTGGATCAACAAGGCGTGGTTGGACAAGCTCGGCCTCGGCGTGCCGGAGACGCTGGACGAGTTCGAGGAAGCGTTGAAGGGGTTCGCCAACGGCGACCCGAACGGCAACGGGAAGAAGGACGAGGTGCCGCTGTCGGGCGTCTCGGACCAGCCGTTGAGCAACTTCTTCATGGGGTCGTTCATCTACAACCCAGGACCGTGGATGGATCCTCCGTGGCTGTTCTTGAACGACAGCAAGGTCGACTTCGTGGCGAACAAGCCCGAGTGGCGTGAGGGTTTGCGCTACCAGAATCGGCTGTTCAGCCAGGGGCTGCTCGCCAAGGAAGCGTTCACCCAAGATGTCGAGGCGCTGCAGCGGGTCGGGAACAGTGCCGGCGACAACATCCTGGGAGCCGCTCGGGTGTGGGACTGGGGAAACTTCGTGACCGTTGACGTCGAGGACCCCAAGGCGCGTTGGCGCGACTACGTCTGTGTTCCGACCCTGAAAGGCCCGGACGGAACCGCGACGGCCCACTGGAACTACTACGGTGCGGCGGGGATCAACGGTGGCTTCGTCGTCACCAGCGCCTGCAAGAACCCCGAGGTCGCGGTGGCGTGGGCCGACGGGCAGTACGAGCTCGAGGCGCAGCTGCAGGCGTACAACGGCAAGGACTGGCGATATGCCAAGGACGGCGAGGTCGGGATCAACGGCAAGCAGGCTCTGTGGACCACGATCGGGACCTGGCCTCCCGACGACGGCCTGTGGTGGGGCCAGCTCGGTGTGAACTACCGGTCGAGTGACTTCCGGCTCGGCGAGGTTGTCGACCCGGAGAAGCCGACGTTCGAGAAGCCGTTGTACGAGGAGTCCCAGAAGTACTACAACCTGCGCCAGGACCGGAGCCTGCAGCTCCCGCCGGTCTACCTGACGGAGGATCAGGCCGCAGTTACTGGTGAGCTGGCCACGTCGATCGAGAACCACGTGCTGCAGCACGAGGCGAAGTTCACCATGGGACAGCTCGACATCAACGACGACGCGGCGTGGCAGAAGTACGTCGACACCTTCGACCGGATGGGCGTGGCGAACTACCTGAATGCCTACCAGGCGGCCTATGAGGAGAAGTACGCCTGACCCGAACGTCGCACAACGACCAAGAAACCAGTCGAACGAGCGGGCGAGGAGGGGTGGCGTGGCTTCCACAGCCGTCAGGATAAGGGAGACCCGGTCCGATCGGATCTTCACGATTTCGAACTACGTCGTGCTGACGTTGTTCCTTCTCGCCGTGCTCTATCCCCTGGTATTCATCCTGTCCGCTTCGATGAGTGATCCGCTCGCGGTGT